>JBHEMM010000007.1:28083-32152 GCA_046262595.1 Vulcanimicrobiaceae bacterium
CCGCCGTAACGGCTTCGTTCACGATACTCGCGACCATACGCCCGAGGAAGAGACCGGGAACGGGTTCGAGCAGCACGACACCGCGCCCCATCGATGCAAAGACCTCCTGAGCCAATTCGAGCGTGTCGTCGGCAGTTTCTTCCGCATCGACGATTTCGACGACGTTCTGGTTGCTCAGGGAGGCGAGGATTCCGTAGCCGGCGATGCGCCCGGGATGCTGCACGCGCGCAGCGAGCGCTTCCACGTCCGTCGCGTACGCGTCAACGAAGATCACTGTTTCTTCGCCGAGCAAACCATCGAGCGCGCCAATCGTGCGCGCCCGATCCGACGAACCGTCGCCGATATCGAAGACGATCGTGGTGTCGAGCGGAATTTGATCCAGCGTTTCTTCGTCGCTCCACAGGTCCACGTGCGCGTACGCTTTACCGAGCATCTCCTGCAGTTCCAGGGCGATGCCATCGAATCCGATGATGACGATACGTTCGTTTTCGTCCGGCTCGCTCGCCGCTTCCGGCAACGCCTCGCCGTGCGCGGGGACGCCGCCGGTATAGTCGTAGAAGCCCGCGCCGCTTTTGCGCCCCAGTTTATTGCGCGCAACCATCTCACGCTGCAGCTGCACCGGCTCCAGGCGCTCGGCGCCCGTCCGCTCGTACACGGATTCACTGGTCGCCAAGTTCACGTCTATGCCAATCAGATCCATCAGCTCGAACGGCCCCATGCGAAATCCGATGCCGCGAGCGAGGCGGTCGAGATCTTCGACCGGAGCGCAAGCGGCATCATATGCGCGCAGGGCTTGCAGATAAAACGGCCGCGCAATGCGGTTTACGATAAAACCCGGCGTGTCTTGCGCGAGCACCGGCGTGCGCTCGAGGCGCTCGACGAACGACCGCGCACGCGCGATGCTTTCATCGTCCGTTGCCTGCGCTCGCACGATTTCAACCAGCTGCATGACCGCCGGCGGATTGAAGAAATGCAGGCCCACCACGCGCCCCGGCCGTTCGATCTGCGAGGCAAGTTCGCTTACGGATAGGGACGATGTGTTGGTCGCGATGAGCGCATCGGGGCCGAGTGCCGCGGCAAGGGATTGGAGCACGTGCCGCTTCAGCTCGAGCTGTTCGGGCACCGCTTCGATGGCGATGCTCTCGCCGGCGGGGGCGCCGGGCACGCTTTCAAAGCGAATGCGCTGCGCGCACGCCTCGTCGTTGATCCGCTGCGCATCCTTCGCGATCCGCGCTTTCGCCCGATCTCGCGCAGCTGCGTCGGGCTCAACGAGCACGACGTCGAATCCCGCGTGCGCGGCAAGCAGGGCGATGCCGGTGCCCATCGTTCCGGCGCCGGCGACGACGATCGTTTCCACGAGCGGCCTCATTCGCGCGGGCTTGGCGAGGACCCGCCCCGGCGCAGTCAAAAGGCAAACCGGATGGACAAGCGCGGCTGGCGGGTGACGGAATCTTCATACGTCGTGGACACGCGTTTTCTGCGCTTACGCAAGGACACAATCGAGCTGCCAGGCGGAGAGGTGGTGAACGACTACTACGTGCGCGAGAGCCGCGGGTTCATTATCGTCTGTGCGCTCACGCCCGAACGGCGCGTGGTGCTCGTGCGCCAGTATAAGCACGGCATCGGCAAAGAGCTGCTGGAATTGCCGGCGGGCGCGATCGATCCCGGGGAACGGCCCGAACAGACGGCGCTGCGCGAACTGCGGGAAGAAACGGGATACAGCGCGGCGGCCATAGAGCACGTACGCACCTTTGTCGTCGATCCAACCAATTCGGATACGGTGGCGCACCTGTTCTTAGCGCGCGATTCAACGGTGACCGGCGCGCAAGATCTCGACGTCACCGAAGACATCCGGGTTTCAACGGCGCGCGTGAGCGAACTGCGCGCAATGGTGCGGGACGGGTCGATCGATTCGATGCCGCATGTGGCGGCGGTTTATTTGTTGGTGGACTTGGGCTTGATCTAGGTCAGTCCGGCCGGAGGAATTTGCGTTGGTAGCGGTTGCGCGGCGTCGGAGCGCCCGCAGCGAGTGCTTTGCGCAGTGATGAAAGCGTGCCGAAAGGATAGAGCAAATCGCCGGCCGCTGCGACCACCTCCAATTGGCGCGACGCAACATTAAACGGCGCAAGCGCCTGCAGACAGGCGGCGGAGAAAACATTTAAGCCGCCGGAATACGGCGTGAGCGCGGGAACGACGATCAAACGATCGCTGCTCAGAAAAGCGGGTGCGCTCGCGCCGCCGCCCAAGGCGAGGCTTGGATGCAGATGGCCGATGACCACGCCGTTGAACGAAGCGAGTTCCGGTGCGGACAGCATGCGATCGCCGTGCACCAGGAACCAGCCGTCGCGCAGCGCGGATTCGACGGTTTCGCCCAGCACTGCGGCGCCGCGGCTCTTGCCTTCGTGATTGCCTGCAACCAGAGTGAGTGCGGCTGCCGTGCGCAGCGCCTCGAGCCCCAAGCGCACCGCGCGCGCGGCGCCGTCGCTCATACTGGATCCGTGGATGATGTCGCCGAGAAGGATGATTTCCCGCGCCTCAAGCAGCTTTGCCGAGACGAGCAGCGAGGTCACAAGTTCGGCCGTGCTCCACGTGGGCAGTGCGCCGCCGATCACATCTTCGTAAGCGAAATGAATGTCGGCCGCGATCAGCGCGCGCGATGCGTGAAGAAAAAGCATGCCAGGTGCGACGGCGCTGACGCCGGGCGCAAGCTCGATGACGCGCGAGGGGGACCGCGGCGCTTTATTCATGCTGCAGCGCAAACGGCGGTGCGTCGAAGATATCCCGCCCTTCGGCAGCGCGTTCGCCCAGCACTTCCAAAACGCGTTCGTGCAGCGCCTGCACCATGCTCGAGCGATCGTCGAGTACGACCGAATCGCCGAAGCTCGACGTAATGATGCCGAACGTAAACGGCGATGCGGCGGCCGGGTGCAGAACCTGCGGCGGTTCGGAATGTTCCAGGTACGCTTTCGCTCCCGGTGCGTCGAGCAGATCGCGCGTAATTGTCCGGAACGTTTCCCGCAGCAGCGGAAAACGGCGATCAGCGGCATAAATGCGTTCGAAGATCTTCTGCGCGTTCCAAGAGAGCGAGCTGCGCCGCAGCGTGCGGCCGCCGGCGCGGCGCAAGACCAGCAGACCCGTGTTCGCCACGTACCGGAAAGAATTGCGCAGCATGTTCGAAGATCGCAGCCCGGCGAGCAGATCGCGCTCGAAGTGGTCCACCTGCAGCAGCGATGCCCACACGGCGTCCGGCAACCGCTTTCCTTGCGGCAGCGTCAGTAAAAAGCCGTTGTCGTCGGTTGTGAGATTCGTGTTGGCGCGAATCTGCGCGAACACGCGCGCAGCGAGAACGCGCGCGAGCGTTTCGTTGATGCGCCGGCCGGCACCGGTATGAAAGACGGCGGTTTGACGACGGTCCATCTTGTAAATTTCCACAACCGCACGCCGGGGCGTCGGCAGCGCCGATATCGCCATCTGCTGCGCGATATAGCGCACGACATGCGCGGACTCAACGCCTTGCAAGCCGTAGCGCGTATCGAGCCACGCGAGCGCCGGCTGCGGCCCCCCTTGCTGCAGCAGCGCTGCAACGCCATTGCGCAGCGTATGAATTTCATCGGCCAGCGAGGCCGGTATGCCTTTGAGGTGCGAGCTCCACGTTGGCACCGTTGGGCGGCCCGCAAACGGTTCGACCGTGATTCCCGTAGCGCCCAGCTCCTTAACGCGCAGCGTTTTACCGTTGAGCACGAAGACGTCGCCCTCGCGCACTTCGTTGAGGAAGCCTTCTTCGACGCGGCCGATATCGCGCCCGCCTTTCATGCGCACCATGACGTGCTGCTCGTCGGGAATCGTGCCGACGTTTTCGAAGAACGCGGAACACACTTCGCGGCCCAAGCCGTAGATCGCCGTGCCGTCGTAACCCAGACGCCGGACGTGCGCTTCATCGGGACCAACGCCCCCGCCGGAGAGGTATTCGGCGCAGCGCACGAGCTGTTCGCGTTCGAGATTTGCGTACGGGTGGGCACGGCGCGCGAGGGCGAGCGCATCGTCGATTTCCAAGCGTTTGTCGTAACAC
>JBHEMM010000007.1:32162-63124 GCA_046262595.1 Vulcanimicrobiaceae bacterium
CCGTATGACGGCGTGTCGGAATACGTCGTGGACGTGATCGGAGCCGTGTTGATCGGCGCCGCGAGCACGTCGAGCGGCGCCTGCGGAATGGCCATCGCGTCCAGCGTGCCGTCGGCGATACAGCGCTTGGTTGCGGCGGCTTCGACGATGTCGTCGCGGTCTTGCGCGATCACGGTTCCGCGCGCGACCGCGCCGGGGCGATGACCGGCCCGTCCGACGCGCTGCAGCGTGGGCGTCATGCCGCGCGCGCCGCCGATGAGCAAGACGCGATCGATGAAGCCGATGTCCACGCCAAGTTCCAGACTGGAACTGCACACGACGGTACGCAGCGTTCCGGCGCGCAGTGCGGCTTCCACGCGGTGGCGCACGCTGCGTTCCAGGGCGCTGTGATGAACGCCGATGCGCGCATCGTACTGCTTCTCGCGCTGATCGGCTTCGACGGTTTCCAGGCTTTCTGGTCTTTCGAGGTGCTGCGTCATCTCGTGCGCCACGCGTTCTGCTTGACTGCGCACGTTGGTGAAGACGAGCGTCGTGCGCTCGCGCTGGCTCAAGTCGGCCGCGGTTTGCGCGACCGTCGCGAGCGGCGCCATCGCGCCCGCAAACGGCGCGACGACGTCGATAGCGATCGATCGCAGACCGCGCGCGTCGACGATCTCGCATGGGCGGCCCGTACCGGCTAAAAAGTTCGCGACCTCGGGCAGCGGCGAGATGGTGGCGGAGAGCCCGATGCGGTTTGGCCCTTGGACAGCCTCGGGGCGGCACGGCGGCGAAAGCCGGCAAAGATCGTTCAGTGACTCCAGAAGCAGTGAGAGTTGAGAGCCGCGTTTGTTGCCCGCGAGCGCGTGGACCTCGTCAATGATGACGGTTTCCACATCGCGCAACGTTTTACGGTACGAATCCATCGCCAGCATGACTGCAAGCGATTCCGGGGTCGTTACGAGAATGTGCGGCGGGCGCGAGAGCATGAGACGGCGCTCTTCTTGCGGCGTATCGCTGGTGCGCACGCCCGTGCGCGCGTACCGCTCGCGGATGCGCCCCCGGCGCACCTTCGCGCGTTCGGTGTTCGGGCGTTCGAGCAAGCCCATCTCGCGCATCGGACGGCGGACGTTATGTTCGACGTCGTAGCCGAGCGCGCGGAGCGGCGAGATGTAGAGCGCATACGTGCGCGCGTGCAGGTTGTCGTCATCGCGGCGCTGCGCCAAGCGCGAGATCACCGGCAGAAACGCTGCAAGCGTTTTGCCCGTTCCCGTCGGTGAGCAGATCAGCACGTTTTGGCGCGCTACGCCCATCGGCAAGGCCGCACGTTGCGGTACCGTCGGTTCGCGCAGATGTTCGAGGCACCACGCGGCGACGTCCGGATGGAGGGCTGAGAAAACGGAATCCATGCTGTAACGAACAAACGTTCGAAAAATGCACGAGGCGTTCCGCTTGGAACGCCTTACGGGTCAGTCGGCGCAGCCGGCGTCAGTGCGTGGTTTGCGCCAGCGAATCGCTCGAGAGCGTAAACGTCATCTTCTGATCGATCGTATCGTAACTGCCGGCGCCGCGGCTTTTGCGGGTGATCGTGTCCTCCGTCATATTGACCGGCACGTTCGTCTTTTCGTTGTACATAATGTGCCCTTGCGTGGCGGCGTTGAAGCCGTTCACGCCCGAGATGTCGAGCACGCGATCGAAGGAAATTGACGTCAGATCGCCTTGTTTGCCGTCGAGGCGGTAGTCATTCGTTTCGGTGCCGCCGTTGATCTGCGCGGACGTGCGCCAATGGTTCTTGGCGTCCAGCACTACCGGATTGACGAAGTCTTTGCCGAGCACGCGCAGCAGCGACATCTCTTCTTCGTTGGGGCCGCCGGCCGTCATATCGCAGAGCACCACTCCGGTGGCGTACGTCACGCACATCGTAGGCGCGCTGTTCCGGTCGCCGCGGCCGTTCTCGGAGATGCGGACGACCAAGCCCGTATCGGGCTGGACGGAGAGGACGTCCGCGATAATGGTGCCCGTGTCACTGACCGAGCCGTGCGAGTCGACGGAACCCGACGCACCGCCGTTCCCGTCAATGCCCGAGGTGTGCTCCGTAGACGTCGTCGCGATCGTTACGCCGAAGGTGAACACCAGGTGGCGCTGCGGCTTCGCGTCATCCGCGTGAGCGATCGTGCCTGCGGCAAACGCCGCCGCAACGAGGAAGACGGTAACGCGGGCAGATTTCATAAAGAGTAATTCCCGCTGCGGCTTCGCCGCGCCTGGCGCTGGGCTGCTCTTACGCCCGGATATCTACGGCGGCGCCAAGGCCGATGGAGCTGAACAGTTCGGCCGCGACGTTCCGGTCCAAGTCGTCGACCGCGCGCACGACGCTGACCGCAACCTGCTGGTTAGCGGCGCTTGAGGCTAAAGCGGTGCTGAGTGCTGCGGCGTCCATCGTTCTCCGGTTCGAGCGAAACCCGTCTCTTTTTTATCGGTAGATAGGGGCATGCTCAACATCTATTTGCGTCTGGTCGTTCTGGCGGCGATCGTTCTGGCGGTCCTGGGGGCGGTCGTCTTCATCATCCCGCTGCTCATCAAGGCGGCGCTGCTCGCGGCGGTCGTGCTGGGCGTCCTCTTCCTTATAAACTTCTTCCGGCGCCGCTCGGGCGCGCTGACAGGAACGTTTCCAGGACTTCGCTGAGGGCCTGCGGCTCCTCGAGCATCGGCAGGTGCCCGCTCGAGCCCAGCACGCGCAGGTCGGCTGCCGGGAAAGCGGTCCTGACCTCTTCGGCCTCGCCCAGGGTGATCAGCCGATCCCGCGCGCCGGCCACCACCAGCACCGGAAAATCGAAGTCCTGGGCGATATCGCGGGCATCCAAGCGCTGGGCCATCCCGCGCAGCGCCGCCGCTAAGCCGGCCGGCCGGTTGGCGCGCACGAGCGCACGCACCAATTCCACGGTATTTGCGTGGTTTTCTAACGTCAGTGGCGAAAAAAGTGTTGTCAAATAAGGGTTTTCGGTTAAAACTCTCGGATTTTCGCCTTCTAAAACCGTTGCAATGTTCTCGCGGTTTTGCGCAACGTCCGGCGCGTCATTTTTCAAACGGCTGCACACGAGCGCGAGCTTTGTAACGCGTTCGGTGTACATGCGCGCGAACGCCATTGCAACGTATCCGCCCATCGAATGTCCGACGATCGCGGCGCGCTCGATCTGCATCGCGTCCAGAACCGCGGCGAGATCGCCGGCGAGTGTTTCCATGAGATAAGGGCCGGGCGGCGCACTGGATTCGCCCATGCCGCGCAGATCCGGACGGATGACAAGCGCGCGATCCGCAAGCGCCGCAGCTTGCGCGTCCCAGATCTTTTTGGAAAGCGGGAAGCCGTGCACCAGCATCACCGCATCGCCTTTACCATTGGCGGCGACGTCGATCGCCGCGCCGTCAACTCTTACGCGCATAGCCTCACCACCATCTTTCAAGTGCAAGATTTGCGTTGCAGCCCGTAATTGTGTATAACATACTCAACAACCCTGGTTACTTTGTGACCGGAGAAAGGTGACTGAACAATACATGGCAGTCAAACGCGCAAAGAAAGCTGCTCCCAAACGCGCAGCAGCAAAGAAGGCGGCACCCCGCAAGAAGGCCGCTCGCAAAGCGACCGGCACGCGTGGTAAAGCCGCTCGCAAGGGCGGACGCAAGAAAGCTACGGCACGTAAAAAAGCCGGCGGACGCAAAAAGGCAACCGGACGTAAAAAGGCCGGCGGACGGAAAAAGGCCGCAGGACGCAAGAAGGCCGGCGGACGGAAAAAAGCCACGGGCCGCAAGAAGGCCGTTCGCAAAGCGACGACGCGCCGCAAGACCACTCGCCGGAAGAAAGCTGCAGCCGCAGCGTAACAGCTCTTCCGGTTTTTTAATGCGCGCCGATCCTCGGCGCGCTTTTTTTTTCGGCCGCTACTCTTTGGGAAGCAGATAGATCTTCTGCAGCCGGGGAGCGCGCTCGCGATCCGTGCGGCCATCGTATTGCGGCAGCGGCGTACCATGCATTGCGGCGCGTATCCGCTGTATCTCCGCAGCGCTGATGTCTTCTGAGGCAACCGCGCGCGTCACCTGATTATCGTTGCGCCATATGAAGCTTTGATGCTTTACGAGCTGCAGCACGCCGCGCTTGAAATGCGGTGCCGCATCAGCATCGTAGATGTAGCGCGGCACGGGGCCGGATGCAGGCGAATACCGGTGCGCGATGAGCGCAAAGCGCCGGCCGTCTTGGCGAACGTAAGCGAACGTGACTTGCGGCCGCCTAAGCTCCAGCTCTTCGTCGCGGAATTCCAAACGCCGGTTGCGTTGATGTAGATCGTGCGCCTCACCGTGCCGGCGGGTAACCCGGACGGCGCAACGACATGGAAGCGCGCGCGCGCACGTGCGCCATCCAGCGAAACGATCTGCGCGCGCATCGTCGAGACGAATGCCCGCGGCACGGGCGGCGGAGGCTGCAAGCCGATGGCTACCATCGCGGCACGATAGCGCGCCTCGAGATCTTGCATGAACGCCGGCGAGCGCGCGGTGACCAGCACCGCCGCGACCGCGATCGCAAGCAGCAATGGAACCCGCTCGCGAAAATCGCGAGCCGCGCCCGGGCGCCTGCGGTTGCGCCGTCCGCGCGCTGATGCGGGTACTACCGAAGGACCACTGCCGCACGCTGCGTTGTCGAAAGCGATGCGAGCGCGTCGAGCAGGTCGAGCCGATCGTCGTGGGTCGCCGCAGCAGCGGGTTCGCGCGCCGGATCGAGCGGCGCGGTTCGTACGCGGCGCGATGCGGCGACCGTCGCCGTTCGTATCACGATCCGGTACATCCATGCGTAAAACGCACGGGTTGAACGCAGATTTTTCAAACCGCGCGCAATACTGGCGCACGCGTCTTGCGCCGCATCTTCCGCAAGGCCGGGGTCGCGCAGAACGCCCAGCGCGACGCGATACGTTTCGGGCCAGAGAAAGCCGATCAAATCGTCCAGCGCCGCCTCGTCCGCTTGAGCCGACCGGACAAGTTCCGGGCTGACCGTAAATCCCACAGGGCTGCTTTCGTACCGAATCGAGCGTTTAACCTTACAGAGCGGCGGCCCGGGCAGACTGTTGGCGAAAGTGCGTTCGGCGATGGAAAAGACGAGAAAGAGCGGCGGCCCGCGATCCTGTTATAAGAAGAACGGCGGCCCGAAGGCGGCGTTCGAGACGAGGAAGGAAGCCGAACGGGCCATTCCACGAACGACCACTGGCCTCAAACCGTACGCCTGCGAGAAGCACGGGTGGCATCTGGGGCATTGAAGGCTCACACGGTCCGCAGAATGCGCTTGCTGAGCAAAAGCCAGCCGGCGAACGCCGACGTCAGGCCGCCGACAAGCCAGAACGCCGTGTGCAAGCCTGTGAATGAGGCGAGAGAACCAACGATCAGCGCGCCGCCCGGAACCAGGCCGAGCGCGACCATCGAATACACGGCGATGGCGCGCCCGCGCACTTCGTCCGGTGAGAGCGTTTGGATCAGCGTGTTGGATGCGCCCAGGAACGTCATGGTGGCTGTGCCGATTGCGAAGAGCACGGGAACCGCGGCGTAAAGATTCCAAATGAAGCCCAGCGCGAAGACGCCCAGCGCCATCGCGAGAGCCGAGAGTGCCCAGATCGTGCCGCGCCGCTCGCGCGTGCCCCAGTACGCCGTCAGCAGCGCGCCGGCGAAACCGCCGACGCCGGTTGCGGCAATTGCGATGCCCAAGCCCTTCGCGTTCGCATGCAGTGTGCTGACGATAAACGCCGGAAGCAGCATACTGTAGGGGCGCACCAGGAGCGCGGTGATGATGAACGTGCCGATCACCCACGCGAGAATTTTGTGTTGGAACAGGAAGCGCAAGCCGTACGCGATGGAAGGGAGAAACGGTTCCCGCCGGCTCGTGCTGGGCGGGGCGGGTGCCATGAAGATGAGCGCGACCACCACGGCAAGCGTTGCAATAGCGTTCAAATAGAACGCGCCCGCAATGTTGACCGACGAGATTAAAATGCCGGCGATCGCGGGGCCGAGAACGGCGGGTGCGTTGAATGCGACAGAGTTTAAGCCGATCGCATTACCGATGTACTCACGGGGCACCATCAGCGGAACCCAACTTTGACGCGCGGGCGAATCGAACGATTGCGCGGCGGCCGTGCCGGCATTGATCAGCAGCAAACCGGCGATGCCCATCCAGCCGAGCGACGTAAAGATTGCGAGAACGAGTGCAAGCATCGAAAGCACGGTGTTGGTGATGAACAGCGTCTGACGGCGCGGACGCGTATCGGCAACCAGCCCTGCGACGGGCGAGAGCAGCAAGACGGGAACCGCGCGCGCCAAGCCTTGAAAGCCCAGATACAGCGCGGCGGTATGCGGATTGCCGGCCAACTTTGCAATGAAGTAGCCTGTCGCCGTGAGCTGCATCCACGTTCCCAGATTTGAAACGAGCAGGCCGAACCAGAGGAGACGGAAATCTTTGAATCGCAGCGAGGAAAAAAGGTGAACACTGCGCGGCGCCGGGCGGCGTTCGATCATCGTGCGCGAGCCGCGGCCACGATCGCTTGCGTTGCGCCTTCGGTTCCGAGCGCGGCGACATCGATGCAAAGATCGTAGTTGCGCGCGTCGGTCCATTTTAAGCCGTAGTTCGTTTCGATATGTTTGGCGCGAGCGCGATCGATGCGGTCGATCTCGGCTATCGCCGCATTCTGGGACACGCCCAGCGCTTCCACGATGTGACCGATGCGCCAATCGCGCGGCGCATGCATGAACACGCGCAGAATGCCCGGACCGCGCCCCAGTATCGCGCCGCCGCCACGGCCGATGAGCACCGCATCGCCTCGGGCAGCGTAATCGCGCACCGCTTCCCTCACCTCTCGCAAATATTCTTCATCGAACGTCGCGCCCGGTGCGGCCGCGATCTCCGGTGTGCCCGATTCAAGCGCGCGCAGCATGCGGTCGCCCACGCTGTCGACGGCATCTTCGGCGGACTCGACAGCCTGCGGCGAGGTTTGCAGACGCTTCGCCACAATGACGGGGAGCTGCTCGTCCACGTACTCGTAGCCGAGTTGCCCGGCCGCCGCATGCGCAACGGCGATCGCGCCGCAGCCGTACAGATTCGATATCGTGATGATCACGCCGTTCCTATTCCCTCCGAGGGACCGTCCGGGCCTCGCTGAACTCCCGCGGCATGCCGATCATCCGCGCCCGCGCGCTGCGAAAAGTCTTCCGTTCGGTAAAGCGCTCGCCGGGCGCCGCCGGCGCGCTGCTCACGCTGTTTTCACGCCAATACGAAGAGAAGGCGGCGGTGAGCGGCATCGACATGGACGTGCATGAGGGCGACTTGGTCGGCTACATCGGCCCCAACGGGGCGGGCAAGTCGACGACCATTAAAATGCTCACCGGCATTCTGGTTCCGACGTCCGGAACGCTCGAAGTGGCGGGCATCGTGCCTTCCGCGCGAAGGCGGCAAAACGCCCGCAACATCGGCGTCGTGTTCGGACAGCGCAGCCAGCTGTACTGGGATCTTCCGCTGATGGAATCGTTTGAACTGCTGCGCGCGATCTATAACATCCCTGCGGACCGCTACCGCAAGAACCTCGATACGTTCGTGCAGATTCTGGAGATGGGACCGTTTATCCGCACGCCGGTGCGGCAGCTCTCGCTGGGACAGCGCATGCGCGGCGACTTCGCCGCGGCGATGCTGCACGGGCCGAAGCTGGTGTATCTGGACGAGCCCACGATCGGCTTGGACGTGATTGCCAAAGAGGCGATACGCGAGTTCGTGCATCACATCAACGCCGAGCGCGGAACGACCGTCATCCTGACCACCCACGACTTAGCGGACGTCGAACGGCTGTGCCGGCGCATCATCATCATTGACAATGGGACGATCATCTACGACGGGCGCATCGAGCACATCAAAGAGCAGTATGGAACGCACCGCACGCTGATCGTCACCTTGAACGGACCGAACCCCGACCCGCGGCTCGACGGCGCCGAGATCGATTCTAACGAACACGGCGTCGTGCGCTACCGCTTCGACCGCCGCACGGTGCGTGCCGATCAACTGATCCGCCAGGCCATGGACCGCTACGACATCCGTGATGTAAGTATCGAAGAGCCGGAACTCGAATCGATCATCCGGCGCATTTACACCGAAGGCTACCGTCAGGAGCAAACACCCACATGAAAGTTTCCAGCGGAGCGAAAAAGCCCGACATCCACGCCGGCGCGTACGTCGCACCGAATGCGGTCGTCAGCGGCGAGGTCACGATAGAGGAGGGCTGCGCCGTGCTCTTCGGTGCGGTGATCAGCGCCGAAGGCGCGCCGGTCGTCGTCGGCGCGAACACCGTCGTGATGGAGAACGCCGTTTTGAAATCGAGCGGCGGAAGCGTCATGCAGTTCCCGCTCTCCGTGGGCGAGAGCTGCATCATCGGGCCCGGCGCGTACATCGTGGGTGCGACGATCGAACCCGGGTGCTTCATCGCCGCGGGTGAACGCGTGAGCAACGGGCAAACGATCCCTGAAAACACGACCGTAGGCAACGTCGAGTCATCGTTTTTTGAAGATGTGTTCAACTTGCAGAATTCCGGCGACGTGCGTGCGCGTGCAGCCGAAGGCTACGCCAAATTTTTGCGCAAAACACACGCGCAAGACACGCTGCTTGCCGAAGCGCCGAAAAAGCCGGTCCCCAAAGGGCCGGCTCGCAAAACCGCTGAGGAGCCGCCGCCGGCGCAGAACGTGGAGGTCGAAAAAGTGGTAGACGTCATGTTCGTCGAGTTGGAAGAGGCGCGCCTGCGGCGCGAAGCGGCGATCGAACGTGGGAAAACGGGCCGCAAATGAGGTCGCTCGCGGGCGCGCTTTGCTGCGCGCTTGCGTTGACCGCATGCGGCGGCACCGGCGGCGGGACGAAGATGCGCTTGTCCAAGAAGCACGACATCATGATGCTGCAAGCCGTGTATGCGCCGGTGCGCAACGGCACGTCGGGCGCGCCCGTTGACGGGCTCATCGTACGCGGGACCATCGCCAACAAAGATACGCGGCCGCTCGCCTGCCGCGGCGACTCTTTCGTGCTCACCGACAGAACGGGCAACGGTGAGGCGCCCAGTACGGCATGGTGCGATGCTCCGGCAATCGGGCCGCACAATGCCAGCGCGTTCAACGTGACGTTTCGCACGATTCCCGCGCCGCCGCTCGAGCTGCGGTTCCAACACGGCGACGGGACGTACGAAGCGCGTGCTCTCGACATTCGGGAACAATGATCGCCGCCGCGCTGTGGCCGTATGCGGAATTCGCGCGCAAGGCCTTCGCGCGCGAAGCGACATACCGCCTGGAAGTCTTTACCGAAGTCGGCTCGCTGATCGTCCGCGTGTATCTGCTGCGCTCGCTGTGGACGGCACTCTACGCGCAAAACGTCGCGCCCATGAATCTGCCGCTGCATTCGATGATCACGTACGCCACCGTGGCGCTGCTCATGTCGCTTATTTTGGAGGTGGACGGCACGCGCCTCATTCGCGAGAAGCTGCGCGAAGGAACGATCGCCACGGATTTGATGAAGCCCATCGTCGTGCCGTTCTATTTTTTCAGCGACGGTTTGGGGCAAACCGGGCTGCACGCGTTGCTGGTGGTTCCGTCGGTGCTCTTCGCGCTGCTGCTGGTGCATATCGATCTGCCCAGCCTGCCGGTGCTCGGCATGTTCCTGGCCACGTTTGCGATGGGCTATTTGATCAATTTTTTCTTGAACTTCTTGATGAACGCCGTCGCGTTCTGGACGCTGGAAACGTTCGCCGTGCAATTGATCGTGCGCTGGGTTTCCGACCTCCTCAGCGGACAGCTGATCCCGCTCACATTCTTCCCCGGCTTACTTGGACGGATCGTGTTCTCGCTGCCTTTTGCGGCGATCTATTCCACGCCGCTGCTCATCTACGTCGGCGTCATCAAGCCGGCCGGCTATGCGCGCTCTTTTGCGGTGCAGCTGCTGTGGCTCGCTTTGTTTTCCGTGTTGTCTTATGTGGTCTGGAATGCGGCCGCCCGGCGCGTTGTCGTTCAGGGCGGCTAAAGGTCCGTCACGCGTTTGGCCGGGGCTTCGCGCGTTCGTATTGTTTGGGCCATGCCGCGCCGTCTTGCCCGAGCTGCGATGCGGCGAGCAGCGGCCAATACGGTTGCCGCAGCAGCTCGCGCGCGAGAAACACCATATCCGCATCTCCGCGCGCGATAATGTCGTCCGCCTGCCGGGCATCGGTGATAAGGCCGACCGCCGCCGTCGCAACGCCGGCGCCGGAGCGGATGCTTCCCGCGAAGGGCACTTGATAGCCCGGTGCGATTGCGATCTTAGCGTGCGGCGATATGCCGCCGGAAGAGCAGTCGATCAAATCGACGCCCAGCGTCTTGAGCGCTTTGGCGAGCTCCACCGAATCCTCAATCGCCCAGCCGCCTTGGCTCCAATCACTTGCCGAGATGCGCACGAGCAGCGGCATGTCTTGCGGTATCGTCCTCCGCAGAGTCTCCACCGTTTCGCGTAAGAAGCGCGTGCGGTTCTCGAACGAACCGCCGTACGCGTCCGTGCGCTTGTTGGTGAGGGGTGAGAGAAATTCGTGGAGCAGGTATCCGTGCGCGGCATGCACTTCGATCAGGCGGAAGCCGGCAGACAACGCGCGCCGTGCGGCCGCCGCAAACTGCTCGCGCACCGCGGCGATCTCTTCAACCGAAAGCGCATGCGGAACGATCCACCCCTGCGTAAAGGGCTGCGCGCTGGGTGCGACCACGGGCCGCCAACCGCCCTGCGCAAGCGTGATCGGACCCCCGCCGTGCCAGGGCGCGGCCGTGCTGGCTTTGAAGCCGGCGTGCGCGAGCTGAATGCCGGCAACGCCGCCATGCTGGTGGATGAAATGCACGATCTCGCGCAGTTTATCAACGTGACGATCGTCGTAAATGCCGAGATCCGCAGGCGTGATGCGCCCCTCGGGCGACACGGCGGCGGCTTCGGTCATGACCAAACCGGCCCCGCCGACGGCGCGGCTGCCCAAATGCACGACGTGCCATTCGTTGGCGAAGCCCTCAACGCTCGAGTATTCGCACATGGGCGAGACGCCGATGCGGTTGCGCATCGTCAGACCGCGCAGCGTCAGCGGTTCGAACAGATGCGCCATCAGCGTGCCGGCGTGTCCCAAAAAACCACTTCGCCGGAGCCGCGGACATTGAGGGCCCGGCCGCCCGTCATGCGCGCCGCATCGCCTTTGCGCAGCGTCTCGCCGTTCGCGTTGACCTCGCCATCGGCGACGAATAAAAAGCCGTAACGTGCCTCTTCGAGCGGCACGTCCACCCGCGCGTCTTCCAAGCGCGCGACGCGCAGCACGGCATCCTGCGTAAGCACGATCGGCGCATCGGCGCCGTCGTGACCCGACGCGACGCTCAGCCACCGGTTGCGGCGATCTTCGAGCGTGAAATCTTTTTGACCGTACGACGGCGCCGTTCCGGTTTTGCCCGGCAGAACCCACATCTGCACGAGATGCAGTTCATCGTCCTTGCTGGCGTTTGTTTCCGAGTGCCGCACGCCGGTGCCGGCGCTCATGAACTGCACGCCGCCCGGGCCGACGACGCCGCGGTTGCCCATGCTGTCCTGATGCTCGAGGCCGCCCTGCAGCACGTACGTGACGATCTCCATATCGCGGTGCGGATGCTGCGGGAAGCCGGTGCCGCCGGCGATGTAATCGTCGTTGAAAACACGCAGCGCGCCCCAGTTCGTGTTCGCCGGATCGTCATAATCCGCAAAACTGAACGAGTGATACGATTTGAGCCAACCGTGATCGGCGAAGTACCGCTCGCCGCTGCGCTGAATTGCAAAAGTCATCTCTCGCATCAACACCGCTTAGGGGGGTGTTAGGTTGCGCATACGTCCCAAGAGCAAATGGAAATACAGCATGCCGCGCATGGGGCCGAGCGCTTCCAACAGCGCGTTAACGTCGAGATCGTGGTTACCTGAAAGTAACCGGATGCTGCGCGCAACGCCGGAATCGTTCAACGGAAAAACGCCGAGCCGCGCGAAGCCGCGCAGCAGGACCACCGCGGCGCTCCACGGGCCGATGCCGCGGATGCGCGTCAGCGATTCGAGCGCTTGCGCCGTGTCAAGCGTTTCGATCCGCGCTTGGCTGACCACGCCGTCGAGGACCGCGGTCGCCGCGCTGCGCAGATGCGCGACTTTGTTTGCGCTCAAGCCCGCGCTGCGGAGCACATCGTCGCTTGCCGCAAGGAGCGCTTGCGGCGGCGGAAACGGATGCAGCGTTCCCGCGGCAACCGCCATAGGCGGCGCGAGTTGCTCCACGACGCGACGCATGATGGAGGCGGCGGCATGAATGCTGATCTGTTGAAAGACGATCGCATGTGCGAGTGCTTCCCAGACTGAGGGATAGCGGGGCGGTTTGAGCCCGCGCAGTTCGTGCGCCAGAGATGCGAGCCACGGAAACGGCTCGGTTCGCAGACGCCATTCGTCCAGGAGAACGTTGAGGCCGAGCATGCGTTCCACGACGGGCAGCCAGCGCTGCGGATCCTCGCCGGCGATCGTGACGCGCACCGTGTCGGGGGCAGCTTGCTTCACTTCGATCGCGTTCGCGCCGCCGGCGTCGCTCAGGATGCGGCGGTATACGCCTTCCTCGTCAACCGTATCGACGACGTTCGTCGCGAGCCGGCGCAACGCGTCCGCAGTGAGGTCAAGACGGAAGGGAGTTGCGGCGCAGAGGTCCTTCGAGAAGCTCACGACGATACCATGAAGGTCGGCATGATACCGTGAGGCGTACGAGGACACCGGTGAACCGCAGGATGACCGATTGAGTTGTTAGCCACTTATTATCAGTACTGGCGCATTAATTTGCTGACCATGCTCGAGTACCGGGCGAACTTCCTGATGTGGTTCGGATTTGCCGTCGTGTATCATGGGACGGCCGTTGCGGCATTGTGGGTCACGCTGCATCAGTTCCCGTCCATGAACGGCTGGGACTTCCGGCAGATGGCGTTCCTCTACGCGCTCTGGATGATGGGCCATGAATTCCACAATACGTTCTTCTTCACCATCGTAAGCGTTCCCGAGTACGTGCGTGAAGGCCGCTTCGACCGCTTTTTGGTGCGTCCGCAGGATACGCTGTTCCAGGCGTTGACGGTGCCGTCGCAGCTGTCGTTCGATGGGCTGATGCTCGCGATCGTGTTCTTCGTCTTCGCCTCGCGGTACAGCGGGGTAGAAGTCGATGCGGCATTCATCATTTTCGTCCCCTTGGTCGTCATCGGCGGGGCGCTCATCGATTTGGGAATATCCTTAGCGGTGGCTACGATGTCGTTTTGGTTCGTACGCGTGGATACGCTGCGCTGGGTCGTCATGTCGCTTGAACAGGAGTTTACGCGTTATCCGATCAGTATTTATACGCGCGGCGTGCGCATTATCTTGGCGTTCGTTTTTCCGTTTGCGTTCATGAACTATTTCCCGGCGACGTTCTTCTTGCATAAAGCCGAGACCGGTCTTTCGCTCTCCCCGCAGATCGGCTTGTTGACCCCCGTGATCGGCGTCGCATGGCTGCTCGCTTCGTATGCGTTTTGGCGCTTCGGCCTGCAGCGCTACCAGGGGACCGGCTCATGACGATGCGCCGCTCGCATTTCATCGGCGGCATCTTGGCCGCCGCCGCGTTGCCGCTGCCCGCACGCGCGCAAACGCTGGAATCGCTTTTGGAGCCGGCCATCGCGAGCATTCCGGGAAACGTCGGCGTGTGCGCACGCACGATGACCAACGGCCGCGCGCTGTACGCCTATAATGCCCACGTCTCGTTTCCGAGCGCATCGACGATCAAGATGCTCATCATGCTCACGGCCTTTCACATGGCCGAGCGCGACCCCGCGGCAATGAGCGCGCGCATCGCCTACAGCACGAGCGACCTGATCGGCGGGTCCGAGTTCATGTCCCGCCAAGGCGACGGCAGCGTGTTTACCGTTCGCGAGCTGATCGTGCCGATGATTCAAGTGAGCGACAACACCGCGAGCAACTTGCTCATCACGCATTTCGGCTTCGAACTGATCAACGCCGTTATCCGCAGAGCGGGGCTGACGCAAACGCATTTGAAGCGCCATTTTCTGGACACGTCCGCCGTGTTGAACCACATGGACAACCGCACGACGCCCGCAGATATGGCGCTGCTGCTGCATGAAATCGAACGGGCAGTGCGCGAAGGTCTCTCGACGGTGGCAACGCCCTCGTCGTGCCGCAAGATGATCCGGATTATGCTGGGACAGACGGATCGCGATACCATTCCGCGCCTGCTTCCGCGCGGTACGGCCGTAGCCAACAAAACGGGCGAGCTCAGCCGTTCGCGCAGTGACGTCGCTATTGTCGATCCGTTCGGCGATTCGCCGTACGTGCTGGCGGTTTACACGAACGGCCTGGATTCGCCCGGCGCTGCGTACGACGGCATCGCGCGCATCTCGCGTATTATCTACCGCACGGTCGCCGCGAGCGACTTATGAAGTCTTCGGCTCGATCGTAACCTTCGTCATCGTATCGCCGGCGCGAATCGCGTCCAGCGCATCGAAACCGTCGGTCATCTGCCCAAAAACCGTGTACTGATTGTCCAGAAAACGCGCGTCGCCCAAACAGATATAGAACTGCGAACCGGCGGAATCGGGATGACCGGCGCGCGCCATCGCAACCGTTCCGCGCACGTGCGCCCGGCCGCTGAACTCGGCTTTCAACGTATATCCCGGGCCGCCCGTGCCGTTGCCGTCCGGATCTCCGCCCTGCACGACGAATCCCGGCTCGACGCGGTGGGACTTCAGGCCGTCGTAAAAGCCGTCGCTCGCGATCTTGATGAAGGCCGCGCTGTGCTGCGGCGCATCATCGGGATAAAACGTGAAGACGATATCGCCCTTGTTGGTCGCCAGGCGGGCCTGCGAAGTTTTCGCTTCTTCGATAGAATCGCGCAGTTCTTCGCCGATGGGAGCGGTGCGAGACGGCATAGTTCCTCCGGGTGGTTCTTGGTGAAGCGGAGCCTTGTGCACGGGCGTCCCGAACGCCTGGCGCGCTTCGATGGCCGCCAGCTTTTCCGGCCGTGTGAGCTGCTTGAAGCGCGCCTCCACGCTGCGCGCGGCGGGGCCCGATTCGAAACGCAGCCACGCGTAAAGTTGCACCGGTAGACGCGGACGGGTGTATTTCGACGCGGTTCCGTTCGCGTGGGCGGCCAGGCGCTTGGCCAGGTCATGTGTCCAACCCGTGTAGAGACTGGCGTCGGCGCACTCCAGGACATAGACGTAAGCCGCCTTTCCGGCTGCGCTCACCGTTAGCGCGCTCCCGATTGCGGTAGAATGAAAAACGGTATTGGATGATGGACGACAAGACACTCAAGGTACGGATTCCTCCGAACCCGCGCTTCAGCCGGAGCGTGCGGCAAGAAGTCCGTTCCTTTGCCGGCAACTTCGAAATCGACCACGATGAGCTCAATGAGTTCATCTTTGCCGTCGGCGAAGCCCTTGCCAACGCTATCGAACATTCCCACTCGTCGCGCCTGATCGAGGTGCGCTGCCTGATCGAGAACGACAAGATTTTGGCAACGATAAGCGACTCGGGCACCGGATTCGAAGGCGACCCGCTCCCAAAGGTCGCTCTTCCGCCCGAAACGAGCGAACGCGGACGCGGCCTGCCGATTATGCGGCGGTGCACCGACATCTTCGCCGTGCACTCGGTTCCCGGACGCGGCACCGACGTCGTGCTGGGACGATACTTGCGGCGCAGGCAGCGCAAACGACGCGGCGATGAGGAAAGCTCCTTAGCATCTTGAAAAGGCGGAACCATGAAGTTCCGCCTTTTTGCGCTCTTGCCATTGTGCGCACTGCTCTTTTCCGGCGCCTCTGCCCGCCCGGTGAACGCTCCGGATGCGCGCATCACCGCACTGCTGCGGGGCGTATCGGCCGCCGATCTGCGCGCGATCGATACCAAACTTGCCGGCTTCGGCACACGTAACGATTTTTCGGAAAACCTGAACTCGCCGTCGCGCGGTGTTTTTGCGGCGCGGGATTGGATCCGCGCGCAGTTCCTAAGCGCTGCGGCAAAAAGCAACGGTCATCTGACGGTCGCGCTCGACACGTTCACGCATCCGAAAACCGAACAGACGCCGCGCGACGTTGTTGAGTCGAGCATCATCGCAACGCTCAAGGGCGACGCACCGGGGCCGTTGTACGTGATGTCGAGCCATTACGACGACTGCAACGGCGATTGCACCGACGGCGTGGGCGATGCGCCCGGCGCTGATGACAACGGTTCGGGCACCACCGCCGTCATCGGGGCGGCGCGCGCAATGGCGGGTCTCTCGCATTTTCGCGGCACCATTGTGTTCGCCGTATTCGATGGCGAGGAACTGGGCCTGTGGGGCGCCGAGCATTACGCCGCGCAGCTCAAAACGGAAGGCGTTGACGTCGCCGCGGATCTGAACAACGACATCATCGGCACGGCGAACGCAGGCGGCGCGGACGCCAACGTGGTGCGCGTATTCAGCGAAGCCGTGCCCGCCGGGGTAAAGCTGTCGTACGTGAATACGTACGGCACGGAGAACAGCTCGCCCTCACGCGAGTTGCAGCGCTTCGTCGCGGGAATCGTGCCGCAGTATCTCGCCCCGCTGCACGTGCGATCGATCTTCCGCGCCGACCGCTTCGGACGTGGCGGCGATCAGGAAGAATTTCAGAAGCAGGGCTTCGCCGCCGTCCGCTTTGTCGAGGCGCACGAAAATTTTTATCACCAGCACAAGAACGTGCGCGTGGAAAACGGCGTACAATACGGCGATCTGCTCAAGTACATCGACTTCGCTTATCTGGCGCGCGTCACGCAGGCAAACGTCGCGTCATTGGCCGCGCTGGCGCTCGGACCTGGCGAGCCGCAAAACGTCACGATGCCGTATCACGGCTTGGGGTATCAGCGGTTGGGCAACGACACGACGCTCGCATGGGCCAGGGCTCCGGGTGCGGCGAGCTACGAACTGGTGTGGCGTGCAACCGATTCGCCGGTGTGGCAGTACGCAAAAGACGTAGGCGACGTGACGGCCGCGACAATTCCCGTGAGCCACGACGATGCGATCGTCGGCGTGCGTTCCGTGGGAGCGGATGGATTGCGCAGTGTGGTGGTCGATCCGAAGCCCGCCCGGCTGGCACCTTAATGGCGAATCGTTTCTTGCGCACGCTCGCGCTCGCCGTTATCGCGGCGGCCATCGGTCCCGCTGCTCATGCCGGCACAGCTCCCGCTCTTGGTCTTCACCTCAAACCGTGCGCGGAAGGCCTTCATCGGGCTAAATCGGCGGCGCTGTGCGGCACCTTTGGTGTTTATGAAGACCGCGCCGCGCGCAGCGGGCGAATCATTGAGCTCAACGTCGTCGTCGTAAAAGCGCTCCATCCCACGCATCACGCGATCGCGTGGATCGAGGGCGGCCCCGGCGCAAGTGCGGTCATGGACGCGCCGTTCGTTGCCGACGGCCTGTTTGAGAAAGAAATACGTGCGCTTCACGGCGCCTATGACATGCTCTTCGTGGATAGCCGGGGGATGGGCCGGTCGAACGCGACGCATTGCGACGTCGCGCCGTCAAGCGACCCGGCAAGCTATTTCGCGCAACTGTGGCCGGACAAATTACTTGCGGCTTGCCATACGGCGTATCTCACGCACGCCAATCCGAATTTCTACAACACCAACAATGCCGTCGACGATCTCGACGACGTCCGGGCAGCGCTCGGCTACCCCAAACTTGCGCTCGACGGCGGCTCCTACGGGACATTCGAGGCACTGGTCTCTCTGCGGCGTCATCCGGATACCGTGGAGAGTGCCCTTCTGGACGGCGTGGATCCGCCGCACTTCGATGCATTGCCGGGCGCGCCCGACGGTGCCCAGAACGCCATCGGAGATCTGATGGTAAAGTGCCGAAAGGATGCCTCGTGCAATGCGCATTTTCCGCACTTCGCGCAGTACTTTCAAGCGCTGATCGCACGCTTTGACCGCGGCCCGCTTGCCGTGCGGCTAAAAAACAAGCATTTGAAGCAGCCGCGGACGATCGATCTCTCGAAAGAAGTCTTCGTCGATCACCTCCGGCAGGCAATGTACGATCCCCAAAGTGCGGCGTACATTCCTTATATCGTGGAGCAGGTCCACGAGGGAAATACGGCTCCGCTCGCCACGATGATCGATACGGTCGCGCGGGGCTTCGCCGGCGAACTGGACATGGCAACCAATCTTTCGTATATGTGCGCAGACGCCATGCCGTTTCTCGATCCGGCAAAGGTCAAAGCCGCGGCGGCGCTTTCATTCGCGGGCGACTTGCGTATCCGCGCGGAGCTGCACGCCTGCACGATCTGGAGCGTTAACGCGATGCCCCGGTCGTTTGACGATCCCGTCCGCAGCAGCGCCCCGGCGCTCTTGATGAACGGAACGGACGACCCCGCTACGCCCATCGCGTCGGCGCGGGCGGAGCTGCCGTACCTCAGCAACGCGAAGCTGCTCGTGGTGCGCGGGGCAGGGCACGGCGTCGAGAGCCCGTGCACCGACCGCGTCGCCGTTGCGTTCCTGCGCGCGCGCTCCGTGCAACGGCTTGACGTGAACCGATGCACCGCGACGTTTACCGTACCGAAGTTCGCGACGTCGATGAAAGGCTGGCCGGAATTTTAGGCGGTGCAGCATCCGCTTGAAGCGGCCGCGGCGTCGCGGGCACCGGTTTCTTCCAAAACCGTATAGACTTCCCAGCGCCGGCCGTCGGGATCGGTGACCCACACCTTGTCTTGGCGGGCATAGCAGCACGTCTCTTCACGTTCGATGTCGAGTTCGAGCCCGGCGCTGCGCAGCTGCTCTATTGCGTCCTCCACGGCTTTGGGCGTATCAACGACGATGCCGTAGTGCGCGCAGCTGTCCACTGTGACGGCTTCATCTGCGTCGAGCGCAAGCTCCAGGCGCGGCTCTTCGGTGACGAACAGCGCATAATCCTTGAACTGCTTGGTAGGCTTCTGCGCGAGCAGTGCCCCGTAGAACGCGACGCTTTCCTCAAGATGAGCGGTACGAAAATTCATGTGTGCTTTCATCGGTGAATCCCTTGCGTATTGAGAGGCTGTATTCGCAAACGTCAATATAGCGGATATATCGATATTTGTCAATACAGCCTATCGCGGCATTCGCCGCGGCAAAAGGCCGCGCAGCACTTTGCCCTCGGTGTTCAGATAGTGATTGGATGCGTCGAAGCGGCCCGTGGAAGCGGCAAACATCAAATACAGATATTTGAAATTTTCGCTGAACGAGTATGCGGGAAAATAGTCGCCTTGCGTCATGGGGCGCGTTCGGATGTCGGTGAGCACGGTGTAGCCGTTGGGCGTCCGGCAATGTTCGCGCAGGGCGATGAAGTAGCCGTATGCGGTACGGCGGTACTTCACATCGTTCGTGAGAAACCAGAGATCGAATGAAGAGTTCGGATACTCCGGCCGCATCCAATAGCGCGGATCCATGATGGAGAGGTCGGGATAGAACAACACTTCGGGGAGCAGTTCATATTTGTCCAGCGCCCTCGTCCAGGAATTGTAAAACGCTTCGCCCGCGGCGCGATCGCCGCCCTTGGCCAGGAGGCCCGCATAGAAGGCGGCAAGATCGCTCGTGGATGCATCGCCGGAAGGCAGTCCGGTGGTGTAATCGAGCGCTTTAAACCAAAGGCTGCCGTTGACGTGTGTGACCTTATATCTGAGGATCGCATCGGTGAGCAGACGGTACCAGTCGCGGCATTGCGCGATGCCGAGCATCTGCCAGCCGCCCCACAAATATTCGTAAAACGAGTCCACGGGTTCGTCGGGCGCGACGTCGGCGGGATCGATGAATTCGCCCTTTTCAATGTCGAAGTTCGTCCCAAGCAGGTTGAGCACCGAGCGCTTTGCCAGGACCGCTTCGTACGCTTTCATTGAAGCGTTAAGATATTTTGGCTCGCCCGTCAGCCGTGAGAGATCCCCGAACTCCAAGACGTTCGATCCGATCTCGGCGAGCACGTTTTTCGGATCGCGTACGGCGCCGGTCTTTAAGTTGGCGAAGCGATAGGGCGCGCCGGTCGGCGATTTCGTAAAACAGGGCAGTAAACGATCGGCCAGATCGCGCGCGCCATCCAGTAAGAACTTCTCGTTCGTCGCGTAGTAGCCGCTGATCAGGCCGGCGACCATGCGAATCACCGCTTCGAACATTTGCACCTCGCCGTCCACGTCGAAGGCCATGTTTTTGCGCAGCCACTCCACGCACAGTTCGAGCTCCGCATCCAGGCCCATGACGTAAAGCGTGTCCATCGCTTCGATGATCGAGAGCCCGAAGGAATGCGTGGGAATGAAAAAGTTTTTGGGCTGTCGGCTGACCGGCCGGTACTCATCGAAGCCCCACGCGAACTGTTTATAGCCGTTCCATGCGTGAAGAAGCTCCGCTTTCACCTGCGCTGCGATTGCATGCGGTTCGGGCATCGCCGCGTTGCGGGAGGCGGCGGTCAGCGCCGGTGCCGCGGCGAGCGCGCCGGTTGTCGACAGAAACGTTTTGCGTTTCACGGGTTAGGAGACAAGCGTCGCGCGGACCGGCGTGAAAACGTTTTCCATGGCGTTCAGGGTTTCGTCGATGTCGGAAGCGGTGTGCGCGGAGGAGAGGAACATCACTTCATTCTGAGATGGCGGCAAAAGAATGTTGCGCGCTCGCATTGCATGGTAATAGCGGGCGTAGGCCGCCTTATCCGCGGCGCGCGCGTCGTCGTAGTTGCGGCTCGGCGGCCCCGCGCGAAACTTGAAGTCCACGATCGATTCGTGCTGCACGACGGCGTAAGGGATGTCGAAGCCTGAAAAGATCGCGCGGATGCCGTCTGCCAGACGCAGCGCCAACGCGTTCATGCTCGTGTAGTATTCGGGATGGCGTTCGAGCAGGTCCAAAACGCGGTGCGACATCGCAACGCAGAAGGGGTTGCCGGCGTGCGTTCCGCCGGTGAACGTGGAACCCGCGGGCGCGAGAACCGACATGATATCCGCGCGGCCGCCGAACGCGGCGATCGGAAAGCCGCCGCCCATGATTTTTCCGATCGTCGTCATGTCGGGTTTGACCCTCGTGCGCGACTGCGCGCCGCGCAAACCTAGGCGCAGCCAGGTAATGATTTCATCGAAGATCAGCACGGCGCCATACCGCGTTGCGCGTTCGCGCAAGCCTTCCAAAAAGCCGTTAGCCGGCGTGACGTAGCCCATGTTGCCGACGACCGGCTCGACGATAATGCCGGCAAGCTCGTGCTCGCGTCCGGCGAGCCGAGCGTCGAGGTCAGGCAAGTCGTTGTAACGCGAAACGATCAGGTCGCGCATGACGCTGGGCGGAATGCCGCTGCGGGTCGGATCGCTCGTGTGCGCCGATGCCCCCGCATCAAGAAGGGCAAGATCGAAGTGCCCGTGATAATTGCCGGCAAATTTCGCGATCACGTTCCGGCCCGTAAAGGCGCGCGCTGTGCGGACGGCGCTCATGACGGCTTCCGTTCCGGTGGTCGTGAACCGCACCCGTTCCATCGAAGGCAGGTGCGTGCGAATGCGCTGCGCGAGGCGCACTTCTTCTTCGTGCGTGTTCCCATGCACGATGCCCGCGCGCGCGAGCTCGTCCAGACCGGTTGTCAGCGCGGCATCGTTGTGGCCGAAAAGCAGCGGCCCGTATGCCATAATGTAATCGATATAACGGTTACCGTGCGCATCGTAGGCGTGCGCGCCGTCGCCGCGCGACTGTACGAACGGTTCGCCGCCCACGGCCCAGCCGGAACGCACGGGTGAATCGCATCCGCCCGCCAAGATATCGTCAAATAACACGGTGCAAAACTTTCACGGCTTCTTGCGGCGAAGGCGGCAAGGGTTGCGCGCCTTGCGCGATGGCGGCGGCATTTCCCGCGAAGGCAAAATCTCCGCCCGTCACCGCGAAGCGCCGGCGTTGCAGCTCGCGCGCGAAACGCATCGTGTGCATCGCGCCGCCGTCGAGTTCGCTTGCGACCAGGACGATCGCGCGGGCGTGTGCGGCCTGCAGCCGATCGCGCTGAATGAACGCCCAGGGTACGGCCGGCTCGCCCGGAAGCCGTTCGCTGACGATGGCGCCGCCCGCGGCGACGATCGCTTGTTCCAACTCGAGATGTTCGGGCGGGTACGTCACGCCCAGCCCGGTGGCGACGTACGCGACGGTCGGCACGTTCGCTTCCAGCGCGCCGCGATGCGCCGCAGCGTCAACGCCGCGCGCCAAACCGCTGATGACCGCGTGCGCGCACTGCGAAGAAAAACCGCGGGCAAATGCTTGCGCGATATCGCTTGCGTTGCGCGTACCGACGACTGCAATGCCGGTCACGGGAAGGACGCCGCGTACCGTTAAAAAGGCGGGCGGGTCATGCAGGTCAAGCAGGCCCGCGGGGTAGGCGGCGTCGGCCGACGTAACCAGTGATGCGTGTGAATGCGTGAGGCGGTACAGCGCCTCACGCGCGCGGTGCCGGGCGTGCGCGACCTTGCGGGAGGGGTCTTCGGCCGCCCACTCGGCCAGGGCCGCTTCCTTGCCTTGCAGCAGCGCCCGAAGGCGGCGAGCCGGCACATGCAGGTATGCGGCGGTCAGCAGCGTGAGCGCCTGCCCAGAATCCGGAACCGACTTTGCGCGCATAGTAAGGAGGCGTTCCCGCCGCGAACGTTGCGCTCATGCCCCACATGGAAACCCAGATCACGCCGCAAACCAATATCCGCGAGTTGGTCGCGCAACTGCCCATTGCCGCCGAGGTGCTCGAGCGCTTCGGGCTGCAATGCGCCGGTTGCGGAGTAAGCAAAAACGAAACGATCGAGCAAGGTGCGGCCGCACACGGTTTGCGGGTACAGCCTGTGATTGCGGCGCTTTCGCAAGCGCGGCTTTCCGGGTTCGTGCCGAACATCAGCACCGAAGATCGCACGCCGCAGCGGCGCGCTCCGGGCGCGTTTGCGCACCGCGCGCAGATCAAGCATGTCGTGCCGATCATGTCCGGCAAAGGCGGCGTCGGCAAATCGCTGGTGACCGCGCTCACGGCGATCGGCCTGCGGCGGCGGAACTTGCGCGTCGGCATTTTGGACGGCGACATCACCGGACCGTCCATTCCCAAACTTTTCGGTCTGAGCGGCCCGCTGGTGATCGAAGCGGATCCGAATGCGCCCAAGACGCCGCAAGGAAATGCGCAGCCGCTCATGGTGCCCGCACGCACGCGCAGCGCCATTGAAATCGTCAGTTCGAACTTGCTTACCGACAAGGAAGACACCGCGATGGTGTGGCGCGGCCCGATCGTGTCCGGAATTATCCGGCAGTTTTACGAGCAAGTGCTTTGGAGCGATCTCGACTATCTGCTTATCGATCTGCCGCCGGGGACGTCCGATGCACCGCTCACCGTGCTGCAGTCGCTCAAGATTGACGGCGTCGTGTTGGTTACGATGCCGCAAGCGCTTGCGACGATGATCGTGCGCAAGGCGGCGAACTTGGTGCATCAGCTGAAGAAGCCGATTTTGGGCGTTGTGGAAAACATGTCGTACTTTGTTGCGCCGGATACGGGGACGAAATACGAAGTGTTCGGGCCGTCGTACGCGCAGCGCGTCGCGGAGCTGGCGGGAGCGCCGATCTTTGCCCGCCTGCCAATCGATCCGCTCAAGGCGCGTTTGGCCGATGAAGGACGCGTGGACGAGATCGACGATCCCGTATGCGACCAATTGGCGGAAGCGCTGATCGGCAGCATTGCGGCGCGGCCGGTGACGCAGGAAGTGATTTCGATTATTTGAGGGAGGCGGCTATCGTGAGCGGCGTTGCGAATCGAAGAATGGTAAGTGCGCTGCTGTTGCTATTGCTGCCGGCTTGTGGCGCGGGCGCAGGAACGAATGAAACGCCGCCTGCATCCGCGACCGCAACGCCCTGCCCGCCGCCGTCGCCCGGGCCAACGCCGTTTCCGCCCGTTCTGTTATATCCCATGCCCGGTGCGACCGCGGTTCCCGACGCGTTGAGCGGCGTCTTCTTCGCCGGCTCTTACGACGGAACATACGGTCCCGGATATTACACCTTGACGAGCGCTGCGAACGCCAGCGTTCCGGTGGGTACGCCCGCGAACGCACCGACGCCCGTTCCCACACCATCGGCGACGCAGCCGCCGAACTATCCGCCGCTGCCGGTCGAAGAACTTCCGCTGCTCGCCGCTTTGGCTCCTGCGACGACGTACACGTTCGCGTACGTGCAGACGAATCTCACGACGAGTCCGCCGGCGTGTTACGTGCAGGCCGCGACGGCCGTCGGAAGCTTTACAACGCAGTAGCGGGGGACGGCGCCGTTTCGCAACAAGGTACGCCGTTGCTTCGCCGAAACACCACGGTTGTGAGTAGTTATAAAGATGAATTGGCGGCTGCGCAAGCGCAAGGATTGGCAGCGCACGACGCGATGCAGGCGTGGCTGAACCGGCCGTTTGATGCGCCGGATGTCCCGGCGGAAGTCTTGGAAAAACAAGCGGCGTCGCTGCGTGAGAGCCGCGAGCGCCTTCGCACGCTCTTAAGCGAGAACGGCGAGCGCGACGATATCAATGCCGCGCTAGCGCAGAGCGAGGCGCATCACAAGGCGCTCGGGTTGAGTATTCGCGATAAGATAGACGTTGAGCCGCAGGAGTGAACGCGCTTCGATAGGCTCAGCACGACAGCGGGAATACCAGCGTTCCGTCGCGGTACGTTGCTAGAACGCTGCAATCCGCCGGCGCAGCGCCGTTGAACGGATCGCGATCGAGGATCACCAGGTCGGCGGCGTAGCCGGGTGCGATGCGTCCCGTTTTCGTTTCCGCGTGAGATAAGCGCGCAACATTGTACGTGTACATGGTGACCGCTTGCGCAAGCGAAAGGCGTTCGGCCGTTTCGTGATGGTTGACGGCGGCGCCGATGCCTTCGAGCGGGGAAAAGCTGCACACGGGGCTGTCGTCGCCGCCGCACAGTGTTGCTCCGGATGCCGCGATGCGGCCCAGCGCGTTCATCGTGCGCATGCGCTGCGTGCCCAGGCGCGCGTCGTACATGTTGCCCGTTCCGCCCCACAGCGCATCGAATTGCGGCTGCATCGAAAGATAGATCTCCATGCGCGCACACGCTTCGATGTGTTCCGTTTTTGCGATCTCGAAATGCTCGATGAAGTGCCGGTTACCGCGTGTACTGGGTTTGCCGCCTAAAACGCTTTCCCACGCCGCGATGCATTGTTCGATCGCCCGATCGCCAATCGCGTGAACGCCGGCGGAGATACCGAGCGCTTCTGCGTTGGCGAAATAGGCGTGGACCTGATCGTCGCTGTAACGCAGCTCGCCACGCGAGCCGTTTCCGCAGAACGGTTCGCTCACTGCGGCGGTGCAGCTGCCGATCGATCCGTCAAGGAAGACGTCGCCGCCGATGTACGGCAGGCCCAGTTCCTGCGCGAGCTGCGGGTCCGGCTCGCAGATCTTGGGGTACACTTTGACGCCGGGAAGTGCGTGGAGCGCTTCGATTTCCGCGGCGTATTCCGCGCGCTCAAAGCCGACCAGCTGCACGTGCAGGTGCAGGTAGCCGCGCCGCACCGCGAGTTCGGCAGCGCGTCGCTCGGCAACGCGCTTTGCGCTCAGCGGCATCCGTTTCATAAACGTCGATTGCGCCCTCCAATTCGCATCCAGGAAAAGTTTGCCGGTGGGTTCGCCATCTTCGCCTCGTTCGATCCCTTGCAGGCCGGGCGGCAGATTGAGCCAGGCAAACGTGCGGCGGTTGACGATGCACGAATGACCATCGACGCGAACGAGCATGGCATACGCATCGGGCAAATGGCGTTCCAGAATGGATGCATCGGCGGTGCGCGCGTCGTTCCAAAAGCTTTCGTCGTATTGGCCCGCCAGAACGTACGGGGCTTTGGAAATGCGAGCGACGGCGGCGTCGAGATCGGCGTACGAACGCGTTGCGCCAAGATACCATTGCTCCAGAAACAAGCCCGTGTCCGTCAAATGCACGTGTGCGTCGCCGAAGGCCGGCAGAACCGTTGCGCCCGCAAGATCGATCGTCTCGATGCCCGCGCCCGCAGCGTCCGGATCGGTCGAGGCGATCTGCGCTCCGTCGAGTAGCAAGCCGTTTGCGCGGGAATAGGAACCGGAGGCCGGGTCGAGGCAATACACTCGAGCGTTTTTCAAAGCAATCACGGTGAGCGGAGTACCATGAACACTCGGAGGATTCTTCTCGGGGCGGCGGCCGGTTTCAGCGCCGGATACGCGCTGTACCGTGCGTGCGAGGCGTTCGGCGCGCGGCCGGACCGAAATCTGCGCCGCGACGCGCGCCGCTACGGAGAGATCCGGCGTGGACTTGCCCTTGCGGGTATCGTGCGTTCGTTGAGCGAGGCCGCCGTGCTGGCGTATGGGCCGCTGGGCGTTGCGCTCGAGCGTTCGGTGCAGCGCGCGCCGGTGTGGGCGCAGCCGATGGCGTTTGCCGCCGGCGGCGCGTTCCTCGAAACGATTGCCGGCGCGGGCGCCGATTACGTTGAAGACTACGCGCTCGAGAAACGGTTCGAACTGAGCGAACAGCCGGTCGCGTCGTGGCTGGCGGACAAGCTGAAAGGTGAGGCGGTGGGCGCCGGCGTTGCGATCGCACTTGCCGGTACGTTTGCAGCCGTCGTGCGGCGCTTTCCGCGCACGTGGCCGTGGATCGCCAGTGCGGCGACCTTGCCGCTGCTGGTCGGCGCGAATATCGTTGTACCGATCTATATCATGCCGCTGTTCAATAAATACACGCCGCTGGAAGGGCCGCTCGAAGAGCGGCTGCGCGCGCTTGCATCGCGTTACGGCGTGGGCGATGCCGACATTCTGCGCGTGAACATGAGCAAGCAAACCAAAAAAGCCAACGCATTCGTGACCGGAATCGGGCGCACGCACCGCATCGTGCTGGGCGACACACTGATCGAACATTTTCCGCAGGACGAAATCGAGTTTATCGTGGCGCACGAACTGGGGCATTACGTTTCCGGCGACACGTGGCGCATGATCGCTGCAGGCCAGATCGCCTCTACGGCGGTGCTGTTCGGATCGTTCGCGTTGTTGGAAGATCATTCGAAGGAGCGCGCGCAGCGCGCCGTTACGCTGGCGCAAATTGCCTGGTGGTCCTCGCTCATTTCGCAGGCGTTCCGGCCGGCGCTCAGCGCCTTTTCGCGATCCAGGGAATGGGCCGCCGATCACTTTGCGCTTCAAACCACCGGCGTGGCGGCGGTGGGAGCTGCGGCGTTCCGGCGGCTACGCGACCAGAATTTGGCCGAGGACGAACAGCCGGCGTGGTTCGAGTTTCTCTTTGCGAGTCATCCCTCGCTTAAGGCGCGAATCACGCATCTAGAACGCAGCAGAAGCTACTAGTCGTCCGAAAGGCGCGCGTAAGATTGCTTAGCCGGCGGTTTGTCTAGCGTCTGACGATTCGGCCCGGGCGCTGCGTTGTGGGTACATGTCGCGCATGAACGAAAACATCACACAAACTCGCGCCACCGGCGCGATCGAGATGCTGATAAGCGACCACCAAACGATCAAGAGCCTGCTGACGCAGCTGACGCGATCTTCGGATAGCGGTACGCGTAAGCAGACGTTGGAAGAGCTCAAGGGGTTACTGACGATTCACAACTCCCTTGAAGAAAACATCGTCTATCCGGCGCTCGCGCAGATTGCGCGCAAGCACACCGAGTCCATGCACTTGTACGAAGAAACAGCGGCGGCGGACGTACTGATTTTCGAAATTGACACGATGCTCAAAGAAAACGATGACAGCGATTTCACAGCAAAGGCCGAAACGCTCCAAAAAGCTGTTTTCGAACATATTGAGGATGAAGAACAAAAAGCGTTCCGCGATCTGCGCGAGAAAGCGGAGCCGCAGGAGATGCAGATGCTGGACACGTCGGCGCAAGAATTCCGGCGCAAGTTCCGCTTCGATGGAGCCGGCGAGCGCGCGACGATGCGCGCCGAAACGGGCGAGATCCGAAGCGATTAATGTTGCGGCGGCGGCTGGGGCTGCGGCTGACTTAGCCGCAGCGCCGCGCGGGTCCAAGCGGCGGGCACCGCCCCGCGCGCGTGTCGACTCAGTCGGCAACCTTCTGCTTGGAGCGTAAGTTCGACAGGCTCAGGATGACGCAGTAGGGGTCACGATGACGCGCTGGGGATTGGGCGGCTTGAGAGCCAGGTCGTTAGGCTCGTTTTTGAGGATAAATATTCGCCTGTCGCAAGTTCGTGGCGGAACTCGCCGAAGGTGCCCGCGGCTTCGGCGAAGGCGTCGTGTTTGTGAATCGATTCGTAATTGGTTTGAGTTGCCGACAGGAACGTGTCGCCGCCGAAATCGGCGTACATATCAAGTGCGCTCGAGAGAATGCCGCGCACGACGTCCTCGACGAACTTCGGGTTGTGGTGCGCTTTGTTCACGATGAAGAACTCGTCCGGGCGCTTGAGCAGGTCGTACGTTTCGCTCGACATGGCGTGCTCCACGATTTCGACCAGATCTTCGGCGCGCACCGCGTCTTCGTTCGCTGCGCCGGCGCCGATCAGGACGGTGCCCTTGCCCCGCTGGTTGTGCGTGGCAACGGGAAGCGCGTCCAAGGCGCGTTTGGCTTGTTCTTGCGCGAACCCCGCTTCGAGCAGTTCGTGCATGCTGTGTTCGCGGATCATCAGCTGCGCGCACGGGCATGCCGTCATGCCTTCGGCTTCCACGCCGATGGCGCGGCGCGTGCCTTTCGCGTCGGCATACGCGATGCCGATCAAGGTGTAGGTTTCTTCGCCGCGTTTACCGCTAACGGGTGTCCAGCGCTCCAAGCCGAAATCGGCGCGCAAACGGACGTCGGCGCGAACGGCGCGCTGCGATCCCACGATCTCTTTTGCTATCGCTTCCACGATGCGTTCGATCGGCGCGGCGTCTTGACGCGCGAGCACATCGAGTGCGGCTTCCTCTAAAATTTCGGAAAAGCGCGACATGTGTACGCCGGCTTTGTCGGGCGCGAGATCGGCCACCATGGTGAACTCGCCGTTGTAGACGCGTTCTTTGCCGTCGATGCGCAGGTGCACGATGCGCCGCACGCGGGATACGCCCACGCGGGAGAGGCCCAGGCGGACATCGGGCGATTCTTCTTGGCGGTTCGCGCTGAAGTGGAGGGAGCGGGGCAGTTTTTTTAATGCTTCGACCGGCTCAGCATGACGCGTGGCGGGATGAGCAAGGAAAGGGGCGATTTCCAAGAGCGGGACGACGTTGTACGTGCGGGATTCCAGATCCGGGTGCCGCCACGTTGGGGTAACGAGGATGTCGACGTCGATCGGGCGTGCGGCGAGCTTGCGGTTGGTGAAGCGGCGCACTGCAATCTCCACTTCTTCGGCAAAATGCCGGAAAGCCTCGGTACCGAGCGTCGTTTCGAGTTCGGCGGCGACGTTGAGGAACGCGGGGCCTTCCGCGCCTCCCGCGGCGGCGCTTTCATAGAACGATGAAACGGCTGCCACGTGTGCGCGGGCGCGCAGCCGCTGCAGCGCCGACAAAATGTTTGCCTGCCGGTCGCCGAGGTTGGAACCGATTCCGATATAAAGCCGCACCCGGCGAGCCTTCGGCGCGCGACGGATTCGGTCCTGAGCTTCGAGAATAACGAGCGGTAGGAGAAGGAGACCGGTGATGTACGATGCACGAAACGTCGGATCGATGGAGCGGTGGATTTCCGTGGGTGCCGGCGCATTGCTTGGCGCGGTTGCCGTGAAGCGCCGCGGAACGCTGGGTTTGCTCGCGGGCGCCGCCGGCGCGGAGCTCGTGTATCGCGGCGCGACCGGCTTCTGCCCGGTCTACGGCGCTTTCGGAATCGACACGTCTGCCGAGAACGAAACGCGCAATCCGAACGCGAGCGTTCCCTACGGGCGCGGCGTACGGGTTGAGGAATCGATCGCCGTTGCCAAACCGGCCGACGAAGTGTACGCGTTCTGGCGCCGTTTGGATACGCTGCCGCAGTTCATGCAGCACGTCGAGGAAGTGACCGCGCTCACCGGCGATCGTTCTCGCTGGCGCGTGCGTGCGCCCATCGGCGCGCGCGCGACGTGGGAAGCGGAGATCATCAACGACATACCGGGGCAGCTCATCGGGTGGCGATCGCTGCCCGGTTCGGCTATCCATCATGCGGGTTCGGTGCACTTCGACCAGCGCGACGGTTTGACGGAAGTGCGCGTGGTGCTCGAGTACGCGCCGCCCGCGCGTTTTGTCGGCGCGTCGATCGCGCGTATTTTGGGTGAAGAGCCGCAGCGGCAGATCGCCGCGGATTTGCGCCGGTTCAAAGCGATCCTGGAACGCGGCGAGCACGCCGGCTGACCGTGGACGCGCAGACCTTGTATCCGCTCGTGCTCAAACCGAAGCTCGCTCCGGCGATCTGGGGCGGCGATGCGCTGGTGAAGCGATTCGGCAAAGAGGGCGACCAAAATGCGCTGCTCGGCGAAACGTGGGAGTGCTGGGATGCGAACGGCGTCGAGAACGGTGCGTTTGCCGGGCGCACCGTCGCGCAATTGCGCGAGCAGCTCGGCGCGGCGCTGCTGGGCGATCTGGATCCGGCGCAGATCTTTCCCATTCTCACCAAGATCATCGATGCGCGAGCCTCGCTTTCTGTCCAGGTGCATCCCGGCGATGCCTACGCGCAGCGTATCGAGCATCAGCGTAACGGAAAGACGGAGTGCTGGTACGTGCTCGACGCGCAGGACGGCGCCCAGCTCGCGATGGGCTGGATGGAAGACACGACGCGCGAGGAGTACGAACGGCGTGTTGCCGATGGTTCGCTCGGCGATATCTTGAACCGCGTCCCCGTGAAAGCCGGCGATGCGTTCTATATTCCCGCCGGGACGCTGCACGCGATCGGTGCCGGCATTACGATCTTTGAAACGCAGCAGGCCAGCGATTTGACGTACCGCATCTTCGACTGGAACCGCCTCGGCGCCGACGGCAAGGTCAAGCTGTTCAAC
>JBHEMM010000007.1:63134-68881 GCA_046262595.1 Vulcanimicrobiaceae bacterium
CGGCAAGCAGCGCGAGCTGCACGTAAGCAAAGCCGCCGATGTTTTGGATTACCGAGCCTCGCATGCGCGGGCCGTCGAGCCGCTGGCCTATGCGTACGAAGGTTTTCAGCGTACGGCCTTTATCGCCGACTCACACTTCCTCGTGGAGCGCGTGCTCGCCACCGAGACGGCGGCGACGATGCAGACGCACAACCGTCCCCTGATCGTGATGGCGCTGGATCAACCGCTTCATCTCGAATGCGAAGGCGGGAGCGCCGATCTGCGAGCGTATCAGACGGCGCTGGTTCCCGCGGGCGCGCAGAGCGTGAGCATGCGCACGGACGGCGGCGTTGCGCCGTTTTTGTTCATCGTGCCGCCCGCATCGCTTGAGATGCTGCAGCAGCGCTTTCACAACGCCGGCGTCGCGCAGCCCACGCTGCAAACGTTTTTAGAGCAGTTCCAAGAACCGGCGCATGCGTGAACGCAGTTCTTCGCCCGTGGTTTCTCCTTCGCGCGGCTCCAGCGGCGCCGGATTGGGGTGCAGGCGCGCAATGTCCCACCGCTCTTGCGGCGCCGTTCCAAAATAGCCGTCGATGAGCGCGGCTTCGGCGTGCGACATCACGTGTTCGGCGTCGATTGCGATATGGTAGCACTTCGCCAAATGCGCGGCGGTTAAACAGAGCGCGTCGATGAGCCGTTCGGTCAGCGGATAGCGGCCGAAATCTTGCGGGTTCGCGTTCTCCATCGCCATGATGGATATCCCGGCGGCAAACGAATTGCGTCCGCGCGTATGCGCGGCATACGGCAGTTCCGGCTCGGCGCGCACCTCACGCATGTTCGCGCGCAAATCGTTCGTTTTTGCAACGACGATGCCGCCGTCGTCGGCCGTTGCCACGCAGTAATGATACGCAGGGAAGACGCTGTGGTAATCGTGCGCTGACCAATGCGTGTAGATACGGTCGATGCGGCCCGGCGGAAACTGCGGTTTCCACGAATCGATGCGAAAATGTTCGTAGCGTTCAAGCTGCTGTTCTAGAGGACGTTCATGCATAGGGGCTAATCGTTCCACCGTGCTCTCCATCGGCCTTGCAAGGCGCAACGGCGAACTGCTGATCGGCGGCGTGCCGTGCACGGAGCTTGCCTTGGCCTACGGCACGCCGCTTTTGGCGATTGATTACGACGCGTTCGATGCGGCCATCGAGCGCTTCATGCATGCCTGCTCTCCGCACGGCATCGACGTCGCGTATGCCGGCAAAGCGCTGCTGCTCGTCGCTCTTGCCAAGCATCTCAAACATACGCCGCTAGGGCTTGACGTCTGCTCGCTGGGCGAATTGATGGCAGCGGAGCGTGCCGGATTTCCGGCCGAGCGCCTCACCATGCACGGCTGCGGGAAGACGCCGGCCGAGATCGATGCCGTGCTCGAAGGCCGCGTCGGGCGCGTCGTGGTCGATCATGTCGAGGAGCTGCGACAGCTTGCCGGGCGGCACACCGCGCAGCCGATTGCCGTGCTTTTGCGCATCAACACCGCAACCGAAGCGCACACGCACGAGTTCGTGCGCACCAGCGGGCAGCATTCGAAGTTCGGCTTCGATCCCGCCGCGCTTCCCGCTGCCCTCGAGCTGCTCGCAGGCGCGCCGCATCTGCGTTTTACGGGTCTGCATTCGCACATCGGCTCGCAGATTTACGAGCCGCAGCGTTTTGCCGAGAACGCCCGGTCGTTGATGGCAATCGCGGCCGTATGCGCGAGCAGCGGATTCGCAACGCACACGCTGATCGCGGGAGGCGGGTTCGGCATTCCGATGCGCCCGCAAGACGGCGTGCTGGACCTTACGCAAGTCGCGCAGTCGATCGCCTCCACCGTGCGGCGGGAAGCGCAGTCGCGCAATCTGCCCGTGCCGGCCATCGGCATCGAACCGGGACGCGCGCTCATCGGTGCGGCGGGCGTTTCCCTGTACGAAGTGATGGCCGCGAAACGGCAGTTCGGCAGGCCATATGCGATCGTGAACGGCGGCATTTATGAAAACCCGCGCCCGGCATTGTATGACGCTTATCATCATACGGTGTGCGCCTCTCGGGAGAGCGCGCACAACGTGGAGACGGTCGTGTGCGGCCGCACCTGCGAGAACGACCGGCTCGCCGATGCGATGTTGCCCGAAGACCTGCGCGCGGGCGACCTTCTCGCCATGTTCTCAACCGGCGCCTACACGTACAGCATGGCGAGCAATTACAACCGTTTCGCGCGTCCGGCGGTAGCCGCCGTGCGCGCGAGCGCACATTCGCTGATCGCGCGGCGTGAAGACACCGCCGATCTTTTAAGGAACGACGTCGATGCATAGTTTCCTGAGCCTCTTGTTTGCCGTCATACTCTACGGCGCGCCGCCCTCGCCGGCACCCAAAGCCACGCCGACGATGCCGCCGCTGCCCGCGCCTGCCGGCACGGCGTGGACGCCGCGGCAGATGACGGCGCTGCGCGGCAAGATCGATGCGATCCTCAAAGCGCCGACCTTGCGGGGCGCGCAGATCGGCTTCTATGCCATCGACACGGTGCGCCACGCCACAATCTATTCGCGCAACGCCGACGAGGAGTTCATGCCGGCTTCAAACTTCAAACTGCTTGTGGGTTCCACGGCGGTGCAGAAACTGGGCACGTCATTCTCGTACGTGACGCGCGTAAGCGCTGACGGGCCCCCGGCGGGCGGCACGATACGCGGCAACGTGTACTTGCGCGGCGGCGGCGACGCACTGCTGCGTTCGGGCGATCTCGACGCTGCTGCCGCGGCACTCGCCGCGCAAGGCGTGCGGCGCATCCAGGGCGATGTGGTGACCGATGCAACGCATTTTGATTCGCAAGCGTACGGCTACGGCTGGTCGTGGGACGATCTTCCGTACTATTACGCGCCGGTCGTAACCGCACTCGAGCTGGAAGACGGCGTCGCTCACGTCACGATGATTCCGGGGGCGAAGGTGGGCGATCCGATCGACCTGCGCGTGTGGCCGCAGTCCGATGCGTACACGATCGACAATCAGATCACGACAGGGCCTGCGGGTTCGAAAGACACCTCCGACATCGTGCGGCCGTGGGAAAATTTCAGCACCACCATCCGTTTGACCGGATCCTATCCGCTGGGCGCAAAAGAATCGGGCGACATCGTGCCGGCCGTTCCGGACCCGCAAGCGTACGCGGGCGACGTTTTCCTGCGCGCGCTGCGTGCGCACGGCGTCACGGTGAGCGGCGCCGTGCGCAAAGGCGAGCGCCCGGCGAACGCCCAGGAGTTGTGGACGCACCGCTCGGAGCAGCTGCCGCAGCTGCTTCAAGACTTTTGGTATCCCAGCGACAACTTGATGGGCGAGCTGTTATTAAAAGAGGTCGGGGCGGCGCAAAGCGGCGAGCCGGGCACCGACGAGAAAGGGCGCGCCGCCGAAACGGCGCTCCTGCGCGCGGCGGGAGTCGACCCGGCAACGGTGACGATCAGCGACGGCTCCGGGCTCTCGCAATACGACCGCATCACGCCGCGCGATTTCGTTGCGATCCTGCAGTATGATTGGAACAGCCCGCAGCGCGACGTGATCCTGAATGCTTTGCCGATTTCGGGAAAGCGTGGAACGCTTGGCCGCGCGTATCTGGGCACGCCGGCGCAAGACAAAGTGTTCGCGAAGACGGGAAGCATCAATCACGTGCGCACCCTCTCCGGCTACGTGCAGACGAGAACGCACGGGCCGGTGACGTTTTCGCTGCTCTTCAACCAGTGGATGGGCGAGGATGCGGCCACGGGCGCAGCAGACCTGGCAAAGGTGCGCGCCGCTCTGCTCTCGCAATTCGCAATGCAATAATGCTCGGTGAACGTTTCGAACGCGAAATCCGCGAACAACCCGATGTGTGGCGCGCGCTCGCGCGCTCGGACAAGGCCGAACGCCTGGCGCATGCTATCCGCGGACGCGACGTGGTGCTGCTCGGAAGCGGCAGTTCGCTGTTCATGGCGCAGCTCGGAGCGCTCTCGTTCCGGCGGCGCGGGTTGCGCGCGCACGCCCTGCCGGCCACCGAAGCGCCGCTCGACAATGCGGCATACCGCAATGCCGTCGTGATTGCGTGCTCGCAGAGTGGGCGCTCGAGCGACCTGCTGGAAGCGCTCGACATTCTGCAGCCGAGCGAACTGATTGCGATCACCAACACGCCGGAGTCGGCGCTGGGCGAACGGGCGCACATCACGATCGATTTGGCGGCCGGCCCCGAAGAGGCGGTCCCGGCGAGCAAAAGCGTCACCTCAACGGCCGCGATTCTGCTCTGGGCGGCGGGCTTGCTCTCGTCAAGCGCGCATCACCGCAACGCAGAGTCGCTGATCGAAACGGCCGAAGACGTGCGCAGTTGGCTCGACAGCATGGAAGTCGAGGACGTCCGCCAAGCCGCGCACCGTATCGCCCGCCGGCGCAGCGTCGTCATTGTCGCCGCGGGTTACGGCGTCCCGGTCGCCAACGAGTTCGCGCTCAAGCTAAAAGAAGCGAGCTACATCCATGCCGAAGGATTTTCGGCCGGCGAATTCCGGCACGGAAGCGCCGCGATGCTCGACGCGAGCTGCGCGATCATCGGCATCGTAGACGAGGATTCGCGCAACGTCGTTAACCGGCCGATGATCGATGCGGTGCAGGCCGAGAGTCTGCGGTACGTGATCGGCGGCCATTTGGGCGACGTGCCGATGCTTGGCCCCGTAGTCGGAATCGCATTCAACACGCTCGCGTGGCTGGTGGCGGCGCAGATGGTTGCGCTGCACGCCGGAAGGGCGCGCTTCGTGGAGAGCGATGCGCCGCGCGGCCTCTCCAAAACCATGGCATAATTCTGCAGGAGGTATCCATGTCCCGATCCGCTTCGGCCGCATTTGCCGCGCTGGCACTTTTCGCGCTCGTGCACGCCGCATCGCCGGCTCATGCCGCCCCGCCCGCGCTTGCGCCCGCGCATCCCACACGGATCGAATGGAATCTGACGCCGGATCAGATTGCGATCAACTGCAAAACGCAGATTAGCGCGTTCGATACGGCCGTCAAACGGATCATGGCGCTGCGAGGCAAGCGCACGTTCGCGAACACGCTGCTGCCCCTCGAGAACGCGGAAGCCGATTTTAGCGATCGCCTGGTGGCGGAAAGTTTTCTGTTCAATATGGCCGATCAGAAGCCGGTACGCGACGCTTCCGAAAAATGCAACATCGATCAAAGCAATTACTTCTCGCAGTTCGGAGCACGCCCCGACGTATACAACGCGCTGGCTGCCGTAAAGCGCAGCGGTACGGCCAAAACGGTTGCCGATAAGAAACTGCTGGACATGTACCTGATCAGCTTCCGGCGTTCCGGTGCGGCGCTTTCGGGAACCAAGCGGAAAGCGTTTGTGGATCTTTCCAATCAACTCACCGCTCTGGGCAGCAAGTTTTCCGAAAACCTCAATAACGAGGCGGCGACCGTGAGCATAACGGCGGCGCAGGCGGCGAGCTTGCCGCCATCGTTCGTCGCGAAACTGAAAAAGAGTACGGACGGCACGTATGCGATCGACGTGAACGAGAGCACCGTCACGACGTTTTTGAATAACGAAACGGACCCGTCGGCACGCAAAACGTACTACCTCGCGTACAATAACCGCGCGCCGGGCAATGTGGCGGTGCTCGAGCAAGCCATTGGGGTGCGCGACCGTCTGGCGCACCTGCTTGGATACAACTCCTGGGCCGCGTATGTGCTGGCCGATCGCATGGCGCAGACGCCGCAGCGCGTGTTCGCATTTGAGAAAA
>JBHEMM010000008.1:0-416 GCA_046262595.1 Vulcanimicrobiaceae bacterium
GTTCACGGGGGCGGGCGGATATCCCGCCGCGAGTGCGGTAAACTCTCCGAACTCGCCGCAGGTCGGCTCGGATACAAGCCCCGCGAACGGTAACGCGTTTACCTATACGATCAAGAACAACAGCGGCACCGGACAGAATATCACCTCCGCCATCGTTGAGATTCCAGGCAAAGACATCAGCAGCGTGACGCCCAACGACCGCACGAATACGGGCGGTACCGGAACACCATGGACAATCGCCGGCACGCCGGCGATTAGCGGAACGACGTACGGCTGCACGCTTTCGGCGCAAACGAGTGGAACCGTGAACGGCATTTCCTACAATGGTTCGTACAGCGCCGCCAATACCGGAACGAACGGCGGCATCGCGATTGGAGGCGGCAGTTGTTCGATCCCGCCCGGCTCGACCCTCACGA
>JBHEMM010000008.1:426-6220 GCA_046262595.1 Vulcanimicrobiaceae bacterium
GCCGTATACGGTGAACGACTCCTACCGTTTCCCAACGACGGTGAACACTACGGTGACGGCTGCGGAAAATTGGTCGACAGCCACGATCGTGCAGATCATCGAAAATGCGAGCCTTTCGGTCGCGGTGAATCCCAGCAGTTACACGCCGCCCGATGGTGCATACGCCGTCACGCCGGCGGTGAGCTGTGCCGGGTGCACGTTCAACACCAGCACGAACATCGTGGACTTCGGCAGCATTCCGAGCAGCACCAGCAAAACCGGCCAGGACGTCGTGCTGGTAAGCGTGAACACGGACGCGGGTTCGTCGCAGGGCTGGCAGCTTTACGTCTACTGCAGCGGTTTCACCGTCGGAACCACTTGCAATCCCGCAACGGCGGGCGGCACGTATTCCAACGAAATGGTCACCGCTTTGGACAATCTGCGATCCGGCGCATGCACGAACAGCTGCGAACCAAAGACGGGAATGACGTTCAATACCACTTCCTATGCGGTCGTGCCGTCCACCAGTCCGGGCCTTGAACTGATGAATACGGGATCGGGCTTAGGGCCCTCACGCGATGCCTGGCAAGCTTTGGTGAACATCGAGATTAACATGGGCACCGAAGCGGTCGGCACCGGTAACAAATCCACGATCGTGTACACGTTCATCGGCAACTAGTGCCTCATGCGCTGACGACAGCCGTTGCTGCTGCGCGGAGAGCGGGTGCGCTGCTGTTGGAGCAGTTGCACCGGCCGCTGCATATCGAAGAGAAGGGGCGTCGCGCGGACCTCGTTACCGCAGCCGACCGGCAGAGCGAACGGCTTATCGTGGAAACGCTGCTGGAAGCATTCCCGCAGGCCGCCATTCTGGGTGAAGAGGGTGCAGCCGTCCCCGGCAGCTCCGACGAACGGTGGATCGTCGATCCGCTTGACGGCACGACGAACTATGCGCACGGTTATCCATTTTTCTGTGTTTCGATCGCATACGAACGCGCGGGTATCATCGAAGCAGGCGTCGTCTATGCTCCGCTGCTGAAAGAATGTTTCACCGCCGTGCGCGGCGGCGGCGCGTTTTTGAACGGCGAACGGATCTTCGTTTCCCGTACCGTCGCGGTTGGCGATGCCATGCTCTGCACGGGATTCAAACCGTACGACTATGAAACGAATGCGGCGTTTTTCGCGCATGCATCCCGTCATGCGCAAGCCGTGCGGCGCGACGGTGCGGCGGCCCTGGACTTCGCGTATACGGCGATGGGGCGCTTCGACGCGTTCTGGGAATTCGGCCTGGCGGCGTGGGACGTCGCGGCCGGCGCGCTGTTCGTACGCGAAGCGGGCGGCGCGGTGAGCGCGATCGACGGCGCGCCGTTCAGCGTGGACGGCGCCTCGGTGCTCGCATCGAACGGCGTGCTACACGAGCCCCTCAAAGAACTCTTTGCACCGCTGCTCCGGCTTTAGACCGTAAGCAACTCGCGTCGCGTCCACGATTCGCCGCGCAACTTCCATGCCGTGATGACGGAGCGCGCGCTCCAGGCGAAGATCCACGCGACGGGGACGCCCCAAAGCCCCCAGTGCAGCAGGCGCACGAACACGAACGCGGCGGGAATAACCAGGACTCCGGTGACGATGCCGACGAGCAACGAAAACCGCGTATCGCCGGCGGCGCGGATCGGCGCCATCGAAACCATCGACCAGCCTTTTATCGGCAGCGTGAGCATATGCACGGCGAGCGGCGCGGCCGCAATGCTCGCGACGGTGGCATTGAAGGTTATCGCGTATGCCGCCGGCCACGCGAGCGCGGCCGCGACAGCCGCGGCGGCTGAGGTGATCGCGACGGAGCGTCTGCGCGCTTGCGCGAAAAATTCGCGGGCCCCTTGCACGTCGCGGGCGCCTAGGCGCTGGCCGATGACCGTCTGCACGGCCGTCTGCAGCGGAATCGGCACGATGAACGTCAAGTCGGAAACGACCACGAGCGCGCGAAATCCCGAGACGGCCAGCGCGCCGAGCGGTGCCAGCAACGTCACGATGACCGCGTCGGGCGCCATCATGGCAAACAAAAACACCGCCTCGGGCGTGCCCAAACGCGCGCACTCCCACGCGAGACGCAGATCGAACCGCCCGCTGGTGAAGATCCGGTACTCGCTTCGCCGCCACACGTACCACACCGCAAACACGCACGCGGCGCCCTCCGAGAGCAGCGATGCGATGCCTGCGCCGGCAATGCCGAACGGCCGGTGCGTAAACCACCCCAGCGCCAAAATGAGCACCAGCGGAATATGAATTGCGTTGATCAGCACCAGCATGACGACGCCAAACGCGCGGTTACCCGCCGCACCGAGCCCCGTAATTAAAATGCCGGATACTGCCATCGGTACCATGGAGAAGCAGCGCACGGCCAAATACGCCGCGCCGGCGCCGGCGCTGGGCAATCCGCCGATCATGTGATGCATGATCCACGGCGCGAACGATGCCCCCAGCGTGCCGATTGCAATCGCAGCCGCGAGCGGCACGAGCAGTCCAGCGCGCACGCTGCTGCCGAAACCTTCCACATCTTGCGCGCCGATACGCTGCGAGGCAATGATTCCGCAGCCGCTCATGTAGCCTATGACGGTGAACGTGAGCGCAATGAAACACGTCGTCGCCGCCGTGGCGCCCGCAAGGGCGACCGGGCCGAGCGTCCCGATGGCGATCGTATCCACGATGCCGAGCAATTGATCGCCCAGCATCGCAAAGGCGGTGGGAAGCGAAAGGCGCCGGAATGCGGCGCCTATGTTGCGATGATCGACCAGCATGTTCGGTTTCATCGGCGCAGTTCGTCCAACACCTTAAAGAACGTGTCGATCTCTTGGTCTTCGGTGTAAAAGTGCGGACTTACGCGAATGCCGCATCCGGGACGGTAATCCACAAAAACCCGCTGCTCGATCAGGCCGTGGTAGACGCGATCCGAGTTTGCGAAGTCGACGCCGATCCAGCCCGTGCGTTTCTCCGGCTGCAGCGGCGTGTTCACCGTCAAACCGCGATCGAGCGCTTCTTGCGCGATGCGCGTCGTCAGCCGCACGTTGTGGTCCCGGATCGCGCGCACGCCGGTGCGTTTGATCAGATCGTGGCCCGGCTTTGCGACCAAGTAGCCGGGGATCGTCGGCGTACCGGTGCCCCAACGGTACATGTCCGGCGACCAGGTCATCGGCGCGGGCTCGAAAGCAAACGGACGCGCGTGCGCCATCCATCCCGTTACGGCCGGCTCGAACTGTTCGCGCAGCGCCGGCCGCACGTATATCCATCCGCAGCCCGGGCCGCCGCAAAGCCACTTATGGCTGCCGCCCGTGACGATGTCCAATTCCATGGCGGTGACGTCGAACGGATAGGTTCCGGTCGTTTGATACGCGTCCACGCACAGCAGCGTTCCCGTCGTGCGGCAATGCTTCTGCACGGCCTCGATATCGCACAGCGCTCCGGAAACGTAGTACGCATGGCTGAGCACGGCTATGACCGTGCGTTCCGTAATTGCGTCGATGATCGCTTGCGTTTCTACGGTTCGCCCGTCGTGTGAAGGAACGATGCGGGGCTGTGCGCCGAAGCGCTGCCACTCCGTCCAGATGTAGGTGAGCGAAGGGAACTGCAGCGCTTCGTAAACGATCTCGTTGCGCTGGGGCGTGAACTGCAGGCATGAGGCAAGCGCCGCCTGCAGCGCGGAAACGTTAGGCCCCAAGAACGTGCATCCCGCAGGCGCGCCGACGATCTCGCCGATGCCGTCGGCGACGTTCGCGATTGCCGGTAGCCAGTGTTGCCACGCCTCGGGTCCGTCGGTCGCCCAATCGTTCCAGTACGCTTCGAGCGCGTCTTTTGCTCCGTGCGGTGCCGCACCCATCGAGTGGCTGACCAAATATGCCGACGTGCCGAGCATCGGAAAATGCTCGCGTCCTTGGGCTTTCGTGAGGTTAAGCATCGCCGTATCCTTTGCCCAAGAGCGTGCGCACCTCCCACAACTCCGGGAAGAAGCGGTGTTCGAGGGTCGTTGCTAGATACGCTGCGCCGAGCGATCCGCCGGTGCCGGTTTTTGCTCCGATCATGCGCTCGACCATGCGGATGTGCCGGCCGCGCCAAAGCAGAAAGCGCTCGTCGAATTCGATCAGGTCCTCGAACAGCATGTACAGATCGTAGGCGCGCTGCGGCTCATTGTAGATCTGCCGGTACGTTTCGATCAGCGCCTCGCGCGGTCGCGCTTGGAAGCCGCGCCGCTCCACCAGCGCTTTTACCTTGTCGTACATCGAGGGGCGTTCCAACATTTCTTCGAGACGTTCGCGCTGCGCTGCGCTCATCTGGATGTGGGCCAGAGTATCCGTGCGGCGCAGCCCGCACAAGAACTCCAGCTCACGAAACTGCAGGGATTGGAACCCGCTCGCCGGATTGAGGTGATCGCGAAAAGCGTTGAATTCTTGCGGGCTCATCGTTTCGAGAATGTCCACCTGCTGCTCGAGCAGACGCTGAATACTATGAATGCGCCGGAAGTGTTTGCCCACGGGCAGCAGTTCGCCGCGATCGAGCGCGCGCATGACGGCCGCTGATTCGTGCAGCAGCTGCTTGAACCACAGCTCGTAAACCTGGTGAATGACGATGAACAGCATTTCGTCGTGATGCACGGGCGTGGAAAGCGGCCGCTGCAGATCGAGCAATGCCTCGATTTGCAGATAGGTGCCGTACGAAAGACGCTCGTCCTGCTGCACTTACTTCTCGATCCGCGCGGGAGCGGTGTGCTGATCGATCGTGCCGCGCACGACGTGGTAGGCCATCACGTAATCGGCGGCGATCGATGCCAGCGGCGCGTGAAACGTTTCCGGCTTGTTGTGCTCGATGAACGCGTGCGAGAACCACGCGGGCCCGTATCCTGCGGCCAAACCGGCGGCAGCCAGCCACGGTTTGCGAAGGTCGATTGCGGCGGCCACGAGCGCCGTGCCCGCAATCGTTCCCGCCACGTGCAGCGTGCGTGTGCGCGGATCGCGGTGCGCGCCCAGATATCGCGGCCAAAACTCCGTAAACGGCATACGCCCTCCTGCGGGATTGCCTTACGGGGCCTGCCCCGGTTCTCCTCGAACAGCGCCCATCGTATGAGAAAACGCATTCTTTTCGCGCTGATCGCGCTGGCCGCCGCCGGGTGTTCGAGCGGCAGCCAAACCGCGAATCAGCGCGCATCTGCGCTGCCCGCGCCGCCGCTTGCGAACACGCTCGCCTTTCCGCTGTACGCCGGCTCATCCGTCGTTGCTGCGCACGATTTCACGCAAAGCGTGCAGATCGAAAATCCGCAGAACGGCTCGGTGTTCGCCGGCGGAAGCGGCACGTATACCGGCCGCCAAGTCATCGCTTCGAGCGGCGCGAGCTTCGCGCAGCTCTCGCAATGGATTTCGCGGTTAGCGGCTGCGCCGCCGCCAGGCTATCTTTCGGCTGAAACGGGCAACAATCCGAACGAGCGCGTTCAGGCGGAAAAGGCCGGCTTGGATTACGCGGCGTTCACACGAAAAGAGAACGGGAAAACGCACGGCCTGCTGGTCGTCGTGATGGATCCCCAGCGCGTGAACGCGCGTTTCGGCACGATTCTGGGCATGGTGTCCAAGTACCGTGCATTGCCGGCGATGATGCGCGCGCCGATCGACAGTGAGGCGCAGGCGCGCTTCGGCATGACGATCACGCAGGCGACGCAGCCTGACTCGCCCATCGGTGCGGCGCTGGCGGCGCTGGAGCATGCGCCGCGTTGGCTGATAGATTACTGGTCGAGTGGTCGTGAACCGGTGGCGTTGTTACGCGCGCAAGCATTGTTGCAGAA
>JBHEMM010000008.1:6230-43427 GCA_046262595.1 Vulcanimicrobiaceae bacterium
GATCGATGCCGTTAAGCGCTAGCATCGTGCTCGCCGCGCTGTACGCCGGCATTCAAGCGTTGTTTCTAACCGGCATGCACACGGACGTGGCGGGCGCGCAGCGCGGCGTCGCGCCCGGAGCGCTGCTGCAGATCGGCGCGCAGGGCAGGCGAGTGGGTTTTCGCATCGAGGGGATACCGCCCGTGGGGCTGCCGCAAAAGCCGTCCCCGTTTTACGGCGCTGCCACGCCTCAGCTCAGTCTCTTCAACGGCGCCGTGCGGTATGCCGTCGATTCATCCTCGACGCTTTGGGCTGGCTTCGGTGAGACCGTTATCAATCAAAAAACTCCGCTGCCGAATCTCTCGCAGGTTGTCGCCTCACGTCTTGCCGGTTTACGGTATGAGGTGATGTACCGCGCGCTGCTGGGCAGCGGACACTTCGTCGAGCTGATCGCGGGCGGTGCGCCGCACCTGACCGGCGCCGACCACTATTTCTACAGCATTCCGCATTCCGGCGTCGACAGGCCGGAGATTGCCGCAGAAGAAGACGCGCAAGCGGCATGGGGCGTGCGTTTACGCGGCTCCGAACTGCTGCTCGGCGCCCGTACGATCGACTTCTCCGCGCGCTACGCCGCAACCGGCGCAGCCGCCGATCGTAACAACGGCGCGGGCCTCATGCTGGAGTGGCGACGCTTCATTAAGTAGCGGTGCTCAGGGCAGGTTGATGCTGCGGACATCGGGCGCCTGAAGCAACGGCTTCATGCGTGCCGCAGCGTTCCCGGAAGGCTCCGTCATGCACGTCTCCCATGCCGCCACGAGCTTGTGAACGCACGCCGTTTCGGAATACTGCGCTCGAACCATTCGCGAAGCGTCTGTCTGGGGATGAAGAATGCCCGCCGCGTGCATTTCAAAAAGACGCGTCACTTCGCGTTCCATGTCGTAACGCGTTTTAACCGTATGGCAAAATGGGAACGCTTGGGTCCATAAAACGTACCGTCCTGCGGCGAGTGCCTCCAGAACCATCAATGAGAGGCCGTCATGCCGGGTGAAGCGCACCAGAAGCGAGCTGCGCCGGTAGACGCCGGTGAGATCTTCCAGCCAGCCCAAGTTCGTTGCACGCACGTTGGGCGGAACGGTAATCGCGCCCCCGCCGACGATGAGATACTCGATCGGCAAATGTGAAAGCGATACCATCGTCCGCTCGAACTCTTGCAACCCGTAGAAGCTCCCGCGCGTTCGCGGCACGTACAAAAGAATGGTAAAATTCCCAGGCAGCGGCGGAATTTCGTGCAGAGCGCTGTTGGGGGGAAGCGGAACGATGTGTGCGGTCAGGCCCGCAGCGCGCAGTTCATCGGCGATCCATTGCGCCTCGACCAGGTGCGTGAAGCGCGGCCCAGAAAGAATTTTCGCCACGCGCGGATTCTGCAGCGCGGTCACGTCGGAACCGACCCAATGAATGACGCGCCGGCGGTTGATCTCACGTGCAAACCACTCGATCCGGCGGTCGCTTCTCGGCTCGCCGATGGAGTACCACAGATCGCATTTTAATATCGTGAAGAACGCTGCGAGAACATCGAGGTGTGTTCGCGCTCCGACGCGCTCGGGCGTCCATCTCATCCCGTGCCGATCGAGTTGCCGGGCCAGCCGCGAACAAAAGAGCGGAAGTCCTGAAAGCGCCACGCGTCTGAACTGCTGCGCCGGACGCCTCAGAGAAAAGCGCGGCGCAATGGAAAGGACGTACTTTTCAAATGCGGCGGCAAGCGGATGGATCACGTCTTTTGCCGGCCGCGTTTGCCGGCCCAGCAGCAGCACGGCGTAGGGCACGTATTTGAGGCCAGTCCACGAACGGATGGAGGACCGGTACGCTTCCCATGCCCGCGAAAAATTTCCGTTGATGCGGTAGTGCGAGGAAATGGAATGATTCGCGTCGCTCATTCGGCGCGAAATCGCGCGCGCGTGCGCTGGATTTGTCGTCCATCTCAGCATTGCTTCGAGCGAATCGATTGAGGCATCGACGTAAGAATCACGTTTCGATTGGGACACATCGGAGCTGTAAACCCGGTATGAAAGCCTGTTGACGAATCGAACGTTCAGGTCGCTCGCGATCCGGAACGCAATAACCGTCCATTCGCGGTGGCGCGGTAAATCAGCGAAGTATCTTGAACCGACCGTGTGCGTGCGGAACATGCCCCCGCACGACGCTAGCCAGTTATGCGACCGGAGCACCGACTCCGCGTAATCCGTTCTCGTAAGTTGCGCGCCGTTCGGGAAAACGCACCTGGCGCCGGTCGGAGTGATGTAAATGCCGTTCGTAGCGATGCAATCGAAGCTCGGCGATTGCTGCAGCAGCCGGGCTGAAAAGGAAAAGGCGCCCGGCCGGAACTCATCATCGTCGTCTAAGAAGCAAAAGTACTCGCCGCGAACCATCGATCTGCCTAAGAACGTAGCCAGCGCCTTGTTGCTTTTCTCTAACACGACACAGCGCGTACGGTCGCGGCTGCGCGCCCAAGCGACCATTTCACCGTCCGGCGCACTGCCGTTGAAGACAACAATGCATTCGGTTCGGACACCGGTCTGTGAAAGTATAGAGCCAACGGCGCGTTTAAATTCGGCGCGCCGCGAGGAATCGCCGGCAGTGCGCACCACAGCTGAAATCAACAAATCCGATACTTGCAACGCGAACCTAACGTAGTGGCGGTAACGAGGCTGACGACAGCATGCCACAACGCAGCCCCGCTTGAGGAGAGGCCTAGCGTCGGCATCAATAGGGCGAGAGGCCTAGTGCGCCGCAGCGGCACGGGAGTTTGTCTGTCTGCTTGTCTGGGTAGCCAGCTTTCGAAATATATGCGCACTTTTCTTCCACGTCGTGTTGCTTCTTTGCTTGTCGCCTTGCGCTGCGCGTATATTTTCCGGCGCGCTGTGCGCCGGCTGGCGCACCTGCGATCGGGCGAACTTCCCTCCGACGATCTACTCAGGTCGCTCGTGCGCGGGTGGAACAACGACGATTTTGTGGCGCAGCCGGAATACCTTCGCGCGCTCGCCCAATTGTGCAGCGCTTCAACGCTTCCGATACTGGAATGCGGCAGCGGGTTGACGACGATCGTGTGCGCCGCGATTGCCGGCCGCCGCGGCATTGAAGTATGGACGCTGGAAAATCACCTTGGGTGGCTTGCCCGCGTTCGAAATGCGAGCCGTATCTTCGCATCGCCAATGCTGCATTTAAAGCACGCGCCGCTGCGCAGCTACGGAGACTTCGATTGGTACGAGATTCAGCCGGAGGACCTGCCCGCTCGGTTTGGTTTGGTAATCTGTGACGGGCCTCGCGGCACAACGCGAGGCGGACGGTTTGGGCTTATGCCGGTACTGGGCGACCGGCTAGCGCCCGGCTCGGTGATCTTGGCAGACGATGTCCACCGCGACGCCGAACGCAACGTCATCGAGAAGTGGAGAACGTTCGCACACATGGATTTTGCCGTGGAACCTTCCGGTTCGCGCGCATTCGCATTAATCACCCTCCGTTAGGTGTTGGAGCGGCGCTGGTATGAAGCGAACCCCGGGCGATTTCTCCAAAAAAACACTGGAAACGTTTTTGCTGCGGCTGCTCACGCAAATGCTGTCCGTCGCAGGCGGCATTGCCGTTGCGCGGGCGCTTGGCCCGTCCGGAAAAGGTGTCTTTGCGTATGCGACTACCGTGCTCGCGCTGCTCGTCAGCGTGAGCGGCGGCGCGTCTGCCGCCGTTTCGCGCCAATACGGCCGCTTGAAAGTTCCCGGCGGCGTTGTCTATGCCGGCATGGTGCGGCTGTTCTTGATTGCTTGCTTGCCGCTATCGGCAGGGTTGGCGGCTTTCGCGTTAGCGACGCACCAGACGATTCTGCTCGCGCCGGCGTTTGCGTTCCCGTTCGCATATATCAATCAAGTGACGCTGGCTTTTTCACTTGCGGACGGCGAAGTGCGGTGGGCCAACGTGCAGGGCCTTGCAATTGCCATGGCCCTCGCAGTTGCCACGGTTGTGCTCTGCGTGCTGCTGCACCGCGACATCAACGCTTTGCTGGTGGCGCTGGTGGTGATTTATGCGGCCGTCAGCGTTTACTCGTTCGTAAAAATCCGCAGGTATGCCGTCCGTTCCGGCGACGCGCCTCAGCGCCGCCAGGTGCTTCGGGAGCAAGCCGTTTTCGGCGCACGTGTAACCGTCAATCAGCTGCTCGCATCGCTGAACTTTCAAATCGACATCTTTATCGTGCTCGCACTGCTTGGGCATGCCAAGCTCGGAACGTATTCCGTCGCGGTAGGACTCGGGCAAATGATGTGGTTCCTGAGCCGGCCGCTCGCGGTCACGTCTTATGGCCAGGTCACGAGCGGCACGCGCGCGCAAGCGGTCCAGATAACCCTTCTCTGCGTGCGTCATGCGTTGCTCGCGGTAGGTCTCGCCTGCATCGTGCTGTTTTTTCTCGGCCCGCGAATCATCGTGTTCGTCTATGGACCGGCGTTTTACGATTCCGGACCGGCGCTGCAGTGGCTGCTTCCCGGCATTTTGGCGTATTGCGTGGTTCCTTTTTTCGCGCAATACTTTACGCTGCAAGCCGGCAAGCCCGCGATCAATACCGCGGTTACCGTGCTGTCGATCGTTATCTGCGCCGCGCTGACGTTTGTATTGGCCCCTCGATTCGGCATTATCGGCGGCTCGATCGGGACGTCCGCTTCTTATGTGCTTTCGCTTGCCGTTGCCATTGCGATCTTTCAAAAAGAGACGGGCACGGGGCTGCGGGAAATTTTCACTTTCGACCGCGCGGATGTCGGCAGATACTCCGCCCTGGTTCGCTGGGCCGCCGGATCCCTGTTCCGGTTGGCGCGCACCGGACGGCCGGCAGCGCCGAGCCAACAGCCGAACGAAAAACTTTCTTAAGAAGGCGCGTGCTCACCGCAGGTTGATGCCTTCGAACGCCAACAGTTTGCGGCGCATCGACGCGCGCGACGCTCCGCGCACCGTACCGTCCGCGCCGACGACGCGGTGTGCCGGAACGAAAAGCGCCAATGGCGATCGTGACATTGCGCGCGCAACGCCGCGCGCCGCCCGTGGTTTTCCGAGAGCGCGCGCGAGATCGCTATAGGAAATCAGCTCGCCCGTTTCCAGTTGCGAGACGGCTTGCCACACCGCGCATTCGAACTCCGCTCCGTCGAAGTGCAGCGGAAGATCGAAACGCAGCAGCCGCCGGCGGAAATATGCTTTGACCTGATCGCGTGCCTCGCGCAGCAGCGGGTCGCTTACCGCGGGCGACCGTTTGAGCGAGCGCGAAAAGCCGCTTGCGACGATGGCCTCTCCGTTCGAGCGGACGAGCAGGCGGCAGCCGAGCGGCGTGTGGAGCAGCATGCTTGGGTAAGTTCCCGGTATGGATGACGACATCAACAAACCCGAAGACGAAGATCAGGATGACGGAGCCGACAAAAAACTGACCGAATACGACAAGACGGTTGCCGATTCGTTTCCGGCGAGCGACCCACCAGCGCAGCCTTAGTCGGACGATCGGGATCGCGAACAGCGTCCGCGCGTACTTGTGTCGCAGCGCATCAACACACCACCTCCGGCTCAACCAGCGCGTGCATGCGCCGTGCCGCCGCTTCGCGCTTTTGCGAGGCAGCAGCTTGAAGACGATCGGTGCTTCTGGCGTGTCGCGCCGTAAGGCCGGATTCTTTTCGGAAATCGATCATCTCGAGCGAGAAGCAAAGCAGACATCGCCGATCGGTAGCGCGCCGCCTTCGTTCGAGCTGGATCGCGTGCGCATGTCGTTCGCATAGCACATGCGACTTCCCGCACAGGAAGCGCGGTGCCGCGGGGCAATGCTCGCCGTCTTTTTGTACCCAGTCGCACTTTACCATCGCTTAAGCGCTCGTTAAAGCGTTTTCGGTGCGCGGGAATTGATGCAGTTCTCGAACGTGCATTGCCTCGAATGTTGCACTGAGCCAGCCATGGGCGGCGTACTGCGCCGAAATACTGCCGGCAGAAACGCCGGAACGTTCAGAAGTCGTCATTTTGCCTCTCCCCCTGCAAAAATGAGTCCCGCGACCGCGGGGGAGAATCATAACGAATATCAAGTTGTTCCGTCAAGCGGGCGATTGTCCCCATCGTCGTCAGCACGCCACGGTAAAAAGCCGATGCACAGGCTTACGATCCGGCGCCGGACAAGGTGTTGCGTACGCGCCGCGCCGCATTGGTGAATGCTTGGCGCCGTGCGGAGAGGTGGCAGAGCGGTTTAATGCAGCGGTCTTGAAAACCGCAGAAGGTGATGAATCTTCCGAGGGTTCGAATCCCTCCCTCTCCTCCAGCGCGTCCCCCGGACGAAGACTCGCGCATCCGGTCAGCCCTCCGGAGCGGACGAACGTCCGTTCGGGCCGCAAAAAAGGCGAAAAAAGAAAGAATCGAACGTCCCCTGCGGAACCTTTCCTGGCTCCCTAGTGTTAACCGTACCGTTAGGTTTCGAAATTGCGGTCTACGTTCCAAGTGCTGGCGAGTCGGATACCAAGACAAATCAACCAATAAGTAGTAGGAGACTCGTACATGTACTCAGATGAAACGCTTACGTGCGTAGACTGCTCGCGGTCGTTCCCGTTTTCGGCGAGCGAACAAGAGTTTTTCGCAAGCAAAGGCTTTACCAATAAGCCCAGCCGTTGCGCGGATTGCCGCGCGGCGCGCAAAGCTTCACGCGGCGACAGCGGCGGCGGCGGCAGCTACGGTGGGAACCGTGGCGGCGGCGGCGGCGGCCAGCGCGAAATGTTCAAAGCAACGTGCAGCCAATGCGGCGGAGTGGCCGAAGTGCCGTTCCAGCCCCGCGGCGACAAGCCCGTTTATTGCCGCGATTGCTTCGCATCGCGTCCTAGCTACCGCTAGACGCACGGCGTAACACGCAGAAGCGCACCGCCGATCGGCGGTGCGCTTTTTTGTTACCCCCGCTCGATTGTACGAATGATCAGCGGCACTTGCGCCGGTAATTCGCGGGCTAAGAAGCCTGCGCCGGTTTCGCGCTTGAGACGTTCGCCCGCTTTGGCATGCACGTATACGCCCCACGCGATCGCGTGCAGCGGGTGCGTGCCCCGCGCAAGCAAACCGCCGATAATGCCCGCCAACGTGTCGCCGGAACCCGAGGTCGCAAGCGCTGCCGTACCGCTCGTGTTGCAATACAGGTCGCTCTGCGGTCCAGCAATCCATGTTCGCTCGCCTTTGAGCGCTATCCACGCGCCGAAACGTTCGACTGCCGCGTGCAGCGCGCGAACGGGGCCGTTCTCCACTTCGCGCCTTTCGCATTGCAGCAGTGCGGCCATCTCGCCGGCATGCGGCGTGAGCACGACGCCGACGCCCGCGCCGCGTACCAAGGCAGGGTCAGCGCCGATGCAAACCAGCGCCGCGGCGTCGAGCACCACGGGCCCGCGCGCGAGCGGAAGCAGGCGCGTCAAGAGCGTTGCGCACGCATCGGAATCCATGCCGGGACCGAGCACCGCCGCGTCGGCGTGCTGCATCAACGGGTCCGCTTTTTCGAACGCCACAGACAGCGCTTCCGGCATCGCGATGCCGATCTGGGGCGCGATGGCGGGGCTCGTTGCGATCTGCAGCTTTCCGGCGCCCGCGCGCAATGCGGCCGTCGCGCACAACGTGACCGGCCCGGGCAACTCTTGGGAACCCCCGACGATGAGAATTCGGCCGCGCTCATTTTTGTCGCCGCTTCGGTGCGCGGGCAGCGGCCATCCGCGCAACCGCGCCGAGGTCAGTGTTTTACTTCGGAGCAACGGGTACGTCCGGTTCACGCGTAACGGCCTCGCCGGCTTCTTTCATCGGCGTTACCTCGTTATAGCGCTCCAAGCGCAAACCGTTTGGCGATCCGGCATCGGCGGCATACGACGTAACTGAGCAGTTCGCAACGTCGCCTTGCCGGTCGATCGTGAGAATCTGATGTTCGTTCATCGCTTCAATGACGTAACGCATGCAGAGCACGACCACTTGATGGCTCACGATAGCGATGCTCTGCCCCGCGTGCTCGCGCTGCATCTGCGCAAAAAAGCTGCGCACCCGCAACACCACGTCCGTCCAGCTTTCGCCGCCGGGCGGGCGGTAATAGAATTTGCCGAGGCGATCGCGCATCTCGACTTGCTCCGGAAAACGCGCTTGGATACCGCTGTGCGTTAGACGGTCCAGCATGCCGAACTCGCGCTCGCGCAAGCGTTCGTCGCACCGCGGCGCCGTGTTCCAAAGCGCCCTCTGAGCCATCAGCTCCGCCGTTTGCCGCGCGCGCACGTAGGGTGAACTATAGACGACGGCCGGTGTTTCGCCGCGCTCGCGTATCCACTCGCCGAGCGCTTGGGATTGCCGTTCCCCTAATGCCGAGAGCGGGACGTCACAGTCCCGCGCCGCGATGTCAACGACGCGGCGGCCCTCGGCTAAGGCAGCGTCACGCGCAACGTTGCCCGCGCTCTCGCCGTGCCGGATGAGCACGAGGCGGGCGGGCGTCTGCTTTAGCGGATCCGGCGGATGCAGTTGGCTCACTGTACGTCGTTGTACCCGCAAGTTGCGACCCGGCCGGACGACGCGTGCGCGCGGTCGGAGGGTCCTAGCGGCGGCGGCTGCGCGAGCGGTACACCACGCGCGGCTTGGGCGCTTCCAACTTCGCGTCCGGGAAGAGCGGGTTTTTGCGGCGTTCCAATTTCTTGCCAAGGCCGTACTCGATGATCCGGATCAGCGGCTCTTCTTCCGACGAGACGAACGTGATCGCATCTCCGGTCGAATTGGCGCGCGCCGTGCGGCCGATGCGGTGCAGATAATCTTCGGCGGCGTGCGGCACGTCGAAGTTGACGACGTGGCCCAACTCCTGAATGTCGATGCCGCGCGCCGCGATGTCGGTCGCAACCAAAACGCGGTGTTTGCCGCGCTTGAAGTTTTCGAGCGCGCGGGTGCGCTGCGCTTGGGTGCGGTCGCCATGGATCAGATCCGCCGAGATATTGTTTTTCTGCAGGGCGGCAAGCAGGCGGTTCGCGCGCGACTTCGTGCGCGTGAACGCGATCGCTGAGTACAGCGAAGGATCTTTGAGCAGTTCGATCAGCAGATCCGTCTTGTGCTCTTGCGGTACCGCGTACAACGTTTGCGTAACGCCGTCGACGGCCGCCGCTTTAGCGGCAAGCTCGACGCGCACGGGATCGACGAGCATCTCGCGGACGAGCGCGGCGATTGCCGGCGGCAGCGTTGCGGAGAAAAAGAGCGTTTGCTTCAGCGCGGGCACCTTGTGAACGATGCGCCGCACATCCGGTAGAAATCCCATGTCCAGCATGCGATCCGCTTCGTCGAGCACGAGCATCGTGATGTTGCTCAGGTTCGCCGTACGCTGCGAGAGATGATCGAGCAGCCGTCCGGGCGTTGCAACGACGATCTCCGCGCCGCGTTTGAACGACATCGCCTGCGGTCCGAAGCCGACGCCGCCGTAAACTGCCGCGACGCGCAGGTCGGTATGCTTCGCGAGCAGCGCAATATGCTTGGCGATTTGGTCGGCCAATTCGCGTGTCGGCGCTAAGATCAGCGCGCGTGTTTTACCTCGCGGCAACTTGAGCAGCGCATTCAGAATCGGTAGTCCGAATGCCGCAGATTTGCCGCTGCCCGTTTCGGCGCTCGCCAAAACGTCGCGGCCTTGAAGCGCGGGCGGGATGGACGCAACCTGAATGGGTGTGGGCTCAACGAAGCCCAAATCGCGCACGCCGCTTAAGAGCGACGGCTCTAAGCCGAGGTTTTCGAAGGTTGAAATAACGCGTATCTTTCCGTGGTGTGCGCGTTACAATCGCATTCGAAAGACCGCGCGGAGGAGGCTTTACTATCGCACGCGGCGTGCGTAGGCGTCAAATGGAAAGGTCGTACCGCCGGCCGTAACCCTGGCAACCTCTTTATCGCAGGCCGCCGGGCGGTATCCCGAGGCGCGTTGCGGGTACAAAAGGCGGCATGAATATTCGTAACACCGTTCGATTCATGGCACTTGCATCGCTTTTTGCTTGCCTGCCGTTTACGGCCGGCGCAAAGCCGCACGTACAGCGGTCGCCCGCGCACCCGGCGCTTGTCATCATTCGCATCGACTTGGATTTCCGTCCGCATACCCGCTCGAGCTTCGGTAAACTCAAAGGCTACGATCCGGCTGAAGTGCACGTGCACATGGGCGATAAAATCCAGTTCGTGAATACCGACGACGAACTCCACACCGCGACGGGGATGTCGTATTCGGGGCAAACGGCGCCGGCGAACTACAAGTTCGCGGGCGACTTCACCAAGCAGCACGGCCGGATCATCGACGCTTCGGAATGGAGCACGGGCAACGTGCGCGCGCATGGCGGCAAATCGCAAGTCTTCATCGCCAAGCGCGTCGGACATTACTTTTACGCGTGCGGCTACCATTTAGGCGTCGGGCAAATCGGCGTGATCGTCGTCGGGCCGTAGGGAATTACGCTAAGGAAACGGGCAACACCGCGCTGACCCGGTTGCCCGTTCCGTCGTGCTCGATCTTGAAGCCGTTGGACATGGTGCGCACCAGGAACAGGCCGCGTCCGCTCTCCGAGAGCAGATCCGCGCCGCTGTTCGAAAACTCGAAGGGCCCGCCGGAATCGGAAACGCGCAAGATCGCTTGGCCGTTATCGTAGTCCAGCGCCACTTCAGCCGGGCCCGGCGTGTGCCGCGCGACGTTCCCGATAAGCTCGCCGAGAATGAGTTCTACGGCCGAAAGATCGCTTTGCGGAGCAACGAGTTCGCCTAGGTGCCACAAGAGCGCGCGTTTGACGCGCCGGCTCGATGATTCTTCGCGCGCGTCCAGCGTCCACACGCGTCCGGCGGGCGCCGTTGAGAGAGCGCCGAGTTTCGTCACGCCGATAAAGAGCAGCGCCGCGTCGTCGTGAGGGCGCGCGTTGCGAAGAACCCGGTTTTGTATCGCTTCGGCAATGTTGTCGGAGGGTTCGAAGAACTCGGCGCGCGACGCCTGCGTGAGGCGGGCTTGCCCATCGAAGTAATCCCGGTTGATTTCAATGACGCCGTCGGTGTAGACGACGAGCGCCCACCCTTCGCGCAACTCCGTGCTGTATTCGTCGAAACTGGCACGCACGTCGGCGCCGAGCATGAAACCGCGTCCCTCCAAAAACGCCGTTTCGCCGTCTGGCGAAATCGTCAACGGCGGCGGATGGCCGGCCATGCCGTACGTGAGCGCGCCGGTTGCGACGTCGAACGTCGCGACGAATGCCGTGACCACCGTTTCGGGTTCATCCGCGCACAGCACGCGGTTAAGGTTGGCCAAGACGGCGGCGGGCGACGGATCGATGCGTGCCGCCGCGCGTACTGCCAAACGCGCGCCGGCCATCAGCGCTGCCGCGCGCAGCCCGTGTCCTGCGACGTCGCCTACGCTGATGCAAAGCGTGCGATCCGAGATGGCGAACACGTCGTACCAATCGCCGCCAACCTCGGCGTCTTCCGCTGCCGGCGTGTACGCAGAGTCGATGCGTACGCCTTCCATTTTCGGGAGCGTTTGCGGCAGGAGCACGCGCTGCAGCGTCGAGGCGATGTGATGCTCGCGCGCGATGCGCGCCGTCATTGCCTGATACACCTTGTCCAAATCCGCAAACTCGTCGTTGCCGCCGAGCGGGACGACCGTTTGGCCCAGCGCCGCGCGCTCCGCGTTTTCCGCTAAACGCTGCAGCCGTTCGGCAATGCCGATGCCGAAGCGGCCCGAAACCATCAGCGTGAGTAAAATTCCGGCAACACAGGTGAAAATGAGCGCATATTCGTAGCGCAAAATGCCTGCGCGCAAAGCGCCGATCTGCGAAAGCTCGAACGATCGCTGTGCGCTCGTGAAGTCGCTCTGCGCCGCTGCAAGCTGCACCGAGAGGGCTCGCGTCGCGCGCGCGTTCGAAATGGCACGCGCGGTTTGCGGGTGGCCGGATCGCAACGCTCGCGTGTACCGTTCCAGAACCTCGAAGCCGCCGGCAACAAGCCCACGCAGCCGCCGCACGCGGGCGGTCATTCCCGGCTCGGCGCCGGCCGCGCTTTGCAGTTGATCCAGCGCGGCGGGCATGGCGCGGTGCGCATCCTCAAGGGCGGCGATCTTCTTGAGATCGTTCGAGCCCGCATAACTGACCGCAGCCCGGCTCGCCTGGTTCAGCAGTTCGTGCACGCGATCGTCGCGCGCAACGATCGTTTGCGAACGCTGCTCGTATTCGGAGCCGCGAAGACTGGTCTGCTGCACGAGCAGCGCCAATCCGAACACCCCGAGCAGGAAGAGCAGCGGCAGCGCGCTTACAAGATAGGCCTGCGTCCGAACTCGCGGGTGCATTCGTGCGCGCTGTTCGATGCGGCGTTTTCGCATTCCCAGGCAATTTCTCAGGTGCGCACGGCAGAATGCATGGATGATCCTTTTACGCGGGCTCTTGGCAGGGGCGCTTTTGGTTCTCGGACTGTTTGCGATCGGCGGCTTCGCCGCCGTCAAAACCGGTGCCATCCCGGCAAACGCGGATGCGCCGCCGCCTCATATCGAACGGTGGGCCGCGAAGACCTCGCTGCACGCACTGCTCGCGCGCGTCCCCGCGCAAAGCAACCCGCTTCCGGGGACCGACGCCAATCTCAGCGCGGGAGTCAAACTGTACGGTCAAAACTGCGCCGTCTGCCACGGAGACCGCTCGGCAAGGCCGACGAACATCGCGCGGGGCTTGTATGTGCGCGCGCCGCAGCTCGCGCGCTTCGGCGTCGAGGACGATCCCGACGCCGTGACCTACTGGAAGATCGCGCATGGGTTGCGCTGGACCGGAATGCCGGCCTTCGGCGCGTCGCTCAGCGTTCGGGAATTGTGGCAGCTTACCGCCTTTTTAAAAACGATGGACCACTTGCCGCCGGGAGCCGAAAAACTGTGGCGCCGCATGCGCGTCGATGTGAGCGCTACCGCGCCGTGGCCGCCGAAAATTTCGCCACAAACGCGTACGTAGCGTTCGTTTGATCGACGGCGCCGCCGTCGATATCGCCGTTGCGCAGCGTTCCCTGCACGTGCAGAATGTGGTCCGAACCGATGTGGAACCAAATGGCGCTGTAATCCGCCGGAAAATAATAACCGGTGAGGTTCCGTCGCTCGCGACGTTCAAATCCCACGAACCCGAGTAGCGTGTGCTTTCTTCCAGCGCCGTGAGTGTCGTCGAGAAGTGCAGGACGGTGCTGTGTGCGAGCCGCGGAAGCGCGGCGCACGCTTTTGCGACCGTCCGCATGGAAAACACCGCCGGACGAGAAGCTTCCGGGGGATGGTGAGCGAATATCCGACCGATCTGCGCGGCCTCCCGGTCTGGGAGCGCGCAGGCCTCGTGCTGGGACGGGCCGACAACCTTGAGACGGGGGCGCAATACGAGTTTCTAACGGAGGTCGATCCGCGCGCGCTGATCAGCCGCCTGGAGCAGCTGCGACCCGGATCGTTCGCATACACGGCGCGGCAAGTCGGCGAGGGGCATTGGCACGTGACCTTACGCCGCACCGTGGCGGCGCGTTCTGACGGCGTTCCGGCCACGTTCGTTCGTACGCCGCTGCTCGCGCTGTTGGGCGACGAGTCGCGCCGCGAACTCATTGCAGGCGCAACGCAGATCGATCTGCGCAAAGGACAGGTTGCTTGCGAAGCAAACCACGCGCGCGAATGGTTCGGCGCGGTGACGGATGGGGTCCTTGGAATATTCGCGGGCGCGGGAACGCGAGAGCGCCTTCTGTTTTACGTGCACGCCGGAGAAGCGCTCGGGGCGGCGGAGTTATTGGACTGCGGACTTTCATTCGGCCGCACGATCGCGCTCTCGCGCACGGCGCGCGTGCTCAAAATACCCATGGCCGCGATGCGCAAGCGTCTCGCCTGCGAGCCGGCCTTCGTACGCGCACTCGGCGTTGTCTGCGCGCAGCACGTGCGCGCGCTCGCGGGCGCGCTTTCCGATCAAGTGCGCCAACCGATCCTCTCGCGCGTCGCGATCGCGCTCCTGCCTTACGCAGCGCCCGAGCGCGGACTGCATCCCGCGCTTCCTCCGCTTGCATCCATGACGCAGTCGCACCTTGCCGCCGCTGCCGGCACCGTCAAAGAGGTTGCGGCTCGAGCGATTGCCGACCTGGAACGCGCCGCGGCGCTGCGGCGCGAGCGCGGCCACATTGCCTACCTCGATCGCTCTAAGCTGCTCGAGATCGTCGATCACGGCTGAGCCCTTCCCAGAAGATCTCGACCGCATCCAGCACGGCGGTGCCCGCACGTAAAAACTTCTCCCCGTCGAAGCCGGGCTGCGCGAACACCGTAGTCAGTTCGTCGTGCGTGTGCGTCGCATGCTGCTCTTCGAGCTGATCGTGCCACACCCAAAAGCCCAGGGGCAGGTCCGGCATGCGCTGCCCTTTGACGCGCCGTAGACCCGAGATCAATTGTTTCCAAAACCCCGCCGCCGCCCAGTTCTCGATCGCGTGCGATGCGCCGGTGCTCTCGGATGTGTCGCGCGATGCGTACCAGCTCATCAGCGCATCGCAAAAGGCCAGAGTCGGCGGCGTTCCCAATTCGCGTTTACCGATTTCGTGAAATTCCAGACCGAAGTGCCCGGCAAACGCGGCGAGCCATTCAAAATGCGCCGCATGAAAGCGGAACGTCCCCTGGTCGACGCTCCCCGACGGTGCGAACGTCACGCCCAGTTCGTTCATCAAAATCTCCTTGCCGGCGCGGTACGACGCGAGATCGCGAGCGTTGATGCATTTACGCAGCTGCGCCTCGATGAAAAGGTGGCTGAAGACGGAAAACTGCACGGCGAAATGCCGCAGCTCTTCGAACGACGCCTCGCCCCGCGCAAACCACGACGTATACGGGTTCATGCGGACGATCGGGTGATCTTCCAAATGCGTTGCGACGGCTTTTTTGAACGACTCGAGTGAATCCATGAATGACTCCGTTAGAAAGAAAAAACCGCCCCGGCTTTCGGCCGGAGCGGTTTTGCACATCTGCAGCGATTCTACTCGCTTAGGGCAAACACCGAAACAGCCGGCTCGAAGTGGAGCGGCCGTAATAAGACGAGGTTGCGCTAAGCAAGAGATGCATGTTGGAAGCGATAGTATCACGGCATGAGGTGAGGGTCAAGTGAACATTTTTAGAAAATGGCTGCGCGTCGAGCGGCCTGCCGGCGTGGCGCCATACGCAGCACGTGCGGTCGAGTTGCCGGTGCCGGCACATGAAGTCTTAACGCTGTGCGAGTCGGCCGTGCGCGACGTGCTGGGCGGCACTATCGCGCAGAGCGAGCCGCAAAACGGATTTCTGGAAGCGCGCTTCGGTCTGGTGGATTCCGAGCGGCTGACGATCACGGTCGAGGCAGCCGGCCCGCAGCTGACGCGCGTGCGCGTGCAGGCGCGGCGCGGCGTCTGCACGCAGACGCCCGGCGGCTCGCGCTATGCGGACGCCCTGTGCGCTTATCTGATGAAGTCGTCGCCGAAGTAACGCTGCAGCGCCTGCGGCACGGCGATCGCGCCGTCCGCCTGCTGATAGTTCTCCATGATCGCCAGCAGCGTTCTGCCGACCGCAAGCGCCGAGCCGTTGAGCGTGTGCACCAATTCCGGTTTCGCTTTCGGCTCGCGCCGGAAGCGCACGGCGCCGCGCCGCGACTGAAAATCCGTGTCGTTGGAACACGAACTGATCTCGCGGTAACGGTTCGCACTCGGAAGCCACACTTCGAGATCGTAAGTCTTGGCCGCATTGAAACCGGTATCGCCGGCGCATAGCGCGACGGTGCGGTAAGGCAGATCCAGCTCTTCCAGAAGCGCTCCGGCCTCGCTGGTGAGCGTTTCGAGCGCTTCGGACGAGGCTTCGGGCAGCGTGTACTGCACGAGCTCCACTTTTTCGAATTGGTGCTGGCGCATCAAGCCGCGCGTGTCTTTACCCGCCGCGCCGGCTTCTTTGCGGAAACACGGCGTGTATGCCGTGTACTTGAGCGGCAGCTCGCGCACGTCCAATATCTCGCCGCCGTGCATTCCGGCGAGCGGCACTTCGGACGTCGGGATGAGAAACAGATCCCCGTCGGGATCGCGGAACATCGCGTCGGAGAACTTCGTGAGCTGCCCCGTCGACCACATCGTTTCACGCGAGACCAGCATCGGCGGAATCACTTCCGTGTAGCCGCGTTCGTTCGCGCGGTCCAGGAAGAATTGCACGATCGCCCGCGAGAGCCGCGCGCCGGCGCCTTTCACGATCGAGAAACGGCTGCCCGAGAGTTTGGCGGCGCGCTGGAAGTCCAGAATGCCCAGGCGTTCGCCCAGTTCCCAATGGGGTAGCGGCTCGAAGCCGAACGCGCGCGGCTCGCCGTGAGCGCGCAGGGTCACGTTCGCGCTTTCGTCCGATCCTTGCGGAACGGAATCATCGAGCACGTTGGGCGATTGCACGAGCAGTTCACGAAGCGGTGATCCGGGCGAATCCAGTGCAAGCAGTGAGGCTTGCTCCTGCGCGGCGGCGATGCGCGCGGAGAGGGTTTCAAGTTCGGCGCGCAGATTTTTTGCGGCTGTCGCCTTGTCCGCAGCTTGGGCGATCCCGGCGGAGATGCGGTTTTTCTCGGCCTTCGCCGCTTCAAGCTCGGTGAGGGCTGAGCGGTACTGCGCATCCAAACGCAGAACCTCAGCGACGAACGACGGGTCGTGGCCGCGGCGCTCTGCGCTGCGGCGGACACGATCGGGATCGCTACGGATCAAAGCAAGATCGAGCATGGAAACACGCCGCATTGGATTTCAGGCCGATGCGCTCCTGGAACCGCAGGAAGCGCTCGCGCGTTATTTCGCCGCTGCACAGCTGGCTGCGCCGCAAGGCGAGCTCGTTGATTTCTCATGCGCGCGCGGCCGCTTTTTAGCGGCTGCGATAACGGCGCAGACAGACTATCCCGCAGCGCCGCGCTCGGCGATGGACGGCTTCGCGGCGCGTTCGAACGAATTGCCGGCGCGATTAAAAATTGCGGGCGTGATACGCATGGGCACGCCATGGCCCTCGCCGTTGGCGCACGGGTGCGCGCTGCGGATTCCAACGGGCGGCGTTGTTCCCGAGGGCGCCGACACGGTCGTGCCCATTGAAGACGCGCACACCGACGGCGCTTACGTCACGCTCCCGGCGGGGCCGCCGGGCGATTGCGTTACGCCCGCCGGCTCCGACATGCGCGCCGGTGAAACGGTGCTCGAGCCCGGATGCCGTTTAGGTCCGGCGCATCTGGCGCTGCTGGCAACGTTGGGTGTCGTACGCGTTCCCGTGTTCCGCCGCCCGAGAATCGCGGTGCTCTCGAGCGGCGACGAACTGGTTGCGCCCGCGCTCGAGCCCGGGCCGGGAGAAATTCGCGACTCCAACCGGTACGGCGTTGCGGCCGCGATCGAGGCGATGGGCGCGCTCGCGGTGCACCTTCCGACCGCACGCGATGACGCCGGGATGCTGGAACGGCTGCTGCGTGAGGCGCTCGAGCAGTGTGACGGTGTAGTCATGACCGGCGGATCGTCGGTCGGTGACAAGGATCTCACTCCGGCGATCGTCGCTCGTCTCGGCAGGCCGGGGCTGATCGTCCACGGTTTACGCGTGAAGCCGGGCAAGCCAACCGTCTTGGGCGCTGCGGCCGGTAAGCCGGTGATCGGGCTACCCGGAAACCCCGTCTCGGCTTTGGCGATTGTGGAGATGGTGGCGCGGCCGGTCCTGGAGTATCTCACCGGTTGCGGCGAATCGCCGCCTTTGTTTGCTGCGGTCCTGGGCGTGCCGCTGCGCAAGCGGGCCGGATGGACGTGGTTCGTGCCGGCCCGCCTCGACGAGGCGGCGATGCCTGCAATAGCGTATCCGCTGCAGTTGCGGTCGAGTTCGGTCAGCCTGCTCGCCCGCGCTGCATGTCTGCTGGTCTTAGGCGAAGAGATCGAGTTGTTGCCTACCGGAGCACCGGTCGCCGTGCGGCGGTTGGGCGGGAGTTAATCTGAACACAGAACATTCGGCGGCGCCGCACATCGAAGCGATTCCGCAGGTCACGCCGTTCGTCGGCCCCGAGCAGCTCATGCGCGAACGGCGCTTGAGTTCGCTGTTGCGTTTGGGCGCGAACGAAAGCTCCTTCGGCGTTTCTCCCCGCGCCGTGGCCGCGATGGCCGCAGAACTGCCGCGGCTCGCGTGGTACGGCGATCCGCAGTCGTACGAGCTGCGCGAAGCAGTGGCCGCCGCCCACGGCTGCGCGTTCGAGAACATCAGCGTCGGCAGCGGCATCGACGACCTCATGGGATTGGCGGTGCGCGCCTTCACCGCACCCGGTTCGATCGCGCTCACGACGCTGGGAACGTATCCCACGTTCGCTTATCACGTCGCCGGTTACAGCGCGCACTTGGAAACAGTGCCGTATACCGCGCAAGGTTCTGTCGATGTCCACGCGCTCGCGCGGCGCGCGAACGAAATCCAGCCCGCCATGGTGTACGTGGCAAACCCCGACAATCCCAGCGGATCGCTGCTGCGGCCCGAGGAGGTCGCGCATTTGTTCGAGCGGCTGCCCGCGCGCACGCTGCTGATCTTGGATGAGGCGTACGCCGACTTTGCGCCGCCGGACGCCGCCCCCGTGCTGCCCGTTCATCCGCGGCTCTTGCGCCTGCGCACGTTTTCAAAAGCGTATGGGCTTGCCGGAGCGCGCATCGGCTACGCGATCGGGCATGAGCGCAACCTGCAGACGTTCGAAAAGATCTCGCTGCAGTACGGCGTGAACCGCAACGCGCAGGTCGGCGCGCTCGCCGCGCTCGCGGACCGGTCGTTCTATCGCAGCGTCTTGGACGGCGTTGCCGCTGGGCGCGAAGAGTATTACGCGCTCGCGCAATCGCTGGGGTGCGGATTCTTGCGTTCGCACGCGAACTTCGTCTGCATCGATTTTGGCACGCGCGAGCGCGCCGAACAAGTTTTGCGCGCGCTGCTCGAGCGCGGCGTGTTCGTGCGCAAGCCTGCTGCCGCTCCGCTCGACCGGTTCGTGCGCGTGAGCGTCGGAACGCCGGCGGAGCGTGAAGCGTTCGCCCGGCGTCTGCGCGAAGCGGTCACGGATCTCGCCGCATGAAGTACGCGGTGGTGAGCGATATCCATGCGAATCTCGAGTCGCTCGAAAAGGCGCTCTCGCTCATCGGTGAAGACGAGACGATCTTGTGTTTGGGCGACATCGTCGGTTACGGACCCAATCCCAACGAGTGCGTGCGTCTGGTGCGCGATCGTGCGACGGAAACGGTGCTGGGCAATCACGACGTTGCGGCGGTCGACAACTTCGGCGTTGAATATTTCAATCCGGCTGCGCGCCGCGCCATCGAATGGACGCAGCGCGTCATCGACAAAGACGTCATCGTATGGCTGAACTCGCTCAGCTACGAGATGCGTCATCCGGCGTTCCTCATGGTGCACGGCGCGCCGGTGCATTACTTCGAATATTTGCTCGACAAACGGCACGCGCGCGCGGCGTTCGACCGCACCGACGCGCCGCTGATCTTCGTCGGGCACACGCACATCGCAGAGTATTATTCGCTCGATGCCGCCGGCGAAGTCGGGCACGCGCATATGCAGCACGGCGGCGAGCTGCATATGGAAGAGGGGAAGCGCTACATCGTTGACGTGGGCAGCATCGGCCAACCGCGGGATCTCAATCCGCAGCCGTGCTTCGTGCGCTATGACGATGAAACGCAGGTCGTTCAGTGGGTGCGATACGACTACGCCGTTGATGAAGTCAAAGCGAAAATGGTTTTGGCGGAGCTGCCGGCGGCCCTTGCTGCCCGCTTGGACGTCGGGCGCTAGTGGCCGCGATCGCTCCGGTTGACGACGGCCGGTGTTTTGTCTGCGGGCCGCACAACGCACACGGCTTGAAGGTGCGCTTCGAACGCGACGGCGAGGCGGGCGTGTGTGCGCGCACGGAGCTGCGCGGCGAGTTCCAAGGGTGGCAAGGTATCGCGCACGGCGGTGTAGCGCTGGCTTTGCTCGACGAAGCGATGGCGCACGCCGCGGGCGCCGCAGGCTACCGCGGAATGACTGCAAGTTTGAATGCCCGTTTCCGCAAACCGGTTCCGCTCGAGACGCCGCTGACGATCGAGGCCCGCGTGAAGTGGATGCGCCGCAACGTGCTGGAGATCGAAGCCAGCGTGCGCGATGAGTCGGGAGAAGTGCTGCTGCAGGGTGAAGGGCGTTTCGTTGCGCGCGGGCGCATGCAGGCATAAATGGCAAAGTCCAAAGAAGCGCGCGTTGCCAAAAAGGCAGCCGAGAAAAATCTTTCGCCGAGCATCGAGAACCGCCGCGCGCGGCACGAGTATCATATTCTGGAGTCGCTCGAGGCCGGCATCGTGCTCACCGGCACCGAGATCAAATCGATCCGCCAAGGCGGCGTGAGTTTAAATGAAGCGTACGCACGCACGCGCGACGGCGAGCTGTGGCTGCTCGGCATGCACGTTCCTGCGTACAAGCAGGGCAGCTTCTCAAACGTCGATCCCAACCGTCCTCGTAAATTGCTGCTGCACAAAGAACAGGCGGCGCGTCTGGGCGGCCGCGCCGCAGAAAAAGGATTGACCCTCGTTCCGCTGCGCCTGTACTTCACGCGCGGCAAAGTGAAGATTGAAGTCGGCTTGGCCAAAGGCAAAAAAATCTGGGACAAGCGCGAGAGCATCGCCAAGCGCGACGTCGAACGCGAACTTGCGCGGCACTGAAGACGTGCGCGGTACGCATCCCCTTCGCGCGCTCGAGCGCGCAGTTCGAACCGGCGGCGCCCTCGCACGCGGCGACCGCGTCCTGATCGCCTGCAGCGGCGGTTCGGACAGCGTGGGGCTGGCCGCGCTGCTGTGCACCATTGCCAAGCCGCTTGGGCTGCAGATCACGCTCGCCCATGTGAACCACGGCATCCGCGATTCGGCCTGGCAGGACGAAGCCGTCGTGCTGCGCGTTTCGGCAGCGCTTGGCGTTCCCGTGAAGATCGTCGCGCTGCAGAATGCCGCTGCGCGTGAAGCGGAGTTGCGTGAGGCGCGGTACGGCGCGCTCTGTGCGCTCGCGCGCCGTTGCGGAGCGAACGTTGTGGCGACGGGGCATACCGCCGAGGACCAGACCGAAACCGTGCTGCTGGCGCTCTTTCGCGGTGCCGGAACCGCCGGGATTGCCGGTATGCCTGCGCGCCGCGCGCTCGACGAGGGCGTCGAACTCGCCCGGCCTTTGCTTAGGCTCACGCGCGGGCAGGTGACCGGGTATGTGCAGAGCGCGGGTCTGCCGTACGCCGTCGACCCCACCAATGCTGATTTGACCTTGCGCCGCAATGCCGTCCGTGAAGCCCTGCTTGCGCTGCGGCCGCTCTTTCCGCGGCTTGATGAAGCGGTTTCGCGGGCGGCGCTTTTGGTCGGCGACGAACTCGCCGGCAGCCCCCAGGCAGCGCGCAGGCACCTCGTCCGGCGGACGCTGCAAGACAGCGATGCGCTCGATGGCGTGGATTTTGCGCACATCGAGGCGGCTGTGCGGGCGCTGGAGACCGGGCGGTCCGGGCGTTTCGCCATGGCCCGCGGTGTGGAACTCACGGTTGAGAACGGCGCCGTGGCGGTACACCGAGAGGTACGATGAACCGGTCCGGCGTCTTGCGCGTGCTGTTCGACCAAGATGAAATAGCGGGAGCCCTCGGGCGCATGGCGCAGGAGATCGCGCGCGACTACCGCGGCCGGCCGCTGCTGGTGCTGGGCGTACTCAAAGGCGCGCTGTACGTCACCGCGGACTTGATTCGCGCCATCGCTGCCGTGCCGGACGGGCCAAGCGCGATCGAAGTTGATTTCCTGGTCGTTTCCAGCTACGGCAACGCGACACGTTCCAGCGGCGAAGTACGTTTGTTAAAGGATACGGCGGCGAATATCACCGGACGCAACGTGCTCGTGGTCGAGGATATCATCGACAACGGCCTCACGCTGCAGTATCTTCGCGCGTTGCTGGGTGGCCGCGGGCCGCTTACGCTGCGCTCCTGCGTGCTCTTCGATAAGCCGTACCACCGCGTCGTGAACGTGCCCGTGGAGTATGTCGGGCTGAAGGCTCCCGATGAGTTCGTCGTAGGGTACGGTTTAGACTACCGGGAAAGCTATCGTAATCTGCCGTTTCTGGGGCAGCTCGAGCCATGGGCTTTTGCTGCAAGCGGGCCGGTTCAAAAGTAAGGTAAATGTAGTGACGAAGCATCTGCGGAGCATCCTTCTCGTCGTCGTGGCATGTTTGATCGTGCTGATCGTCGTGCAGAAACTGTTCCAGGCCCCCACGGATCAGACGCGGCTGGATTACGGCGCGTTCTATCAAAAACTCGAGCACAACCAGATTAAGAGCCTCCACGCCGTTGGTTACGACGTCTCGGGCGACCTCAAGGACGGAAGCCACTACGTCACGACGATCCCCAACCGCGACTCGGCCTTCGTCACGCAGGTCGTGCAGCACGTCAGCGGGCCGGTCACGTGGGAGACGCCGACGAGCGGATCGCTCTTTACCTCGCTGATCAGCATCGCGCCGTTCTTGCTGCTCGGCGCGTTCATCTTCATTATCTTGCGGCAGGCGCAGAACGGCGGCAGTCAAGCCCTCTCGTTCGGACGCTCGCGCGCAAAGATGCTTTCCGAGAACCGCCCGAAAGTGACGTTCGCCGACGTTGCCGGCGTGGACGAAGCCAAAGAAGAGCTGGGCGAGATCGTCGAGTTCCTTAAGTATCCCAAGAAGTTCCAGGCGCTCGGCGCGAGGATCCCCAAGGGCGTGCTGCTGCTCGGGCCGCCCGGCTCGGGCAAAACGCTGCTGGCGCGCGCGATCGCGGGCGAGGCCGGCGTGCCGTTCTTCTCGATCTCCGGCTCGGATTTCGTTGAGATGTTTGTGGGCGTAGGCGCATCGCGCGTGCGCGACCTATTCGACCAAGCCAAGAAATCCGCGCCGTGCATCATCTTTATCGACGAAATCGACGCGGTCGGCCGTCAGCGCGGCGCCGGCTTGGGCGGCGGACACGACGAGCGCGAACAGACGCTCAATCAGCTGCTCGTCGAAATGGATGGCTTCGATCAGAACACCGGCGTGATCTTGATCGCTGCAACGAACCGGCCGGACGTGCTCGATCCGGCGCTGCTGCGCCCCGGACGTTTCGACCGGCAGATCGTCGTCGACCGTGCCGATATGAAGGGCCGTCAAAAGATCCTCGAAGTGCATGCGCGCAACAAGCCGCTCGGCAAAGAAGTGCAGCTCGAAACGCTGGCAAAGCGCACGCCGGGCTTCTCCGGCGCCGATTTGGAGAACTTGCTGAACGAGGCCGCGCTGCTCGCCGCGCGCCGCAACAAGACCGTCATCGAAATGAACGATTGTGACGAGGCGATCGATCGCGTCATGGTTGGCCCGGAACGAAAATCCATCGTAATGTCGCAAAAAGAAAAAGAGAACACGGCGTATCACGAATCCGGCCACGCCGTGATCGGCGGCCTCACCGAGAAAAGCGACCCCATTCACAAAGTGACGATCATCCCGCGTGGCATGGCGCTGGGCATCACGTGGTCGCTTCCCGAAGACGATCGCCACAGCCAAACCAAGGAAGAACTCTTGGCGCTCATCACGCGGATGCTCGGCGGCCGGCTTGCCGAAGAGATCAAATTCAAAGACGTCACCACCGGCGCGAGCAACGACTTCGAGAAAGCGACCGAAGTTGCGCGCCGCATGGTCACGCAATACGGCATGTCCGAAACGCTGGGCCCGATTCAATACGGCCGCGGCCAGCATCAGGTCTTCCTGGGCCGCGACTTGGGTGAAGAGCGCAACTATTCCGAGGAGATCGCCTCGAAGATCGACGCAGAAGTGCGGCGCATCATCGAGAGTTGTTACGAGCGCGGCCGCGTGCTCCTCAGCAAGAACTGGAGCAAAGTCGAACGCATGGTGGGCTCGCTCTTGGAATACGAAACGGTGGACGCGGAAGAAGTGCGCGCCATTCTGGAAGATCGCCCGTACAACCGCGGCGGCGGCGCCCCGGCTCCTGCCGATGCGGTACCTCCCGCGCCGGAGGGCGGGAAACGCGCCGACGCGCCCAAGCGCTTTCCGCCGAATATCTCGCCGGAACCGGCATGATCGCTGCGATCGCGCTCGCTGCTGCGGTGTCCGGTGCAACGCAGTTGACCGGCGCATTGCCGGGCGGCAGCCAATACATCATGCATCGCGACACGGCGGCGGCAACGGCAGCGATCGAACTTTGGTACCGCGCGCCTTCCGCCGGATACGACAATGCAAGCCCCGGCATTGCGCGTTTAACCATCGCCGCGCTTGCCGTTTCCGCGCGGCCGCACGGCTCTTCGCTGGCGGAGATCGTCAAACGCAGCGGCGGGTACCTTTCGATCGACGTTTACTCCGACATCGCAATGATCGGCGCAAACGTGCCGTCGTGGCAAGCGCCTGCGGTGCTCAAAGCGTTGACGTCAACCTATTTTTCACCCGCGATAACCGACGCCGGCTTAAAAGCCGCCTTGCGCGACAGCACCATCGTCGCGGCGCAGCAGCAGTACGATGCGCCGCAGGTGCTGCAGAACGCCCTCTTCGAGCGTTTGTTCGCCGCAGGCGCGGCACACTACGCGCCCGTTCCGTCCACGCAAGCCGCGTTCTCAAAGATCGCTCCCCAAGACCTGCGCGCGTTTGCCGCGCGCGCGCTGCGCGAGCAGAACGCAGTCCTTTCCATCGCCGGCAACGTTGACGCCGGCATCCTCGCGAACATTCCCCGCCTCAGCGCCGCGCAAGCCGCTCCGGCCGACCCGCCGTTCGACTCCACGCCGTCAGGCGCCGCCGTCGATGCGACCGTTGCTGCGCCCGTAGCGGGCTTGGGCATTGCATGGCTTGGGCCGCCGATTGCGGATGCGAAGGCCGCCACGGCGATGGACTTCATCGCGGATTATCTGTTCGATCCCTCGTACGGCGCTCTGGCCTCGGCGCTGCAGCAGACGAACGGCGACCTTTTCATATCGGGCCAATTTATCACGCTGCACCGGCCCGGCGTGCTCATTGCGACCATCGGGGGCGCGAATGCGAACGCTGCGCGCGCGCAAGTGCTCCAAGCCGCAGCCGCAATGAGCAAACCGCTCGAGGGCAAAGTGTTTGAAGCCGCGCGCAACGCGTTCGTCTACCGCATTCTGGCCGAATCGCAGACGCCCGCCTCGCATGCCGACAATGCCGGCTGGTACGCCGTGGAAGGTGATGCGGGATACGCGCCGGGCGATGAATCGCGCCGTTATCTGCACATTGCGAACTCGCTCGATGCCGCCTATGTCGCCTCCGTCGCGGCGCAGTATCTTCAGCATGCGGCGATCGTGCAATTGCTCACCGCTGCAGCGCCCGGGTCTTCAACATGAAAGGTGTCGCCGCGCTCCTCGCGCTCATCCTGCTGACGGCTGCCGCGCCGGCACGTGTAACCTTCGTGCAGCAGCCGGACGCCGCGGCCGATTTGATCGGAACGCAAGTGCTCCTGCAAGCGGGCCTGGACCGCGAAGCGCCCTCGCAGAACGGCTTGGCCGCGCTTACGGCGCAAACGATCCTGCGCACCCCCGTCTCGAACATTCCGCTTGAAGATGCGGTGAAAGCGGCGGGCGGCTCCGTTTCGTTCGTCATGGCGCCCGGCCGCGTCCGCTTCTATCTGGAAGGGCCCGCTTCACGTTACGCGGTGCTGCAGCAGTTGTTTTCGACTGCCCTTGCACATCCCGATTTCACGCCCTCAACGGTCGTCGCCGCGCGCGTGCAGCTGAATAAAAAGATTGCGGCCGACCAGCGCTCGCCGCTGCGCGTCGGCATCGAGATGCTCGATCGCGCGTTCTATCAGAATTCCGACGCCGGTCTGCCGCGTTACGGCATCAGTGAAACGCTCGCCGGTTTCACGGCGGCCGACGTGCAAGCGTTCTATGCGGCGCATTACCGCGCGGGCGATGCATTGGTCAGTTCCGCCGGCAACACCGCCGCTGCAGGGGTTTCGCCTGCAGCGATCGTGCAGGCGCTGCCCGCGGGCACCTCGACGGCTATCGTCGTCCGGGCCGCGGCACTGCCCTCGACCTCGCGCCAACTCGTCGCCCGGCGCGACGTTCCCGTTCCGTGGCTGGTCGCGCAGTACGCCGCCCCGGCCGCCGGGAGCAAGGACTTCGGCGCGATGCTGATCTTGACCGAGTTCATGCAGCGCACGCTTTCCGACGTTTCGGATGTCCCCGCGATCGCGACGCGATCGGCCGCCGAAAGCGGCGTCGGCGCCTACTACAACTTCGATTCCTCGCCCGCAAACGTCATTGTGTACGTGGACGGCGGCTTGGGCGATCCGGTGCGAACGTTTTCCATGGCACTTGGCGTCGTCGGGGTTTTGGGCCACGCGAAGCTGGGCGGCGACATCGCCGAGCTCAAAAACTTTGCCGCGGGGCGCCTGCTCGTCGATTCACAGACCGTGGAGCAGCGCGCGTATTTGGCCGCGCTGTTCGCCCGCAGCGGCGGCAACGCGCAGGCGCAGATATTGAAAGCGATCGATGCAACGAAAGCTGCGGACCTGCAGCGCGTTGCGGCGCGTTATCTCAACGCGCCGGCGATTGCGCTCGTCCTTCCGCGCTCGAAGTAGTCCCTTGCGCGTCGCGCTCGTTCACGACTACCTCAACCAGCGAGGCGGCGCCGAGCGCGTATTCGCGCACATTGCGCGCGCGTATCCCGATGCTCCGGTCTACACGGCGCTCTACGACGCGCGCCGCAACGGCGATCTGGTCGCGCCGGCCCGCGTGCGAAGCTCGTTTCTCGCGCGCATTCCGGGGGCGAACCGCTTTTTCCGCTTTCTCGCGCCGCTGTATCCCCGGGCGTTCGAATCGTTCGACCTCAGCGGCTTCGACACCATCGTCAGTTCGACCACGGCGTGGGCCAAGGGCGTGCTGACGCCCCCCGGAGCACTGCACGTTTGCTACATCAATACGGTGAGCCGTTTCTCGTTCGCGTATGAAGACTACGTCCGCAATCCGCTGCTGCGTCCGCTCGTCGCGCCTCTGGTCGCTTGGGATAAGCGCGCCGCAACGCGCCCCACGCTGTTCGTCGCGAACTCGCATAACGTTGCGCGGCGCGTGAAGAGCTACTACAACCGCGAGGCGCTCGTGCTGCATTGTCCGGTTGACGTCGACCGGTTCGATGTCGGCCCGGGCGGCGGCGACTATTTTTTCATCGCCTCGCGCTTGCTGCCGTACAAGCGCATCGACGTTGCAATCCGCGCCGCGCAGCTCGCGCGCGTTCCTTTGTATGTCGCCGGTACCGGGCCGCAAGAGCGCGAGCTGCGCGATCTCGCCCGCGGCACGACGACGCGCATGCTGGGCTTTGTGTCGGACGCGCAGGTGAATGAGCTCTTGGGCAACGCGCGCGCGGCGATCTTGCCGGGCGAAGAAGATTTCGGTTTGGTGCCTCTCGAGGCCGCCGCTTGCGGGCGTCCGGCGATTGCGCTGCGGGCGGGCGGCGCGCTGGAAACGGTGCAGGAGGGCGTGACCGGCGCATTTTTTGATGAATCATCGCCGCGCTCCCTAGCAAACGTGCTGCGCAATTTCGACGGATCGCGCTTCGATCCGCAACGTCTGCGCGCCCACGCGCAAACCTTCGCGCCGCAGCAGTTTATCGACAATTTGCGCGCTATCGTGCGCCGCGCGCGAGATGCAGCAGCGCCGTAACGGCTGCGCCGCGCGTAGCGTTTTCCACGCGTTTAAAACCGCGCGCCCGCAGATCGTCGCGCAGTTGCGCATCTGCGGCGATCCGTACAATGGCGCGTTCCCAGGCGTCGGGCGTGAGCGCGACGAGTTCCGCCGCGCCTCCGGCCGTCTCGGGCAGTGCGGCGGCGTCGGCGGCAAGAACCGGCGCGCCGCACGCCATCGCTTCCAAGACCGGCAGGCCGAAGCCCTCGGCCAGTGAAGGCACGAGCAGCGCAAGCGCGCCGCTGTAAAGTTCTCGCAGCCGCTCGTCGTCCGGATGTTCGCGCCGCACATTGGCAAGCGAGGCAGCGAGCTGCTCGGCGTCTTTCGCGAGCGCACCGGCAATGACGAGTTGCGCCGCGTGACCGTTCGCGCTCGCGCATTCGAACGCTCGCAGAAGCATCGTTGCGTTCTTGCGTTCCTCCGCACCGCCTAAAAAGAGGAGGTACGGTGTGCGCCCGTCAGCGGCGACCGGTTTCCAATACGCGTCCGGCTCGTTCGGCACGACCGTCATGCGCGATCCATCGATCCCGAAAAGGCGCCGCAGTTCGCGCGCGGTCCAGTGCGAAACGGCAAAGACGCGATCGGCCCGCCGCACGGCCCGCGCGATTGGCCGCTGTTCGCGCCAACGCGCGACGGCATTGCGATGGGGAAACGTAAAGGCGAACGGATCGTGCACCGTGACGGCGCAAACCGCATGCGGTTCAAAACGCACCGCGTTCCAAGGAAACCACACGGCCGCGAAACGCGCATTGCGCACATCCCCCGCAGTGATTGCCGGCAGGCCGAACTGCGCTTGCAGCGTCGCGCGATCGGCACGCGTTCTGCCGATCAGCACCGGCGAGGCTCCGCGCTCTTGCAAACCATGGAGCGCGCAGCGCACGACGCGGCCCATACCGCGCCGGTCGGCGATCAGATTATAGGCATCGATGCCAAGGTTCACTTCACCAAGTTGGGGACTGCGTACAACCCGATCACGGAAACGGCGTTAAAAAGCGCGTGCGTGATCATCGACATGTAAGCGTTCTTGGAATACGCGTATACACCGCAGAGGATCGCGCCGCCGAAAATGAGCGGAACGAGCGCGTACGGATCCATATGCGCTAAACCGAAACACACGCCGCTGACGGCCGCAGCGATCCAGAAACTCCCGTGCTTGCGCACCGCGTTGAAAATGAACACGCGGAACGTCATCTCTTCGGCGATCGGGGCAACGATGATTGCCAGCGCGGCAAAAGCCGCTTTCACCACCGGATTCTTTTCGGCCAAAAACAGCTGAATCGCAGCCTGCTCGTGCTTGTTGTGCAGCAGAAAAGCAATGAGAGCGCCGGTGCCGTTCACGATGAGGATCATCAAAACCGCGCCGCCGAGCGCGACGGCGATCTGCGTGCCGTTGGGGCGCGTGAATCCCAGGCCCGCGAGCGTTGTCTTTGCTAGAGCCGGCAGCGCAAGGACGAGATACACCACGACGCCCGCATCGATGACGGCTTGCAGGACGACTGTCAGCGCGATTGCGTGCTGTGCTATCGCCGTGCGATCCAGGTGCGCGGAAATCAGGACGATGACGATAGCGCCGAGCACCGCGGCCACGCAAAGCAGCACGATGCCGGCCAAGCCGAGCGCGACGAGCACACTGCGGCGCGCGGGGAAACTATCCGCCGCGTAAACGATCGGCGAGTCGTGCAAAATCGGTGAGCCCGAGCTGTTCTCCACGTATCTCCGTATTCAAGCCGATGGCGGCCAGCGCATCGGCCACTGCGCCGCGCTGCACGTCGAGTGCGAGGGAAAGGCTGTTCGCCAGCGTTTTGCGGCGGTACGCGAACGCTGCGCGGACAACCTGCAAAAAGTACGGCTCGTCGCCAACGCTCACCGCTTTTGCGGCGCGACGGCGTAACACGAGCACCGCCGACTCGATCTTGGGCCGCGGATAGAACGATCCGGGCCCCAGCGTGAACGCTCGCTCGATCGTCATCGCATATTGAAGCGCAACGCTTAAACTTCCGTACGCGCGCGTGCCGGGGACCGCGCTCATCCGCTGCGCGACCTCCTTCTGAACCATCACGACGAGCTCATGGGGCCCGTTTTGCATTTCGATCAAGCGCATGATCAGCGGCGTGGCGATGTTGTACGGAAGGTTTCCCGCAATGTTCCAGCGTTCGCCAGCCGCGAAGCCGGCGTAATCGAACGTGAGCGCATCGGCGTGGACCATCGCGGCACGCTGCAGTTCAGGCAGCGAACGCAGGATCCGGATCATGTCTTCGTCGATGTCGATCGCGGTGATCGCGGCATTCGTTTGCAGGAGCGCGACCGTTAGCGCGCCCGTCCCGGGACCGATCTCGACGATCCGCGGCGCGTCGCCCGCCAGAGCGGCAATGCGCGCGGCGGCTGCCGGATCGATCAAAAAGTTTTGGCCGAGGCGTTTCTTCGGGCGGTAGCCAAAACGATCGAGAAGAGCCCGCGGATGCATCCGGGGCCCTTCTTGTTACTTGAGCGTGTAAACCTTTACCGCACGCCTGCCGAAACCGAGCGCGTCGGCGAGCGAATCGAATCCCAGATCGATGCGGTTGCCGGATATTGCGCCGCCGGTGTCACCGGCGATCGCAAAACCGTAGCCGGGAATATACAATCGCGTACCGAGCGGAATAATACGCGGATCGACCGCGACGATGCCGTGCCCCGCGTGATAGCCGCCGGCCGTAAAACCGGTGCATCCGAAACACTCGGCGGTGTAGGCCGTCGCGACCATGTCGATCGCCTGCGAGGCGATATACGATGTTTTTTGCAGACCGCGCCGCGCGAAGTCGGCAATGGCAGCGCCCGTTCCCACACCTTCGGCGATGATGCGTGTCTGCGGTTTACGCACCACGCGGCGCGTCAGGATGCGTTTGTGCAGCGTGCCGTCGGTTTGCGTGTAGTCCACCATGGTAAGCGAAACGCCGGCCGAGCCGGCTTCGAGAACGCGCGTTTGTCCCGGCGGAAGCGAGAAATCGATCTCGCGCACGGTGCGCTCAGAGACGCGCTGCTTCTGCGATGACACCCATTGCACGACGCGCATGATGCGCACGGTCGAGTGTGCTACGAGCGGGTCGGAAAGCGACGGACGGACGACGTCGTGCGCGCCGAGCTGGATGCCCTGCTCTTCCAAAAGCGAGCCGACGTCGGTCGCGGTAGTGGTGATCACGTGCGCGCCCTTTGCCGTCACGAGTTTGACGGGAATCGCCGGCGCGTAATCGATGACGAGATTATCCACCAGCGGCGTGTCCGTCGATGGGTGGATGTAGTCGCGGTCGCCGGGGGCGATGCCGCGCTCTTTGAGGAACGCGCCGACCGTCGGCGCAGTGGTCACGTGCTCGGTCTGCTCGCCGCCCGATTGGAACATCACCGCATGGGTGACGCCGTGGACGTCGAGAGCGGCTGCGACGGCCGAGAGCGGGTGCGTGACGAAGCCCGCGGTTAAGACGGTAACGGTAAGCGTACCGGCAGCGAAGAGATGACGAAAGCGGCTTATACAGCGTCCTATCAACCCAAATTCCTTTCCTTGGAAAGACCGTGGTGCGCTCTCGACGGTTGTTTAGGGACCGGTTTTTTGAGCAGCGCACCAGACCTAAGAGGCGGTGATTGGTTGACGGATCCGGATTCGGAAACGTCGGAACGGGCAACACGGTCGCCCGGTCAAGAACTGACCCGCGCACTATAGCATGGCTTTACAAAGCGGGGCATACGGCAAAAGTCGTTGCTATAAAAGGTCGTCCCTTTAAGGCAAGCGAGCCGCCCGGAAAAACATGGAAGTGGGCGGCGCGGCTTTAACAGCACGGCATGCGCGCAGGGTTTTTCACCGAAGTTTACCGGCCGGTCGTGAACGGCGTCGTCGCTTCGATCGATGCGCTGGCGGCCGGATTGCGCGAGCTCGGTCATGAGGTTTCCGTCTTCGCGCCGGGCGCGCCGGGATCGGACCGGGACGAGCCGCCGGTGTTTCGCATTCCCTCGCTGCCGCTTCCGATCGCATCGCCCTACCGCTTGACGGTACCGCACGTGCGGCGCGGCCCGCGCCATGCCGTTATCGATCACCTGCAGATCGTTCACGCGCATTCCCCGTTTGTCACGGGCTGGATGGCCGCGCGCATCGCGCGGCGGTTGCGCGTCCCGCTGATCTACACGTATCACACGCGGCTTGAGGAATACGCGCACTACGTGCCTTTCGAAGCCAATGCGACCAAACGCGCTGCGGAAGCGCTGACGCGTACGTACGCAAACACCGCCGATGCCGTCGTCGTGCCCACGCACGCGATGCAGGAGCGCCTGCTGGAGCTGGGCGTGGAGGTGCCGATTGAGATCGTGCCCAGCGGAATCGACCTCGAACTCTTCGGCGGCGGCCGGCGCAGCGATGCATTGCGCACGCGCCTGGGCGTCAAACCCGGACAGCGCCTGCTCTTCACCGTCTCGCGTCTTGCACGCGAGAAGAACATCGATCTGCTTCTTCACGCGCTGGCGCGTACCCGCGTGCCGGCTTTGCTCGCGATTGCCGGCGAGGGCCCGTACGAACCGGATCTGCGCGCGCTGGTGCAGAGCCTCGGCCTGCAGGATCGCGTCGTTTTCATCGGTCCGGTTCAGCGCGAAGAACTGCCGCATTATTATGCCAGCGCGGATGCGTTCGTGTTCGCAAGCGTGACCGAGACGCAAGGCATGGTGCTGGCCGAAGCGCTCGCTGCCGGGGCGAGCGTGATTGCCGCCGACGTGCCGCAAGTGCGCGACGTGCTTGGCGGTGCTGGTGCCGTGGCCGCGCCCGACGCCTCGGCGTTCGCGCTGGCGTTCGAAGCCATTCCTCGAGGCCGGTCGGCAGGCGGCGCGGCGCTTGCGCAGAGCGGCGCGAGGCGCTTCGGCCACCTCGAGCAGGCGCGGAAGGTTGAGGCGCTTTACGACCAGTTGACTCGAACATATGTTCGGTATACAATAAAGCCATGAAAGGCTTCATTGCGGCAGCCCTAGGGTTTGCAGCCGGCGAACGGGGCGAAGGCATCGCGTACGTGCGGTTCCCCGGCGTCGAATGCGCGCGGGTCCTGCGGGTGCCGTTTACCGTAAAACGCTTCGCCGGTCTTCAAGACCGCGAAGTGGGCTACGCAGCCGTGCGCGCGGTGGCTGAAGTTCTGCGAAAGCGCGGCGCCGCGGCGGCTGCTTTCCACATCGAGGATCCGGCGCTGGCCGGCGATCTGCGCGAACACCGCGACGTGCCTGCGGCACTGACGCTGGCCTACGTTCGTCTGCGATGTGCGCTCAATCGATTCGACCGGTACGAGGTCCACGCCGCAGCGGAAAGCGATCTTACCGCGCGTGCGCGTTCCGAGGCAGCGCTGCACGTCGCGGCTTAGTGCCGCTCTACCGCCGCCTCGAACGCCGCGAGCTGCCGCAGGAAACGGTCGCACTGGCTCGGGCTCTGATCGGGTGCCTGCTCGTGCGCGACAGTGCGGAGGGCCGCGCCGCCGGCCGGATCGTGGAGACGGAAGCGTACGTTCCGGGCGATCGCGCATCGCACGCTTACGCGGGCGCCGGCAAACGCAACGCATCCATGTTTCTGCGTCCGTTCCATGCGTACGTCTATAAGATTTACGGAACGTCGCTGTGCGTGAACGTGACGAGCGAAAACGTCGGCGAGGGGGCAGCCGTTCTGTTACGCGCGCTCGAACCGCTCGAAGGAATCGAGCTCATGCAGGCGCGCCGCGCGACGGCGCGGCTGCGAGACTTGACGCGCGGCCCCGGGCGGTTGTGCCAGGCGCTTGCGATAGGCTTAGAAGAAGATGGCCTCGATCTGCTGGCCGCGTCTGCGCTCTGGCTTGCCGCACCGCCGCAGGCGCGGCGCCGCCGTTTGGGCCGGAGCGCGCGCATCGGCATCACGAAAGCGGCCGCGCGCCGCCTGCGTTTCTACGAGCGCGGCAATCCCTATATCTCCGGCCCGCGAGCGCTCTCGCCATGAGCCGCCGGCGCGCATTGGGCGCCATACCTTGTCGCAGGGCCGATGCCTATGCTATAGTTTGCTCGTCGTGGAGTCGTCGCCCTGAGCAAGTCGAAGGGTCGTAAGAACCTCCGCGGCGCAGTAATTCCCCCACCGCTCACGTTTAAAGTCGAAATCGCGGCAGCCTCGCCGGCCTTTTCATACATGTGACGTGCGCGACTCTACGAGAGAGATACTCCACTGCAATTCGATAATCGTCCCAACGATGGGCGGCAACCACAAGGCGCAAACCGCCGCCGCCGTTCACGCCGCCACCGCAGCTTTAATGGGAACATGCCGCCGCACCACGCGGCCGAGCAGTTTCCGCAAGCGGAAGCCGCCGGGCCTCCGATGCTCACCGCCGAGCAACTCGGCGAGAAAACCAAAGCCGAGCTCAATACGCTGGCCAAAGACTTCGACATCGAGTCGCCGCTCAAGCTGAAAAAAGATCAGTTGATTCCCGCGATTCTTGAAATTCAGGCGCAGCGTTCCGGCCTCGAAATCGCCAACGGCGTACTCGACATGCTGCCCGAAGGCTACGGCTTTTTACGGCGCGACGGCTACATTCTCGGACCGGAAGACATCTACGTCAGCCAATCGCAGATCCGCCGCTTCGAACTGCGCCGCGGCGATTTGGTCGAAGGTCAAGTGCGTCGCCCTAAAGAGGGCGAGAAGTACTTTGGTCTGATCCGTGTCGACAAGATCGACGGCCTCACGCCCGAGGAAATCCGCGGCCGCCGCCTTTATGAAAAGGGCACGCCGATTTACCCGAACGAGCGCTTCCGTCTGGAAGTGCGCGCGACTCAACTCTCGACGCGCGTCATCGATCTGTTCTGCCCGATCGGCAAAGGGCAGCGCGCGTTAATCGTCTCGCCGCCGAAAGCCGGCAAGACGACCCTGCTCAAGAACATCGCGAACGCCATTTCGATCAACCATCCAGACGCGCACATCATGGCACTGCTCGTGGACGAACGCCCCGAAGAAGTGACCGACATGCAGCGCACTATCGACGGTGAAGTGATCGCCTCGACGTTTGACGAGCATCCCGAGAATCACACCGCCGTTGCCGAGCTTGCGATGGAGCGCGCCAAGCGCCTTGTCGAACTGGGCAAAGACGTCGTCATTCTGCTCGACTCAATCACGCGTCTGGCGCGGGCTTACAACCAAGTGATTCCGACGTCGGGCCGCACGCTGTCGGGCGGTTTAGATACGGCCTCGCTGCATAAGCCGAAACGCTTTTTCGGTGCGGCGCGCAAAATCGAAGAAGGCGGATCGCTGACCATCATCGCCACGGCGCTGGTCGAAACGGGATCCAAGATGGACGACGTCATCTTTGAAGAGTTCAAAGGCACGGGCAACATGGAACTCAACCTCACCCGTAAACTTGCCGAGTCACGCGTCTTTCCGGCCGTCGACATCAAACGTTCCGGTACGCGGCACGAAGAGTTGCTGCTTAGCGAGATCGAAATGCGCAAAATCTGGATGCTGCGGCGCGCAACGAGCGTGCTGAACTCCGGCGACATCACCGAGCTCATCCTCGATAAAATGGCGCAGACGCGCACGAACGAAGAGTTCTTGCAAAGCGTCACCAAAGAAGCGCTCTCGCTTTCGCGCGGCTACAACGAAGAAGGCAACGGAAAGTACTAGCGACGTCGGCAACCGCCAAGCTGAAGTGTCCAACGCTCCCGGTTTTATCGTCATAGGCTAATCGTAGCCAGCGGAGTAATAGATCGGCGTGGCCGAACAGATGCGTCTGCAAAAACTTCTCGCGCACGCCGGTGTCGCTTCCCGGCGCGCGAGCGAAGAGTTGATCGCGCGCGGGAAGGTGCGCGTGAACGGTAAGGTCGTGCGCGAACTGGGGACGGTCGTTTCGACCGACGATCGCGTGGACGTAAGCGGCACGCCCGTACGCCTTGAAACACAGCAGGCATACTTGATGCTGCACAAGCCGGCGAATGTCGTTACGACGATGAAGGATCCCGAAGGCCGCCGCACGGTTGCGGACTTTATCCCGAAAGGTTCGCCGCGCGTCGTGCCCGTCGGACGGCTGGACTACGATACGTCGGGGATTCTGCTGCTCACGAACGACGGCGAACTCGCGAACGTCCTCACGCATCCCAAATTCGGCGTCGAGAAAACATATCGCGCGTTCGTGCAGGGGCGTCTGCTGCCGGACGAGATCAAACGCTTGCAGAGCGGCGTGCTGCTCGATGAGTTTCAAGCATCGGGCGCCCACGTTCGCGTGATCGCGTCGCGACGCGACAGTTCGGTGCTCGACCTCACGATCCACGAAGGCAAGAACCGCCAAGTACGCCGCATGTTCGAGGCGCTCGGTCACCCCGTGCTCGGGCTTGCGCGCTTGCGCTTCGGCCCGCTGAAGCTGGGCGATTTGCCGCCGGGGCAAAGCCGTACGCTGACGGATCGCGAACTCGGCCAGTTGCGCCGTCTGATACGATAGGGCTCGTGGACCGGCTCACCGCGCTTCCTCACGCTTACAAACTTGCCCGACGCGACGCTCGCGCGGGCCGTACCGTCGTCCGCTTAGCCAACGGCGCGGCGTTCGGAGCGGAAGAAGTGGCAATCTGCGCCGGCCCCTGCAGCGTCGAGTCGCGCGAACAGATTGAAGCGGCCGCCAAAGCGGTCGCTGCGCAGGGCGCCAACGTGCTGCGCGGCGGCGCATTCAAGCCGCGCACCTCGCCGTACGCTTTTCAGGGCATGGGGGCGGAAGCGCTGAAGCTGCTGCGCGATGCCGCGGACCGCAACGGATTGGCGGTCGTCACCGAAGTGCTCGATCCGCGCGAGGTTGAAACGGTGGCGCGCCATGCCGATATGCTGCAGATCGGCGCGCGCAACATGCAGAACTTCAGCCTGCTGCGTGAGGCCGGCGAGGCCGGTAAGCCCGTACTCCTCAAGCGCGGACTCTGCGCAACCATCGAAGAACTGCTCATGGCCGCCGAGTATCTTTTGGTCGCGGGAAACACGCAAGTCGTTTTATGCGAGCGCGGCATCCGCTCGTTCGACAGCGCGACCCGCAATCTGCTCGATATTGCAGCCGTGCCGCTGCTGCAGGGGCTCACGCACCTCCCGGTGATCGTCGACCCCTCGCACGGCACGGGCGTCGCGCGCCTGGTCGGGCCGATGGCGCTGGCTGCGGTCGCTGCCGGCGCCGACGGGCTGCTTGTTGAAGTGCATCCCGATCCGGCCGCGGCCGTTTCCGACGGCGCGCAATCGCTCACGTTCGAGCAGTTTGCGGCGTTGATCGCACAATTGCAAGCCGTGGCGCATGCGCTCGGACGCCGCCTTCCTGAAGCGAGTTTGGCTGCTTGAGCCGCAAAGCAGGGGACGCAAACCGGGCGCCGTACAGTGCTCGGCGTCCTGGAGGGCTGTCCGGGTAACGGGTGCCGTTTGAGTTGCGTTGATCGGCGGTAGAAAGGTACGCGCCTTCCTCCGTCTTTCATTAGAGTCTACGAGATAGGAAACAACGCATGATTCGCATTCCTCGATGGGCAGCAACGGCTGCGGCGCTTGCGCTCGCAGGAACGTTCGCCGCG
>JBHEMM010000008.1:43437-57260 GCA_046262595.1 Vulcanimicrobiaceae bacterium
TTCGCCGCGCCCGCCGCTGCACAGTACTCCAACGAGTATTATCCGCCCAAGCTTGCGCACCAGGGCAAGACCGCGAAGCCGATCGCCGGTACCGGCAAAGTGATCGTGCAGGTTCAGGTCAACGCCAACGGCTCGCATAAAGTGATCCGCGTGATCAAGTCGACGAACTCCGCCGACAACGCCGCGGCGCTCGACATTGCGGGCAACTCTTCATACAAGCCCGCAACGCGCGGCAGCAAATCGGTGACGGCGTACTACGATTTTACGCTGAAGTTTACGGGGCGCACCGTCGCGAGCGCGAACGCCGGGGGCGGTACGAGCAATTTTAAGGGCGTCGCCGGGCAAATCGATGGGATGATCCGTAAAGCGAATTACGCGGGTGCGAAAGCGCGCGCGCAAACGGCGCTTCAGTCGAACCCCGACGACCCGACGTTGAATTCCGAGCTCGGCGCTGCGAATTATTTCATGAACGATCTCCCCGCCGCGGCGGCCGCTTTTTCCAAAGTGAGCAGCCTGAATCCAGAGTTCAAGCAGGTCGCCGCGAACGCGTACATGCAGGCGGCGACGAAGCTCGTTTCGTCCAATGCCTCACTGGCGCTCGCCTACGCGCAGCGCGCGGTCGCGCTTTCTCCCGGCGGCGGCAGCTACTACGCTCTTGGCTCGGCCGAACTCGCTTCCGGTAATGCGGCACAAGCTGCTACCGATCTGAAGCGCGCGCGTGACGCCGTGTTCGGCGATCCGAAAGCGGATGTGAAATCGCGCGTCAACGTGGACGCGCAACTGTATGCCGCATACAATCAAGCCGGCGAGACGGCGCAAGCAGCCGCGACCATGGACGAAGTCAAGAAGCTCGATCCGAACAATCCGGCGCTGAGCACGATTCAGGCCAACACGTACATCGCTCAGGGTCAGGCGCTGCAAAAAGCGGGCAAATTCGACGAGGCCATCGCGGCGTTCTTGCAGGCGGCGGCGGTAAACAATCCCGCCGCGCAGGTCACAGGCAACCTTTCCGCGGCGTTTGCCTTGAGCTCGAAGCTCAGTCAAAAGGATGCAAAACCGACCGTTGCCGACTATAAAACGATGCAGGGCTACGCCGACAAAGCGCTCGCGCTGCGGCCCAGCGATCCGCAGGCAAACTTTGCCGAGGGCATCGCTTTGGCAGGCCAGTACTTGGTCGGCGGAAAGAGCGACGCATCGCTTAAAACCAGAGCGATGGCTGCGCTCAATAAGGCCAAATCGCAGGCGCAGTCCGCGGGCAATATGTCGCTGTCCATCGCCGTCGATAATTTCATCAAGCAGTCGCTGCCGCAATAAGAGTGCCGGACGGCTCGTTACAAGGACTCTACGCAGAGGTGGACTAACCCGCCTCCACGTACGGGGGGGTCGCCCCCGTCCGTTGTTTCTGTCTTAGCGCACAATACGTTCCCGTAAAAATCGGAGGGGTCGAAAATAGTGTTTGGTGGTTTTATCTCATTCATGCAGGCGGGCGGCTGGGACATGTGGCTCCTCCTGCTCCTCTCGGTGGCCGGCCTTGCCGTCGTCATCGAACGGCTGATCTTTTTCTCGACGCAGCACGGCGATACCAAAGGCTTGCTGCGCGCTATCGGTCAGAAGATTGCGGCGAACGACATCGACGGTGCCGTCAAGGTCTGCCGCGGACAAAAGGGCATGCTGCCGCGCATTCTGGAGTTCGGGCTTCTTCGCGGTGAAAAGAACCGCGCGGACATCACGGACGCCCTCTCGATTGCGCTCATGGAGCACTTGAACGCGCTCGAGCGCTATCTGGGCATCATCGGCACGATTGCCGTTATTGCGCCGTTCGTCGGCTTGTTCGGTACGGTGCTCGGCATCATCAAGGCCTTCAACGACATCGCGCTCAAGGGAAACTCCACGCCTGCGGTCGTCGCAGCAGGCGTGTCCGAAGCGCTCATCACTACCGCCACGGGTCTTATCATCGCGGTTATCGCCGTCGTGTTCTTCAACTATTTCAAGACGCGCATCAAGGCGTACAACCAAGAGATGATCGTTGCAGCGAACCAGATGGCCGAGATGCTGCACTTCCACAATACGGGTTCGCCGATCCCCACCGACCTGTACCAACCGGTCAAGTAAGGAAGTAGGACCCGGTGAGTCTTCTTTCGGCGAAACAAGACGAAGAGGTGATGGCGGAGATCAACATCACGCCGTTCACCGACGTCTTGCTGGTGCTGCTCATCATCTTCATGATCTTAGCCGCGCTCGTTACGCCGCCCGGTTTCGAAAAAGAGCTGCCGAACAATAACAATTCGCAGCCGCAGAATCAGAAGAAACACGACGACATCGAGATCGACGTCAACAATAAAGGCGTCATCTACGTGGATGGACAGAAAACCGATACGTCCGGCATCTACGGCGTCATGATCACCGAACGTTCGAAAAAGGGCAACAAGCACGTCTCGATCGTCGCCGACGCCAAGGCGCCTTACGGCACCATCATCCGCATCCTCGATGCCGCGAAAGTCGCGGGCTTGGAAGACGTCGGCTTCGTTACGTCATAAGTGGAGGTTTTAATTTAATCCGTGGCCGTTTCAACTGGTCAAGGCGAAGAAGAAGTCATGTCGACCATCAACATCACGCCGTTCACGGACGTGTTGCTGGTCCTGCTGATCATCTTCATCATTCTCGCTTCGGTTACTAAAGAGCCCCCGCTTCCGCTTGCGAAGAACAAAGACAAAGTCGTGGCTTCGCAGATCGTCGTGATGATCAACGACAAGAACGAAGTGTTGATCGGCGGTAACCCGACGCCGCTCGGGGACGCGAAATCCGCGTTTGGAACGCTGCAAGAAAACACGGGTCACAAGTTCAAGAGCGTGATCATCAAGGCGGATCCGAAAGCGAACTACGGCACGATCCTGCAAGTCATGGACGCCGCCAAGTCCAACGACCTCACGGAGTTTGGTCTGGCGAACAAGGTCGAGGGAAGCAAAACCTAAACGATGCCTAACGCAGACAAATCCCCGTTCATCACCTCGGGCCACCGGTTCCGTAATTTTCTGGGCTGGGCGTTTCTTATCTCGCTTGCCGTGCACTTCGTTGCCGCGCCGTTCTTGAAGAACCTTACGCAGCACTCGGAAGAACAGCAAGTCGAGAAAGTTTCGGTCACCAAGCGGATTATCGTGAAACCGCCGACGCCGCCGCCGCCCACGCCCACGCCGCCGCCGCCGAAGACGACGCCGCCGCCGAAGCAGCAGCAGCAGCAGCCGCAGCCGCAGCTCAAAGTGCAGCCGCCGAAGACGCAAAGCAACAATGCGTCGACGACGAGCACCGAGAGTAAGTACGTCGCGCCCAAGAGCGGCTCCGAGAACGGTGCTCCCGCGGGTCACGGAACCGCGCCGCCCGCTCCGGTCGCGAGCGTGGGTCCGCCGGCCAGTACGCCGACGCCCAAGCCGGCTTGCAAAACGCCGTATCAGGAGGCGACCGCCACGCAAACCGTCGCGCCCGAATATCCCGACTCGGCGCGCGAGCAGGGATTGGGACGCGTTGAAGTCGCCGTCGTCGTGACGGTGGGGGCATCCGGCTCACCCTCGAGTCCGACCATTCAAACGTCCTCGGGGAACATGGCGATGGATCAGGCTGCGAAGCAGGCAGCGATGCAATCGCAGTACGTCCCCAAAATCGTAAATTGCACACCCGTAGCGGAAAGCTACATCTTTCGCGTGACGTTCGACCCCAACCAATAGACGCGGCTCGTGCCCTAAGCGGCAAAACGCTCACGAGAGGGGGCGTTTTGTCTTTGTGTGAAGGCGCCCGGCAATGAATCCGAAGCGCACGCGAAACGTGTTCCTCTGGGCGATCGCGCTCTCAATTCTCGTGCACTTCCTATTCGCGGGCTACATCCGGTGGCCGGTGACGATGCGTTCGTTCGAAGAGACGCGCATCGCGCGAATCCACATAACAACGATCGCGAGAGTGGTCCCGCACACGCCGCCGCCGCCGGCACCAGCGGCGAAGTCGAGCATCGCTCCGCCGAGCCTTGCCGCAAGAGGGCGCGGCCCGAAAGCCGCGATGCATAATGCGATCGGGCCCCTGCGCCTGCATACGCCGGCGCCCTCGCACACACCCACCCCGCTGCCGACGCCCGCATCGAGGCCCTCACTGGGCCCGTGCGGCGGCCATCAAAACACCGAACCCTCCGTGCAGGCCACGCCGGACGCGGTCGACATACCGCCCGACGCCCGCGCCAGCAAAGTCAGCGGCACGGCCCAGATTAGCGTTTCGCTCGATCCGCAAGGCCGCGTGACGGATACCGCGCTCGCGCAGTCCTCCGGCAACGCCGGTCTGGATACAGTTGCGGACCGTCTTGCCCGCGCGACGACCTACTCGCCCAAATACGTCAACTGCCGAGCCGTGGCCGGCCAGTTCGTCTTCAGCGTGAACTTTTCTGCGCTGTAGTTTGTCAGGTGCCGAAAAAAGAGGCGGTCTAAAGAACGCCCATGTCGCGAAGCAGGCGCAGGGTGTCGATGTAGCGGGTGAGGTCTTTTTCGGTGGATTCGTCGACATCCGAGAACGCGACGCCGGTGCGGTAGCGTTGCAGCATGCCGTCGAAGCGCGACCAGCGGACCATGCCTTTGAGGCGGATCATCGGGCGCGTGTCGCCGCGTAATTCGAGCTGCACCGTGATAGGCGCGTCTTTGAGGAGCTCGGCATTGGTGATCATCGCCATACCGCCCGGCGCGATATCGTACGTCTCCGTGAATTCCGGCGCGAACTCATCACCGATGCTGTATGAGACCAGCAGCGTGTCGCCAACCCGCTCGAACTCGCGGTGATGACCAAACTGCACCTCTTCTGAGCCCACAGCATCGGCTTAGGCCGTCTCCAGGAGCAATCCTTCCCGCGACGTATCTTCGGCAGCGTGTCTTTTGCCCAAGCTCTTGCGCTCGCGGTCTTGCAAGGCGTCACCGAGCTGTTTCCGGTCAGCAGCCTCGGCCAAACGATTCTCATTCCGGCGCTGCTGCACTGGGACAACATCAACCGTTCCGACCCGCGCTTTCTGGCGTTTGTCGTCGTGTTGCACCTTGGGACGGCGCTTGCGTTGCTGCTCTTCTATTGGAGAACGTGGGCGAAGATTGCGCGCGCGCTCGTTGCGAGCGTGATCCGCGGCAAGCTCGGAGCCGATCCCGATGAAAAGCTTGGCTGGCTGCTGGTGGTTGCGACCGTTCCCGTGGGGCTGCTCGGTGTGCTGCTCAAAGACCCGGTACGCACGTTATTCGGAAGCGCCCGTTTGGCCGCGCTCTTCTTGATGCTCAACGCAGCGGTCATGTTTTTCGGCGAGTATCTGCGCCGCCGGCAAAAGCACCAGTTCCACCGGGCGGACAAACGCGTGGAAACGCTCACATGGCTGCAGAGCGCCGGCATCGGCTTCGGCCAAGCGCTTGCGCTTTTCCCCGGCATCTCGCGTTCGGGCGTCTCCATGGTGGCCGGTCTCCTTGCGGACCTCAACCACGAAGATGCAGCGAATTTTTCGTTCTTGCTCGCAACGCCCGTTATTCTGGCGGCGGGTTTGTTGGAAGTCCCCGAGCTGCTCGTGCCTGGAGCGAACGTCGCGCTCGCGCAAGCGTTGGCCGGCGGCGTCGTCGCGGGCATTGCAGCGTACGCTTCCGTCGCGTTCTTAGTCCGTTATTTTAGAAACAACGATCTGCGTCCGTTCGGATGGTACTGCCTGGTGTTCGGGGCGTTATGCTTTCTTTTAGCTACCAGAGGAGTTATTCATTGAAGATACTTGCGGCGGTTTTAGGCATCGTGTTCATCGTGCTCGCGATTCTGGCATGGAGCGGCATCGCTCATTTCTTACCGGCGTTAGGTCTCGACGGCAGACATCACACCAAACACGGCATCGTGTACCTCGTGCTCGCCGTCCTGTGCTTTGTGTGGGCGCGCATGTCCAGCGATACGGCGGTTACTTCGTCCCGATAAGGTACACTTCGTTCGGGTGCGGCGCGTAGATTTCGACGTTCGCGCGCGCATTGCGCACGTGCGGTTCGAATTCGCGCAAGCGCTGCTCGGTGGTCTGAACGATGACCACCGGGTAGCCTTGCGCGTTGGAGAGTACGCTCGCAATCGCGCGCGCGTAGCCGTGTTCGTCGCTGCTGCGCGCACCGAATAACGAATCGCGGTACGCGTACTCGATGTTGTAATAGGGATTGCCCTGCCACCACGCTTCCCACATCCAAATGCGCGCATCGGCACTGCGGAACGAGTTGCGCGCCGGCGGACAAAGAAACAAGGCGTCCGCCTGCTGCGCCGCGATCGTCTGCAGCACGTCGGATTGGCGCACGGTGTTGCGCCGGAGATTGCTGCCCACCCATTGATCGGTTTTGCGGATGTAATGCCAAGCCAGCTCGCTCGGCGGAACGTCCTGCATGTCGTCCGGATAGTGGGCTTTTTGCAGCCAATAGCAGAGGACGTTCCACAAACCGGCGATCGCGAGACCCGTTTGCCCGTCGCTGCGAAGGTTGTGCACGTTGTCATGCCAAACGCCCAGATAAATGCACTGTTCTTCCGAGAAGAAGACGCCTTCCCACGCCTTGAACATGTCGACCGAATAAATCCGGCCGGGCAGCATCTCAACGATCTCGGCAACTTCGTTATCGCGCAGGATCGTGAAATCGTTTACCACCAGGCCTTCGCCCGCACGCACGAACCATTCCACCAAATCGCCGCCATGCACGGCGATGCCTTGGCGCTTGAAATAGTTCAGATGCGTGGGCAGCCCCATGAACGGATCGACGACGCTCGTGCAGTCGAACCGGCGCAAGATCTCTTCAATGCGCGAAGCGCAGATGCGGCGCGTGCGTTCGTGCAGTTCGATCACGCGTGCATCTTTGCAATGCTCGCGAGCGCGCGAACGGCTGCGGGGTCGAACTGCGTGCCCGAAGCCGTTTCGAGCAGCGTCATGGGCAGTGAGCGCTCCTGCGCGGCCTTGCTGCGGCGCGATTGCTCGAGTGCATCGTGCGCAATTGCGAGCGCCAATGCTTGTGCGCCCGCAGGAATGTGTTTCGAGCGCAGGCCATCCGGCGCACCGGTGCCGTCAAACCATTCCGCGCGCGCACGGACGATTGCGGCCGCGGGCCGCAGCCACGCGCAGGGCGAAAGCAACTCCGCGGCTTGCACCGCGTTGCGGCTCCGCAGTTCGATGCCCAGGCGCGCGAGCGGGCCAAAGCGGTCGTCCTCCAGGCGTTTCGCGCGCAGTTCGCCGGCGCCGAAGAGCTGTGCGGCCATCGCGGCATCGCGTATCTCTTCCTCGGGCGCTCCGGCGGCTTGCAAAATGTCTCGCACCGTTTCGGCGATGCGCGCGCTGCGTCCGGGCGTTGCGTTATGTGCGTCGATGGCGGCGCTGAGCAGTTCGAGGATATCCTCGGGCGTGGTTCGCGACGCCGCAAGCGCTTCATGCGGAACGGGAACGGGCGCAACCTCGCCGCCGTTGGTGTGATACCACGTTACGAACGAGCGCGTCTGTTCGGGCGAAAAGCTGCGGCCAGCTTCGGCTGTGATCGCCACGAGCGCTTCTTCGGGTTCGCCGGCATGGACGTATGCGCTTGCAATGTTCAGAATTTGCGCGGCTTTGGGAATGCCGGTCCAGCGCAATTGATCGGGGAATCCGGTACCGTCCCAGCATTCCGACTGCCACCGCACGATGTCGGCCGTGTCGTGCGGCAGCGCAGCGATTTTCTCGCACAGACGCGCGCTGTGGGCGGGAATATCCCAAAGCGCCATCGCGCTCGAGCGTTCACTGAGGTCGTGGCCTTTGGCCAGTGCCGGGTTGCCGACGGCGCCGCTGTTGCGAAGCAGCGCCGAAAAAAAGAGCGCGGCAGACTGCTCGGCGGAGAGCCCTTCAATGTCACCGATCGCCGCGGCCAGCGAAGCGATGCGCGCGCCTTCTGCGGGCGAGGTGCCCGCTGCATAGTCGCCGGCGGTTCCGAAAAACGCGAGGAGCTCACCGAGGGCCGTGGACTCAGAGGCCGAACTGGAGCCTGAACCTTCTGCCAAGGACATGCTCCGCTCGTTTTTCTAAAGTTGTGCCGAAACCCTCACATATCGCCGACGACGGCAGCCTTTTTATGGTGGACGTCTCGGAAAAAAGCTCGACTGCCCGGACGGCCGCCGCACAGGCGCGCGTGCGTTTGGGTGCGGACGCCGCGCAGGCACTGCGTACGGCGGCGCTCGCTAAGGGCGACGCGTTCGCTGCCGCACAAATCGCCGGTATTATGGCGGCAAAAAACACCGCCGGCCTCATTCCGCTGGCCCACCCGCTTGCGCTGAGCAAAGTGGACGTATCGTTCGCGTGGGATGGCGACATACTCGTCATCGATGCAACGGCGCGAACCGTCGCGCAGACGGGCGTGGAGATGGAAGCGCTTGTCGCCGCGAGCATTGCAGCGCTCACCATTTACGACATGGCAAAGGCCGTGACCAAGCGCATCTGTATCGAATCCGTGCGGCTCGTCTCGAAAACCGGCGGCAAAAGCGGCGATTACCATGCGGTTTAAAGCCGCGCTGATCGTTCTTTCGGACCGCGCCGCATCAGGTGCACGCGCCGACGGCTGCCTGCCCGTCATGCGCGAGCGATTGTCGAGCGTTTACGCCATCGATCGTGAAAGCGTCCTCGCCGACGACGCGGCTGCGCTGCAAGCGGAACTTATCGAGCTGTGCGATGCCGGCACCGTCTCGGTGATTTTAACCAGCGGCGGCACGGGCCTCGGGCCGCGCGACCGCACGCCGCAGGCGACCGCCGCTATCGTGGATTACGAAGTGCCCGGAATTGCTGAAGCGCTTCGTGCAGCCTCACTTGCGTTCACGAAAACGGCAATGCTTTCGCGCGGCATTGCCGGCGTGCGCCACCGTACGCTGATCGTCAATCTGCCCGGGAGCCCGAAGGCGGTGGGCGAGTGCCTCGATGTGCTCATACCGGTGCTTCCTCACGCTCTGGAACTGCTGGCTGGAGACGCTGCGGACGGATGAATTTCACGCAAGCGCAGTCCTATCTGTATGCGACGGTCAATGAAACAGCATCGCGCCGGGAACCGCACCGGCTTGACCGCATGCGCGCGTTCTTGCACGCATTGGACGATCCGCAAAACACGTATCCGACGGTCCAGATTGGCGGCACCAGCGGAAAAGGCTCCACTTCCACGATGGCAGCCGCTGCGCTCACGGCTTGCGGAAAGCGCACCGGCCTGCATACGAAACCGCACATCCGCTCCATCACCGAACGCGCGCGCATCGACGCAGTGCCCATTCCGGAAGAACGCTTTGCGGAACTGCTGAGCGACATGATGCCGGCGATCGGCACGGTCGAACGCGACCACTCACGACCTTCGTATTATGAAACGCTGCTCGCGCTCACGCTGCTGTATTTCGCGCGTGAGGGCGTGGATATCGCCGTGATTGAAGTCGGCATCGGCGGCAAGCTCGACGGCACGAACGTGCTGCGGCCCAACGTTTGCGCCATCACGAACGTCGGCTTGGATCACGTGGACGTACTGGGAGACACGATCGAAGAGATCGCGGCAGACAAAGCCGGCATCGCGAAAGCCGGCGTGCCGCTGGTGAGCGCCGTCGAACAGCCCGTCGCCCGTGAGATCATCGAACAAGCCTGCGCGGCGGCGGGCGCGCCGTTCGTTCCCGTGTTCGATCGAACGGAAGTTGCGGCGCGCACCGGCAGCGTTTACGGCCAGTCGTTCACGCTCACTACGCCCAGAGAAACGTATTCGATCGAACTGCCGTTGCTCGGCGCGTTTCAGCAGCGCAATGCAGCCACCGCCGTCACGGTGCTCGAAGAGCTCGGGCCGTTATATCCGGGAAAGGAAGCGATCGAACGCGGGCTAGCCGGCCTCACGCTGAGTGGGCGCATGGAATACTTTCCCTCGCATCCCGGCATCGTGTTCGACATCGCGCACAACCCCGACAAGGCCCATCATTTGGCGGACGCGCTGCGCGAAATTTTCCCCGGGCGCCATATCACGTTCGTGATCGCTATCGGCGAGAGTAAGGACACTTCGGAGATACTGCTCGCGTTCGCCGGTTTGGGCGCGACGTTCATCTTCACGTCGTTCGAAGCGCACGGACGCAGCGCGGTCAAACCCCAGCGGCTGGCGAGCGTTGCGGAAAGTTTAGGGCTTTGGGGCCGTCCGACGCCGGATCCGGTTGAGGCGCTCGCCATTGCGCGCCGGAACGCATCGGCGGACGGGATCGTCGTCGTGACCGGCTCGACGTACGTCGTGGCGGAGCTGCGTGCCTGGTGGATGGAACACGTTGCAGCTGCGCGGCCGTGACCTGCGCTGGGGCGAACGCACCTATGTCATGGGCATCGTCAACGTCACGCCGGATTCGTTTTCAGGCGACGGCATTGAAGAGGCGCAGGCGGCTGCCGCTTTCGCGGTAAGGCAAGCGCAGGGCGCCGATATCGTCGATATCGGGGCAGAATCCACGCGCCCAGGGCACGCGCCCGTGGACGAAGCGGCCGAGTTGCAGCGCCTGCTGCCGGTTCTTCGCGCGGTACGCGCGCAGCTTCCCGATGTTGTGATCTCCGTCGATACGCACAAGCCGGCGGTCTTTGAAGCGGCGCACGCGCACGGTGCGGACATTCTGAACTCGATTTGGGGCTTGCCCGAACCGTTGCTTGCGAGCGCGGCGCGCGCCGGCGTCCCGGTCGTCGTCATGCACAATCAAACCGGCACGAGCTACGCCGGCCGCGTTATTGATGAAGTGAAGCGGTTTTTGCTCGAGGCTGCGCACCGCGCGCTTCACGCCGGAATTTCACGCGAGCGGATCGTCCTGGATCCGGGCATCGGCTTCGGGAAAACGCCGGATCAGAACATCGAAGTGCTGCGCGATCTCCGGGCAATCACCGCACTCGGCTTTCCCACGTTGATAGGAACATCGCGCAAATCCACCATCGGCAAGCTCACGGGGAAGGCGCCGCCGCAGCGCGTCTTCGGCACGGCGGCGACCACGGCGTTGGCGGTAGCTGCAGGAATCGATATCGTGCGCGTCCATGATGTGGATGCCGCGCTGGACGCGGTGCACGTCAGCGATGCGATCGTTCGCAACTGGAGGCCGCAAGAATGGATGTCATAGAGCTCCGCGGCATGCGGGTCTACGGCAAGCACGGTGCAAACCCAGGCGAACGAGACCGGGAGCAGATTTTCGAGTTGAACGTGCGGCTGGAGCTCGACTTAGCGCAGGCCGCATCCGGTGATGAATTGCAGGCAACGCTCGACTATGCCGCCCTGCACGCGCGCATTAAAGCAACCGTCGAATCGACCTCGTTCCGTCTGCTCGAACGGTTGGCATCCGAAGTGATGGGCGCAATCTTTGCCGACGCGCGCGTTGCTCGCGCCGGCGTGCGGATCGCAAAGCCGCAGCTGCTCGAGGGCGCGACGCCCAGCGTGCTGCTCCAGCGCGAAAACCCGCGCTACCGTGCCGCGTTTCCGTGAACGCGACGCCGATCGCGGCAATCGGTCTCGGCTCGAACATGGGCGATCCGCGTGCGAATGTGAAGCGCGCCGTTTCGGCGCTCTCATCGGCGGGGCAGGTTCTCGCCGTCTCGCGCTTCTATCGCACGAAACCGTGGGGCGGCCCGCCCGGTCAGGCGGATTTCTGCAACGCAGCCGTTCTGCTGGAAACCCTGCTCGAACCGCTGGCTTTGCTCGCCGAACTCAAGCGCCTGGAGAGCGTGCTGGGCCGCGTGCCGTCGGAACGCTGGGGGCCGCGAGCTATTGATCTCGACATTCTGCTCTACGGCCGCGAGCGGATCGACCACCCCGATTTATGCGTTCCGCATGCGCGCCTTTTCGAGCGGGCGTTCGCATTGGCGCCCCTTGCCGACCTCGATCCGCTCTTTGCAAGCGCATTCGCGGGGCTCGACCCGCAGGAGCGCGAATCGATAGCGCTCATGTCCGAGGACCCCCTGGTCGACCGTGTGCGCACGCTTGCGCAGGCGTTCTTAGAAACCGATTTGATGCGGTTGCGCATCGAAGAAGAGAACGAGGATGCCGTAGAGCTGCGCCGCAAGGCCGTTGCTGCGCCGCGGCGCGCTCCGCAGGACGATGAAGGCTCGAGCGGCTCGCCCGCGCCTGCGGCCGTAGCGGATCTCGTAAAGGCCGACCTGGTGGGCATCTTTCATTTGAGCCGGCCGCCCGTGCGCGATGGCGACGCGCTCGAGGGCGATCGCGAGCTGGCGTACGTGGAAGCGCTGGGCATCCGCAATCCCGTGCGTTCGCTCGGCGCGGGTCGGGTTCGTGCGGTGCGATGCAAGGACGGCGATGCGGTCGAATACGGCCAAGTGCTCTTCGAGATCGACCGTGTTTAAAAAAGTGCTCATCGCGAACCGGGGCGAGATCGCCCTTCGCATTAACCGCGCGTGCCGCGAGCTCGGCGTTCAGACAGTGGCGATCTTCTCTGAAGCCGACCGGCTCTCGCTGCACGTGCGCCATGCAAGCCAAGCGTTTTGCGTAGGCCCGGGACCCGTTACGCGTTCATACTTGAACATTCCGAACATTATCTCGACCGCGCTGATCACGGGATGCGATGCCGTCCATCCCGGGTATGGATTTCTCGCTGAAAATGCGCGCTTCGCCGAGATCTGCGCGGACCACGGTTTGACGTTTATCGGTCCGCGCCCGGAAGTGATCGCGGCCATGGGCGATAAAGCGACGGCGAAGCGCGTCATGCGTGAAGCGGGTGTCGCCACCACGCCTGGAACCGACATTCTGCCCTCCGCGCAGGAAGCGCGGGCGGCCGCCGACACGATCGGGTATCCGGTGCTCCTCAAGGCGACGGCCGGCGGCGGCGGCAAGGGCATGCGAGTCGTGCATGCGCCCGAAGAACTCGAGCGCGCGTATGCATCGGCGACGGCCGAAGCCGAAGCGAGCTTCAAAGACGGGCGCGTCTATATGGAAAAGCTCATCATTAAGCCGCGCCACATCGAAGTGCAAGTCTTGGGAGACCGTTTCGGAAACGTCGTCCATTTAGGCGAGCGCGACTGTTCGGTGCAGAAGCCCTCACATCAAAAATTGATCGAAGAAGCGCCTGCGGCAAATCTTCCCGTGCCGGCGCGCGACGCGCTGCACGAGATGGCGGTGAAGGCGTGCAAAGCCGTGGGCTACAGCAACGCCGGCACGCTCGAGTTCTTGGTCAGCGGCGATCAAATCTACTTCATGGAAATGAACACGCGCATTCAAGTCGAGCACCCGGTCACCGAGATGGTTTACGATATCGATTTGGTCAAAGAACAGATTCGCATCGCCGCGGGCGAGGCTCTGGGCTACGTTCAGGGTGACTTGAAGGCCTCGGGGCACGCGATCGAATGCCGGATCAACGCGGAAGATGCGCTCAACAACTTTGCTCCGGCTGCCGGTACGCTGACGAACGTCGTCTTTCCCGGCGGCCCGGGCATCCGCGTGGATACGCACGTGTATTCCGGCGCGACCGTTCCGCCGTTCTACTATTCGATGATCGCAAAAATCATCGCCGTCGGCAGCACGCGCGATGCGGCAATCGCACGCATGGAACGCGGGCTTCGCGAGACCGTCGTCGAAGGCGTCAACACCACCATCGATCAGTGTTTGGAAATTTTAGGCACCGCCGAATTCCGTTCGGGGCATTACTCGATCGATTTTCTTCCCGCGCTGCTCGAGAGCCGCGTGGGTGCAGTTTAGGAGACCCTCGTGCCGTCCCGCCGCATGGCCCGCGAACTCGCGCTTAAAGCGCTTTTTTCCGTCGAAGTTGGGCATCGCGATCCCGCCGAAGTTTTGGATGAATACCTGGCGACCCACTCCGAG
>JBHEMM010000008.1:57270-66945 GCA_046262595.1 Vulcanimicrobiaceae bacterium
CGCTGCGCGAGACCGTTATCGAAGGCGTGAACACGACGATCGCGCAGTGCCTGGAAATTCTGGGCGCCGAGCCGTTCCGCACCGGGCACTATTCCATCGACTTTCTTCCGGCGCTGATGACGGCGCGCGCCGGCGTCGTTTAGGATTAACGAACATGCCGTCCCGCCGTATGGCCCGCGAACTCGCGCTGCAAGCCCTTTTCTCCGTTGAGGTGGGACACCGTGAGCCGGCCGAGGTGCTCGACGAATATCTCGCGACGTACAGCGAGAGTGCGCAGCGCCTGTTCGTCAAAGATCTCGTGCTCGGCACGATCGAACATGCGCCGGAAAGCGATGCCGCGATCTCTCCGCTGCTGGAGGGCTGGACTATCGAACGTTTGCCGACAATCGATCGTTTGGTGCTGCGCATGGGTTTGTTCGAGTTGCATCACCACCCTGAGACGCCGCGCCCGGTGGTCATCAATGAAGCGGTCGAGCTGGCGAAACGTTTCTCCACCGAAGACTCCGGCCGTTTTGTGAACGGCGTGCTGTCCGCGGCGCTCAAGAGCAACGGCAATGCGTAAGTTTTTGCGCTTCGCGGCGGTCACGGTGCTGCTGATCGTGCTGTTTGCCGCCGGTTCGGTCGCCGGGATCGTCGCCGCATACTCGCGCAATCTGCCCGACATCAGCCGCATGGCGGATTATCAGCCGGCGCGGTCGACCCGCGTCTACGCGCGCGATGGTTCGCTGCTGGCGACACTCTACAAAGAAAACCGCATCTGGACGCCGGTGGATAAGATTCCGCCCATCGTGCGCGAGGCGTTCATCGCGAACGAAGACCACAATTTTTACCGGCATCACGGCGTGGATTTCGGCGGCATCGTGCGCGCCGGACTTCTCGATATCACGCATCACCGCGTCGAACAAGGCGCCTCGACTATCACCCAGCAGCTCGCGCGCGGTTTGTTTCTAACCGACAAACAGACGATCTCGCGTAAAGTGCAAGAAGCGCTGCTTGCAATGGAGATCGAGCGCTACTACACCAAGGACGAGATTCTCGAGCGCTATCTGAACATGATCTATCTGGGCTCGGGAGCCTACGGCGTGGATGCCGCCGCGCATACGTATTTCGGGCGCGGCATCGCAAAGGTGAGTGCCGGGCAGGCGGCGCTGCTTGCCGGTTTAGTCGCGGCGCCGTCCGATTACTCTCCGTACGTGAACAAGGCGCTCGCACGCGAACGCCAGCGCCACGTGCTGGACCGCATGGTCGAGAGCGGTTATTTGACGCAAACCCAAGCCGACGACGCGTATGCGCGGCCTCTGGAACTCGCGGGGGAACAGCCTTCGGGCCTGCAAGGCTTTCGCGCTCCGTGGTTCACGACGTATGCCGTCGACCAGCTCGAGCACGAGTTCGGGAAGCAGGCGACGTACGAAGGCGGCCTGCAAGTGTACACCTCGGTGGATCCGCATATGGAAAAGATCGGCCAGCAAGCCGTCGACTGGGGCATCGCGCAAGCAAAAGCCGAAGGCATCGGCGCCGATGAGGCGGCGCTGGTCGCGATCCGTCCGTCGACCGGTGAGATCATGGCGATGATCGGCGGCGCGCATTTTTCGCTGACCAATCAATTCAACCGCGCCTGGCAAGCGCACCGCCAGCCGGGCTCTTCTTTCAAAGCGTACGTGTACACCGCCGCGATCGACTCGGGCATGCCGCCGACGACGGTCATCGACGACTCGCCGGTGAGTTACGATGCCGGCGACGGCACGAAATGGTCGCCAATGGACGACGACTTCCAGTTCATGGGCCCGGTGACGCTGCGCGTGGCGCTCGCGCAAAGCCGCAACGTCGTCGCCGTGAAGTTGCTGGAGCAGCTCGGCGTCGATCGCGTGATTCAGTACGCGCATCGCATGGGCGTGGCATCGCCGCTCGAAGCGAACCTCTCGCTAGCGCTCGGAACGTCACTGATTACGCCGCTCGACCAAGCGACGGGTTACGCGACGATCGCGAACCAGGGCGTGCACATTCCCGCCTCGCCGTTCCGCCTGGTGAAAGATTCGCTCGGCAATAACGTGCTGGACAACCAGTATCCCGAACAAACCGAAGTGGTGAGCGCCGGCACGGCATATATCGTGACTTCGATGTTGGAAGATGTGATCAATCACGGCACCGGGTATCCCAATGCGGTGATCGACCGTCCGGCAGCCGGCAAAACCGGCACGACCTCGAACTTCCGCGACGCGTGGTTCGTCGGCTTCACGCCCGACCTGGTCGCGGCGGTGTGGATTGGCAACGATCGCTACCAAGCGATGAACGAGTCGTACGGCGGGAACATTCCCGCGCGGATCTGGGCGCGCTTCATGCGTGCGTCGCTCGTGAAAGTTGCCAAGCACGAATTCGTGTTTCCGGGCGAAGAAGTCAAGAAAGTCGCATCCTGCGGCAGCGGGTACGGCGCATACGAATACTACTTGTCGGGCACGGAACCGCTCTCGCCGTGCGGACGGTCGCAAACGGCCGCCGACCGCAATCCCTACGCGCAGCCGCAAAACGTTTTCGGATACAATGCCGGTAAACAAAGCAGCGGCGTCAACATGCCGCCCGCGCCGACGTTCTCGCCCGAGCCGAGCGCGCCGCCGCCGCCCGCGACACAGCCGCCCGACACCGCGGGCGACGGCACGAACTACATGCCGCTGGCTTCGCCGGCGCCGGCGAGCTCGACGAACCCGAAACGGCGCTAGCGGTGCAAGAATCGCTTTTTAACAAGCACAACGCGCTGCGTGCGGGGCCCCCGGCGCCGCAGATAGTTGAGGGCGTGAGCAGAATCCTCGACTACCTGCGCCGGTTGATCGCCGCAAACAAGAATCTGGCCGCACGCAAGGTTCGCGGTGAAGTTTCCGGCTTGACAAACAGCAACGGCCGCTTGCACTTCGTCTTGAAAGAAAACAAAGACGTCCTGCAGTGCATCGTGTTTGCGGGCGATGCCGCGCGCCTGGTGCCGTTCCGCGACGGCGATGAAATCGTTTGTTCGGGCGACTTTGCGGTGTACGCGCAGCGCAGCCAATTTCAACTGATCGTCAAAAGCGTGGAACTTGCGGGCGCCGGCGCAATCTACGCCGAGCTCAAGGGTCTTGAAGAAAAATTCCGCCGCGAAGGCCTGTTTGCCGCGGAACGCAAGCGCCGCATGCCGGCATTTCCCACCCGTTTGGCGGTGATCTCGTCACGCGACGGACGCGGCATGAACGATTTTCTTACCACGATTCAGCGGCGTGCCGCTTTTATGAGCGTTGTTTTTGTGGAAACACGCGTTCAAGGCGACGGCGCGGAAATGGACATCGCGGAGGCGATCGACCGTGCCTCGAAACTCGACGTGGATGTGATTTTGCTCACGCGTGGCGGCGGATCGGTGGAAGACCTCTATCCGTTCAACAAGGAACCCGTGGTGCGCGCGATCGTGCGCGCGAAGCGGCCCGTCATGACGGCTATCGGCCATAATCTCGACATTCACGTCAGCGATCAGGTTGCGGACGCATTTTGCGAGACGCCTTCAAACGCCGCGCAGTACTTCGGAGAGATCGGTGATGCGTTTTGCAACCGCGTCGAGCGCGCCAACATGCAGTTGGAACGCCACATTCGCGTGCGCTTCACCGCGAGCGGGCAGCAGTTCGATGGCGCCTATAAGGATTTCACTTATGCGGCGAAGACGTTCATCTCAAAGCGGCTTCACTCGCTTCACCTGCTCGGCCGGCGGCTGGATGCGCACAATCCGCAAAAGCGGCTCTCGAAACGCAGTGACATGCTTACGTCGCTGCGCTCCCGGCTGGAACTACTCGGCAAACAAAGCACCGCCATGCGTTTGCAGCGCGTCGTTCAGTTGCACCGGCGGCTCGAACAAAGCTCGCGAACTGCGCTGCGCACGCCGCAACAGCGTTTGGAACTTTTGAAAGCGCACCTCGACGGCGCCAATCCAAACGCTCCGCTGGAGCGGGGATACGCCATCGTTACGCTGGACGGCAAAGCCGTGCGCGATGCCGCTGCGGTGCCTGCCGGGGCGGTAATTACAGCGCAGCTGCAGCATGGAAAGCTGCGGGCGCGGGTCGAAGGGAGCGCGTGATGGCTGAAAGCGAACCGCAAACGTTCGAAGAGAAACTCGCGCGCCTCGAGGCGATCGTCAAAGAGCTCGAAAACGGCAACGTCGAGCTCGATCGCTCCGTCGCGCTCTTCAACGAGGGCAAGATGCTGGCCGCGCAGTGCGAGGAGCTGCTTAAGGGCTCGCAAGCGAAGATCGATCGCACGATGGAGCGGCCATCCGCGGCGCCTTCGCCGGCTTCCGACGAAGACGAGGTTCCGTTTTAGCGTTTTAGAGCTGTCGCAACTGTTCGCCCTTCGCCCGGCGCACATGTCTAAACAAGGACGGAGCCACGACGTATGTGACTCCGTTCGTTGCTTTCTCGGCGCGAGCGCGTGCTGAATCGAGCGGATCGGTGCGTGTGCGCATGAGGAAGTTGGGATGACGCTTTGCCGGTTCCGGCCGGCTCTCGAGCAGAAAAAACCATGCCCCGCGCCGAAACGGGAAACGATGGACGATCGCAGGCGCCGGCGTCTCGATGAAGCCGTCGCGCAGCGCGAAGGCGTCACTCGTTCGCAAGCGCGCGCGCTCATCATGGAAGGACGCGTAAAAATCGGCGGCATGCCGGCGCTGAAAGCGGGCGCGAACGTCGCGCCCGATGCGGTCATCGAAATCACGGCGCCGCGCCGTTTCGTCAGCCGCGGCGGTGAGAAGCTCGAACACGCGCTTCAAACGTTCGCAATCGACGTGACCGGAAAACATGCCCTCGACGTGGGGGCGTCGACGGGCGGTTTTACCGACTGCCTGCTGCAGCGCGGCGCGGCACACGTGGTCGCGCTCGACGTTGGATACGGCCAGCTCGACTGGCGTTTGCGCAACGATCCGCGCGTGACCGTGATCGAGCGCACGAACTTTCGCCTTCTGCCGGATGACGCTTTCGACCGCGCGTTCGACCTCATCGTTATCGACACGTCGTTCATCTCACTCAAAACGATCGCCGCACGCGCGGTCGCTTACCTCCAAAGCGGCGGCGACGTCGTTGCGCTCGTGAAGCCTCAGTTTGAAGCCGGGCGCGAGCGCTTGGGAAGCGGCGGCGTCGTTCGCGATCCGCGGGTACACCGTGCGATTTTGAACGAGGTGCGCGATGCAATGCAGCAGTTGGGGCTCGCCGCAACAGCTCTCACCGCCTCGCCGCTTTTAGGCCCCGCCGGCAACCGTGAGTTCTTGCTGCGGGCGCGCCGCGAGGGCCGGGTGCTGGGCGATGAAGTGATTGAGGCGGCGCTCTGCGAACCTGAGTCAACGTGACTGTCCGGCTTGGAAAGCGCGCGATTGCGCTGTACGTCGACGCCAACCGCGAGCACGCGCGCGCCCTCGCGTTGCGCGTGAGCGCCGGCTTCAGCGAACGCGGTTACACCGTTGCGGCCGCCGCAACGTCAAGCGACCTCGACGGCGCGATGCTGCTCATCACGGTCGGCGGCGACGGGACGCTGCTTCGCGCGGCGCGCATGGCAGTGGAGCATGCCGTGCCGGTCCTGGGAATCAACACCGGACGCTTGGGCTTTCTTACCGAGTTCGATCAGGACGACGAGCATCTCGACGAGCTGCCCGATTTGCTCGAGCGCGGGCTCGTCATCGAAGAGCGCATCGCGCTGCGCGCGACGTACGGCGGCCGTTCGTACTTCGCGCTCAACGACGTCGTCGTGCGAAAGGCGGGCATCGCACGGATCGTGCCGTTCGGCTTGCGCTTGGACGACGAACATGCCGCGCACATTCCGGCGGACGGCATCTGCGTCGCCACGCCGACGGGCTCGACGGCCTATTTTCTTTCCGCGGGCGGCTCCATTATCTCGCCGCAAGTCGACGCGTTCGGCATCGTGCCGCTCTTGCCGCATACGTTGTTTTCGCGCCCGATTATCGTGCCCGCCGCATCGCGCGTAACGGTGACGTGCGATGCCGAGCTGCAGCAGGCGAGTCTGGAGTGCGACGGCGAGGTGGTGAGCGATCTAGGCGCGGGCGAGCGCGTCGTGATAGACCGGTATCCGAAGAGCGTGAAGTTTGCGCGCGTCGAGCCGCTGCGGTTCTTCGAACGTTTGGAGGACAAGTTGCGCTGGGGCGTTTCCATCAAAGAGCGGCACCGGACTTAAGGCCGTGCTGCGCCGCCTCACGATCGAAAACTATTGTCTCATCGATCGCGCGCAGATCGTGTTTGCCCGGGGCGCGACGATGTTCACCGGCGAGACCGGTTCGGGTAAAACCATGGTGCTTGGCGCGATCGGCTTTGCGCTGGGCGAGCGAGCGACGGCGGATGCGGCGGGACGCAATGCCGGCCGCGCGCTCGTAACGCTTGAGTTCGATCCATCGCCTGCCCTGCGCGAACGCCTGATTGCAGATGGCTACGAATGTGACCCGGACGAGTACGCGAGCATTCTTCGCGAGATCGCGCCCGGCGGCAAATCATCGCTGCGTATCAACGGCCGCGTTTCGAGTGCAGGCTATCTTCGCGAGATTGCTGCGGGGATTGCCGATATGGTAGGCCAGCATGAGGCGCAGCGGTTGCTCTCGCCCGCATACCATGTGCAGCTGCTGGACCGCTTTTCCGGTGACGATGCGCTGGCCGCCGGCGAAGAAGTCGCAGCGCTGTACAATCTCCGGCGGACGCTATCGGCCGAACTGGAAGCGCTCGATAGCGGCGAGCAGCGCGTTCAGGAACAAATCGCGTACGCCCGGTTTGCGGTCGGTGAAATTCGTGCGGCCGCGTTGGAAGAAGGCGAAGACGGCCGGCTCGTACAGCGCCGGCGCGTGCTTGACAATGCGGAAAAAATTGCACTTGCGCTGCGCGCTGCTCACGGCGCGCTGGCCGGCGAGGAAAACGCTGCTGCGGACGCCCTCGGATCGGCGCTCGCGTGCTTGGATCAAATCAGCGGCATCGCGCCGCAATTTGCTTCGATGCGCACGCAGGTTCAAGCGCTGCAAAGCGAGGTCAACGACGTATCGGCCACAATTGTTCGCGAGTCGGAGAATCTGGAGTTCAACCCGGCGGAGTCCGAAGCGATCAATGCCCGATTAGAAACGATCGACGATCTCAAGCGCAAGCACGGCGGATCGATTCAAAGTGTGCTTGCCGCTGCGAGGGACTTGGAAAGCACGCTGGACACGTTCGAAAACAAGGACGAGCACCGCCGGCGCTTGCAGCAAGAGCTCGCCAACGTCACCGCGCGCCTGACGGCGAGCGCGAAACGCCTATCGGAATTGCGGCGCCAAGCTGCCAAACGCTTGAGCAGAAGCGTTGAGGCGGAGCTGCAAGATTTGGCGCTCGCGTCATCACGTTTCGAGGTTGTTTTTAGGTTACTGCCCGACATTGGGCCGGGCGGCTCCGATGCGATCGAGTTCACGTTCGCGGCCAACAAAGGCGAGTCGCTGCAAAAAATCGGCAAGGCCGCTTCCGGCGGCGAACTTTCGCGCGTTTTACTCGCGTTGATGGTTGCGCTTGCCGGCGCCCGTGAGACCACGGCGCTCGTGTTCGACGAGATCGACGCAGGCATCGGCGGCGCAACGGCAACGGCAGTCGGGGCGCGCCTTGCGCGGCTCGCAAAGAGCGCGCAGGTCGTTTGCGTCACGCATCTTGCGCAAATCGCTTCGTGCGCCCACACCCACTACCACCTGGACAAACGCGAGGATAAGAACGGAACGACAATCGGCGTCAACGAGATCCGCACGGACAAAGCGCGGACTTCGGAGATTGCACGAATGCTGTCAGGCGAATCGCACGATATCGCGCTCGAACATGCGCGTACCTTATTGCGGCAATCGGCGCGGTGAGCGCGGGCGACCGGGCCGCCTAAGGTATCCGGTGAATCTTGAGCAGGTTCGTTCCGCCTGCGCCCACCGGCATGCCTGTCGTGAACGCAACCGATTCGCCGTGGCGCACGAGACCTTCCGCAAGCATCCGCTGTTCGGTGATATGCAGCAAAACGTCGATCGAAGAGTAGTGTTCGATCGTTATGGACTCCACGCCCCACAGCAGCGCTAGGCGGCGCGCCACGTACGCTTCGGGCGTGAGCGCGATAATGCGCGCCCTGGGCCGGAACGCGCTGATATGGTGGGCGGCGTTTCCGGTCGTGGTGCCCGTAACGATGTGCTGCACGTCGAGTTCCGCGCTCGCGCGCGTGGCCGCTTCGGCAATAGACGTTGCAACGTCGCGGTCAGCGCCTTCAAGACGGCGCAGTTGCAAAAGTTCGTGCGGATATTGCGTCTCCACTTCTCGCGCGATCTCCGCCATGACGCGTACCGCTTCGGTGGGATACAAGCCGCGCGCCGTTTCGCCCGAGAGCATGACGGCATCGGTTCCATCGAGAATCGCATTGGCCACGTCGGTCGCTTCCGCGCGCGTCGGACGAAAATTCGTTGTCATCGATTCAAGCATCTGCGTGGCGGTGACGACCGGTTTGCTCGCGCGGTTACAGCGCGCGATCAGATCTTTTTGCACCAGCGGCACGCGCTCGAGCGGAATTTCGATACCTAAGTCGCCGCGCGCCACCATGATGCCGTCCGCAGCGGCGATGATATTGTCGATGTCCTCGAGCGCTTCGTGCTTTTCGATCTTGGCGAGCACGCGCGCGTTGCTGCCGCGCTCGCTGATAAAGGCCTTGACGCGGTTGACGTCTTCGGCGCTTTTGACGAACGAGACCGCGACGTAATCCACTTCTTGCTGCAGGCCGAACGCCAAATACTCCAAGTCGCGATCGGAAACGGCGGCGATGTTGAGCGAACCGTCGGGATAATTGATGCCCTGCTGCGCTCGCAGATCGCCGCCCGCCTCAACGGTGGTAATAATTTCCGTGGCGGTTTTGTCGAGTATGCGCAGCGAGATCGCACCGTCTTGCAGATAGATGCGCTTCGCGACCGAGACGTCTGCAGGCAAATCATGGTATTGCACCGGAATGCGCTGCGCTGTGCCCGGAACGTCGTCCGTCGTCAGGACGACTTTCTGCCCGCGCTCCAGACGAACCGACTCAACGTCGCCCGCAAGTTTCCCGGTGCGGATCTTCGGCCCGGGCAGATCTTGCAGCACGGCAATGTGTTGATTCAACTCTTTGGCGACGGCACGTACGCGTGCGATCGTCTCACCGTGTTCTTGCGGCGTCGCGTGTGAGAAATTTACGCGAAACACGTTCGCGCCCGAAAGAGTGAGCGATCGGATGACGTCGGCGTCGCGCGAAGCCGGGCCGAGCGTAGCGACGATTTTCGTACGTTTGAGTATCTTTTCCATGAGCCGTAGGCGCTTGCGCGAGCGTCCACGAAGGCTCCTTCCCGTTGAAACGCGATCCACTGGACCGCCGGCGCCCCGAACGCACGCTGGCCGGTTTTATCGCATCGGTTCTTTTTCACGCACTGCTTGCCGCGCTGCTGTTTTCACTCGTGACGTCGTCGTCCGAGCAATCCGCGCCGGAATCGTTTTCAACCACCGCGATCGTCACCGTTTCGCGCGAATCGTCAAAAAAGACGCCGCCGGTTCCCGTTCCGAAGCTCGCTGCGCCCGTTCCGCACGCTCCTGTGCAGGCTTCACTTCCGGGTGCGCGGCCGCGGACCGCTGCAGCGCGGCCGCGCACCCGGAAGTGAAGCCTGCACAGGAG
>JBHEMM010000009.1:0-10429 GCA_046262595.1 Vulcanimicrobiaceae bacterium
TCGGAGAAATATGCGATCGATTGCCCGTCCGGCGACCACGCCGGATCGCGCTCCATCACAGCCGGCGTTTGCGTAAGATTCCGTACGTCACCGTGCAAAGCGGGTACGGTCAGAATGTCACCGTGCGCCTCAAACACCGCGCGGACGCCGCTCGGCGAGATCGCTGCGTTTTGAATCTGCGTACCCACTTTGAGCCAATGCGGACGGACCTGCGGCATGTCGCCTTGCACGCTCACGGCGATCGCTCGCGACGTGTGCGTGCTCGTGTCATACAGGTGCATCGAACCGAGCTGCGTGTAGACGATGGCACCCGGGCCGGCGGAAGCGGACAAAATATCCAGGCCGTGGTTTTCGATCAACCGGCGCACGGCGTGTGTTGAAGGATCGTATTCGAAAAGCGTCGCGGGGCCATTGCGGTCCGATAAGAAGTACAACGTGCCGGCCGCGTACATCGGATTCCGGTCGTTTGAATTATTGCGCGGCACTTTGACGACGCTCGAGTCGCGTAGATCGGCGATCCATATCGGGGTCGTTTGTCCGCCCCGGTAGTGCTGCCACTGCGGCTCCCACTGCGCGTTCGGTACGTACGCGAAGTGCGAACCGTCCGCAGAAAATGCGCCCTCTTCCGCCATGTCGAGCGGCAGCTGTTGAGGAAAACCGCCGCTCGCAGGAACCGTGAACAGCCGGTCCGGATCCGAATAGCTCGTGCGTCCCGAACGGAACAGCACGTCCTTGCCGTCCGGCGTCCAGCCCACGGCGACGTCTGCGCCCGGGTGGTATGTCAGGCGCCGCGGCTCGCCGCCGCCGGCCGGAACGACGTATACGTCGGTGTTGCCGTCGTACGTTCCGCTGAAGGCGACTTGCGTGCCGTCGGGCGAGAAGAACGGCGCGCCTTCAAGATTCATTCCCGTCACGAGACGGTGCGCCGCTCCGCCCTCGCGCGGCGCAATCCAAATGTCGCCGCCGAATTCGAACGCAAGCCGGGTCGCGCTCACGGCCGGGTTCTGATAGATGAGCGGTGCGGCATGCGCGGCCGACACAACGGAAAGAACGGCCGCGGCACTAAGTGCGGCAACGGCGAGCAGTCGGTTCACGTGAGTCGTTCCTATCTTAAGGTTTCCTTGGCTTTGATTAAACGTACCATCGCGTCGTTGTACGGGGTCGAAGTGTTTGTGCGCCGTCCGGCAGCGCAGATAGCGCCGTTGATGTGATCGATTTCGCTGGGATGATGCGATTCTAAATCGAACGCCATCGAACTCTTGCTGTCCGCGCCGACGGCGATGACTTCGCTGACGTACTGCCATGGATTCACGAACGGTAGATTGATCTTCTGCGCCGCGGCGACCGAGGCCGCTTCTTCTGCCAGCGCTTCAGCCAGCCGAGCCGCGTTCGGATCGGTGAGGATGACGCCGCTGTTGCAGTCGAGCAGCGCACTCAAGGCATTGATCGAGGCGTTCGCAACCAACTTGCCCCACAAGTGCGGCCGGATGTCGTAGACGACCGATGTGCGCATGCCGGTGTGCGTAAGCAATTCCGCAACGCTGCGCGACGTCGCCGGCGAAGCGCCGCCGGAACCGATGATCGTGTTTCCTTCTTCCGAGCTGCGCACGCGCCCGGGAGCGGTGGTGAGCGAGGACTCCGTCGTAATGCCGAGGACGACCGGCACGGCGCCGCCGAGCGCCGTTTTGATCGACTCTTCGTTGCCTACGCCGTTTTGCAGTGAAACGATTGGCGTCGACGGGCTCAGTTCTCCGGCAAACGGACGCAGTGCGCGCAGCGTATCCACGGCTTTGACGAACAAGAAGACCATATTGGAACCGAAAAGTTCGCGCGCCCGCCGTCCGGCGCGGACCGGCCGCGGCGGTGAACCATTCACCGATAGCCCGCCGAAGGCTTCGATGCCGTCGATAACGCTGGGGTTGCTGTCGAGCATCGTCACGTCGCACCGCTGGGCGAGGTGAAAGCCGAACAGCGTTCCCATTGCGCCCGAACCGATGATGCCGACGCGCGGTCTAGGCTGCTCCATGCCGCCGATTTCGCAGTCCCGTTAGAATCGCCCCGCACGCGAAGCCGCCGATGTGAGCGAAATAGGCTGTGCCGCCCTGGTTGGCACGCGGGTCGAGGGTTTGAAAACCCAAGAAGAATTGCATCGCGGCCCATAGACCGATCACCAGCACCGCCGGTAAGCGCAGCAGCAGCGGAAAACATCCGATCGGCGTGACGGTGTTGATCACGGCCGTAGGATACGAGACGATGAACGCGCCTAAAATGCCGGCGATCGCGCCCGATGCGCCAATGTCGGGGATGTGGCTGCCCGGCGCGGACCATATTTGCGCGAGACCGCCCGCGATTCCGCACACCAGGTAGGTGAGCAAGAAACCGCCGTGCCCGAGCGACCGCTCCATACGGGGACCGAACACGAGCAGAAACAGCATGTTGAAGAACAGATGCAGAAAGCCGCCGTGCAAAAACATCGACGTCACGATCGTTAAGAAAAACGGATGCGGCGAGGGCGGCGGCAGTTGAATGCCGTGCGTGAAATTGTACGGCACGAGCGCAAACTCGTTGATAACATAGTCCACGCGCGGCGCATCGATCTCGCGCCAATAGACATACGCACTTGCTGCGACGATCGCCCAAACGGCGGGCGCAAAACCGGCCGGACGGCGCTCGTCCGAGAGCGGAATCACCTAAAACTGCAGCTGCAGTCCGTAAACGGTGCGGCGCTGCGGATGAGTGAGATCGCGCTGGCCTAAAAAGATCTTGCCGAATTTGCCCAGATTGAAATTGCCGTACACGTCGAACGTGGGGCGCCGCAAATTGTAAACCCTCGTTTCGAGTCCGACGGGGCCGTCGTACGAGGCGAGCGCGCCGAGCTGCGAGTAAAGAATGCCTCCGCCCGCGTGCACCGCGCCCCTATTCTTGATCGCCGCGAGATTGTATGAGGTGCGTCCGCCGATGTCGTTCGCACCGATCATCGCGGTGACGGGGCCGTGCGGGAGAACCAGCGCATTGATATCCGCTTGTGGACCGCGATCCGAGGTGAGCAGCCGGTTTGGACCCGTTGCTGTTTCTTTGCTCAAGTATCCCAGGCGCAGCTGAACCTGCACCAAATTGCCGGCAATCGTCCCCAGGCCTTTCTTTAAATTTGCGACGCCGGAACCGGGCGGTGGCGGCGTCTGCGTGCCCGGCGCCGGCAGTTGCTTGGAATTTTTTGGAACCGGATACGGCGTCGCGCCGGCATCAACACCGTAGACGCGGCTGCGTCCGCCGAGCGTACCGAGAAGCGAGTCGGCCTTCTGCATCGTCGCGTCCAGGTTAGCAACGGTATCGCGCAACTGCGCCTGCGTTTGCGGATTGCCCGAGATATCGCGCAGGTCGCCCGTGAGACCGGCGATGTTGCCGGTCAACTGCCGGATGTTCGCGGTGGTGTCGATTAAATTATTCTTTAAACGCGGATCGGCGGCGAGCGTCTGGAGCGAATCCATCGATTGGTTGAGCGCGACCGCAGTACGATCGAGCGAAGAAAGCATCGAGTCGATCTTGTATTGGTTGCGCGTGAGCGTTGAATCGAGCGTGGAGGTCATGTTCTCGATGTGTCCGCTCGCCACGGTGAGCGTCGAGTCCAGCGTACCGGAGAGATCGGACATCGTGCCTTTGAGCTGCATCGTGATGGAGTTGAAGTTGTCCATCGTGTTTTGCAATTTGTTGAGCAAGATCGGCTCACGCGTCTGCAGATCGGCCATCATCGTATCGAGCCGTTTGATCTCACCTTGGCCTTGCTGCATCATGTCGCCAAACGTGGGAGCGGCGTTGCCGACGGGCTGCTGCGCGAGCGGCAATACCGTCTTGGGCCAGATCTCGTTCGCGGGAAGCGGCGTAGGCACCGCGCCGGGCGGGAGCGGCTGCGGCACCGGCGGCACGATGACCATGTTCGGGGTGCCGGTGATCGGCGCTTGAATCAGGAAGCGCGAGCCGCGCGGAATGTTGACGTCGCTTTGCAGCGCGAGGACGATGTCGACGCTGTTGTCGGTTTGCAGGCGCACTTGGTCCACGGTACCGACGGTGACGCCGCTGAAAAATACTTGGGCTCCGGTCGGAAGGCCTGCGGCTGAGGCGAAGTGCACGCCGATGCGGTAGCCGCTGTGCCGCGTTCCAAAGTCGGTGACGACATAGAACACGCCGAAGAGCAGCGCCAGCGCCAGCACCGCGAAAAGACCGAGTTGCGCTTGTCTAGACATCGCGTCCCATATTCCACGAAAAGCGCACTTGCGCCCCTGTGATGCGGCTCATAACGGGATCGGCCCCACCTCGGAGCCCTGCAAGAACTGCTGCACGATGGGGTTGAGGGAGGCTTTGACCTCTTCAACCGTGCCGTATTCGATGATTGCGCCCTCGAAAAGCATCGCCACGTAGTCGGCCATCATGTAGATGGAATGCAGGTCGTGCGAGATGACCACCGCCGTTGCGTTGAGCTGCGCCCGCAGCCGTTTGATCGTGTCCGTCAGAAGGTGTGTGACGATCGGGTCCAGGCCGGTGGTCGGCTCGTCGTACAGCACCAGATCCGGATTCGTCACCGTGGCGCGCGCGAAGCCCGCGCGTTTGAGCATGCCGCCCGAGAGCTCGGAGGGCATGTTGTCGAAGGTGTGCGCGAGACCGACGGAGTCAAGCGTTCGCACGACGACCTGCTTAATTTCGTCTTCGGTGAGCGCCGTGTGCTCGCGCAGCGGCAGCGCGATGTTGTCGCCGACGGTCATGCTGTCGAACAGCGCCGCAAACTGAAACGAAAAACCGATCTTCGTTCGCAGATCGATCAGTTCACTCTCGCGCATATGGCAGATATCCTGGCCGCGAACGTATACGTGCCCGCCGTCGGGTTTGCGCAGCCCGTCGAGCAGACGCAGAATCGTCGATTTGCCGGCACCCGACATTCCGATGATGCACGTGATGGCCCCTTCGACGATATCGAGCGAACAGTTGCGCAGCACGACGCGTTCGCCGTAGTTCAGCGACACGTCGTCGAGTTTTGCGATGACCTCCGCCATCCGTCTACCCGCCGCCGTACAGGAAATACGACATGATTAGATTCAGGAAAAACACGAGAATGATGCACGTCACGACGGCGCTGGTCGTTGATTTGCCGACGCCCGCCGCGCCGCCGGTGGTCGTCAGTCCTTGATACGATCCGACCAGAGCGATGACGACGCCGAACACCACCGATTTGAACAAACCTTTCACGACGTCCTCAAAACCGATCGTTTGCCGCGCGGAGGACATAAAGTCATTGTACGCGATGTGCGCGGCGGAGTTGGCGATCCATGCGCCGCCGCCCACGCCGATGACGTCCGCGAACACGGTGAGCAGCGGCAGCATGATCATCAGCGAAAGCAGGCGCGGAACCACTAAGAACCGCACGGGTGCAAGGCCAAGGGATTGCAGCGCTTCGACTTGCTCGGTCACCACCATCGAACCGATCTCCGCGGCGATTGCCGCGCAAACGCGCCCCGCCACGACCACTGCGGTAAGCATCGGGCCCAGCTCGCGGACGTTCGTGTACGAGACGATGCCGCCGACGAAGCTGCCAAAGCCGTACTGCACGGCCTGCACCGCCGATTCGAGTGAAAAAACCATGCCGGTGAAGAGTGAGGTGAGCAGAACGATGAGCAGCGACTGGTAACCCAAAAGGTAACACTGGTTGACGGTTTCCTTGAACCGGATCCGCAAGCGGACGATCGTCTTGAGCGTTTCCCATGCGAGACCGGTGACGCCGCCGATGTACTCGAAGAAGCTGTTGACGCGGCTTCCGACGATTTCGAGCGCGCCGACGCCCGCACGCTCGACTTTTTCAACCGTGTCGGGCCGGTCGTCGTCAAGCGCCGAAGACACGATCGATGTCCTGCAGCACGCCTTGCGTCGCTTCGATGCGGCGCACGGCGACGCTGCGTTCAGCGGTCAGATTGAACTGCACTTGGTTCAAGTGCTCCAAACGCTTGTCGACCGAGCGTAAGTGGGCGCGCGCTTCGCGTTCGAAGCCGCTGAAATAGCGGCGAACGTGCGCGAGATACGCTTGCTTCGTGCGTTCGTCGACATCGGCGCCCGCAATTGCGGCCTCCATCTTCTGCTGCGCGGCCTTCATGGCGCGATCGTTCAGATAGAACTGCCCGACCTTCGAAACCAGCGCGCGAAACGCTTGCGTCGTTATAACGTTGTCTCCAGCACCGAACGCTGCGTACCAAGAAGCGTGCGGATGCCCCCTTCGGCAAGGGAGAGCAGCGCGTCTAGATCCGGCCGGCTAAAGGGCGTCGCCTCTGCGGTACCTTGCAGCTCCGTGAATTTTCCGCCGTCGGTCATGAAGACGTTCATATCCACCTCGGCGCGGCTATCCTCTTCATATGCAAGGTCGAGCAGAAAGTGGCCCGCGGTAAGGCCGACGCTGGTGGCGGCGATTTGGCCCGTCAGCGGCCAACGGCGCGCGTCCTTCGGATCGAACGCCGTGCGCAGGGCCAGCGCCAACGCCACCCAGGCGCCGGTCACCGCAGCGGTGCGCGTGCCGCCGTCCGCCTGAAGCACGTCGCAGTCCAGCCAGACCGTGCGCTCGCCGAGCTTCCCCATGTCCGTCACCGCGCGCAGCGCGCGCCCGATGATCCGCTGAATCTCGTGCGTGCGGCCGCCCAAACGTCCCTTCGAAGCTTCACGTTGCGTCCGTTCCTGCGTCGCCCGCGGCAGCATCGAGTATTCGGCCGTCACCCAGCCCAGGCCGCGGCCCTTCATCCACTGCGGAACGCGGTCCTCCAACGACGCCGCGCAGAGCACATGCGTGTTGCCGACGCTGATGAGAGCGCTGCCCTCGGCGTATTTCAGGTAGCCGGGCTCGATCGTCACCGGGCGCAGTTCGTCGGGGCGCCGTCCATCGCTACGCGTCATGCGGCGAAGTTAGGACTGCGCTCGCGCCGAACCTGCGCGCGTCAACCCACGTTTGCCACAAATCGCCGTGCGCTTTGAGCAGATCGGGAACGTTACCGACATTATAGCGCGCGAACGTTTCCTTCGGCGGCTTCTTCGAACGCGAGCGCGTATAGCGCTCCACTTCGTCCCAAGACACGGGCATGCTGACCGGCGCACCTTCGCATGCGCGCGGCGAGTACGGCGCGACAATGCTCATACCGCGTCCCATCTGTCCCCAATCGGCATAGACCGTTCCGGGAGGCCGTTTTCTCCTATCGCGTTCGGCCGTTATGCTGCGCGGATTGCGCGCCGCAAGCTCGCGCGCGAGCCGTTCGATGTGCATGCGCGCTTCGCCATAGCGCATCTGCGGCTTGGCGGGCACGACCACGTGCAGGCCGCGCGCGCCCGAGGTTTTCACGAGCGCATCGGCGCTCATACGCTCGCTGAAGAGATCGCGCGCCTCCAACGCGGCGCGCGCCAGCGTCGCGAGCGTGCAATCATCGGCTGGGTCCAGGTCGAGCAAGAAAAAATCAGGGCATTCGATCGCGCGCGTCGTCGATTCCCACGTGTGCACGCTGACCATAAAGAGAGAGACGAGATGCACGAGCGTTGCAGCCGAGTCCGCGATGACGTAGGTAACGACCCGTTCGCGTCCCGGGATCTTCGTGCGCTTGACCCAGCGCGGCGTGCCCGGCGGCGGATCCTGTTCGAAAGAGCCCGGGCCGTTGATCGTGCCCGGATAGATCTCGTACACGATCGGGCGATCGCTCAAATGCGGCAGCAGCCAAGGCGAGACGGCGACGTAATATTTTGCGAGATCGAGCATCGTGTACCGGCGGTCGAACCAGACCCACTTCTCGGGGCGCGCGAACGTTATGCGACGGCCCTCAATCTCAATCTGCACCGGCAGATCCATACTGCGCTTCGTAATACGTGTCGCGCAGCGTGCCGAGTTGAACGTCCTTGGCGTGCCTTCCGTCGCCGCGCAGCACCGCGGCGCTCTTCACCAGCGCGCGGTAGGCGGCGAGCCGCTCGTTCTTCCAATCGGACACTTTCCAGCGCTGCGGCGCCATGACGCTAAAATCGTACGCCGGCAGCGCGCCTTTTTTCCCGTCCAGCATTTCGAGCTCCACGCGAAACCCTTCCAGGGCAAAGATGGCGTCTTCGACTTGTTTTTTGGTGGCCATGGGTATGGTCGCAGTATGCCCAAACTCAAGCGCGGCACCCTGCAGGCTATGGCCGTGTACTATGCCGGTACCGGCGTGTGGCCGCTCGCGCACCGCCGCTCGTTCGAGGCGGTCACCGGGCGCAAGACGGATTGGTGGCTGGTGCAGATGGTCGGTCTACTCGCGCTGACCAACGGCATCGCACTTGCCGCCGGCGCCCGCCGAAAGCGCAAACGCCCCTCACCGGAAACGATCGCCCTCGGCATTGCATCGGCGATCTCGTTCGCCGCAATCGACCTCACCTATGCAGCCACGCGCCGCATTTCGCCGGTGTATCTAGCCGACGCTTTGGTGGAATGCGCTTTCCTTTCGGTCCTGCTGCGGCACTGAGTCGCCTCGTTCGTCCGAAAAACCGTTACTCCACGGTCACCGTCTTGGCCAAATTACGCGGCTGATCGACGTCTTTGCCCTCGATGTCGGCGATATGGTATGCGAGCAGCTGGAGCGGAATGACGTTTACGATGGGCGAGAGCAGTTCGTCCACCTTCGGAACCCAGAACACGTGGTCCGCAATCGCCTTCGCATCGTCGTCGCCGTGGTTGGCCACGACGATGATCGGCGCTTCACGCGCTTTGGACTCCGCGAGATTCGAGAGGATCTTATCGCGAATGCGTCCGTCGGTCATGATGCCGATCACCGGCACGTTCGAATCGAGCAGCGCGATCGGCCCGTGCTTCATTTCGCCCGCCGCGTAACCCTCGGCGTGGATATAAGAGATTTCTTTAAGCTTGAGCGCGCCTTCGAGCGCTGTGGGAAAGTTCACGTAGCGTCCCAGGAACAGCACCGAACGGGCCTTGCGGATCTTCTTCGCGACCTTCTTGATGTCGTCGCTCGTGTTTAGGACCACGTCCACTGCGGCCGGCAGCAGTTTCGTGTTGTCGACCACTTCGCGCAAACGCTCGAGCGGCGCGCTGGCGCGCAACCGCGCAAGATAGAGCGCAAACAGCGTCATCGCCGTCACTTGGGAAACGTATGTTTTGGTTGCCGCGACGCCTATTTCCGGGCCGCCGCGCGTAAACACGGTTCCGTCCGCGATGCGCGTCAAGTGCGAGCCCACGACGTTGCACACGCCCAGGACCGTGCTGCCCGCTTGTTTAGCGATGCGCACCGCTTCCATGGTGTCGGCCGTCTCGCCGGATTGCGACATTGCGATCGTCAGCGCAGTGGAATCAATGACAGGGTCGCCGTAACGGAATTCGCTGGCAAGCTCCATTTCGACCGGAAGATGCACGAGCGATCGCAGCAGATACATGCCGACCATGCCGGCGTGATACGCGGTGCCGCACCCGGTGATCGCAATCTTTGAAATGCCGCGCAGGCGGTCTTCGTCGATGCCTAGTTCGGCGCCCAGGTGCACGTCGTTGAGCTCGTCCACGCGGCCGGCGAGCGTCTCTTTAATGACGTTCGGCTGCTCGTAGATCTCCTTGAGCATGAAATGCTTGAAGCCCGACTTTTCCGCCGAGGTGGCGTCCCACATCACTTGCATCACTTCGCGCTCGACCGGCTTGCCGTCGTAGTCCGTCAAGGTATAGCCGTCGCGGCTGACGATGACCATCTCGCCTTCTTGTAAAATGATCTCTTTGCGCGTGTATTGCAGAATCGCGGGCGTGTCCGAAGCCACGAACATTTCGCCCTCGCCGATGCCGACCACCAGCGGGCTTGCGCCGTTGCGCGCGAAGATCAGCGTGTCGGGCGTGTCGGAACTAATAATGCCCAGCGCATAGGCGCCGGTGACGTCGCGTAAGGTGGCGCGCACGGCGCTCTCCAGGTCGCCGTTCTGAAGGTGATCTTCGATAAGGTGCGCGAGCACTTCCGTGTCGGTCTCGCTCTTGAATTCGTGCCCGGCGGCGATCAGCCGGGCGCGCAGCGGCCCGTAGTTTTCGATGATGCCGTTGTGCACGACGGCGATCTTGCCCGTGCAGTCCATGTGCGGGTGCGCGTTTGCGTCGGAGGGACGCCCATGGGTCGCCCAGCGCGTATGGCCGACGCCCACTTTGCCCGAGATGCGCTCGCCGTTGCGCAGGCGCTCGGCCAAGCGCTGCAGCTTGCCTTCGGCTTTCGAGCCTGTCAGCGCGCCTGCGGCGTCGATGACCGCGATCCCGGCGCTGTCGTATCCGCGGTACTCGAGCCGCGAGAGCGAATCAAGAATGATAGGAACGCTGTCGCGCTCACCGATATAGCCGACGATGCCGCACATGAAGAGCTGCCCCCCTTATTTGATTCCTTCCCGCGTCCGTTGATATTGAATCTTGCCGGCG
>JBHEMM010000009.1:10439-19517 GCA_046262595.1 Vulcanimicrobiaceae bacterium
GACCTCAGCGGCCGGGCGCTGATCCGGCTCGGTCACGCCGGCATCACGGGCGCGGTCCGAACCCAGGGCCACGAGACTGCCAAGCTGGTGCCCCTGGCCGGCACCCCGCATGGACGCACGCTCCTCGAGCAGGCGGTCGAGGTCGCCGAATACGGAGTCGCTCATTATGAATCTTCCAATTTCCTTATAGAGTCATCGTCGTAGCGATGAATGCGGAACCGTTCCGCCTGCAATATCGCCTGCAGGTCTTTGACGGCTTCTTCCGAGCGCGACTCTTCGTTGATGACGATGTAGTCGAAACTGCGGACGTACTTGAATTCGCGGTGCGCTATCTCTAGGCGCGAGGCGATCTCTTCGTTTGTTTCCGTGCGCCGGGCCAGAAGCCGGGCGCGCAGATGCGAGAACTTGTCGGGCGCGAGAAAGATGAGAACGGCGTCCGAAAACGCCCTTTTCACCGCGAGCGCTCCGTTGACTTCCGGCTTCATCACCAGATCGTAGCCTTCGGTGAGCGTACGTTCCACGAAATCCCTCGGCGTACCGTAAAGGTTGCCGTTGTACTCACGCCATTCCAAAAAGCCGCCCGCCGCTCTGCGCCGTTCGAACTCGTCGCGCTCGAGGAAGAAATAATGCTCGCCTTCGCGCTCCCCCGGCCGCGGCGCTCGCGTTGTAGACGAAACGGAGTACTTCAGGCGGGGTAACCGCGCACGGAGCGCGTCTACCAGCGTGTCTTTTCCGGCCCCCGATGGGCCGGAAACAACGAAAAGTAGACCCGGTCCGAACACCCTTTCCTCTGTTCCGAGCGGGCGGGGGTGGTCCCTCTGCGCGCGAATCGGCCGAGCGTGTATACCGACTGGCTCCTCGTGCGACGTTTGGCGTGGGAGCTGCAGCAGCGCTTTGCCGGCGGACGGGTCCGCGACGTCGGACAGCTCGAGGACGGTCGCTTCGCTTTGGCCGTCTGGTCCCACGGAGCGGCCGGCCTTCTCTGTGCCGATGCTTTCGCCGGAACGCCGGTGGTCACCATCGAGGATCGTGATTTGCCGATTGCGGTCGAGCCGGGCTTCGTGCGCGCCGCCGGCGCCGCTTTACGGGGCACGACGCTGCTCTCCGTGCGCTCGCGCAAGGATGACCGGCTGCTGCGCCTGGACTTCGGCTCGCGCTCGCGCTTCGGCGTGCAGGACGGCTATTCGCTCATCTGCGAGTTGGTGCCGCGGTTCGGCAACATCGTCCTGTTAAAAGAAGAGACCGTTGTCGCGGCCGCCAAGGAGTTCGCGCCGGCCGATAACGCGTTACGCTCCATCCAGAACGGCGACGTGTACGAGCCGCCCCCGCTGCGCGCGGGGAACGCCACGCCGCTTTTGGACGAAGCGCAAGCGGCGTCGGCCGCTGACGTACCACCCGACGGCGATCTGTACGTTTACCGGCGCGAGGGCGCGCTGGTTCAAGCACACGTGCTGCCGCTGCCTCAATTCGCCGGCTTCGAGATGACGCGCGAGCCTTCGCTTCTTGCCCTGTTGAGCGAAGCGCGATCGGGCAGCGTGCACCGCAATCAAAGCGATCGCGTCGAAAAGCGCCGGCGCGATCTGCAGCGCGAGCTGGGACGGCGGGCGAAAAAGGCGCGCGGCGAGTTCGAAGAAGTGCAGGCACGGCTGCAGCGCGCGGCCAGCCGGGAAGCGCTCCGCGAGTCGGGCCAGGCCATCTATGCAACGCTGCATGAACTGCCCGCTGAAGCACGCGAGGCACAAAAAGAACGCGCGAGCGATCTCTTCGCGCGCTACAAAAAAGCGGCGTCGTCGGTCGCGCATCTGCAGCGGCGCGGCGCCGATTTGCAGCAAACGCTGAGCGACTTGGAAGCGCTGCAGTGGGAGTTGGAACGGGCGGACGACGCTCATTTGGATGAGGTGGCGCAGGCGGTTTCGGGTTCGTCCGGCGCCGGTGAGAGTAAGCGCGCTTCGCAGCGGAAACGCAAGCCGCTGCAATTCAGCACCGCCGCCGGCTCGCGCATCTTCGTCGGACGCACGCCCGTCGAGAACGCCGACCTCACGTTCCGGCTTGCGCGTCCGGACGATCTCTGGTTTCACGTCCAGAACCAGCCCGGCGCGCATGTCATCCTGCAGCGCGACGATAAAACGGCGGCGCCGCAGGACGACATCTTAAGCGCGGCGGCGTTGGCGGCGTTTCATTCCAAGGCGCGCAACGCGCCGAAGGTTACCGTGGATTACACGGAACGCAAACACGTGCGCAAGCGTCCGGCGGCCGCGCCGGGGCTTGTGTTTTACACGCATCCGCGTTCCGTGCTGGCCGAACCGCGCGAATCGCTTTAACGCAGCGCGAGAGCGGCCGTTTCCGTCAGCCGCGATTCGCACGCGCTCCAGTTTAGGTTTGCATAGAACGCCTCGATGTATTTGCCGCGTTCGGAGGGTTTGTAGTCTTTGATGAACGCGTGTTCCCAGCAGTCCATCACGACAACCGGCGTTAATCCGGCAGGATGACCGTCTTGATGCTCGCCGATCCACATGTTGAGGATCTGCTGGGCGGCGCGATCGTAATATGCGATCGCCCAGCCCACGCCGCGCATGGCGCCGACGGCGAAGAAGTCTTTCTTCCAGGCATCGAAGCCGCCGTAGCTTTCTCCGGCCGCATCGTAAAGCGGTCCGGACTGCGGTTCGCTGCTGCCTTTGGAGAGATTGTCGAAATAGTATTCGTGCAGCCGCATGCCGTTGAACTCCCAGCCCATGCGGCGCACGAGTTCGGCAAAGCGCGGATCGGCGCCCGATGCAGCGCCGCCTTCGCGCAGGCGCGTTGTTTGTTCTATCAGCGTGTTGGTGTTTTTGACGTATCCTTCATAGAGCGTGAAGTGCATGTCGAGTGTGGCATCCGAGATGCCTTGTAATCCGGAAAGCTCCCACTTCTTAGGGGTATACGATTTCATGACGCGCTTATACCCGCCGCCAAGGAGACCGGCACGCGCGCGTAGCAGACAACCTAGCAACTGCTCACCGCTCGTGGAGGGCTTTAACGACGTGAAAAATCCATTAGACTCAATCTGGGGAACAGTGATCTCCGGAGTTATCATAACGGTAGTTCTTTATTTTCTCGCGCACGCGATCGTCGCCGGCGCTGCAAAGGCAGGCGCGTAATGGATTGGGCGGATCCGATTCTGCGATGGGGCCACTTCTTGGCCGGCGTCATGTGGATAGGCTTGCTGTACTACTTCAACTTCGTGAACGCGCAAGCCACCAAAGAAGCGGCGGCAAACGGCGAAGCCGGACCCATCGGCAAATATATCATGCCGCGCGCACTGCTCTACTTCCGCTGGGCGGCCGTTGCGACGTGGCTGTTCGGCATCGCGCTGCTCGAAACGTTTCCGCAATACAACGGCATGCATGCTGCGGCTGCAGCGTTCTTGCTGCGCGGGCCGTATGCACCGATCGGAGTCGGCGCATGGCTGGGCACGATCATGCTCGTCAACGTCTGGACGTTCATCTGGCGTAACCAGAAGAAAGTGCTCGGCATGGTCCCAGCCACCGATGAAGAAAAAGCAACGGCGCGCCGCATTGCGTTCCTCGCTTCGCGCGTGAACACGATGCTATCAATCCCGATGCTGTTTTTCATGGCCACGGGTTTCCATCATTCAAACGGCATCTACCAGTAGCGCCGCACCACCGCACGCGTCAAACGCTTAGAACGATCTTGCCGAAGTGAGCCGATTGTTCTAAGCGTTCGTGCGCGGCGGCCGCTTCTTCCAACGGATACACCGAATCCACGAGCGGCCGGATCGCGTCCTTACCGGGCAGCAGCGGCCACACGTCGCGCAGCAGCGCTTTTGCAATCACGCCTTTCATCGCCGGCGTGCGCGCGCGCAGCGACGATCCCAAAATCGTTGCGCGCCTCGCCAGCACTTTGCTTAAATCGATCTGCACGCGCGCGGCCGCCGCGGCGGCGATGCAGACGATGCGTCCGTCAAAAGCGAGCGCCTGCAGATCCCGATCGATGAAATCGCCGCCGACGATGTCGACGACGATGTCCACGCCGCGGCCGCCCGTTGCGCTCGCAAGCCTTTGAACGAAATCCTCCTTCGTTGAGTCGATCGCAAGATCGGCCCCAATGGAAAGGCACTGTTCGCGCTTTCGCTCCGAGCGCGCCGTCGCCGCGATAAACGACGCGCCGAGCGCTCTTGCGAGCATGATTGCAGTCGAGCCGATGCCGCTCGTTCCGCCATGCACCAAAACGGTTTGCCCGCGCTCGAACCGCCCGCGCGTTATCAGGTTGTCATAGACGGTGAACATGTTTTCGGGCAGCGTCGCCGCTTCCAGTGAGCTCCAATTCTCCGGCACCGGCAGCAATTGTTCCAGCGGCACCGCCGCATACTGCGCGTATCCGCCGCCGGTCAGCAGCGCGCAGACCGGCTCGCCGCTTCCCAACGCGCCGGCGCACTCTAAGCCCGGAATATCCGATGCGCCCGGCGGCGGCGGGTAGGTCCCGAGGCGCTGCATCGCATCGGCGCGCGAGACGCCCGCCGCGTGGATCGCCACAAGCACCTCGCCGGCCTTGGGCTCAGGCGTCGGGCGCTCGACGACCCGCAGGACCCCGGGGCCGCCCGGTTTGGATATCTCGACAGCTCGCATGAGGGCGCGTACAACTCGCGAACTCCAGCTCCCTTCGTTCTGCGTCCGCCGCGTCGGTGGCCGTCGCGCCGGTCGCGATGGTGTTCACGACGCTCTTGCCGATCAGTTCAAAGACGTCGAGTTTCGCGTTTAAACGCCCGCCTTGTCGGCTGCGCCGGTCGAAGGCGCGCGTTCAACGAACATCGCATCCCCGAACGAGAAGAAACGGTATTCTTCCTCGACGGCCGCCCGGTACGCATGCAGCATACGTTCCCGTCCGGCAAACGCGCAGACAAGCACGAGCAGTGTGGATTGCGGTAAATGAAAGTTCGTTATCAACGCATCCACAGCGCGAAACGCGAATCCCGGGCGGATAAAGAGAGATGTTTGCGCAACCCCTTCGCGCACGGTGCCGTGCGCAAGTGCGCTGCCTTCGAGCGCCCGCACGACCGTTGTGCCTGCCGCAACGATGCGCCGGCCCTCCCTTCTCGCACGATTGACCGCAGCCGCCGTCGCGGCGGGAATCTCGAACGTTTCGGCATGCATTGCGTGCTCGTCGAGCCGCGTCCCCTGCATCGGGCGAAACGTTCCTAACCCGACGTCCAGCACGAGCTTAACAATCTCGACGCCTTTCGCGCGCAGATTGGCGAGCACGCGATCGGTAAAATGCAGCGATGCCGTCGGCGCCGCCACACTGCCCGGAACGCGTGCGAAGATCGTCTGATAGCGTTCGCGTGCGCTCGGCGAATCGTTGTGAATGTAGGGCGGAAGGGGCATGGCGCCGTAGCGTTCCAGAAACTGTTCGAACGGCAGCGCGAGCGTGAACTCGACCTCGCGGACGCCGTCTTCTTCGTGAACGTAGACCACGCGCGCCGCGCCGTCATCGCCGAAAAGAACTTTTTCCCCTTCGCTTAATTTGCGTCCCGGTTTCGCGAGCACGTCCCAGCGTACCGCATCGGGATCGTAGCGTCCCCCGGATGGGTGCAGCAGCAGCAGTTCCGCTTTCCCGCCGGAAGGGCGCACGCCGCGCACGCGTGCGGCAATCACGCGCGTTTCATTGAGCACGAGCACGTCGCCCGCATGGAAATATCCCGGAAGATCGGCAAAGACGCGATGTTCAACGGTGTCCGCCCGCAACACCATTAAGCGCGAAGCATCGCGCGGCGTTGCCGGCGCTTGCGCTATCAGCCGGCCGGGCAGTTCGTACGAGTAGGCCGAGGTTAGCCCGGGGTCGCTAACCGGCGGCGCTCCAAATCCAAAAAGTTTGCTAAACGCCGTTTGTCTTCGTCGCTGACGTCGATGAACTGCACGCCAACCTGATACGTTTCGCGTTCGAACGTGCGTATCCAGCGGATCTCGCCGCGCATGGAGAGATGCGGCGTGCTCTTCATCGTGAAAATGTACTTGGCGTTTTTCGGCAGATATTGATCCGCGATGATGCGCATTCCCGTCTCGGAGATGTCCGCAATGGCGCCGCGAAACAGCATAGACGAAAGGCGGTCTTCGACGACCACGTCGATGTATTTGCGAAGGCGCACGCCTTGCAGCCGCTTATCGCCGCTCTCGGAATCCGCGCCGCGTTCCTCAGTCATTGCCTATCCCGGTTCCCGGATAATAAAAGGTGAGGATCGCGGCCGCACCGCTGCCTTCAAGGGCCATTCCACGCGCACCCCATTGACAAAGACCGACACCGTGTCCAAGGCCGGCCCCTTCGATGACGAGTGTGCGCGGCGCCTGCGCCGGCATCTCGATGCGCTTGACGCGAAGACTCGGGACGACGCGGCTGCCCAACCCGCTGCGCACCTTACCGGCCGGAATGCGCGTTTGTGCCGCGGACGTCTCGAAAATCCAAAACCGCGCGCGGCCGCTCGCGTCCACGCCGTCTAAATGCACATCCTGAACTTGCGCATCCGCCGGCAGCAGCTCCGAAAGCGACGCCTGCACGCGGTCGAGATCCAGGCTTTGCTTCCACGAATACCACGGCGCTTGCGCGCAGTACGTGCATGGTACGCCGTTCAAATAGGCGACCGGCGTACCGCCCCACGCAGCGTTCGAAGATTCGGTGTGCCCGCCGCAGCACGACGAGTACATTGCAAGCGCAAATCCATTCCCGTAACGCAGCACCCGCGACGCGCTCGCGTCCACCGCCGCCGACGTTTGCCGGTGCTCGGCGTCGATCCCTGTATACACTTGATCCGCTTCCGAGGGAACGAGATCGTATTCGCGCTCCGGCGCACTTCGCTGCAGCACGAACGTGCGGGCAACGATTGCCTGCGCTTGCAAAGCAGCGGCCGGCCACGACGGCGGCATCTCGCGCGGTACGACGCTGTACAGATACTGCTCGAGCGGCACGGTGTTGATGATGCGGCCGTCCGCCGACGCCGAAAACGTTCCGCGGTAGCGCCGCCCGCCGAACGTGAAGGACTGCGCGTCAACGGCTTGCGCGCTACCGCTGCCCAGGAGGACGCGCAGCGCCTGCTGCGGCATTTGATCCGCCGGATCGCGCACATCGGCCTGCGCCGCCATCGCCCGCAGACGCATCGTACATAGCGGAACGGCAGCCAACGCAGCCAGAAACTCAGTTCGGAGCACGATGTGTCATCCTGAGCTCCCGAAGGCTCACAGCAGCCGTTCCTGTGATGGGTGCGCGCGCAGCGCCGCGCCCAGGTGGGCGTACGCGCGCGGGGTGGCTTTGCGGCCGCTCGGGGTGCGCATGACGAAGCCTTGCTTGAGCAGATACGGTTCGACAACGTCTTCCAGTGTCTCGGCGTCTTCAGTGAGCGTGGCGGCGATGGCGGAAATGCCGGCCGGGCCGCCGCCGTACTGTTCGACGATCGTTCGCAAAAATGCGCGATCGAGGCGGTCTAAGCCCAGCGAGTCGACACCTTCGCGCCGCAGGGCTTCGTCCGCAACTTCGGGCGTGATATGGCCTCCCGCACGCACCTGCGCAAAATCGCGCACGCGGCGCAGCAAACGGTTTGCAATGCGCGGCGTTCCGCGGCTTCGCGCTGCGATCGTCAGTGCGCCGTCTTCTTCAATTGGTACACCCAGCACACCCGAGGAACGTAAAACGATCTGCCGCAGTTCGTCCAGGCCGTAGTAATCGAGATGATGCACGATGCCGAAACGCTCGCGCAGCGGCGCGGACAGCATGCCGGCGCGCGTGGTCGCGCCGATGAGCGTAAAACGCTTGAGCGGAAGTTTGATCGTCTTGGCGTACGCGCCGCGGTCCACGACAAAATCGATCTGAAAATCCTCCATCGCCGGATAGAGAAACTCTTCGACCACGCGCCCCAAGCGATGGATCTCGTCGATGAACAGCATGTCGCCCTCTTCGAGCGAGGTCAGGATGCCGACCAAGTCTTTTGGTTTCTCGAGCGTTGGGCCGCTCGTGGGCCGCAGCGCCCGGCCGAGATCGCGCGCGATCAGTGCGGCGAGCGTCGTTTTACCAAGACCGGGCGGACCGTAGAATAAGATGTGTTCGATCGGTTCGCTGCGGCCGCGCGCCGCGTCGATCGAAATTTTAAGATTTTCGACAACGTTCGTTTGACCGACGTATTCGTCGAACGAGCGCGGGCGCAGACTGGCGCCGTAGACTTCGTCTTCGAGGGTCTCTTGAGATGAGGTGAGGGACGGCGCGCGTTCGACAGGCTGAGGCTGGCCAACAGGCTCAGGATCGTTTGGAATGTTCGTATCGGATGGACCGTAGAGCTTTTTGCGGGTCATGCGCGCGCTAAGGCCTTCTGACGGTAGATCTCTGCCAGGAGCGCTTCCGCGTCTTCGATCTCCGGCGCCGCATCGAGCGTTGCCCGGATCATTTCTTCAGCCTCGATGCGTTTATATTCGAGCTGCAGCAGCACCGCCATCGCTTCGTCGGCAAAGCCCGGAATCTGTTCCGCCGGCGCGGGCTGGCCTTCTTGGATCAGCAAAAAGCGCGTCACTTTGCCCTGCAGCTTCGCGACGATATCGCGCGCCTTCTGTTGGCCGATGCCGGGGAGCGTTTTCAGAAAGCCATGATCGCCGCGATCGATGGCGCCGGCGATGCGCGACATCGGCTCCGAGAATGCGCGCGCGGCGGAGCGCGGCCCGATGCTTGCAACGCTGATCAGCGATTCAAAAAACTCGCGCTCTACGGCGTTGCTGAAACCGTAAAACGTGTAATGGCCGGAATTACCTTCCATGTTGAGCACGGAATAGATCTCCAGCGAAAGATCGGAGCCCGGCTCGCCGCCGACTTTTTCGGCAACGCAAGGCGGCAGCAGCACTTCATAGCACAGCCCGTGCACGTCGATGATCACGCGGTCGTCGCCGCGTTCGATGAGGCAGCCCCGGATGCGCGAGAACATCAGCGGTCCATCCGGTGGGCGAATGCAATCGCCAGCGCCAACGCATCGGAGACGTCTTCGGGCTCCGGCTGTTTGCGCAGGCCCAGGAGGTGCGTCACCATGCGGTTGACCTGATCCTTGCGCGCGGC
>JBHEMM010000009.1:19527-52225 GCA_046262595.1 Vulcanimicrobiaceae bacterium
AATCCGTACAGCTCGTTCTAGCCGGTCCACACCGCTACCTGGACTCACCATCGAATGCGCGAGCGTGTGCACCGGAACGCCGTGCTGCGCGCCCGTCAAGCACAATACGCCTCGCGCGTGGCCCATCATGATCGCGGTCGACGGATTGCGGTATGTCGTATACAGTTCTTCGATAACCATCGCAGACGGACGCGTCGCAATGACGACGGCCGTCATGCCCTCGTGGAGATCATTCAGCCGGCGTTCCAGTGAATCTTTCGCGTTCGGACACACGAGTCCGGCTTCGACCAGATGCGGACGGCCGGCGGTCACATCGATGACGCCGTAGCCCGTCGTGCGTAAGCCCGGATCCACGCCGAGGATGCGGACGGTCATCGCCGCGGTTGCGACGGTTCGGGCGTTCCCGGAACATTGAGATAGATGTTGATGGGTGTCGCTGGGTTGAGCTTGGTGCCGGCTTCGGGTTCCGTGCGGACCACTTTGCCGTCCGCGCCTTCTTGCGTCGGCGTGACGTTGCCCAGTGTATAGCCGTAGTTCAGCAGCGTTTTCTTCGCATCGTCCAGCCCCATGCCGTCCGTGTCCGGGACGTAACCCGTCACGGAAACCCAGAGCTGCACTTGCGATCCTTTTTCCGAGGACGTTCCGCCTTGCGGCTGTTCGTTGATGATCGTGCCGTTATCCGGCCCGGGCGGATTGAACGCGTACGTCACGCCCACGTCGAAACCGGCGTCGCGCAATGCCGCCGAAGCCGTCACGTAGTCTTTGCCGCGCACATCCGGAATCTGCGTGAGTCCGCCGCCTTTACTCACGACGACGTAGATCGTCGATCCGGCGTCGATCGTTTTTCCGGCGGCTGTCTCTTGCGAGGCGATGACGTGCGCGGGAATGTTGTTGATCGGCGCCTCTTCGCTCACGCTCACCGTGAAGCCCAGCCGCTGCGCCGTCGCCTGCGCCGCGTCAAGGGTCATGCCGACGAGATTCGGAACCTTGACGGGCGCAGGCCCGTTCGAGACCACAAGCGTGACGGTTGAGCCTTCGCGCACTTTGGCCTCGGGCTTGGGTTTCTCGCTCAACACCGTGTCTTTAGGCAGCGCGTTGTATTCGCGCACGACCTTGACTTGAATCCGGTCGCCGAGCAGATCCTTCTGCGCATCACCCAGCGTATATCCGGTCACGTCGCGCACACCGATGGTCGGTTTCCCGCTGCTGACGAGCAGCGTTATTGCGGCGCCTTTCTCGACAGCCGTTTCCGGCGCGGGATCTTGACGGATGACGTGATTGGGCGCAATCGAATCGCTGCTCGCGCGCGTGATCTTGTAGGAAAGGCCGGCGTTCACCAGTGCCTGCTGCGCCTGCACATCGCTCATCCCCACGTAGTTGTCCAGCTTGATCGGCGGCGCGCCGGTTTGCGGACGCGTCGCGAAGTACCCGGCCACGGCCGCAACGACGAGCGCAAAAACGAGCAGCAGCGCAAGCGGCGTCCAACCGCGCCGCACGGGCACGTCGCCGCCGTCGTCGCGCAGCGCCGAGCGGTCCGGCATGCGCGACGGGCGCGCCGGCGGTTGGGGGATCGCGGAGATGCGCTGCGTTGCGGAATCGTCTTGCGCGCCGTAAGCCGCGACGCTCGGACGTTCGCGCGCTTCGCGCAATGCGCTGGCAACTTCGCTGGCGGATTGAAAGCGGTTTTCCGGCTGTTTTTGCAGGAGGCGGTTGACGATTGAGGACAGCGCCGGACTAACGCCGCTCGTGTGCGCATCGATGACCGGCACCGGTTCGGAAACGTGCTTGAGCGCAACCGTCACGGGTGACTCGCCGGTATACGGGAGTTTTCCCGTGAGCATTTGATAGAGCACGACGCCGACACTGTAAAGGTCGGAGGTCTCGTGGAGCTGCATGTCCTGCGCCTGCTCCGGCGACATGTAATACACGCTTCCCATGATCAGGCCGGGCCTCGTCATCGCCATCGTTTGCTGCGACATCGCGCGCGCGATGCCGAAGTCCGAGAGCTTGACGACGTCGTCTTTGGTGATCAGGATGTTCGCCGGTTTGATGTCGCGGTGCAGCAGGCCCTGACGGTGCGCGTAAGCGAGACCGCTGCAGATCTGCGCCGCGTAATCGATTGCGACCGGTTCCGGAAGTGTCCGGTCGGCTGCGACAATCTCGGCGAGCGAGGGGCCGTCTACGAGCTCCATGACGATGTAGTACGTGTTGCCTTCCCGGCCCACGTCGTACGTGTTCACGATGTTCGGATGGGAGAGCTTCGCTGCCGATTCCGCCTCTTGATAAAACCGGCGTACGAACTCTTCGTCGCTGGCGAATTGTTCGCGCAGCACTTTGACGGCGACGCGGCGGCGCAGCAGCGTGTCGGTGCCCGAAAAAACCGTCGCCATGCCGCCCTCGCCGAGTTTGGCGTTCAGACGGTAGCGGTTGTTAAAAATCTGCTCGGGTTCGATCAGGATGAGCTCCCGCGGTAAGCTTTTAAAGCGAGGTTTAACACGTTCCGTGCGATCGGCGCCGCGACCGCCGCTCCGTAGCCTGCGTTTTCGACGATCACCGCCACCGCCACGCGAGGGTTATTCGCCGGGGCGAAGCAGACGAACCACGAATGCGGCAACCCCGAGGGGTTGGTCGCCGTTCCCGTCTTCCCGGCGACGATGACGCCCGGAAGACGCGCCGCCGTCCCCGTGCCTTCCTTGACGACTGCGACCATCATGTTCTTCACATTTGCGGCGGTATCCGCCGATATGGGCGAGACGAGTTCGCCCGGGCCGAAAGTGGTGCCCGCGGCGCCCGGCGGCGTTACCTCACGCACGATGTACGGCCGCGGCTCGGTGCCTCCATTTGCGATCGTCGCCGCGAGCAGGGCAACGCGCAGCGGGGTAACGAGTAGGGCTCCCTGGCCGAAACCCATCTGCGCGAGCTCGCCGGGAAGCACCGCGCTTCGCGCCGGGACGCGATCGCGGGAAACCGGCAGTTGGAAGTCGAGCGGCCGCCCGATTCCCCAGCGGTCGACGTATTGATAAAACGCCGCACCGCCCATGCGCACGGCGATTTGGCCGAAGTCGACGTTACTCGAAAGCGCGAAGGCGCCGGTGAGATCTTGGACACCCGTCGCCTCGCCTTCGTCGTCGTGCAGCGTGAAGTCGCCGATTTGATAGTAGCCCGGATCGGAAAACGTCGATTGCATCGTCACCGAACCGCTCTCCAGCGCGGCTGACGCGGTGAAGATCTTGAACGTCGAGCCCGGCGGATACAGACCGTTTAAAGCGCGATCGAGCAGCGGGCTCTGCGGCGCATGCGCCAACCGTGGAAAGTCGGCCGCAAGCGCGTTCGGATCGAATCCCGGCACGCTTGTCATCGCCAAAACGGCGCCGCTGCGCGGGTCCAGAACGACGGCGGCACCGCGCGAATACTGCGAAAGCTGCGCGTACAGCTCATTTTGAATCGCGGGAACGATCGTCGTGATCACATCCGCACCGCGCGGCGCACTGCGCTTCCCGCGCGCCGCTTGGGCGATGTCCGAAAGTTGCGCCCAAAAGCCGCCCGTCGTGTCAGCCGGAGTAAGCGCGCGATCGTAGGCGTCTTCCAAGCCGCTCGTGCCGTAGCGCGAACTGACGTAGCCGACGACATGCGCGAGCGAAGCGCCCTGAGAATACCGGCGCGTTCCGTTTACCGTTTGCGCGAGCACCGTACCGTCCGAGGCCAAGATCCGTCCGCGGTGTGCGGCCGTTAACGCATGCCGCGGATTGTACGGACGCGCGGCGATGGACGGCCGCATGACGATCTGCACGTATGCTTGACGCACGGCCAGAATGACGAACATCGTCACAAAAAGCCGCTCGAGCTTTTCGAGCGTCGAAGTGCTCAACGTTCGCGTACCAAACTGTACCCGTCGGGCGTGCGAACGGCGATGTACGAACGTCCCTCGGCGGACCCGATAATCGCGTTGATCGTTTGATGCGCGACCTCGTCGTCGATCCGTGCGACGGCCATGATCACGTCCGCGCCTTCTTTTTCAAGCAGCTCCGGCGCGACATACGCCGGCGCGGGAAGCGTCTCAAAGTGGCGCTCCTCGATCGCATTGTTTCGCCACGGGCCTCGTTTACCAAAGACTTGGCGGTGATAATCCCACGCGCAGAGCGCGCGGTCTTTCCACAGGAAATGATCGCGAACGCACAAACGCCGGCACGCCGCGCAGGACAGGATCGGCTCGGGCGCGTGAACGAGCGCGGCGGCGATCGCTTCAGGCAAATCTTCGAGGTTGAGCACGTTCTCGTCGTCCAGACGCAGCGGCGGTTCGACGCGCCAATTGATGCGCGCGAGCAGTTCCAGGTCGCGCACGGGCGGAACGAACGAGAGCTCGTCCTCGGCGGGAAAGTTTGCATCGATCCAGTCGAGCAAACCGGAAAGATCGAGCGTCAAATTCTGCCGCGTGTTCGCGAGCACCGTGCCCAGCGGCGTCTGCGCGAGCGGAACGACGTGCGCGCTGACGCGATCTTCATCCGCCAGCAGCGCGCTGGCGAAGGCGAGCGTCGTCGTATTACCGCCCAGAACGAATGCGGCTACGGCACCTTCGTCACTGTTTGCGCGAACCGGTATTCTTGTAACGTTCGAGGCGGCCCCGACGTGTTTTCGAGGGCCTCCGCCAGGGCGCGGGCCGTGTCCAGACTGGTTAGACATACGATGCTTGCCTCCACCGCCGCCCGGCGGATGCGATAGTTGTCGCTCAGTTCTCTGGCGCCGAGCGCGTCGTTAATCACCAGGTCGACCGCGCGCTGCGAAATGAGGTCCAACACGTGCGGCGAGCCGTCACTGATCTTGTTGATTTGCGAACAGGGGATGCCTGCGGCCTGCAAGTATTCGCGCGTTCCCGGCGTGCCGATGAGTTCGTGCCCCAGCGCCACGTAGCGCCGCAGGATCGGAATCGATGCGTCCTTCTCCTCGTCCGCTATCGAGACGAGTACCTTGCCGCCTTCGCTGGGTACGCGCACGCCGGCGGCGATGAATCCTTTGCGCAGCGCGCCTGCAAACGTATCGTCGATGCCGAGCACCTCGCCGGTGGATTTCATCTCGGGCCCCAAAATCGTTTCGACGCCGCGCATCTTCGCGAACGAAAATACCGGAATCTTCACGACCACGAACGGCGCGCGCGGCGTGAGACCGGTGCCGTACGGCATGTCGCGCAGGCGCTCGCCCAAAGCGATGCGCGTTGCGGCGGCAACGATGTTCACCCCGGTCGCTTTTTGAATGATCGGCACCGTACGGCTCGCGCGCGGGTTCGCCTCGATGATATAGAGCGAGCCTTCGTGAATGACGAACTGAATATTGATCAGGCCGCGGATCTGCAACTCCTGCGCGATGGACGCCGTCACGTCGACGATGCGCCGCTCCATCGCGCCGCCGATCGTTTGGCTGGGATAAACGCTGATCGAATCGCCGGAATGGATACCCGCGCGTTCGATGTGTTCGAAGATGCCAGGGATGAGAATATCGTAGCCGTCGAAGACGGCGTCCACTTCGACTTCCAGCCCGCGCAGATATTTATCGACCAGCAGCGGCGCATCGGGCAAAATCGGCGGCGCTGACTCGGCGTAACTGGCCAGCTGGCCCTCGTTGTAAACCACTTCCATTCCACGACCGCCCAGCACGTACGACGGACGCACGAGCACCGGAAAACCCAGCTCGCGGGCGATGGCGCGCGCTTCGCGGAACGAGCGCGCCGCTTTGCCCTGCGGACGCGCGACGCCCAGACGGCTGAGCGCCGCATCGAACTTCTCGCGATACGCCGCGGCGGCTCAGTTCGCGCGCAAGATTGATCGCGGTCTGCCCTCCGAACGCCAGCATCACGCCGCGCGCGTTCGTCGCGCGGTACGTCGCCTCCACTTCGTCGGCACCGGGCGGCTCGAACACGAGCACGTCGGAGATATCGAAATCGGTGGATACCGTTTCGGGATTATTGTTGATGACCACGGGCGAGCAGCCCGCCGCGCGAAGCGCCCAGGCCGCATGCACGCACGAATAGTCGAACTCGATGCCTTGTCCGATGCGGATCGGCCCGCTGCCCACCACCACGACGGCTTCATTCTTCGTCGGCCGCATCTCGTCGCGTTCACCGTGCGCGATGTAATAATACGGCGATTTCGCAGGAAACTCGGCAGCCGCCGTATCGACCATACGAAAGACGGTATCGCCCCGTCCATGCGGCTGCGGCGGCGCCGACTCGTTTGCGACGATCTCTGCGATCTCCCAGAGCCAGAACGGATCGATCGCGCTGATCGCAGCGATGCGGGCGATCGCCGCGGCGGTATCGGCTGCGCGGCGCAGCACGTGGGCAACGGCGAAAAGCCGTTCATGGTTCGGTTTGGCGATCACCGCCTCGAGTTCCGCATCGGTCCATTGCGCGAGCACGCTGTCGGTCAACGTTTCGCGTTTGAGGTCGAGGCCGCGCACGGCTTTCATCAGCGATTCCTGAAAGGTGCGCGCGATGCCCATCGCTTCGCCGGTCGATTTCATCTGCGTGCCGAGGGAAGTGTCGGCGAGGGGAAACTTATCGAACGGCCAGCGAGGTATCTTTACGACGACGTAATCCAGCGTCGGTTCGTACGCCGCTTTCGTCACGCCCGTAACGGGGTTCGGTATCTCGTCGAGCGTCTGGCCGAGCGCGATGCGTGTGCTGATCTTTGCAATCGGATAACCCGTGGCTTTGCTCGCAAGCGCGGAGCTGCGCGATACGCGCGGGTTCACTTCGATGATGCGGTATTCGCTGCGCTCGGGATGCAGCGCGAACTGAATGTTGCAGCCGCCCTGCACGTTGAGCGCGCGGATGACGTTCAGACTCGAGGTACGCAGCATCTGATATTCGAGATCCGAAAGCGTCTGCGAAGGCGCGACGACGATTGAATCGCCCGTGTGCACGCCGACCGGATCGATATTTTCCATGTTGCAGACGATGATGCAGTTGTTCGCGCGGTCGCGCAGCACTTCGTACTCGAGCTCTTTCCAACCGAGCAGTGACGTTTCCAGCAGCACTTGGTGGATCAAGCTTGCGGCAAGACCGCTGTCCAGCGTCTCGAGCATCTCGCGTTCGTCGTACACAATGCCGCCGCCGGTGCCGCCCAGCGTGTACGCCGGCCGCACGACCAGCGGATAGCCGTGCACGGCCGCAAACGCGAGGCCTTCTTCTTGCTTCGTGACGATGGCGCTCTGCGCAACGGGCTCGCCGATCTCGATCATCTTGGCTTTGAAAAGCTCGCGGTCTTCCGCGAGTTTGATCGTCTCGACCGGCGTGCCGAGCAGTTCGACGCGGTAGCGGTCGAGGACACCGAGCTCGTGCAGCTCAACGGCAAGGTTTAGGCCGGTCTGGCCGCCGAGCGTCGGCAAGAGCGCATCGGGGCGTTCGCGTTGGATGATCGCTTCGAGCGACGTCGGCGTGAGCGGTTCCAAATACACCGCATCCGCGACCTCCGGATCCGTCATGATCGTCGCCGGGTTCGAGTTGACGAGGACGACGCGGTGGCCTTCCTCACGCAAAGCGCGGCATGCTTGTACGCCGGCATAATCAAACTCTGCGGCTTGACCGATGACGATAGGCCCGGAGCCGATAACGAGCAGGTTGCGTGGGGACATTTTACAGCGCCCTACGTTCGCAAAGGCTTCATGCCGAGCCTTTCGCCCGCTTCGCGCTCCCTTATTGACCCGTGATGCGCCCGCGGGCAAGAGCGGCCCCACGATCCCTTCGCAACCGCCGGAGCGTGGTGTGCGTTAGCCGCTCAAAGCGGCGAAATCATCACTTGCTTCACGGAACCGTCTCGGCTTTGCGCTTGTTCGCGGTACCAATCCACCGTTTTGCGCAAACCTTCTTCAAAAGCGACCGACGGTTCGTAGCCGAGCGCTTCGCGCGCGGCCGAAATATCGGCAAGCGAATGTTTGACATCGCCGACGCGATCGGCGTCATAGATCGCCTCGCCGTCAAACCGCACGATCGTTTTCAAGAGCGCGAAGACGTCATTGAGCGAATAGCGCACACCGGTAGCGATATTGAACATGCGTCCGGCGACGCGATCCGCAGGAGCTTCGGTTGCGAGAAGATTCGCGCGCACGACATTGTCGACGTACGTGAAATCTCGGCTCTGCGATCCGTCGCCGTTGATCGTCGGCGCGCTGCCCTCGAGCATGCGCGTGATGAATTTTGAGAGCACGCCCGAGTATTGGCTCGCCGCGTCTTGGCGCGGGCCGAAGACGTTAAAATAGCGCAGCGCAACGGTTTCCATGCCATAGACGCGATGGAACGAAGCGGCGTATAACTCGCCGGCGAGCTTCTGCACCGCATACGGCGAGATCGGATTCGCCTTCATGTCTTCTCGTTTTGGAAGCGTCGGCGTGTTTCCGTATGCCGACGACGAAGCCGCGTACACGAACCGTCTTACACCCGCGTCGCGCGCGGCAAGAAGCATGTTCATCGTTCCGTCGATGTTCGCGCGGTGCGAGGTGAGCGGATCGGCGATCGATTTTGGCACCGAGGGTATCGCAGCTTGATGCAGCACGTAGTCGACGCCGCGGCACGCTTCGATCAGCGCGTCGAGATCGGCAAGATCGATCTCGCGAAAATCGATCTGCTCGAGCACCGGCGCGAGGTTCTCGCGTTTGCCTGTTTTAAAGTTGTCCAGCCCGCGTACGTCCTCGCCGCGTTCGAGCAGGGCCCGCACGATTGCCGATCCGATAAAACCGGCGGCGCCGGTGACCAAATATGTTGCCATTACTCTACAGCGGATTGTAGCCGAAAAGGCTCTGATGGGACCAAGTGCCGCCGGGCCCGCAGCGCGGGGCCACTAGTCACGGCTGAAGGCGGCCGACGTTCCAGCGGCCGGATTCCAGATTGAACTCCAAGCGGTCGTGCATGCGGCTGGGGCGCCCCTGCCAGAACTCAAAACGGTGCGGCCGTATCAGAAAACCGCCCCAGGAATGCGGCCGGGCGACCGCCTCTCCCTCGAAGCGCTCGCCGTAATCCCGCATGCGCTGTTCGAGTAAATCGCGGCTTTCGACGGGTTCGCTTTGCTCTGAGGCCCACGCACCCAGTTGATGATCGCGCGGCCGCGAGGCAAAATAAGCGTCGGACTCCTGCTCTGGGACCTGCTCCACACGGCCTTCAACGCGAATCTGCCGCTCGAGCGGCGCCCAATAAAACAGCGCAGCCGCGAGCGGATTGCTTTGCAATTCCGTGCCCTTACGGCTGCCGTAGCCGGTATAAAAAACCAAGCCGCGCGCATCGAGCCCGCGCAGCAGCACCATCCGCGCCGAAGGCTGTCCAGCGCCGGCCGTCGCTAAGCACATCGCGTTCGGCTCGGGGAGCCCGCTCTCGCGCGCGTCCTTCAGCCAGCGCGCCGTTTGGGCAAACGGGTCGCTCAAGACCGAGGCTTCGTGCAGCTCGGCGCGTTCATAGGAGCGGCGCATGTGCGCTAAATCAATTTCGTCCATATTCCACACAGAAAGACTGCGGCAAGCAGCAGCGCGCCGGCAAGCGCGGCAGGAAGCGAGAGGTCGGCCAGGCGTTTTTCGAACGTCGTCGTTCGGCCGAGCCGCGCGAGCGCCTGGCGCAGTTGGCCGGCATCTTCTGCGCGCCTATACGCGCCGCCGGCGGCTTGCGCGTATTCCCGAAGCGCCTCTTCATCCAAGCCCGCTTCTTGCAGCGTACCCGGAACCAGGGCGCCGCTGTTCGTTCCGATGCCGACGGTGTAGAGCCGGATGTCCGCGCGGCCGAGCTGCCGCGCTGCCTGAAGCGGATCCGCCCCGAGGTTGTTGACGCCGTCCGTGATCAGGACGATGACGCGCCGGCCCCGCTTCGAGAGCGAACGCTGCGCGAGCGCGAGCGCGTCACCGATAGCGGTCCCGCCGTTCGGCGAGGGCACCGCTGCAAGCGACGCAATCACTCTTTCGCGGTCGCGCGAGGGCGGCATCACGACCTGGGCGCCGCCCGCAAATGCGACGATGCCCACCGCGATACCTTGCGGCGCCGCGGCAATGAACGCGCGCATCGCGGCTTGCGCGGCGGCGGCGCGCGACGGCTGCACGTCCGTCGCGGACATTGAACCGGAGGTGTCGACGCAGAGAATCACCGAGCCGTCGGGCACCGGCAGCCATGCCGGCGCGCGCGGGCCCAATGCCGCAAATCCTATCAGGACGATTGCCGCGATCCATGCAGCGGCAAGGGCGCCCGGCGCCCAACGGGGCGGCTGCGCCGCCGCAACGAGAAACGCAAGGTTTGAAAAGCGCAGCGTTTGGCCGCTGCGGCGCCGCAGCAGGTAGAGATATGCGGCAATGAGCACGGCGCATACAGCGATGGCCAGCGGCGCCAGCGCCGGATGTTTGAAACTCAGACTCCGAACGCGCGCAGCAATGCGGGAGCGCCCTCCCCTTCGCTGAAGACGCCCGTGCGCCAGTTGAGCCGTGCAAGCAGTTCCAATAGTGCAGCTTCGCGCTCGAGCGACGCTGCGCGATAGCGGCGGCGCTGCGCCGCGCCGATGAACAGCAGCTGCGCATCACCGGTTTCCGCATCCCGCATGCGCACGAACCCGGAGAGCGGTAACGCATCTTGCCAAGGGTCGCGCGCGATCAGCGCGGTGCAATCGCAGCGGTGACCCAGCTGCGCGAGCAGATCGCTGCCGCGTGCGGCGTCGAAGCCAAAGGTATCGGTGATCGCGAGCAGCGCCGCTCCGCGCGGCAGCGCCACGGCTTCGTCGAGCGCATCGAAAACGCGCGTGCGATCCGTCGGCGCCGCCGCAGCAAACCATTCATCGCGGATTGCGTGCGCCGCATCCGCAAGGGGCTTGCGCCGCCCTACGCGCATGGACGGCGTGGTGTCCAGGTAAACGCCCAAGGTCAGCGCAACGTCTTCGAGCAGCACGCGCGTCTGCAGCTGGGCGCTTCGCGCGCTGGCGGCCCAGTCGATGCGCCGCACGTCGTCGCCGTGCACGTATTCGCGCAACTCGACAAATTCGTATCCGTCCGAACGGTAGTGCAGCGGCGAACCCTCGGCGCTCCGGCGCGGCCTTCTTCTTCCGCGCAGCAGCGCTTGCCGCAAGGTCACGGCGCGGGAACCGCCTGCACCAACGCCTGCACGAACTCAAGCGGTTGTACGCGGTCAACCAAAAGCCGGTGGGTGTAGGCGATGCGGTGCGCGAGCACGGCGGGCGCAAGCACGCGCACGTCATCGGGGAGCACGAAGTCGCGACCTTCGATGAACGCCAGCGCACGCGCGGTAAACGCGAGCGCCAACGAGGCGCGGGGGCTTGCGCCGTACTCCACATACCCGTTGGCCGCGCGCGTCGCAGCGGTGAGATCGACGATATATCGCTTGACGCTCGAATCAAGATGCACGGCGTGCGCTTGGACGCGCCAAGCCCGCACATCTGCCAGAGTGGCGATGCCGTGCAGCGGCTGCGTGTCGTTCACCGCGAACCGCTCAAGAATGCGCAGCTCTTCCTGTACGCCGGGGAACGTCACGGCGATCTTGAGCAGAAAGCGGTCCATCTGCGCGTGCGGCAGGGCATACGTGCCGTCTGCATCGATCGGATTCATCGTCGCGAGCACCAGGAACGGATCGGGTAGTTCGTGCGTCGCGGGCCCGATCGTGACCTGGCGCTCCTGCATCGCTTCCAGCAATGCGGACTGCACTTTCGCCGGTGCGCGATTCACTTCGTCGGCAAGCACGATATTGGCGAACACCGGCCCGAGCACGGTTGAGAACTGCGCGCTGCGCTGATCGAAGATACGCGTGCCTGTGATATCCGCCGGCAGCAGATCCGGCGTGAATTGAATGCGTTTGAACTCGCCATCGAGCGCCGCTGCAAGCGCCCGGCACGCAAGCGTTTTCGCAAGGCCGGGCGGCCCTTCCAGGAGCACGTGACCGCCCGCGATCAGCGCCAGAACGAGCGATCGCACGACTTCGGCTTGACCGACGATCGTGCCGGAGAGCGCTTCGATCAACGCGCCCGGCGCAGCGGAACTCACAACACGATCTCCTCAACGGCGCTGTGCAAACGATCGTCGGAAACGAAGGCCGCGCGCTCGAGCGCAAGCAGCAGCCGGCGCGTGCGCGGGTGCGAGGCCAGCGGCCGGCGCAGCACGTCGTGCAGCGTTGCGCCGCACGGCGCGTCGAGCATCTCCCAAAGGCGCTCGCGCACGAGCAGCACGCTGCGCCGGTCGCGATGCGCGTGCAGTTGCGCAAGCGCCTCCTCGAATGCCGCCTGCGGCTCGGGTTGCGGCGGTTCGATGCTTTGCTCCGGCTCGATCCTTTGGCGCGGCGGGCGACGTACAAGCAGCCAGGCGAGCGCGCCCATGAGCGCTGCCGCGCATGCAAAGCTGATCAGCGCAGCCACCGGCGCCGTTCCGTACGGCGTCTCACCGGAAACGCGCACGGTGATGCCGTTGGAGATGAAGCGTTTCGGCCTTCCGTCGCGCGCGTCGATCGCATCGAAGTATGCCGAGCCGATCGCGAGCGGGCCGCTTTGATGCGCGACCAGCCGCAAGGTTTCGCGGTACACGGTGCCGCTGCCGGAAGGCGAAATGCTGCGCTCGTCGCCCAATTCTTCGGCGCCGGAAAAAGAAGGCAGATACACATTGTCCAGGCGCGTAAGCCGTTCGGCAACGCGTATCGTCAGCGTCACATTGAATGGCTGTTCGCGCTGGACGGCGGGTGCATCGGAGGAGAGCACAAAACTGCGCACGTGTAAGCGCTGCAACGATTGCGCGACCGCCGGCTGCGCGGCAAGCGCACCGAGCGCGAACAACATTACAAGTTTTGCAGCCACTGCCCGAAGAGCCGGCGAGCGTCGAACGGTCCGGGTGATGCTTCCGGGTGGAACTGCACCGCAGCGACGGGCAGCTCCCGATGCCTGAAACCTTCATTGGTTCCGTCGTTTAAATTGATCATCGTTTGCTCGAGCGCCGAAGGCATGCTGCGCGCGTCGACGGCGTAGCCGTGATTATGCGCCGTGACGATCACTTCGTTACGCTGCACGTCTTTGACCGGCTGGTTTCCGCCGCGGTGGCCGTACGGAAGCTTGAAGGTCTTCGCGCCGCATGCGAGCGCGAGGAGCTGATGTCCAAGGCAAACGCCGTACATCGGCCGTTCGCCAAGCAGCGAGCGCAGCGTGTCGATCGTCTGCGGCAAATCGGTCGGGTCGCCGGGGCCCGGGGAGATAAAGACCGCCTGCGGATCGAATTGCTCGATGTTCGCACGCGTCGCGTCGTAGGGCACGATGGTGATATCGGCGCCCAGAGCGCTCAGCTCACGGACGATCGCCTTTTTCACGCCGCAGTCGATGAGCACGACTCGCGTACCGCCGGGGGTGCCCGCCGTTTGCTGCGTCTTCGTCGCAACGCCCGGGACGAGATGCGCGGTGCCTGCGGATCGCACGAACTGCGCGAGCTGCCCCTCCGCCTGCGCCAGCGCTTCGTCGCCCACCGCAAGCGCCGCCCAAATTGTACCGTGTTCGCGCAGCGCGATCGTAATCGAACGCGTATCCGCATTGACCAGCGCGGGCAGCCGCTGGGCATCCAGCCACGACGGCAGATCCGTCTTCGCATCGAAGTGGGAAGGATGGCGCGCGATTCGTTTAATGACCGCGCCGGCCACGCACACGCGCGGATATTGCGCAACGGTGCCTGAGATGCCGTAGTTGCCGATCATCGGATACGTAAACGTCAGGATCTGCCCGGCATACGACGGATCGGTCAACGCCTCTTCGTATCCGGTCATTCCGGTGTAAAAGACGGCCTCACCGAGCGCGAGGCCCTCGTGCTGCAAGCCCTCGCCGTCAAAGCGCATGCCGTCGGCAAGGAAAAGCGCGGCCTTATGCATTGCGGTACTTCACCATTCCCTCGACGATCGTCACAAGCACTTTTCGCGGCAGCATCATGCCGGCGAACGGCGTGGATTTTCCCTTGGATCGAAAGCTGTCCGGATCGACCTTCCACGCACGCTCGGCGAAGATCGTAACATCCGCGGGCGAGCCGGGTTTGAGCGTGCCGCCGGGAACGTTCAGAATCCGCGCCGGGTTACAGCTGATCATCTCGACAAAACGCGACACGGGCAGCGCGGGAAGCGCGTACGCGTATGCGGCCGCCGCTATCTCGAGGCCGCTGAAACCAACGGCGCCGCAGTCAAGTGCGGCGGTCTTCTCTTCTTCTGTATGCGGCGCGTGATCGCACGCAAAAACGTCGATCGCGCCGTTCATCACGCCGGCGCGCAACGCATCGACGTCGGCCTGCGAGCGCAGCGGGGGATTCACCTTCGCGCGGGAGCCCAGTTCGTCCACCGCGTTATCGGTAAACACCAAGTGGTGCGGCGTCACCTCGCAGGTGATGCTCGTGCCGCTCGCGCGCGCCTGCACGACGGCGTCAAGAGCACCGCGCGTCGAAACGTGCGCGATGTGCCATGCTTTGCCCGTCTCCTGCGCGATCGCCACATCGCGCGCCACGATCGTGTCTTCCGCCAACCGGTTCGCCGGCGTATTGCGCGCGGCATCGCCCTTGAGATCAGCATCCTCGCAGTGAACGATAAAGCACCCTTGAACGCGGCGCGCCGCGGCGGCCGCGTCATAAAGCACCCGCGCGTTCATCACCGTGCTGCCGTCGTCGCTGAACGCGACGGCGCCGGCGCGTTTTAAAGCCGCGTAGTCGAGCAGCTCGCCGCCTTCGCGGCCGCGTGTGAGCGCCGCGATGGGGTAGACGCGGCATGACGCGCTGCCCTCGACCGGCTTGCGGTAGCTGCAGGCGCGCACGATCTGCGCGCTGTCCATTGGAGGATTCGTATTCGGCATGGCGGCCACAGCGGTGAATCCGCCCGCGACTGCCGCCGCGGTTCCCGAGCGAAGCGTCTCCTTTTCCGGATTGCCCGGCTCGCGCAGGTGCACGTGCATATCGATAAATCCGGGAGCGACGTACGCACCGCACGCATCGATCGTTTCCTCACCGTCGCGCGCGCTCAAGTCCGCGCCGGTTTCCACGATGCGTCCCTCGCGCAGACGAAGATCCAAAAGAGCATTCATGGTTTGCGTGGGATCGACGAGCCGGCCTCCTTTTACGAGCACGCGAGCGATCGCGCGCCATTGATTAGGAAATCGAGAACGGCCATGCGCACTGCGACGCCGTGCATGACCTGGCGCGCGTAACGCCAGCCCGCAAACTCGAGCACCGAGTCGTCGAGCTCGACGCCGCGGTTGTACGGGCCGGGATGCATCACGATCGTTTCCTCCCGAACTTTGCTCAAGCGCCTTTCGTCCAAGCGGTAGCGCGTAATATACTCAGCGTGCGAAATGGGCATCGTGTCGAAACGTTCGCGCTGAATGCGCAGAAGCACGATCGCGTCGACTTTGCCGACCACCTCGTCAAAATCACGCGCGATCTGCACCTGCGGGCGGCTGAACTCGTGCTCCGGCAGAAAGCCTTCGGGCCCGACGAGAATCACCTGCGCTCCCAGCGTGGCGAGACCTAAAATCGAGGAATGCGCCACGCGACTGTGCAGAACGTCGCCCACGATCGCGATACGGCGCCCGCGCAGATCGCCGAACTCTTCTTTCAGCGTGTACAGATCGAGCAGCGCTTGCGTGGGGTGCGCGTGGCCGCCGTCACCCGCGTTGACGACGTGACCGTCGAACATCAGCGCGACGCGGCGCGGAAAACCGGCTTCGGGGTGGCGTACGACGAGCACGTTCACGCCCATCGCGGCAAGCGTGATCGCGGTATCTTCGATCGTTTCGCCTTTGCTCAAACTGGATTCTTTGGGCCAAAGCGTGATGACGTCCGCCCCCAAACGCTGCTGCGCTAGCATGAACGAGGTCATCGTGCGCGTGCTTTGTTCGAAGAACATGTTGACGCATGCGATGCCGTCGAGCAGCTTAGGGGGACGCTCGCGCTCGAGATCCGCCGTCCGTTCGAAGATGTACGCAATCTCGTCGCCGGTGAGGTCGTCGAGATCGATTAAGCTACGCCTCGTCCGCAACGATCGCAACCTCATCCGCTGCGTCGGCTTTCGGATGCACGTTCACAACCACGCGTTCGCGCCGGCTCGTCGGAAGAAAACGCCCGACATAATCGGCTTGGACGGGCAGCTCGCGCAGTCCGCGATCCACCAGAACGCACAGGCGGACAGCCGCGGGCCGCCCCAAATCCGTCAGGGCATCGAGCGCTGAACGCACCGTCCGGCCGGTGTAGAGCACGTCGTCGATGATCACGACCATTTTACCCGCTACGTCCGTCGGGATCTGGGAATCGGGCAATTCGTGCGTGACGGCATCGTCGCGGTAGAGATTGATGTTGAGAAATCCCAGCGGCGGACGGTTTCCGCTGATGCGCTCGATCTGCCGTGCGATGCGCTGCGCGAGCGCTTCGCCGCCGCGCCGGATGCCGATGAGGTACAGCGCGTTCTGCGCGCCTTCCGGTTCGAGGATTTGATGCGCCAGACGCGCCAGAATCCGGTCTATCTCAGCCGGACCGATAAGGATCCGGCGCTTCGCGGTCGCGGCGGTCATTCGGCGGTCATCTCCTCAAGCGCGGCACGCGTGCGCGCAAGCTGCGCACGGTAACCTTCCAGCTTGTCCCGCTCCTTCGCCACGACATCCGGCTTCGCATTCGCTACAAACTTTTGGTTGGCGAGCTTCTCTTCGCCACGGGCCACCTCGCCCGCTAGCCGGTCCGCTTCCTTCTTATAGCGCTCGCGCAGTATGCCCGCGGGAGCGTGGCCCTCGACCTGGCCGAGCGCGCGAACCAGGACTCCGGCGTCGGCTGCGTCGACCGGATGCGGCTGGTCCGCAAGTTCGGCGCCCGCCAGAACGCCGAGCAGTGCCGCGAGCGGAGGCGAAAGTTCGGCCGGGACCCGCAGCGTCAGGCGTTCCTTGGGCTGCAGGCCGATCTCCGCGCGCAAATTACGCAGCCGTTCGACCGCCGAGCGAAGCGCTTCAAAAACGCGCGCAGCCTCAGGGTCCGCCGGTATTTCCTCGATGTCCGGCCACGACGCCGTCATGATGGTCTCGCCGTCGTGCGGAATGGCGAGCCACACTTCCTCGGTGATGAACGGGGCGATCGGATGCAGCAGCCGCACCGCGTTGTTGAGCACGAAGGAAAGAACCGCCGCGCGCGTTTGCTTAGCGCCCTCTTCTTTCGTCGCTTCGAGATACCAATCGCAGAGCTCGTACCAAATGAAATGCCATAGCGTTTCTGCGGCGCCGCCCATGTCGTATTCATTGAACGCAGCAGTTACCGCGGTTGCCGCGTCGAGCAGTTTGACGAGAATCCACTTGTCGGCGACGGTCATCTGGGCGGCCGGCGGCAGCGACATCGCAGCGGGAAGCCCTTCGGGCAGTGAGAGCAGGTAGCGCGCCGCGTTCCAAACCTTGTTGTTGAAGTTGCGCGCTTCTTCGCACCGCGATTCTTGAAAGCGCAGTTCTTGCGACTCCAAACGCATCTGACGCATCATGCCCATACGAAATGCATCGGCGCCGTACTTCTCCACCACATCCATCGGATCGATGGCGTTGCCGAGCGACTTGCTCATCTTGCGGCCGAGGGAATCATAGACGGTCGGCGTAACGAAAACGTTTTGGAACGGCACGCTGCCCATGACGTGCAAGCCCATCATCATCATCCGGGCGACCCATAAGAAAATAATGTCGCCGCCCGTGACGAGCACCTGCGAAGGATACCAATGCTGCAGCTCGGCCGTCTTCTCCGGCCAGCCTAAAATCGAGAACGGCCAAAGCGCGGAAGAAAACCAAGTGTCCAGCGTATCGGGATCGCGCGTAAGATCCATCGTGCCGTACTGTTCCATCGCTTGGCCGATCGCTTCGACTTCGCTTTCCGCAACGATCGGATAACCGTCGGGCGTGTTCCAAACAGGCAGCTGATGGCCCCACCAGACTTGCCGCGAGATGTTCCAGTCACGAATGTTTTCCAGCCACTGCTCGTAGGTGCGTCCGCTGCGCTCGGGCACGAACCGCACGCGGCCGTCGCGATACGCCTGCAGCGCGGGCTCCGCGAGCTGCTTGACGCGCACGAACCATTGCAGCGAGAGCAGCGGCTCGATCACTTCTCCCGTGCGGTGGCTGATCGCGACGGCATGACGGTACGGCTTCTCCTCGACGAGCAATTCGCGCGCGCGCAATTCCGAGACGATCGCGTTGCGCGCGTCGAAACGATCCATGCCGGCGTACGGGCCGGAGTCGATCTCGGCACTCGTGATCTTGCCGTCGAAATCGATGACGGACGGCATCGGCAGTTTGTGGCGCTCGCCGATATCGTAGTCAACCGGATCGTGCGCGGGCGTAACTTTCACGGCTCCCGTTCCAAAACCGGGCTCGACGGCGCCATCCGCGATCACGGGAATCGAACGCTGCAGCATGGGCGGCACCAGCACGCGCGCTCCAATGAGCGCCCGGTAGCGTTCGTCTTCGGGATGCACGGCAATCGCGACGTCGGCGAGCATCGTCTCCGGACGCGTCGTGGCGATGCAGATGCCTTGCCCTTCGCCGGCGGATGGATAGCGGATCACCCACAGATGCGCGTCGCGATCTTCGTGCTCGACCTCGGCATCGGAGATCGTCGTCTTCGCTTTCGGATCCCAGTTGACGAGCCGCTTGCCGCGATAGATCGACCCCTCGCGGTACAGATCGACGAAGACGCGGTTGACGGCGCGCGAGAGACCTTCATCCATCGTGAACCGGCTGCGCTGCCAATCGGGACCGAAGCCGATCGCGCGAAACTGTTCGTCGATCGTGCCGCCCGTCTCGCGCGCCCATTGCCATGCCATTTCAAGATACGCTTGGCGTCCGAGCGATTCGCGGGTCTGGTCTTGCGCGGCGAGGTTGCGGACCAGCACCGTTTCGGTGGCAATGGCGGCGTGGTCCGTTCCGGGCAGCCAATCTGCGTTATCGCCCAGCATGCGGTGATAACGGGTGAGCACGTCCATTGGCGTATAGGTGGAACCATGACCCAGATGCGCGCGCGCCGTCACGTTGGGCGGCGGCATGCAAATGATGAAGGGCGGCCGCGCCGGATCCGCGTCTTCATGAAAATATCCGGCATTCTGCCAACGCTCATAAAAGCGCGGCTCGACGGCTTTCGGGTCGTACTGCTTGGGCAACTCGCTCACGGTCCGGGTGCCTTCGCCTTCCAGACTCAGTGTCATGCCTTCGCCACGACCATTACCGCCGTTGGTCACCCTGAACTTGTCGAAGCGCGCACGGAACGAAATTGGAAAGCGTGCGCCGTTCGACAGGCCCAGGGTGACAAAAGCAAGGCGGCAGCGTCATAAAACGGAGGGCGCAGTGTGACGGTGGGATGCAAAAAAGAAGAAGCGGGGCCGAGGCCCCGCGTTCTTGCGGCGATTACTCGGCTAGTGAGTTTCGTAACCGCACATCGGTGAATTCGCCCGTGTCAATCATTTGCTGCAACCCCGTAACGATCTCGTCGTGATCGGCGGCTTTCGTCAGCACGGCGTTCGCACCGGAATAGTGGCAAGCTTTCGCCCATTCCGCGCTGCGCATGCTGGTGTAGACGGCGATCAGCGCCTTGGGGAGCAGCGTTCGCAGAAACGTGATGAACTTTAGCGGCTCTTGCGCCGAGAAGTCCACGTCGAGGAACATCAAATCGGGCGGATCCTCCAGCAACTGCCGGAAGTTCGGCTCCGCCGAAAAGCGATCCACCTTCAGACCGAGGTCCCGGAAGACCTCGGTCAGGCTGGAGACGAAGAGCTCTTGCGGCTCTATGACGTGTACTTTCACGTTTGTAATTCGATGCTCAATCGTCACAATCAAATGATTCAAACATAGGGGCACGGCCCTAGGCGGTGATCATGGGCTCCTCTTCGACGGCGTTCTCGCCCGGGCCGAGCTCGTACGCGCCGTAATCGGAGCGTTTGGGCACGACGCGGTTGAGCACGAAGCCGAGGATGTTTTTCACTCCGACTTGCTGCAGCCGGCGCAGCGCGCCTTTTGCTTCGCGCAAATCGGTCTGTCCCGCGGAAAGTACGACGATCGTGCCGTCGACTTTGCGCGACACGACGGCCGCATCGAGGTTGACGCTGAGCGCAGCGGTATCGACGATGACGCAGCGGTAATGTTCGGATGCCTCGCGCAGGAGGTCATCCATGCGCTGCGACTCGAGCAGTTTGATGGGGTTGGGCGTAGGGGTGCCGCTGGTGAGAATGTCCAGCCCCGGATACTTCGTCTTCTGTGCGACTTCCGTGAGCTTCGCGCGTCCGACGAGCACGTCCGAGAGACCCCGCTCGTTCTTCATGTGCAGTTTGGTGTGAATCGAGGCGCGGCGCAAATCCGCGTCAATGAGCAGGACGCGCGGCTCGAGTTCCGCCATCGCGAGCGCGACGTTCACCGACACGGTGGATTTCCCGTCACCCTGTGATGGGCTCGTCACGACCAGCGTTTCCAGTTTTGAATCGCTCGCATACTTGATCGAGGTGACCAGCTGTAAGAACGATTCGATCGTGAGGGTGCGAACCCATGGCAGCGCCGCAACGCCGTTGCGCATGCGCACGAGCGGAATTTGGGCGAGCGCCGGCAGCGCCAGCTCTTCTTCCACTTCACGGTCGTCTTTGATGCTGCCGTCAAGGTAGTCGATGATGAATGCGCCGACGACGGCCAGTGCGGCGCCGAGCAGAATGCCGAGCATCAGATTCATAACCACGTTCGGCGTGACACGGGCGCCGTTGGGCTGCGCCGGCTGCGTGACCGTGACGTCGCTGAGCGCGGTGTCTTTGGCGATGTTCGCGTTGTTGAACTTCTGCTGCAACGCTGTATAGACGTCTTGGGCGGATTGAGCGTTGCGCTGCAAATCAGCCATGACCGCAGCTTGCCCCGGCAGGCTTTGGAGGCGCGGATTCATATCGTTGCGCTGCTGCGTGAGCACGGCGAGTTGCGCCTGGTCGGCCGCGACCTGCGACTGATACTGCGCTTGCTGCTGCTCGAGCTGCTGGTAAACCGGGTTCGCGGCCGTGTTTTGATTGGCAACGACGGTCGCTTGCTGATGCGAAATCTCATTTTCGATCTGCGCTTCTTGCTGTTTGAGGGCAATAACCTGCGGATGCTGATCCGTGTATTGCTGCTGCGCCGTCTTCAGTTGGACTTGCACTTGAGAGAGTTGGGTCTGCAGCTGCTGCACGACCGGGTTGACGGCAACCGTGCCGCCGTTGCTGACGACGGAAGGCGTGTGCCCGAGTTGGCCCTGAACGCTCCCGAGCTGCGCGCGCGCCTGCTGGGCGTCGGCCTGCGTAGATTGGATCTTGCTGTCCATCGTTGCGAGTGCCGTGATATCGGCTTGCGTCTGCGCGTTGATGTCGGCGATGTGATGGGTCGCCTCGAAGTTGGCGAGCTTCATCTGCGCATCGTGCATCGATCTCTGTGCCGCCGGCAGCTGTTTGCTCAGAAACGAGATCGCCTGCTGCGCCTGCGCTGAGACCAGCTGCCGTTGGCGGTCCACGACGACGCTTCCGAATTCGTTGGCGATCATCGAGGAGGTTTTCGGATTCGACCAGGTTACCGCCAAATCGATGATGGAGGTATTCGTCACCGGCTTGACCGCAACGTGCTGGAGCAGATCGTGAGGAGACACCTTCAGTCCTAAGTTCCTTGCGACTTGCTGCGCGACCGGCGTCTCTTGGAAGAGCTCCACATACGTCTCGGCACTCTGAACGCCGGACGCGGCGAGCAGCGCATTAAGCACGGGCAGCTGGCTGTTCGCATTGTCGGTGCCGGCAGAGGGCACCGCGCTCGAGTTACCGGCGATCACTTTGATGTCAGTTGTGTAGCTCTTGGGCACGAGGAGCGTGAAGATCAGTACGAGCGCGATGAACCCAAGGAAAATCGCGAGCATTGGGCGCGCGCGCCGTTGAAGCGTGCGCATGATGCCGTTGATCTGCGCTTGTGATTCCGGAACGCCCCCAAGCGCTGCCGGTACTTGCCCTGAAGGCAACGAATACATTCTGTTTCCCCCGTTTATGGTATGAGACGCGAGAGAACGTAGAGCAAACCGGTGAACAGCGTTCCCGACGACTTCTGGCGCGTCTGGGGAACGTAGATCGTGTCGCCTTTTTCGAGGGCGACGTTCGCCGCTTTGTCGTTGCTCTGCAGCGCGGTGTACAAATTGATTTCCTGATTGACTTGCTTGCCGTCAGGCCCCGTGCGAATCAGGCGCACGTGATTGAGGTCCGACTGCGCGTTTGCGCTGTTGCCTGCTTTGGCGATCGCCACCGCTAAGCCGTCTCCTTGATTGACTTGAATCGGGCCAGGATGATCGACGGCACCGGTGACGTTGACGAAGAACTGAACCGGACCGGGCACATAGACGACGTCGCCTTCACCCAAGCGCTGGTCGGACGTCGTGTCGCCTTGGCGAAGCAGCTTCTGCAGCGAGACCTGACTGATGCCGCCGTTCGGTTCGGAGATACGCGCGAGCGGATAGTTTCCGTCCTGGTCGCTTAAACCGCCCGCGGCCGCAATAGCGTCGGACAATCGGGCGTCCGAGCGCAACTGATATTTGCCTGGGTTCTTGACGTCGCCCAGCACCATGACGTTCGGCTGCGCCAATTGCGTGATGGCGATCGTGACCACCGGGTGCTTCACGAACTTGTATAACCGCGACTTTAAGGTAGAGGCTGCTTGTTCGGGCGTCTTGCCGGCGACGGGTACTTGTCCTATAAGCGGGTAGGCGATGGTTCCGTCGTTGAGAACCGTTACCGTCTGGGTCAGCGTTTGATCGCCGTACACTTGAACGCTGAGCTGATCCCCCGGATGAATCGTCGTTCCCGCGGCGAGGGCGGGCGTCGCACAGAAAGTGCAAGCGGCCGCCAATACGGCGGCGATGAGGGGTGATGCGAGGCGGGCATAACGTAACACGGTTTCACCACTTTCCTTCGATGATGGCTTAATGGTACGCGGCATCACCTAGTATGTGGCAGATGGTATCGTCCCGATGGATTGAGCAAAAGGTCGTCATCGGCGCCGGACGTTAGTGCAGGAGGCCCAACGAAGTTTGTTCGCATGGGCCACGTACTCGGCGGTCGCATTCTGTTACAACCATTGCATGAGTATCGCGTACGCAAGCCGGTGGATCGGCGGCGCAGCCCTGGCTGCGCTGTTTGTCTTCGGCGCGCACCGTCACTACGCGCGCAGCGTACCGCTCCACCCGGGAGACCGCTTGGTTCCGATTTCGCTCGCCGCGCTCCACGGCGGCGACTACCGTCTCCAACCGGCGGGGCCCGAAATCATCAACATCTTTGCGACGTGGTGCCCGCCGTGCCGAGAAGAGACGCCGGCCTTCGCTAAGCTTGCGGTGCGCCTGCGCGCGCGAGGCGTCCGCCTTATCGGCATCGATCAACAGGAGAGCGCCGCTGTCGTCGCGCGGTTTGCGGCCCAGTTCGCGCTGCCGTATCCGATCTTCATCGACAACGCGAACGTGACGCACGACCTTCTCGGCGCCCGCGTCATCCCGACGACTATCTACGTTGATAGAACGGGCGTCATTCGCTGGGTCCACAGCGGACCGCTCAATGCAACCGATCTACGCTCGCTCGCTCGCTTGGACCCGAGCGCCGGATGAGTACCAAGCGCGCGGTCGTGGTCGGCTTCGACTATTACGCGAAGTTCTTAGCCGATCTGATGAATACCGAGACGCCCGACTGGCGTGTACGTGCCTATGACGGATCGCGCGTCGGGACGCTGCGCGCCGTTCTCGCGCTGCGCACCGCCGACGCCCTGATCAGTTTCGGCGGCCCCGCGCCAAACGCGGCGCTCATCGAGGCGGCGCGCCGCCGCAACATTCCGGTGTTCGTTGTTTGGGCAGGCAGCGACGTCCTTAAGGCGCAGGAAGACCCCTTCGGTCTCGAGGTGATCAAACAGGAAGAGTTTATCCATCTCTCAGACGCGCGATGGCTCGTTGACGAGTTGCGCCTGCTCGGCATCAGCGGCGAGTATCTGCCGCTCACCGCGATACGGCGCGGCAGCGACGTGAAGCCGTTCCCCTCGGAATTTCGCGTTCTCACCTACCTGCCCGAGCCGCGACGTAATTTTTACGGCGCAGAGCTCGTTTACCACGTCGCGCGCGCAATGCCCGACGTTCCCTTCACCGTCGTCGGCGCGGGTGGCCGCGACCAGCGCGCGCCGGAAAACGTCCATTTCGTCGGCATGGTGAACGACATGGAAAACCGCATCGACGCCGCGACGGTCCTTTTACGTCTGCCGGAGCACGATGGGAAGTCCATGCTCGTACTCGAGGCACTCTCGCGCGCCCGTCACGTCGTTTGGAATTATGAGTTTCCCGGCGTTCAAACAGCGAAAACCGAAGCGGCGGTGCTCGTTGCCCTTGCAAACTTGAGACGCCTGCACGAATCGAGCGCGCTGAGATTGAACCATGAAGGACGCGAGTTCGTGCTGCGCGATTTCGAACGCGGTCCGATCGCTTTACGTTTTGCGAGGCGTTTGGACGAAGGCGCGAATCAATGGCGCGCCCGCGCCGTACGGGCGCGCAGAAGTGTTGCAATCAGCGGCCTGGGTTTGTTTTGCGCCGAAGTAGTGGAATACGGAAAGCTGTATGCGCCGCAATGGAACGCGCGCGTTCTGCGAACGGCCTCGCGCCTGGATGTGCTCACGTCAATCTGGACCCTCGCCGGATGCGATGTGTGGTATTCGATCGGCGGTCCGACGGCCGACCGCTGGCTGTGGACGGCGGCGCGCCTCATGCGCAAACCGCGAGTGGTCCACTGGGTCGGATCCGACATTGCATCGGCGTCCGAGAATGCTTCCTTGCGCGAGATGCTGAGCGGAACGGACACGACGCATTTGGCGGAAGTCGATTGGACCGCGCAGCAACTTTCCGATCTTGGTTTTCGCCCGCAGATCGCACCGCTGCCGCCGCGCCACTCGGCCGGCGTGCCGGGTTCCATGCCGGAAGCGTTCACAGTCATGCTGTACGTGCCGCGGACGCGCAGTGATTTTTACGGGCGCGCCGAGTTCGAGCGGCTCGCATACGTGCTGAAAGATAAACCCGTACGTTACGTCATCGTCGGCGGAGGCGACATTGCGATGCCCAAAGGCGTTGACGCTGAAAATCTCGGCTGGCGCGACAGTTTAACCGATGTGTATGAACGCGTCAGCCTGCTCATCCGCCTAACGCCGCGCGATGGCCTCTCGCTGATGGTGCTCGAGGCGCTGTCGTTCGGCAGGCGCGTCTTCTGGACGCAGCGTTTCCCTTACACGCAGGTAGTGAACGGTTTTGAGGAAATGAAGTCTTCGATCGAGTCGCTTTTGGATCTGCATCTACGCGGCGAGCTGCGGCCGAACATTGAAGCGTCACAGATGGTTGCAAATCAATATTCGCCGCGCAAATGTATCGTTCGGATCGCCGCCGCATGGGAGCAGACGGCGGAACAGCCACGGGCGCGGCCTCTTGCCGTGGAGCTGCCATGATCGAATATCTGCGCTTCGAGGAATGGATGGCGTTCGACGCCGCGCATCCGGCTCCGACATTTTTCGCGCGTCCGCCGTGGGCGCTTGCGCTCGCGGACGCCCATGCGTCGATGCAGCCGGCGCCGGTGCGCATGACGCTTGAAGCCGGCGAACGCATTATCGTGCCGATGATGCAGATGGCCGGCGGCGCGATCCGTTGGCGAGAATATTGCGCGTTTCCGATGGGCGGCTACACCTGTTTCTTGCGCGAAGACGGCTCGCTTGCAACGCCGCTTCAATGTGACGAAGCGCTCTTGCTGTTACGGCGTTCGGCCGACAGCGTTCGGATTGTGCCGTGGCCGCTGGGCTCCGGTCCTTCCGTTGGCAAGCGCACCGCGCACGAAACAGCGGTCGTGGATTTGGGCGGCGGAATCGATAATGCGCTTGCCGGCGTCGCCGGCATTTTCCGGCGCATGGCGGGTCAAGCCGAACGGCGCGGCGTCGTCTGCGCGCCCTCGCGCGACCACGGGGCAGTCGATGAATACTACCGCCTCCTGCAAGCGTCGGCGAAACGCTGGGGCATTGAGCGCCCCTCAATATCGAAGGCGATGCTGCACGCACTAGTGCGTCGCGGCGGCGATGACGTCGAGATCTGGTTTGCCCGCGCGCAGGAGCGAAACATCGGCGGCGGTGTGGTCTTTTACGGGTCGCAGGAGTTTTTCTTTTGGAGCGCGGCGATGGACGCAGAATACGGAAGGCTGCGCCCGAGCAACGCGCTCAATTTTGCGCTGCTGCGTGCGGCGTCGGCCCGTGGAATGCAGTATTACAATCTTGGTTCCAGCGAAGGATTGCCCGGCGTGGCGAAGTTCAAAGACAATCTCGGCGCACGCGAGATCGCGTATCACGACCTAACGCTCGTGCGCGCTCCCTACAAAGTTTACAGCAGCGTGCGGCGTGCGCTCGCGACGCATGCAGGCATATGAGGCGGAGATGGAAACGCTGATTCACGAAACTTATCGCATCGGCAGGGACAAACAGCAGACTTCAGGGTCGCAGATGCTGCCCGAGCGCTTTAGCCGGCGCGCCGGCGCGGTTGGAGTAGCGACCGACGCTGCCGTGCTCTTCGTTCTGGCGCTGATTTCTTTGAACGGCGCCCACGGCAACCGCATTGCGGCTGCAGTGCTTACCGCAGGCGTCATCTGCACGGTATTTTGGCTTTGCGGCTACTACAGAGAGTCGTATGCCGTCTACGCCCGCGACGAGGTGTATTACGCGTGCGCAGGCGTCATGCTTGCCGCTTTGCCGGTGGCGCTCTTCTTGTGCGCCGTCGGGCGCATTCCCGGCGCATCCGTCGCTGTGGCTCTGGTGCTTTGCGCGGCCGGTGCAAGCATCGTACACGTGCGCCTGCATCTGGGCCGCCGGGGCGAGCGGCCCGTCGTCTCGGCAGGAACGCGCTGCATCTCGGCTGCGGCATGGAACGATCGTGAGCAGCCGTCGTACGAGGTTCCGAAGCGCATTTTTGACCTCACGGTGGCGTTCGGCGCGCTCGTCGTTTTCGCGCCGCTGATGGCGGCTGCTGCGATAACGATTGCTTTGGAGTCGCGCGGACCGGTGTTGTTCCGGCAACAGCGCGTCGGCCGTAACGGCGTACCCTTTACTATCTTCAAATTCCGCACGATGCGGCCGGATGCGGGAAACGACTGGGCAAAACCGGGCGACGAGCGCATCACGGGCTTCGGAGCTTTCTTAAGGAGAACGAGCTTTGACGAGCTGCCGCAGCTCTTCAACGTTCTGCGCGGCGAGATGTCGATCGTCGGTCCGCGTCCCGAGATGGTGAGCTTTGCATCGCAGTTCGGGGGCACGCTGCGGAACTACAGCCACCGCGTGGTCGTGGCGCCCGGCATTACCGGATGGGCGCAGCTGTATCTGCAGCGCAACCTGCAGCCGGACGATATGCCCCGCGTACTGCCCTATGATCTGTTTTACGTCGAACACGCATCGGCACTGCTCGATGCAGCGCTGCTCTTCAAGACCGGCGCCGAAGTGCTCTTTCACCGTGCCGTATAGTACCAGGCGAGCAATTTATGCGCCGTTGCTGCGTTACTAGAACATCCCCGTTTTAATAAAGGAGTAACAATGCAATCAGTTTCTAAATTACTTACCGCTCTGGGGGCCGTCGCGCTCGCGGCGGGCGCCTGCTGGCCTGCGCCGCCGGCCGTTGCGGCTCCCGTTTTGGCTGAAAGCATGCCACGGTGCGGAACAAGCCTCACCGGCAAGATCAGCCAGGTGTTTGGACCGACCGAGTTCGCCATGATCGTAGACAACCGGCGGGTTGGCAGCATTCACGTTCGTGATTCCGGCGCCCGCATCAATGCCCGTGGACTCAGCGTTCGGGCCGGCACCTATGCCGCGGTCTACGGCTGCTTCGGTCCGCAGCAGCGCTACTTCAGTGCGAACGAAGTCACGCTCGCAACGTCGCGCAGCTCCTACGGGTCAACAGCAATGGCATCGCCTAGCCCCCGCATACAAGTCGGCCCGTGCCAGGTCAGTCTCTTCGGCACCATCGCGCAAGTCTGGAACAACGGCGTAGAATTTACGCTGCAGACGACCGGCCCCATAGGCAGTATCCACGTCTATGATAACGAAGCAACGATGCACTTGAGCGGTCTGAGCATCGCAAACGGTACGTACGCCGGCGTGTACGGCTGCTTTTTGAACCATCAGCAACGCTTCCACGCGAACGAAGTGACGCTCGCAACCTCGGCTGCCGCATATCCCGGACGCCCGCACGTTGTTGCAACCGGCGTCATCGACGACGTCGCGCGCGGCTGGATCGGCGTACGCACGCGCTACTACGGTCACGTTCACGTCCTGACGGCGCAAACAGGATTCAGCCGCGGACAGCGCGTCTCGATCGAAGGCCGTTATAATACGATTACCCGGCAAATCGATGCAACCCGCGTAACGGTCATCTCGTAAAGACGCACCGAGTGCCACGGCCGACGTTCGCGAATAAGGTGATGTATGACGGGCTCTACACGTTCGTCATGCGTATCCTTAATGTCGGCTGCGCCGCGGGTCTGGGAATTGTGACCGCCCGGTTCCTCGGGCCGTCGGGAAAAGGGCTGTATGCTCTACCCAGCGTCGAGGCGGGTCTCGTGGCGTCTGCATTCGGCGGTCTCGGCGCGGCGTTGAGCTACTTCATGCTCAACCGCCGCGCCGGTTCGCGCTTGCTTAGGCCCGCGCTTTTCACCGCCGCCTTTTTCGTGCTGGTGGGCGGGGTTGCCATCGTGCCGATATCGATGGCCAGCGGACGCAGCTGGGCGGCCATTCCGGCAATTATTTCGCTGCCCGCTTCGGCAGCGATCAATCTAGCGACGGGATATGCCGTCGGCATCAAACGCATTCGCTACGCGACTACATTAAACGTAGCGGTGACACTCTTCACCTTCACGCTCATGGCGGCCGGTTTGATGCTCGTCTCGCGCAACGCGTCGGTTGCGATTGCCGTCTGGATCATCGCAACGTCCGTCGTCGGCGTCATTGCTATCGTTGCCGTAGTCGTGCATGCGAAGACGCTGAAGGGTGATGAGCCCGTGGGAACTCGCGAGTTCGTCAAATTCAGCGTCAAGGTCGGCATGGTCAATCTTGTCTCGCTGCTCAATTACCGCGCCGATCTGTACATCATCGCGATTATGACGAGCGCTGCATCGCTCGGGATGTACACGGTCGCCGTCTCTGCCGCCGAAAGCCTATTGGTTCCAACGCAGGTCGCAGCGCTCGTTACGGCGCCTCATATCGGCTCGCTCGAGAAACAGGAAGCAGCGCGACTTGCAGCTCGGTGCGTGCGGAACAATCTGCTGATCGCGTTGCTGGTCTGCGGTGTTCTGTCGCTTTTTGCAGAGCCGCTCGTACGCTTGCTTTACGGGACGGCGTTCTTGCCTGTGGTGACCGTGCTCCAAGTGCTGCTCATCGGCGTGTTTGCGCTCTCGTTGGGCAGCCCGATGTCGAGCTACTTCACGCTGAAATTAGGGCGCCCTGAAGTGCCTCTGCGCTTGGCGGGCCTTTCGGCGGCGATCTGCATCGCGGCTAGCCTTTTCCTCGTGCCGGCAATCGGTATGCTTGGTGCGGCGGTTGGTTCGAGCGTTGCGTATATGGCCGGCCAAGCTGCCGCGACGCTGTACTTTTGCCGCACGACCGGCATTCCGGCGCGCGCGGTTTTCTTGCCAACCATTGGTGATTGGAGAACCTACGCTTCCTTTGTTCACACGATGCTAGATGACTCCCGGCGTTTGCTTGCCGGACGGCCCGGGCAGTAGACGTTATGTGCGGAATAGCGGGCGCGGTTTGCCGACAAGCGGACAACACCGCGCTCGATCGCCTTGCATCCGCGGCTCGTCTTTTGCATCACCGCGGCCCGGATGCGGGCGGCTTCATGCAATACGCAAACGGCTCCGTCACTTTGAGCGAACAGTGGCGCGCGCAAGCCGGAACCACCATTGCTTTCCTGCATCGCAGGCTTTCGATTTTAGACCTTTCACCGGCCGGCTGGCAGCCGATGCAGAGCCCCGACGGGCGCTTTACGATCACATTCAACGGCGAGATCTATAATTTCATCGAGTTGCGCGCGCAGCTCGAAGGTCTGGGGCGCACGTTCCGCACGCAATCCGACACGGAGGTTGTTATTGCGGCTTACGCGCAATGGGGAACCGAGGCGTTCAAGCGCTTCACCGGCATGTTCGCACTCGCGCTGCTCGATTTGGCAGAGCGCACCGTCATTCTGGCACGTGACCCGTTCGGCATCAAGCCGCTGTACTATACGCGTGAAAACGGCGCGCTGCTTTTTGCTTCGGAAGTGCCGGCGCTGCTCGAAATTGCGGGCGGCGCGCGCCGCGTGGACGCGGACCGGTTATACCGCTTCCTTAGATATGGCGTTACCGACGGCGGGGGCGGTACGCTGTTTGCGAACGTTTCCCAGCTCCCCGCCGCCTGCTTTGCGGCCGTACCGCTCGACGCGCCGCTGCGCGTGGAGCCGCAAGCATATTGGCGCCCGGCTTGCGGCTCGCGCTCCGACATAACGTTCCGCGAGGCGGCGCAAGGGCTACGCGAGCGGTTTTTACGCAGCGTCGATTTGCATCTGCGCAGCGACGTTCCGGTGGGAACCGCACTTTCCGGCGGCATCGATTCGTCCGCCATCGTTTGCGCTATCCGTGCCGTCCGTCCGAATGCGGACATCCATGCGTTCAGTTACGTCGCAAAGGACACGCCGTTCGACGAAGAGCGATGGATCGACATGGCCGCGAGCGCCGCAGGTGCGCAGGTGCACAAAGTGTATTCGGACGCCGCAGAACTGCGGTCCGAGTTGCAGACACTCAGTACGGTGCAGGGCGAACCGTTCGGAAGCACGAGCATTTATGCGCAATACCGCGTTTTTAAAAGCGCCGCCGCGTCGGGAATAAAGGTTATGCTCGACGGCCAAGGCGCCGACGAAATGCTCGGCGGCTATCGGCAATATCTCGCTGCGCGGCTTGCCTCACTACTTCGACGCGCCGGCGTCGCGCAAGCGCGCTCGTTCTTCTCGCAGGCATCCGAGCTGCCCGGCGTTTCAAAGTCATATCTGCTGCAAAAGGCCGCCGAGCATTTGCTTCCGCAAGCGGTGCAGCAGCCGCTGCGTAAACTGGTTGGACGCGAAACCATGCCGGCGTGGATGAACGCGCAATGGTTCCGCGACGCCGGCGTTTCACCCGGACCACTCCAAATGCAGCGCGGCGGCCAGATCCTCAAAAACAGTCTGCTGTGCGATCTTCAGGAAACGAGCTTGCCGGCGCTGCTGCGTTACGAAGACCGCAACTCGATGGCCTTTTCAATCGAAAGCCGCGTGCCGTTCCTGACCACCGAAATCGTGGACTTCGTGCTTGCGCTTCCCGAGCCGTACTTAATAGCGGGTGACGGCACGACAAAAGCCGTCTTTCGTGAAGCGATGCGCGGCCTGGTGCCGGAGCGGATCTTGGATCGGCGCGACAAGATCGGCTTTTCCACTCCAGAACGGGATTGGCTAGGCACGTTGGACGCATGGGTCCGCCCAATGCTCGCCTCGCCTACCGCGCAAGTCCCGCCGCTCAACGGGTCGCAGGTACGCACGCTTTGGGATGAGACGTTGGGCGGCGGCCTGCACCGTTTCGACTTTCACCTGTGGCGGGCATTCAATCTCATCTATTGGTCGCAGCAATTCGATGTTACGTACGGTTAGCGGCGCCGCGGGCTGCCCACCGGGTTCGGGCATGTTGACCCAATTGAAACGGGACAACCTCAACTCGCGCGTCCTGCGGCCGGTTCGTTAAGATAGCGGGTATGGTGGCCGAACTTCGCAACCGCAACCGCTCTCTCTGGTACGCAATCCTCGCGGTCAGCGGCCTCGGAGCGTTAGCGGCGTGGTGGAGCGTTCAAATGAGCGGCACGCGCACCGGCGTCGTTCTGCCCTTGCTGCTCACGCTCGGCCCCGCGCTCGCGTACGCGTCCTTGCTGTCGCCGCTGGCGTTCCCGTTCGGGTTGTATCTGGCCGCAGCCCCGCTGGACGAAATCCTCACGGTTCCGGCTTTCGGCACGCTCGAACGGCTGATCGGGATCCTCACCGCCGCGGCGCTGCTGTTCTTCATGCTGCGCACCAAGCGCTTCGTGGATCCTTCCCGGTGGCTGGCGAGCTGGCTGTTGCTATACCTCTGGATGGGCGCTTCGCTGCTCTGGGCGATTGACGTGAATCGTTCGCTGGAGATGATCGCGACGGCGCTGCAGCTGCTGGCGCTCTACGTGATCGTCGCCATGTTCCCCGTCACGATGCGGCAACTCAAAGGTGTGATGGCTGCGGTGATCGCGGGAGGCGTTATAGCGGCATGCTACAGCATGTTTCTTTTTGCGAACGGGATTTCTATCCAAAACCGTCTCGCAATATCCGCGGAAAACAGCAGCGGCGACCCGAATCATTTCGCTGCAAGCCTGATCGTCCCACTAGCGCTCGCGCTGTACGTAACGCTTTGGAACCGCTCCTGGCTGCTGCGCATCGCGACGCTCTTCGCCTCGGGTGTCATGCTAAGCGCCATCGTGCTGAGCGGCTCCCGCGGCGCCATGCTGGGAGTCGTCGTGCTTATTGCCTTCGCCATCGTGAAAGATCCGCACCGGCGCCTGCTGGCCGGCGCCCGGGCAGGAGACGTGCTGGTGCCCGAGCCCGTGTCCGACCTCGTGGTTCACCAGGT
>JBHEMM010000009.1:52235-59261 GCA_046262595.1 Vulcanimicrobiaceae bacterium
CGTCACAGCCATCCTCGCCGCGATTGGCGCGGCCGTCGCGGGCCCTTCGATCTACGCGCGGTTTACAGAAGCCAGCGTCAACGGCGGAGCAGGCAGGCAGGACATCTGGCACGTCGGGTGGCTCGCCTTCACGCAAAACTGGCTGGTCGGGGCAGGCTATGAAAATTTTGCGTTTGCGTACGACAAGGCGTACATCAACGTGTTTCAGCCCTTCTATACGCACTGGCACCGCGCGCCGCATAATCTTTTGCTCGGCACCGCCGTCGAGCTCGGCGTCCTGGGCTTGGCGTTCATGCTGCTCGCGTGGTTCGGGCAGTTCAAGATGCTCTCGTTCATCGACGTCGCGGACCAACGCTTCGGCTTGCGGCTCACGCTTCAAGGATGCGTCCTGGCGATGTTTACCGTAGCGATGTTTTCGGACATCATGTCGCGGAAATATATCTGGCTGCTCTTCATGCTCATCGCACTCACGCGTAACGCGCGTACGGAGCCCGCCCACAATGCGTGACACCTTCCTTCCCTATTGCCGCCCCGATACGACGCAGGCGGAGATCGATGCGGTTTCCGAGTGCGTGCGTAACGGCTGGCTGACGAGCGGCCCGAAAGTGCGCGATTTCGAAGCGGCCTTCGCGCGCATTTCCGGCGTGAAACACGCCGTTGCCGTAAACAGCTGCACGGCCGCGCTCCATATTGGCCTGCTCGCCGCCGGCGTTGGGCCGGGCGACGAAGTCGTTACTCCGGCGCTCACGTTCGTGGCCGGTGCGCAATGCGCGCTTGAAGTGGGCGCGCAGCCGGTGTTTTGCGATGTGGATCCGGCGACGCTCAGCGTCACGGTTGAAACCATCGACGCCGTGGTCACGGGCAAAACGCGCGCGATCATCGTGATGCCGTACGGTGGCCGTCCTTTGGACATCCGCGCGATCGTTGAGTACGCAAACGAACGGGGCATTGCCGTTATCGAAGATGCGGCGCACGCGTGCGGAACGCTGGACCGCGGCGAGTGGGCAGGCAGCCGTTCGCGGTTAGCAGCGTACAGCTTCTATGCAACAAAAAACTTAACGACCGCCGAGGGCGGCATGCTGCTCACCAATGATGATGCGGTCATGGAACGCTCGCGCATTCTTTCGCTGCACGGCATGGACCGCGACGCATGGAAGCGCTATACGCAGCGAGGGAGCTGGCGGTACGAAGTCCGCGAACCGGGCTTCAAATACAACATGCCCGATATCGCGGCGGCGATGGGCCTCGTGCAGTTAGAGCGGCTGGATCGCATGCAAGCACGGCGGCGCGCAATTGCCGCACAGTTTCGCGAAGCATTTTCGCAGATGCGGGGCGTCGTCAGCCAAGCCGACGCGACGAATGCGGGCGACGTCCACAGCTACTGCATGTACGTCGTGCAGGTAGACGAGCGAGCGGCGCTGCGGCGCGACCAGCTCATCGAGGCGCTCAAAGAACGGAACATCGGCACAAGCGTACACTATATCCCGACTCACCACTTTGCCGGCTATCGGCGCTTCGCGAACGCCCATCTCGAAGTAACTGACCGCTTGGGCGCGCGAATTCTGTCTTTGCCGCTGTATTCGACGATGACAGACGCCGACGCGCGCGACGTCATTGATGCCATGCACCGCTGCCTCAAGCAGCCGAGTATCTCGCTGGCCGGCTAGCTGATATACCGAGCGCCCGGAACCGAGGAGTTGCTGGCTGGCCTGCGTACGCGCAGATCTAGGACTCGCGATTTAGGGGAGGACCTTTTGTTTCAAAAACGTTTGACTGCGCTTATCTGCGCAGCCGCTTCTGCACTATTGGCCGCATCGTGTTCGAACACGAACAACCCAGCGCCATTGCCGGTGGGCAATATGCCCGTCACGTCCGCGCCGGCAAGCGCGAACTTTCCGATCACCAGAACGATTCAGACGACCGTATCGCCGGCGCAAAGCCTGTACTTGGTCAGAGGCTATATCGACGACACGCGCAGCAACGGCTTCCATCTTAAAAGCGCCGGAACGGGCCTTGGAAGTATTTGGGTGTACACCACCAGCACGACGCACCTGTCGTACGGCGGGCTCACGCCGAAGGTGGGCCTCTATGCCGTTGCCGTGGGCAGCGGGAGTGTTTCGACTTACCTGACCAGCGCATACGCCGCGCTCTATACGGCGGCACTCTCGCAGACAACGATAACGGGCGAATTGACGTCTACGCAGGCTTACGGGTACGCTATCCGCCTGAGCAGCGGCGTTTACGTTCCGCTCGCGCTCAGTTCGTCTACGTCCGTTTCCGGCAGCATCTCGCTCTGGGAGCCGGTTTCTTCAGCCGCGCTCGGCAGCCCCAGCACCGGTTACGCGGCCCTCACGTTGAGCTCGTCATCGACTGCAACGCCGGCGCCGACCCCGACAATGTCTTCCACAACCGCATCGAGTGTGCCGAGGCACCTGCTAACGGCGGACTATCTCTTAGGCCTGTACGGAACGCGCTCCGTCACGCCGGCGCAGGCCGCGCCCTACCTAACCTGGGCGCAGACGTCCACGTCCGATTCGACGGCAATACACAATGCCGGAATCAAGACACAGGTGTACATCGACCCGAACTGGCTGGCGACGACAGATCCGATGTACCAGGGGATCGTTGAAAGCGATTTCTCACACACGTGCGCCGGTTCGCGCGTGACCGTGTCGTTCGGGAGCGCTGTGCTTCGCGATGACACCAATCCAGCCTCGTCTTCCAACCAGTTGCACTTCGCATCGTGGGTCAGCACACAAAAAGCGCTGGGCCACATCGACATGATTCTTGAAGACAACGCCGGGCCGCTTTCGCCATATGCGTCGTACCCGAACGGCATGCCGTGTAACTACTCGTCGTCGTCTTGGGTAACCGGCGCCATTGCGCTGAACAACAGCGTTTCGCTCCCTGTTATGGTCAATGGGCTGAACGCGTTCACAACGTCGACTGCGCCGAATCTTTCTGTCGTAGAAAACGGGTCGAATACGGCAGGAGGCAACTTGGAGGGCTGCTACAACTATTTGAACCAGCCGATCAACACCGGCAATTCGTGGCTTATCATGGAAAACACGGAACTTGCCGTCGTGCACGCCGGCAAGCTATTCGAGTGCATGGGCCGCGATCAAAGCAGCGCGTCCTCAAACTATGCCGGCCGTATCTTCAGCCTAGCGTCGTTTCTCCTCACGTACGATCCGTCACATACGATGATCGCATCGGAATGGGCTACGACATCGGGTTTGCACGTCATGCCGGAAACCGGGCTCGTGCCCTTGGACCCGCTCGTGTCCGAGCCGTCGGCGATTTCTTCGCTCAAGCAGACGAGCGGCGCGTATGGACGCCAGTATGCGCACTGCTACTACCGCGGCACGCTCGTCGGCGCTTGCGCCATCGCGGTGACGCACGACTACGGCAACCCGGAAGCGTTTCCGTTCAGCGGCTATGCGCACACGCTCACGCTCTCAGGTGCAGGCGTCCTCGACGGCGGTACCGCCTCAATGTCAGGCCCTGCGCCGCCATCGATGATGCAGCCGTACACCGCTGTCGTTGCGTTCAAGTAAAAACGCAAGCGGAAGGTGCGGGGCGAACCGCGTGGTTCGCCCCTTTTCTTTTCTACGCTTGCTTGCTATATAGACGAACGACTCAAATTGAGCGGCAAGCCGCCGATGACTTAGTAGTCGAGTTTCCGTACCATTACAAAGGCTTAAGAAATGGGTTGGTTCGAGCAGCGGTTTACCACTTGCGTCGCTTCATTATTGGTTTGTGCGCTTGCCGCGTGCGGCGGAGGCGGCGCAGGTGGAGCGGTCCCGGCGGTCGGCGCCCAGTCAATCATCTCGGTCAACGGGAACAATCTCGACTTTACCGGGACGATCGATCAGATACTCGCCTCGGGCTTCCATATGCAAGTCGGCACGGGCGGCGGCTACAATACCGTTACTACGACCTCTTCCACTGTCTTCACCGGCGCAAAACCGTACGTCGGCGAGGCTGTCGAAGTCATCGGTACGGGATCGTTCTCAATTGCAAAGTCCATTGTCGCTACGCAGGTGAAACAACTCGGCGTAAGCGCTTCGCCTTCGCCGTCAGCCAGCCTGGCGCCGTCTCCGAGCCTGTTCTCGCCGACGCCGGCACCCGTCACGTTGGGAGGAACGACACAAAGCACCGCAATAGTCGCGCCGTCCGGCGTCATGTACTTCAGCGGCAAGATCGTGCAAATGTACAGCACCGGGTTCAGTTTTTACGCTGGGACGAACTACGGCAACATGCATGAAGTAACGCAATTTAGCACGCAGTGGGCCGGCCCGGCGCCGGCGGTCGGCGACTACGCGTATATAACGGGCCCCGCCCAACCGGGTTATTGGGTGAACGGTTCGCTCGTGACCATCACGGCGTCGCCAGCCGCCAGCACCACGGTGTCTGGTACGGTCAATGCAGCGACGCCTTACGGCTTTACGCTCACCACCGCGAACGGAACAATTCCCGTGGGCTTAACCAGCACCACAGTTATCGGCGGCGCGCCGCTCTACGCGGGATCGACCGTAACGGTGACCGGTATCGGCAGCGCATCGATCAGCGTCGTCGCGGTGCAGATCATTGTTGCAGCACCCGCTCCGCCGCCGAACTACGCGCCGACGCCGACGCCGGGACCGATTAGCATCGTCCACGTGCCAACGGGAGATTATCTCGCAGGACTTTACGGCACGACGGCCGTCACGCCAGCGCAGGCCGCGCCTTACCTCACATGGGCACAAACCGACTACCATAGCGCCAGCGCAATTTCGTACTCGGGGATAAAAACGCAGCTCTATGTGGATCCGAACCGCGAAGCGAGCACCGATCCGATGTGGCAGTATTCCTATCTGACCGAATCCGATTTCGCGCACGACTGCGGCGGAAACCGGATCACCTTTGGTAATTCCGCGGGACGCTACGTCATGGATCCTTCTTCGGCAACGCTTCAACAGCACTTCGCCCAGATGGTGGCAAACCAAATGTCACGCGCGCATTTCGACCTGGTCTGGGAAGACAACGCGGGACCGCTTGGCCCGGACCAAGCGTTTGCCACGTTCAGTCCGGCGCTGCCGTGCAACTATAGCGACGCCGGCTGGATTCAAGGCGGTTTGGCGCTGAACAACGGCCCGGCGCTGCCTGTGATGGTGAACGGCCTGAACATACCAAACGGACATGCGACGTCGGAAGCGATGCAGTTGCTTTCCTCGAGCAACACGGCGGGCGGCAACTTCGAAGGCTGCTACTCGGACGTAAACAAGATCAAGCAGAGTGACTGGTTTTGGCAGGTGACCGAAAACGAGGAATTGCAGACCGTGGCCCTCGGCAAGACCTTCGAATGCATGCTGCGCAATCAAGCCTCCGCGGCTTCCAACGCCGATGCGCGAATCTACGGGTACGCCTCGTATTTGCTCACGTACGATCCGGGTAAGACCACCTTCTGGGAAGAGTTCGGGACGACATCCGGCTTCCACGTCGAACCGGAGTCGCAGTTGGTCGCGCTCGACCCGCTTACGGCAACGCCGTCCGACGTAAGCGGCCTTCAAACCGCAACGGGCGTTTACGGACGGGAATACCAGCACTGCTATGTCGGCGGGCAGTTCGTCAGTGCTTGCGCCGTCGAAGTGAACTCGGACGGTTACAACCCGCACGTTGCGCCGTATCCGCAATACACGCATACGCTCGTCTTGAACGGCGGCGGCATCTTGGACGGCGGCACAATGAGCACGAACGGTGGCGCGCCGCCCCAGACGCTCGCGCCGGCGCAGGCCGAGATCCTCTTCCCCTAGCGATTGCTCACATCAGAGCAGCAACGCAAAGTGGGTGGCTTCCAAGAAGGCGCCCGCTTTGCTTTTCGCGCCGGTATGGTGCGAAAGGACCGCTCCAATGGCCCGGCAGGGCGATGACACGGGCGACCCGGTTAACGTTTCATAGACCACGATGCAAAAGATCCTTGGTTTGTTGAGCGCATGCTTTCTCGTCGCCGCAGTTCCCGGCCACGTTCAGACCGCGGACTATTACGCAGGTTACGCGGGCACCAAAGCCGTTCCACCGCAGATCGCCGCCCGCTGGCTCACGTGGGCAGAAACGGATATCGCCGGCGCTCGTCAAGTTGCGCCGTACCATGTAAAGACGATGCTCTACGTAAATCCGTACCGCATCATTCCCGGTGAACCGATGTACACCGGCGATGAGTCAACCTTCGCACACGACTGCAAGGGAAACCGGATTCAAACCGTTGGAGGCCACGCGAACCAATTTTTGATGAATCCGGCGTCGCCGCAGATGCGCACGCTTTGGCACGACTTGGTTGCGGAGCACGCGCGAGAGGCGCACTTCGACGCTATTATGACCGACGATGCGGCCGGCGACGCTTATGTAAGTGCGCTCCCGTGCGGTTATGAAGCGCGTGCATGGCTCGATTCAATGATTGCCGCACAGCGCCAAGTCGGTCTTCCGGTGATTTATAACGCACTCGAGGATTATTTGAACCACGGCGTTTCCAAAGAGATTGCGCTCAACGCAACGGCCGCCGGCGGCATGATGGAGGAGTGTTATTCGCAATTGCAACCCGACAGCCGCGCGACCGGCTGGCGCTGGTACGTTGCCGAGCAAACGGAGCTGCGGATGGCTGCCGCACACAAGTACTTTTTCTGTTACGGACGCGATCTGACGCCGGCCGAGAGTGCGATCGGATCACGCCTGTACACCTATGCCTCTTTTTTACTCACGTACGATCCCAAGACGAGCGTCCTTTGGGAATATTACCAGACGCCGACACACGCTCATGTGATGCCGGAGACACAACTCGTGCCGTTGCAGCCCCGCCAAAGAATCCACGCCGTTTCCGCACTGCGCGTCGCCGGCGGGCTGTACATTCGCGAGTACAGCAAATGTTACATCGCCGGTAAATATGCCGGCGGGTGCGTTGCTGCGGTAAATCCCGACGATGACACGCGTTCATTTCGTTTGCGCGGCTACCGCCGGACGCTCGTGCTGCGTGGATCGGGTGTGTTCGAC
>JBHEMM010000009.1:59271-65035 GCA_046262595.1 Vulcanimicrobiaceae bacterium
CACCCCCGAGCACCATCGGGCCCCGCACCGCCGTCATCGCATTTAAATAAACGAATGCGCATTCTCGTCATCCCGAAGGATTTTCCGACACCGGAAAATGCATTTTCCGGTATTTTCATCTTGCGCCGCCTTCAGGCGATGCAGGAACGCGGCCACGAAGTCTCGGTCCTGCGGATCGTTCCGCACGCGCCGCCCTTTGGCGCCCAACGTTGGAAAGCGTATGCGTCTATTCCACGTGACAGCAGCATCGAAGGCGTGGCTGTGCGAACCGTGCGGGCTTTCATTCCTCCGAATATGATCGGCATAGAGTACCTGCCCCTACAGCTGCGCGGAGCCGCCGCACGGGAGATCCGCCGCGTGCGCGCAGATTTGGTCCATGCCAGTTACTTAATCCCATGCGGACAATTGGCTATCCATCAGAGCGTGCCGTCGATCGTAACGATGCACGGCATCGACGCGCATACTTGGCCGAAACGGCGCGCCGGTCTAAGGCGCGCAACGCAGGCCGTTCTCCGTCAGGCGAACCAGCTGACCGCGGTAAGCAAATTTCTGGGCGATGTCGTGCAGGAGATCGAGCGCTGCGATGTCCGCGTTATTTGGAACGGCGCGGACGAACGCTTTTTCTTTCCGCAAGCGCGGGAAGCGGCACGCGAGCGCATCGGCTTGCCGAGAGAGCGCTTCATCATCACGTATGCGGGCGTCATCGATCGCGAAAAGGGCGTTTACGATTTATTGGATGCGGCGTGCGCGATAAGAAGCCGCCGGCCCTTGCTGCTCATCGCCGGCGGCGGAAACGAATCGGCGGCGTTCGAACGGGCCGCACGCGAGAAAGGTGTGGACGTACGCATGCTCGGAGCAGTCGATCAACGCACGGTTGCAACGGCGTACGCGGCTGCCGACGTCATGACCCTGCCCAGCTACATCGAGGGTTTACCGAATGTCGTTTGCGAAGCGATGCTCTGTGGCCGCGCCGTCATTACGACGCCGGCCGGCGGCACGGCGGAGATCGTGAAAGACGGCGAGAACGGTTTGCTCGTGCCAATTGGCAATCCGCAGCGATTGGCGCACGCTTTTGAACGCCTCGCAGACGATCCGGCCGAGCGCGACCGGCTAGCGGCGGCGGCACATGCGTTCGCGCGGGAACGTCTGACTTGGCGAAACAGCGCACGTTTGTACGAGCAGCTCTATGAAGAGGTGTATGAACGGCACCGCGTTGCGTCTTGGGCATAAAAAAGGGCGCCTTCTTACGGGTGCCCTTTTTCTGAAACCGCTTCGGACGCAGTGCGAGCCGTTAAACCAGTCCCATCTTAATCGCATGCACCGCCGCCTGCGTGCGCGCGTAGATGTTAAGTTTGGAGAAGATACGGCTGACGTGGTTCTTGATCGTCTTCTCCGAGAGATTAAGCCGGGAGCTTATCTCTTTATTCGAGAGCCCTTCCGCAATCAAACGAATCACTTCGGTTTCGCGCACCGAAAGTTCGTTTATGTCCGGACGTCCGTTGCTCATGCTGCGGCGGCGCAGCAATCCGCCTGCGACACGCGGATCGACATATGTATCGCCGCCGGCGACCATTTTTACGGCGCGGATTAATTCGGCCGGCGTCACATCTTTAATAATGTAGCCGTCGGCACCGGCGGCCAGACAGCACTGCATCATTTCGGCTTGCGGCCGCATCGACAGCACGCAGATGCGCGCTTGCGGGGCGGCTTCGCGGCATGCCGCTAACGCTTCGCCGAGTTCCACGGCGCCGCCGTCGACGTCGAGCAGAATGATGTCGGGTTTTGCTTTTTGGAGCGCTCCGGAGTATACGGTTTCCGAATCCCCCACGATTTGCAATGTCGGATCCATGGCGAAGACCTGACAGAGGGCCTTTCCGAACAGTACTTGCCCTTCAATGACGTAGATACGGGCGGTATCAGCGGTTATCACGTTTGTTCCCCTCGCGTTAAATAGTAAGTTGGATTGCTGAGACGTGCCGACCGTCCTGGGCAGCGTCCGGCCGGCGATAAGAACTTTGTCCCCACAATTAGGACTATTACTACAAGATGGACCAAAATAAAGCAATACGTGGGCCAACCGGCCTAGGACGTAGCGCGCTTCAGGGGGACAAGCCGACCAGGCAAGCGTGCGCGCATAGGTTAGGCGGGCGACCGCTGAGCGCGCGCGCTCCGTCTGCAAAACGCATTCAAATATCCCACTCCGTATCCCGCATGCATCGTAGCCATCACTGCGGGGATGCAGAAGGCGCTCGGGCCGACGCGTTTCACAGAACACACCATTCCGGTGACCATAAAAGCGGCGTAGCAGATCGGAACTATCGCCGCCACCGGCCGCAGCGGAGTGGCTGCCAGCATCGCGGACGCTGCCAGGCCGCCAAGCAAGGCAACGGGCGCGAGCACACGCAACGGGACGCTTTGCGGGTGCTTGAGTTGCGTCACGCGGCGCCAATACCCATATTGATACAGCTGCTTCCAAAGCGATTTGAGCGAGCGTCGCACATAGTATCGCACCCCGATCTCCGGTGAGACGACGAGCTTCCCGCCCCGCTCCCGCAGCCGGTAACTCATATCGGAATCTTCATCGAACGAGATCCGCTCGTCCCATCCCCCGGCCGCCTGTACCGTTTCTCTTGCGGCAAAGATGAGCGGCACGGTGTCGCACTCCTCCTCGCGCTTCAAATAACGGAAGCGCGCGTTTCCCACGCCGAACGGGCTCGACATGCAAAAGGCGATGGCGCGTCCGAGGCGCCCCTCGCCATACGCCCGCGGGACGCCACCCACGGCGGCGGCTCCCGTACGCTCGAGCGTTTCCAGGCATTTCTCAAAATAATCCGGCGCGTATTCTGCGTGTGCGGTGAGCATGGCGTAATACTGGCCGCACATCTGGCGAAGGCCGATATTCCAAGCATAGACTTGCAAACGCCGACGGTTCTCGATCAGCCTGATCGTGGTTCCGTACTCCGGAAAGCTGCGCACGATAGCGCGCGTCCCGTCGGTGCTTCCGCCGTCGATGACGAGAATTTCAATGCTGCCGAACATGCGCTGTTGCGCCAGTAAGGCGTTCAGGCACCGCCCGATGTAGCGCTCTTCATTGTATGCCGCGACAATCGCGGAGACGGTTACGCGATGTCCGCGTAAAGTTGTTTTAGTTTGCTCGCTTCGCTGCTCCACTGATACCGTTCCATGACGACGCGGCGCCCACGCTCACCCATCGCTTGAGCCGCCACAGGATTTTCGACCAGAAACGTCATCGCGCGCGCGATGGCGTCGACGTCGTTCGGCTTGACGACGATGCCGCATTCGTGATCACGCACGATATCGCTGCAGCGCATCGTGTCGGAGATGACCACCGGCAGGCCGGCGCCCAAATATTCGAACAGTTTGGTAGGCATCGCCTCTTCATGATTAGCGGCGGGGCGGAACAACAGCAGCCCGACGCGCGCTCCTTCGAACGCGCGCGCCACGTCGGCGCGTCGGCAGAAACCCAGGTACTCGACCTTCGTCCACCCCGGCATAGCGCGCACGCGCTGTTCTAGCCGGTCGCTCTCAAAGCGACCAGCCAGGCGCAAGTGAATGTTTTGCGCAATCGCGCGAGAACAGAGCGCCGCGAGCATCTCTTCGATGCAGCGCAGCTCCGTTATTGCGCCCAAGTAGATGGCAGCGCGCGGACGATTCTCAAACGAAGACGCCGAAGCCGCTGGCAACTCATCAAGGCGCGGATAGTTGGCAACGACCACGGTACGGCGATGCGGGAACCTGCGTGCGATGGCGGGGGTCGCAGCAACGATTCCGCTGTACCAGCGGTGCATCAAGCGCAAAACAACGGCGGAGCACATCGAGAGCGGTGCGCGCAGCACGTTCGGGATCCAAGGTTTATCCACGATGTCGCGCGGTATGTCCTCGTGCACGTCGAAGACGACTTGCGCGCCGCGCGCGCGCAGCGCCAAGCCGACACCCATCAGTTCGGGATCGTGGAAATGGTACACGTCGGCGCGTTCGTCGAGAGCGGCACGATAAACGTTCCAAATGGTACGCGTCATCCGCTCGAAGCGGTTCGCCGGGGCGGGGACGCTACGCAAGCGCACGCCAGGCGGAAGGGCGGGCGCCTCGCCCGCCGCGATCAGCACCACTTCGTAGCCCGCCTCGGCAAGGGAACGGCACTCGCGATACGCGATACGTGTATCGGAAGCCGGATGCACGGACGTTAGATGAGCGACCTTGCGCTTGGCGCGTATCTGCATGAACCCTCCACAAGTATCGTCACACGCCGGCGCTGCGGTGACGACGGGGAAAAGGCCTAACGCCCGCGGGCAGTCCGGCCCGCGCCGCCAAGCAACCGGTTTGATACATTCAGATCGGATGAAACGTCTGTTACTGGTTGCGCACAGCTTTCCACCAGCGCCGTCCGCTGGTTCGCTGCGACCCGGCTACCTCGCGCATTATCTGCCGCAGTTCGGTTGGGACGTCACCGTTTTGACGAGCAGCGGCGGCACGCCGCCTTTTCATGCGTCCGTCGTGAGCGCCGGCACCCCAAGCGCAGCAGCGGCCGCGCTGGGAAGCCGCTTACGATCCCGCGCTTCGCCTGGGTTGCGGCGCATCGCATCGCGCCTCAAAGAGTCGCTGCTTTTTCCCGACGTGACGGTGCCGTGGGTGCCGCCGGCGTTGCGCGCGGCGAACCGACTTTTAGAAACCGAGCGTTTCGATGCGGTGCTTAGCACCGCGCATCCGGCATCCGCACATATCCTCGGCTGGGCGATCGCGCGAAAAGCGGGCGTGCCATGGGTGGCCGACTACCGCGACGCTTGGACGGGCAACCCGTATTTGCGATCACGCACGCAGCTCCGCGCCATGCTTGAAACGCTTTTCGAGCGCACGCTCATCCGGCGTGCATGCGCGGTTTCAACGATATCGCGCGATCTTGCATCGCAATTGCACCGCGTCCACCGGCACAAGGATATCGCAGTCATACCGAACGCTTACGATCCGGCGGAATGGAACGGCATGCAAGGCATCGTGCCTGCCGGTTTCGACCTCTGCTACGCGGGTTCGATGTACGACGGAACGCGCAATCCGGATATCTTTTTCGAAGCGCTTGCGGAATTGTGCGCTGCGGGCGACCCGGCCGGTTTAGCAGCGCGCGTGCATTTTTACGGCCCGAACTCCGAGTTCGTCAGCGACCGGGCGAAAGTACGGCGTGCACGGAGCCGTACGTCAATACGGCAGGGTGCCGCGGGCGCAGGCGATGCGCCGGCAAAAAGAGGCAGCGGCGCTGCTGGTCTTTTTGAACATGGACCCGACAACGGCCACGGAGATGGGCAGCAAATACTTGGAGTATGCGGGTGCGCGGCGCCCAATCGTTGCGTTCGGGCCCTCAAAGAGCCTGATGCGAGGGTTCCTTAAAGAGAGCGGTCTGGGTTGGTTTGCATCGAGCGTGCAAGAGGCGAAAGAAGCGTTGCGCGCCGCGTTCGAAGCATACGGCACCGGGCGTTTTGAAATGACCGGCAATGCACCCGTACCCACGGCACATGCACTGGCCGGTCAATTTGCCGCACTTCTGGAACGCTGCACGCAACAATCCGGCATCGCGTGGAAGCAAGGAGCATAGGAAACGATGCTGCAGATGCATTCGGAGCAATCGTATTGGGAAGAGCGTTTGGGTAAGAACGTCCCGCTTAATGCGGTTGGATACCGCGGGCTGAGCGAAGCTTTCACGAAATGGGTGTACCGCGTGCGCGCGCACCATTTCAAACGAGCGGTTTCACCG
>JBHEMM010000010.1:0-374 GCA_046262595.1 Vulcanimicrobiaceae bacterium
GCGCATGATGGCGCAGATTTTCTCCGCGTATCCGCAGGCGGTAAAGAATACGCTGACGGTCGCGGAGCGCTGCGCTTTCCGTCTCGATAAACTTGCCGGTCAATTCCCCGTGTTTCCCGTGCCGCAAGGCTATACGCGCCAAACGTACTTGCGCGAACTGGTGTACCGCGGCGCGGCGGAGCGCTACGGCACGCCGCCGGCCAATAACGTGGAACGGCAACTCGAATACGAGCTCGGCATGATCGCCAAAATGGATTTGGCCGGCTATTTCCTGATCGTGTGGGATATCGTGCGCGCGGCCCAAGAACTCAAAGTGCTCTGCCAAGGGCGCGGCTCGGCAGCCAATAGCGCCGTGTGTTACGCCCTCGGCATTA
>JBHEMM010000010.1:384-5515 GCA_046262595.1 Vulcanimicrobiaceae bacterium
GTATCACGCGCGTTCGGCCATTCGCGATATCGGCAAAGCGATCGGGCTCACATTGGCGCAAGTGGATGCGGTCGCGAAAGACTTCGACGCGCGCGAATCGCTGGCCGGGGCTTTGGGCGTGGCGCTTGGGAGCCGGACGCCGCAGGCTCAGGACGATCATGCGCCGCCAGAGCGGGGGACGCCGCGGGCGCCGGCGTTGGGGCATGCGCACGACCACCATGGGTTTGAGGGGCGCGACTACGGCGATAACCCGGATCCGCAGATTGCATCCGCAGTGGACGGCGAGATCGGCGAGCTGTTGTTCGCGCTGTGCCGGCGCATTGACGGCTTTCCGCGGCATATGGGCATTCATTCCGGCGGCATGATCATCACCCGCGATCCGCTCGTTCGCGTTGCGCCGGTGGAGTGGGCGACGATGCGCGACCGTACGATCGTGCAATGGGACAAAGACGATCTGCAGGAGCTCGGCCTGATCAAGATCGATCTGCTGGGCTTGGGCATGCTCTCGCTGCTGCGCGAAGCATTTGCATTGAACGAGCGCGCGAACGGCATACGCATGCAGCTGCATACGATTCCCGCGGACGACCGACCCACGTACGAGATGGTCTCCAAGGCAGACACGATCGGCGTGTTCCAAATCGAATCGCGCGCGCAGCAATCCATGCTGCCGCGGATGAAGCCTGCGTGCTTTTACGACATCGTCATGCAAGTGGCAATCATCCGCCCGGGGCCGATTCAAGGGCAGATGATTCATCCGTTTCTGCGCCGCCGCTGCGGACTGGAAGAAGTGACGTATCCGCATCCCAAACTCAAAGCCGTTTTGGAGCGCACGCTCGGCGTGCCGCTGTTTCAAGAGCAAGGCATGCGCATGGCCATCGAGGCGGCGGGGTTCTCGCCGGCGCAGGCGGACAAACTGCGGCGCGCGATGGGACACAAGCGCTCGCACGAGCGCATGCTGGAGATCTATCCCAAACTGGTGAACGGTATGGTGGAGAACGGCATCGAACCGGCGGCAGCCGAGCAGCTCTTTCACATGCTCGAGGGCTTTGCCGACTACGGTTTTCCCGAGTCGCATGCCGCGAGCTTTGCGCTGCTGGCGTACGAATCGGCGTACTTGAAGTGTCACTATCCGGCCGTCTTCGCCGCCGCGATTCTCAACGTGCAGCCGATGGGCTTTTACTCCACCGAAGTACTGGTCAACGACGCACGCCGTCATGGCGTGAAGGTCAAGCCGATGATCGTCAACGCCAGCGAGTATTACAGCTTCGTGGATGAAGAAGGCGCGCTGCGGCTGGGTTTCCATCTGCTGCGCGGCCTGGGCGAAACCCAACGCGAGCGTTTGCAGGCGGCGGTTGCCGCAGGCCCGTTCCGCGATCTGCTCGATTTCGCCCAGCGCACGCAGCTTGAAAAAGAAGCGATGGAAAACTTAGCCGTTGCCGGCGCATTCGCGCCGTGGTTCCCCGCGCGGCGCGATGCGATGTGGGCGCTGCGCGGTTTGGACGAACGCGAAACGCGCGGCGAGCTCGGACGGATGATGGACGTGCACGAGCCTTCGGCGCGCTTCAAGAAGATCGGCACCCGTCAGGAAACCTCGTTCGACCTCTGGTCCACGGGGGTCACGCCGCAAGCGCAGCCTATGACGCACTTTCGCGCGTATCTCGATGCGCAGAACGTGCTTCCCGCCGCCAAGCTCGCCGCCGCCCCGAACCGCTCGATCTGCCGCGCGGGCGGCCTCGTGATCACGCGCCAGCGCCCGGGCACGGCAAAGGGGTTCGTGTTTTTAACGCTCGAGGACGAAACGGGCTTGGTGAACGTGATCGTGCGTCCCGACGTCTATGAGAAATACCGGCGCACGATCCGCCAAGCGATGACCGTCATCGTCGAAGGGCAATTGCAGAAAGAGAGCGGCTGCATCGATCTGCTCGCGCGCAACGTCTGGGCGTTCGACGCGCAGGAAGTGGTCGGAGGCGTGCGCTCACGGAACTTCCAGTGATCCGCGCTTGTCGTCGTCCATTAAAACGATTACCAAGGGCGCAGCCCTTTAGTCATGCTGGATCGGGCACGATTCCAGCTCGGCGCGGTGTTTGAAGCAGAACGCCACAAGCGGATGCAGCACGGTTCCTGGCGGCAAAGCGAAGTCGGGAAGGGGTGCCGGCAGCGGCATGTGATGGATGCCGAGACGGAACGGATCGATCTGCGGCAAATAGCGGATAGGCCAGGGCACGATTCCGCTCTCGGAGGTGCCGTCGGGATACAGCACCTCGTAATGCACGCGGTAATAGTCGTAGCCGTCGTCGTGCCACGACTGCACTACCTCTAAATACCCTTCGCCCGCCGACGCCGCGCCGATACTGCGTGAGAAATCCGTGCTGTACCGCTTGGTGCGCGCTGCGGAATCCACGGCGCTCTGCGTACCGGTGAGCGGATTATTTGCTTGGCGCAGCTGCGCGATCGTTTTTTCGTAATCGACTTGCGGCAGTTGCACGCGCGAGCGCGCGTTCGTGCGCGAGTGCTTGGGCTGATACACCAGCGCATGCGGCGTGATGTGCGCTTCTTCGATGCGCGGCGCTGCCTCGGGGCGCGCAGCGGCGAAGGTGTGTGCGCGGGCATGTGCGGGCGCCGGCGGCGGGGGCGGGGGCGGTTTCGGCGGCTTGGGCTTGCGTTCGAGCATGATGCGGCCCGCGGTGACGATCACGACGGGCGGCTTCGCCGGCGTTTTGTAGAGATTGAACGCCACGGCGGCGCACAGGTGCGCCGCAAGTGAAAGATACAACGCCGCCGTAGCGCGGCGGCGGATGCGCGGGCTCACGGTTACGGTCTGCCGGCGATCTCCGGATGCGCGAAGTACCGCACTCCCGCCGCCTCGAGCAGCGCCTTGCCCTTCCCGCGGACGACATAGCGCACGAACGCGCGGGCCGCATCGGGGTGCGCCGCGCCGCTGACGATCGCAATACCGTACACGATCAAGGTCGAGAGATTCGAATCCGCGGGCAGTTGGATCACCTTGAGATCGCGCCCGGGTACTTCCGTCGAGTAGAAGAAACCGGCATCCAGCTCGCCGGTCTCGACGCGCACCGCCAGATCTTCTTCAGGGAACATGGCCGCTTTCGCCGCCACCGCCGATGCAGTCGCGGGCGCGTGTTCGTGCTTGCCGAGCAGCGCAATCGCCCGCAGCGTGCGCGCGCCTTTGGGATCGAGCAGCGGGTCGGTGCGGCCGACGCGCACCGCGGGATTGGCGAGAATCGGCAGCAATGGCTTGCGCAGGCGACCGGCGCGGGCGAACGCCCCGGCATACCGTGAATGGCGTGAATAGGCAATCACCATGCGCGCCGATCCGAACATCGTGTAGCCGCGCAGTTTCGCGGGCGTTTCTTTGCGGAGCTCTTCGAGCAGCGCCGTGTCGGCACAGAGGAACACGTCGGGTACGAGCAGGCCGGCGGAGATCAGATGCGCGAGCGCCTTGCTCCCTTTTCCGTCACCCTCAAAGCGCAGACCGGTGTCGCGGGCGAGCGCTTGGGCGAGCGGCCCTTCCATGACGCGCACCAGCGATGCGGCATATGCGACGGAGACTTCGCCGCCGGCGCGGGGCATGCCGGCTGCGAGCAGCGCAAAGAGTATGGCGAGAAGTCGCATGCCGTGCGAGCTTACGGAACGCCGGGCGGGTCCCCTGCGGACCGCGACGAATACTCCGACCGACCGCAGGAGATGAAATTTGACGCAAGTGGAGCACGATCGGGAACCCGGCCAAACCACGGGTGAAACAGAAGCGCCCGGCCAACACGGCGACGCGAACGTCACGCGCACGCTGGTTTGGATCGGCGTGGCGGGATTGTCCGCAGCGCTTGCATTTACGATCGTGCGCTCGGTGCTGGCCCGTCAGCCGGCTGCGGATCCGACCAGTCAGCGCATTCAACAACTTATCGACGAGGCAAATCAACTCCTCAAAACGCTTGACGATCAAAGACACTCCGGCTAACGCGGCCGCTCGGCTCGCTCCCGGAGCGCAAGTCGAACTCGCATTCAACGATCTGCTGGCAAATGGACAAGCCGTCGGGCGCACCGGGGGCATGGTTATCTTCTGCTTTGGCCCGTTGCCCCAGGAACGCGCGCGCGTGCGCATTCAGAGCATCAAGCCAAAGTACGCCGTCGCGGAGCTCGTTCAGCTGCTTGTGAAATCTCCGCTGCGAGCAACGCCGTTCTGCCCGGTGTTCGGGACGTGCGGCGGCTGCCAAGTGCAGCACTTGGCATATCCGGGGCAGCTGCAATGGAAGCAGCAGGTCGTCAAGAGTGCGCTCGCGCGCATCGGCGGTTTTCCCGAAGCCGAGGTTCGCGACACCATGGGGATGATCAATCCGCGTTCCTACCGGAACAAGATGTCGCTGGTCGCCGATCGATCCGGCGAGGTGCCGCGCGTCGGATTTTACCGCCAGCGTTCGCACGACGTCGTGCCGATCGACGCCTGTCCGATCGTCGCCGCTCCGCTGAGCGCGCAGATACCGCGGATCAACGACATGCTGGCGGCGCCGGAAACGGCGGCGGCGCTTGCGTCGACGCGGCACATCGTTGCCCGCGCGGCGCGGGCGACGGAACAAACCGTGATCACGTTCACGATGGCCGAGCCCTCGGCGCAGCTCAAGTCCCTTGCGCCCGAAATGCTTAGGCGGCTGCCGGGAACCGCCGGCATCACGGAGTCGTTCGATCTGACCAGCGTGAACGCGATTATGGGGCGGCGGCATCAGCTCGCCGCCGGCGCAGCTCAGATCGAAGAGCAGATTGCCGGCGTGCGGTACCGCGTTTCTCCCGGCTCGTTTTTCCAAGTGAACGTGGAGATCGTCGCCCGCATTTTTGAGTTCATGCGGCCGGGGCTGGAAACCCCGCGGACGATCGTCGATCTGTATTGCGGCGCCGGCACGTTCTCACTGTTCTTCGCGAAATGCGGCAGCACGGTCTTCGGCATTGAGGAAAGCGCGCGAGCGATTGGGGAGGCGCAGGAAAATGCAGCTTTGAACGGGCTGCGCGGCGCGCAGTTCTCCTGCGGCAAAGTCGAGGACGTGCTGCGGCGGGCTGAAGGGCGCGCGGCGCTCGAGAACGCACAGATCGTTTTCCTCGATCCGCCGCGCAACGGCAGTGA
>JBHEMM010000010.1:5525-11592 GCA_046262595.1 Vulcanimicrobiaceae bacterium
CCGGCGTTCCGAATATCTGGTACCTTTCGTGCGATCCGGCGACGCTCGCCCGGGATTCGAAGTTTCTGGCATCCAAAGGGTACCGGCTGGGCGTCGTGCAGCCGTTCGACATGTTTCCGCACACGGGGCACGTCGAGACGCTCCTCACAATGTACAAACAAAGCGCGAGGGAGCAGCAAATCATCGACCAGGCGTTTCGCGATGCGCCCGCTCCGCAGTGGCCCAAAGAGTATCCCGATTTCGTAACAAGGTAACATGAGCGAAAGTATTGACGTCCGGTACGTCGCAAAGCTAGCCCGGATCGCATTAAGCGCAGAAGAAGCCGTCACGTTCGGCGCGCAGCTGAACGATTTGCTGGCGCACGTGAACGTGCTCTCCCAGCTCGACACACAGTCGGTTGCCGCTACGGCGCAGGTCGTCGAGTCGCGTAACGTCGAGCGTGAAGACACCGTAACGCCGTGCCTGGACCGTGCAACGGTGCTCGCGCAAGCGCCGCAAGCGCAAGGTGCATTCTTCCGCGTGCCGCGCATCATCGCCGAGGAGCAATAAGCGATGATCGGTTGGAGCGCCGCTCAAACGGCCGCCGCAGTGAACGCCAAACAAGCGGGAGCGCTCGAAGTCACCGAGCAGATCCTCGCGCACATCGAGGCGACGGACGATCGCGTCGGAGCGTATCTCACCCGTCTGCACGACGTCGCCCGTTCGTGCGCGCGCCGCGTGGACGAGCGCATCGCCGCAGGTGAATGCCTTCCGCTGGCGGGCGTTCCCGTCGCGGTCAAGGACAACATGTGCTTGACCGGCACGCGTACGACGTGCGGTTCGAAGATTTTGGAGCACTGGATTGCGCCCTATACCGCAACCGCGGTCGAACGCATCATTGCAGCCGGCGGCATTCCCGTCGGCAAGTCCAACATGGACGAGTTTGCGATGGGCAGCTCGTGCGAGAACAGCGCGCTCGGCGTCACGCGCAATCCGTACGATCTCAAGCGCGTTCCGGGCGGAAGTTCGGGCGGCTCGGCGGCTGCCGTCGCTGCGAACGAAGCCGCCATCGGTTTGGGAAGCGACACCGGCGGCTCGATCCGCGAACCGGGCGCTTTCTGCAATCTGGTCGGTTTCAAGCCGACGTACGGTCGCGTTTCGCGCTACGGGTTGATTGCGTTTGCATCGAGCTTGGACCAGATTGGACCGCTCACGCATACGGTGGAAGACGCTGCGCTTGCGTACGAAGCCATGGCGGGCTGGGACCGCATGGACAGCACGAGCATCAACCGGCCGGTGGAATCGGCGTCCGCTGCGCTGCGGACAGACCTCAAAGGCCTGCGCGTGGGAATCGTCAAGGAGTTCGTCACCGAAAAACTCGGTCCGCAAATCCACGCGCTCTATCAGCGCGCGTACGCGGAATTGGAACAGCTCGGCGCAACGGTGGTTGAAGTGTCGCTGCCCACGGCGGATTACGGCCTGGCGACCTATTATCTGATCGCGCCTGCGGAATGCAGCAGCAATCTGGCGCGCTTCGACGGCGTGCGGTACGGGTTACGCGTCGAGGGGGCGGACGTCGGCGAGATGTACGAGCGCACGCGCGCCGCAGGCTTCGGCCCGGAGGTGAAGCGGCGGATTCTCATCGGCACGTACGCGCTCTCGAGCGGGTACTACGACGCGTACTACGTCAAAGCGCAAAAAGCGCGCACGATGTTTGCCGCCGATTTCAAAAAGGCGTTTGCATCGTGCGATCTGATTGCCTCGCCGGCGGCCAGTTCCCCGGCGTTTGCGTTCGACTCCAAAAGCGATCCGTACAGCATGTACATGATGGACTATTACACGATCCCGATGTCGCTCGCAGGCCTGCCGGCGCTTTCGGTGCCGTGCGGCTGGATCGACAATCTGCCGATGGGCTTGCAACTCGCCGCGCCGCTTTTCGAAGAAGCCGCGCTGCTCGGCGCCGCACACGCGTACGAGCAGGCAACCGAACACGCCGTAAAGGTTCCGGTCGCGTTATGAGCGCGCAATACGAAGCGGTGATCGGCATCGAGTGCCATGTCGAGCTCAAGACGAAAACAAAAATGTTTTGCGGCTGTCCGAACGAGTTCGGCGGCGAGCCGAACACGAAAGTCTGTCCGGTGTGCCTGGCGCTGCCCGGTGCGCTGCCCGTGGTCAACAAAGAGGCGGTCGCGCACATGATTGCGGCGGGCCTCGCGTTCGAGGCGCAGATTCCGGCATTTTCGAAGTTTGACCGCAAGAACTACTTCTATCCCGACATGCCCAAAGATTACCAGATCTCGCAGTACGACATGCCGCTCACGCAAGGCGGCGTCGTACGGTACTGGCTTGAAGACGGCACGCAGAAAGAATGCCGGCTCACACGCATTCATTTGGAAGAAGACACCGGCAAATCGACGCACGCCGGCAGCGGCGATGGGCGCATTGCCGGCAGCAGTCATTCGCTGATCGATTTCAACCGCGCCGGCGTTCCGCTGATGGAATGCGTTTCCGAGCCGGATATCCGAAGCGCGCAGGAAGCCGTCGGCTACCTGGATGCGCTCAAGCGCACGTTCGTTCAGCTCGGCGTGAGCGACGTCAAAATGGAAGAAGGCTCGCTGCGGTGCGATGCCAACGTCTCGATCCGGCCCGTGGGGGCGGATGCGTACGGAACCAAAACCGAGATCAAGAACATGAACTCGTTCCGTTCCGTGCACCGCGCGATCGAAAGCGAGATCGAGCGTCAGACGGCAATCCTTCACGCCGGCGGACGGATCGTGCAGGAGACGCGCGGATGGGATGAAGCCGCGGGGACCACGCACAGCATGCGCAGCAAAGAACAGGCGCACGACTACCGGTACTTTCCCGATCCGGATCTGGTGCCTATCGAAGTGGCGCCGGCATTTGTCGAACGCGTGAGGGGAGCGCTGCCGGAGCTTCCGCCGCGCCGCTTCGCGCGGTACACCGGCGGCTTCCGTCTGGACGCGAAACAGGCCACGCAGCTGATCGACAATGCCGAACTTGCCGGATTCTTCGATCGCACCGCGCAGCTCAGCGGCAATCCGCAGCAAACGATGAACTTCGTTCTGGGCGATCTCTCGCGCCTGGCCAATGAAAACGGCCTGGCGGTGCATCACTCATCCGTGACACCGGAGCATTTGGCGGAGCTGATCGCGCTCGTCGAAGCAAAAACGATCAACTCGAAGATCGCCAAAGAATTGCTCGAGCGCATGTGGTCGGGTGAAGGTTCGCCGCAAGCGATCGTCGCGCGCGAGGGCCTGGCCCAAAGCAGCGACACGGGCGAGATCGAGGCGTTCGTGCAGCAGGTGCTGGCGGCGAATCAAAAAGCAGCGGACGACTACCGGGCCGGGAAAACGAATATCTTGGGTTTTCTCATCGGGCAAGTGATGAAAGCCTCGCGCGGCAAAGCGAATCCCGAAGTCGTTCAAGATCTGCTCAAAGCGAAACTTTCTCCGTAGCGGCGATGGGCGGCAGCGTAGCGGATCCGCGCACGCTCGATACGCTCGATTTCGCGAGCGTGCGCGGGCAAGTTGTGGCTGCCGCTGTGACGGACCGCGGGCGCCGGTATGCGGCCGAGATGCATCCCGCCGCCGACTTCGCCGTCGTGCGCCGCGAACAAGCCGCGACCGATTGCGTGCGCAGCCTCATCGCCGCTGCGGACATGCATATCTTGCCGGCTGCCGACGTCGAGGAGCCGCTGCACCGCGCGGCGATCGGCACGGCGCTTTCGGCTATCGATCTGCGCGCCGCCGGCGACGCGCTCGCCTCAGCAGCTGCGGCGTTTAACCGGACGCGCGAGGCGCCCGGGCAAGCGCTGGCCCATATTACGCAGGCGTACGTTCCGCTCAAAGACGTGCAGCGCGCGCTGACCGATGCGATCGACGAGCGCGGCGTGGTCTTGGAGCGGGCGTCGCCGGCGCTCGGACGTATCCGCAAAAACATCGTGCAAGCGCAAACGGACGCGCGCGATCGCGTCACGGCGCTGCTGCGCTCGGCGAAATACGCAAACGTCATTCAAGACGCGGTGGTGACGATCCGCGAGGGCCGCTTCGTCGTGCCGATCAAGGCGGAGTTCGGCGGCGAGGTTGCGGGCATCGTGCACGACACCAGCTCCAGCGGGCAGACGCTGTTCGTGGAGCCGATTGCGGCGCTGGAGGCCAACAACCGCGTGCGCACGCTGCGCGTCCAAGAAGAAAACGAGATCGCGCGCATTCTTCAAGCGCTCTCGGGCCTGGCGGGAGCGCACGCCGTGCCGGCGGCGGCAAACCTTGAGATGCTCGCGCAGTTGGACGTGCTCGTGGCCAAGGCCCGCGTCGCGCAAACGATGGACGCGCATGCGCCCGAATTGGTGGAAGAAGCGGGGCTGTTCATCGATCGCGGGCGTCATCCGCTTTTGGGCGACCGCGCCGTCCCGCAGACGGTCGAACTGAACGAGCAGACGCGCCTGGTCGTCATCAGCGGCCCGAACATGGGCGGCAAAACGGTTGCGCTTAAGATGGTCGGGCTCTTCGTCGCCATGACGTATGCCGGCATGCAGATTCCTGCGGCGCCGGGCTCCCGCATCGGACGTTTCGCGCAGATCTTCACCGATATCGGCGACGAACAGTCGATTGCGCAGAACGCTTCCACGTTTTCCGCGCATCTGCGGCGCATGCGGGAGATTTTCGAGGGCGCGGATGCACGCTCGCTGGTGCTCGTAGACGAGATCGGCGGCGGGACCGAGCCGGCGAGCGGCGCGGCGCTCGCCATCGCGATGCTCGAACGGCTGCTGGAAGTGCGCGCGCGCGGGATCGTCACCACGCACGCGACCGAGCTCAAACTATTCGCGCATCAAACGCCCGGAGCGGCGAACGCGAGCGTGCGCTTCGATCCCGACTCGTTCGCTCCGACCTATTACCTGGACGTCGGCATGCCGGGCCAATCGCTCGCGTTTCCGCTCGCACGCGCGCTGGGCATTCCTCGCGAGATCATCGCACGCGCCGACGCGCTGCTGGGATCGCGCGAGCGCGATTATGAAAGCGCGCTGGCGGAGCTTGCTCAACTGGGAGCGCAGATGCAGCGGCAGCGCGAAGCCGTCGAGCGCGAACGCGTGCATGTCGACCGCCTGCAGGAAACGCTGCGCTCACGCGCGGAGGCGCTCGAGCGCGAACGGCGCACGTTCGCGGAAACGGCCGAGGCGCGTCTCGGGCAGGCGCTGCGCACGTTTTCCGAAGATCTGGCGAAACGGGCGGCGCAGCAGCAGAGCACCCGAGCGAAGATCACGCCCGCGCAAAGCGCGCTGCTGAACCAAACCCTCGAACAGATACGGCGCGATATCGGCGTGACGCCCGAGCGAGCGCCGGCGAACGAAGGCGTGCATTACGAGCCGGGTGACACGGTCCGCGTGCATTCGTTCGGGCAAGAAGCCACCATCATTGCAGACAACGGTCAGACGCTGCTCGTGGCGATGGGAGCGATGCGCACGGTGGTTGAAAAACGTGACGTGCAGCGCGCCGCGCCGGCGAAGAAAGCACGTAGCGGCGGTGCGGGCGCCGCGAGGCTCGAAGCGGCGGCGCGCACGATGAGCGAGCTCGACGTTCGCGGTAAGCGGTACTCGGAAGCGGAGCCGCTGGTGGAGGCGTGGATCGATGAAGCAGTGCTTGCGGGCAACACGCCGCTGCGGCTGATTCACGGCAAAGGCACGGGCATGCTCGGACGAGGCCTGCAAGAGTTTCTGCGCGGGCACCCGCAGGTCAAAAACGTGCGGTACGGCGGTGAGGATGAAGGCGGCGGCGGAGTGAGTGTTTTCGAATTGCGATAGCGGCGAGGCAAAGGTCGGCTGTGACGTCTGACGAATCTGCTCGGCGCTTATGTCCGCTCTTGCCGCCGAAGAACTGCTCGATGGATTCGATCACGTAGAGACGCGACCGGAGTTTGAATCGCGCGTGCGCGAAGGCGCTCCGCTTACGGTGAAACTTGGGCTCGATCCCACAAGCGCCGATCTGCACATCGGTCATGCGGTGGTGCTGCACAAACTCCAGCAGTTCGTCCAGTTCATAAATGCCCGCGACCCGCTGGCTGACTTCGGCAA
>JBHEMM010000010.1:11602-37482 GCA_046262595.1 Vulcanimicrobiaceae bacterium
CAGCACGCCCTTCCGTCCTTGGAGACCTGATGCTTGACTGAGAGGGCGCGCTACTGAGTAGTCCTGACAAGGGAACCCCCCGACCAGGAGATCGACCGACGGAACGTCGACTTCACCTCGCGCATCGGCGATCCGTCCGGGCGCAACGAATTGCGGCCGCCGCTCACCTCGGAGCAGATCGAGGCGAACATGCGCACGTATGCGGAGCAAGCCGGTAAGATTTTGGACATGGAACGCATTCGCTTGGCATACAATTCGCAGTGGCTCGCGCCCCTCTCGATGGCCGAACTGCTGCGCCTGTTTTCTAAAATAACGGTCGCGCAGATGCTGGAACGCGAAGATTTCCGCAACCGCTACAACGCGGGCACGCCGATCTACTTTCATGAGTTTCTTTATCCGATCGCGCAGGCGTACGACAGCGTTGCGCTGCGCGCGGACGTCGAGCTCGGTGGGAACGATCAGCTCTTCAACTTGCTGATGGGGCGCCATTATCAGCGCGAAGCAGGCCAGCGCGAGCAAGTGTGCATGACCGTTCCGCTGCTCGAAGGGCTGGACGGCATTGAGAAGATGTCGAAGTCGAAAAACAACTCTGTGGGCATTACGGAATCACCGCAGGAACAATTCGGAAAGCTGATGCGAATCGCGGATGACATGATGCCGCGGTACGCGCGTCTGGCGGCGTTCCGCACACAAGAAGAAACCAGCGCGCTGCAGGCCGGACTGGAAACCGGCGCGCTGCACCCGATGGAAGAGAAAAAGCGCCTGGCTCACGACATCGTCGCGCGCTACCACTCAGCGCAGGACGCGCAGGCCGCACAGGCGTTCTTCGAGCGTACCGTTCAGCGCAAAGAGTTGCCCGAAGGCGACCTCGTACAGATTACGGCGGGAGCGGCGCGGCGCGTCAGCGAGGTGTTGGTTGCGGCGGGCTTGGCCCAGAGCAAGCGCGCGGCGGAGCGACTGATCTCGGGGAACGGCGTGAAGATCGATGGTACGATGGTGACGGACCCCCGAGCGCCGTGGACCGCAGGCGGGCCGGTGGTGCTCTCCGTGGGCTCGCGCCGGTTTGTCAAAGTGCTGCCGAACGAAGGATGATCATGCCTGAAAAATTTGTATGCAGGCGCTGCAAGCGCGAATACGATTATCCGCGTCCGGGCGAGCGGCCGATCCGGTGCGAATGCGGATGGTGGTACGAAAACGATCACGGCATCATTAAGGAAGCGTATTGGGAACGCATCGGTAGTTACCGCGAACCGCCCAAGCAGCTTTTCTAACTACAGCAGCGCCGCAACGGCACGGATTTCGTCGGGCGTAAACACGTAGCGCTCTTTACAGAACTCGCACGTCGCTTCGGTTTCTTCGCGCTCGCGCGCCATGCGGTGCAACTCGTCCGCGCCTAAACCGCAGAGAGCCGTCTGCACTTTCTCGCGCGTGCAGCGGCACGCAAACTCCAGAGCTATCGTGCGATGCGATCGCAGCGGAACCTCACCGGCGATCGCTTCGAGCAGCGCGCGCGCGCCGGCACCCTGCGCGATGAGTTTCGTAACCGGCGGCAGGGCGAGCGCACGAGCCTCCAAAGCAGCGACGGCCCGTTCGTCGGCGCCGGGCAGCACTTGCGCAAGTAAACCGCCGGCGGCTTTCACACCGACCGGATCCGCTAAAACACCAAGCGCGACGACGCTGCGGATTTGCTCGGAGTTGACCAGATAGGACCCAATGTCTTCAGCGATTTCGCCGGTGTAGAGCGGGACGACGCCCGAATACGGCTGGCCGGCCTCGAACGATTTCGTCACTTGCAGCGAACCCGAACCCACCGCGGCCGCTACGTCGAATTTGCCGTGCGCGTTGAGCGGAACGTCGGCTTGCGGCACCTTTGCGTATGCGCGCACGCCGATGCGGCCGGGCGCAATCGTCCACGCATCGGCGACAACGCCGCGCAGCGGGCCGTCGCCGCTGATCTGCAGCGAAATGCGCTCCGAGCCCTGTAAATTCGCCGCCATCAGCGCCGCACCGGTCGCGAGGCGCCCGACAGCGGCGGTTGCCGTCGGTGAGAGGCCGTGCCGCGCCTGCGTTTCACGCACCAATTCCGTCGTGACCGCTGCCACGATGGAAAAACCGGCGCCGGCTGCCGAGGCGCCGATCAGGAAATCCGCCATACGGCGCACCTGATACCCAGGTTGCTTGCCCGGCACCTGCGAAGCCCGCAGCATGCGTGTAGTGGTCATTCACGGGCCGAATTTGAATTTGCTCGGTGAGCGCGAACCGGCGATCTACGGAAGCGAGAAGCTGGCCGACATCGACGCCCGGATCGCGCAGCTCGCGCAAGAGTTAGGCATTGCGGTGCGGGCGGCGCAGTACAACGGTGAAGGCGCGATCGTGGACGCGCTGCATGCAGCGCGCGAAGCCGGAGATGCCGTTGTGCTGAACCCGGGCGCGTACACGCACTACTCGTATGCGATCGCCGATGCGATCGCGGCGATTGGCATCCCCGTCATTGAAGTGCACCTCTCGAACGTGCATGCGCGCGAAGCGTTCCGCCGTACGAGCGTCGTCGCTCCGGTGTGTGCGGGAAGCATCGGCGGCTTCGGCGCGGATTCTTATCTGCTTGCGCTGCGCGCCGCCGCGGCGCTCATCTCCAGGAGGACCGGTTCTTGACCAAAGCAGAGATCGCCGATTCCCTATCGAGTGAAGAACAGCTTTCCAAGCGGCAATCGGCGCGCATCGTCGAGCTGATCTTCAACGAATGCCGCTCGGCCCTCGAAAAAGGCGAACGCGTGACGCTGCCTCCGTTCGGAACGTTCGTCGTGCGCGCACGCAAAGCGCGCGAAGGCCGCAATCCGAAGACCGGCGATGCAATCAACATCCCTGCGCGTAAAGTGGTGGCGTTTGTCGCCGCGAAAGGCTTGAAAGATGCGGTCAGCGGCAACGCGCGCGGCAAAAAGCGTAAGAAGGAAGGACGCAAGGCCTGACCGGGCCAATGGATAGCCGCCCCGCGCGCCGTTGGATTCTGCGGGCTGTAGCGAAGCTTGGTTATCGCGCTTGACTGGGGGTCAAGAGATCGCTGGTTCGAATCCAGTCAGCCCGACCAATAATGCCTCGTCAAATCAGTGTTTTTGGCGGGGCTTTTTTTCGGACCGCAATTGTGGCCCAATGTCCGCGCAGTTAGCGGCAGATAGGCTGTTTAATCATGCCGCATTATGTTTCGGTCGTGGGCCTTATGAGACCCAAGGGATTGCAGAGGAAACCGCCGAGCAGGCGTGCGCCGGGGCGCGACTGTGAATTCGTCAGATTTCCGTAGCTTTGCGCGACAAAACCTAAGCGCAACCGTCACACACGATAGAACCGTCAGAATTGTTGAAAACCAACGGTGTCGTTTTAGGCGTAGACTGCCAGTTCCGTTTCACGGATTGTATCGAAATGCTTTGTATCCCGCGAGACTGAGTTCATGCTTAGGCGCGACGGCAAAGTAGTGGAGTTTTATGTTTACCTGGTCATTATCCAACACTTCAAATTTTGCCGTGGTTCGATTATCGACGCCGCCTGAAAATTCGTAATTTCCCCGGTAGGAAAGGCCCTCACGAATCTGTCCGTCCCATTTAAGGAAAAGTAAGTCATCTTTACGATAAAACTCAATGAGCGACTTATCGCTCATTGAGTACGTACCGGTCAACCGCTCATAAAGGCCGGCCTCTGGCTTTACCTCTTTTGACATTACGACGTCAAATTTCAGCACTTTTTCGCGAAGGCCATTCTCGGAGATCGCTAAAATTCGGTTGAAGGCATGGGTAGATGAAGCGGACGGGTCGGTTTCGAGATACGGATCGCCCTTCAGATAGAGCTGCGTTATGAGGCCGCGGTAATCCGCATGCGAAACGAGCAGATGTATATGCGCCGGCCGCCATACGGTTTCGTTGGCTGGGTATGGGATAGGGTGCATCGCCGTAAAGCGATATTCTCCATCGGCGCCCGTTTCTTGAGCGCCTCTGTAACGAAATTCGCTCGTGATATTATCGTATAGTTTATCTTCTCCGCACTGCCAAATCTCTATAAGGGCGTTTTTGAGTGGTGTACGGCCGTCCGCTCCGTAGATGGCTCCCGAAAGATGAATCAGTTGGCCAGAGTACTCGCGCGGAACGATAGTGGTTCTGATGGGAGCTCCAGGTCTATAGAACGGTCCTAAAATATCAGTTGAAGTTGGTGTGTCACCGATAAACCCGTCTTTGCTCCAACCTATTTTCCCCATTACGCCCACTGCGACAGCAAACGTACCGGTGCCCCGAACGAACGTCGTGCGTTTCATTGCTCTAAGCATGCGTCTTACTCTGTTGGAAGCCCTGCTCTGAGCGGCCGCGCTTGCGCTTGAGGCTACGCGCACCACCAGAGTTGATTGCGTCGCGCTGAAGTCTCACTATGCCGACAGTTTACAGCAGGGCCCTTAGTAGGGATGGCAGCAAAAAAAGAAGGTTGTCAGGCGCCAGTCGGAGTGGTTCGTCTACGGCACGAGCCTTCCGCATATTCGTTGACCATTGCGCATGCCTCTGTCGCATAGAACTCGATCGCGTCCTTCGGCACCGCGGTTTTCCTGTCGCGCCTCAGCCTGACTCTGGGGGTTAAGAGATCGCTGGTGCGAATCCAGTCAGCCCGAGATGTCGCGAAAAGCCCCGGACGTCGACGTCCCGGGGCTTTTTGCTGTTGTTGGGTCGTTGAACGCGCTCAGGATGACTGCGCCCGTACGCGATCGAGGAAGGTTTGCGCTTCGTCGGTCCACGGGCGTTTGATCGTTGCGGGCCAGTTGGGCTGGTCGGCGTAGAGTTTCTTCAAGGCCGTCGTTACGCCGGGATCGTTGCGGGTGAAGCCGGCAACGAGTTCGCACCAGCGGCGGTTGAGCGCTTGCGCGTGTTCGCTTGCGGGATCCGTGCCGTCTTTGGCGGCGGTTTCAACTTCGGCGATCAGGTCCGCCCAGTCTTGCTGCGCTTTCTGTATGCCGGCCTCGCCCAGCTGCTGGCGCGTTTGCGCGATCTTTTCTTTGTCGTCCGGCGTGTAGTATTTTTCGGTCCAGCTGTAGTCGTCTTTCATTTTTAATGCCTCAATGACGTGGTCCACTGCTTCACGGCGCCCGGCCGCATCGCCGGTTTGGAGTGCGTCGCGCGCGCGCTCGATGGCCTGCAGCGCCGCATCCAGGCGCCGCTGCTCCTGCAGAACGATTTCGCGCTGCAGCTCGAGCGCAACCGCGAACGGCTGCGGCGGACCGCTGAGCAGTTTTTTGATGTGACGGAGTTCGAAGCGCACGAACCGCAGCGCCAGGATCTGCTCGAGGCGTTCCAGGTCTTGCTCGTCGTACAGCCGGTATCCCGACTGCGTACGTGCTGAAGGACAAAGCAGACCGATGCGATCGTAAAAGTGCAGCGTTCGCACCGTTACGCCCGCGCGCTCCGCGAACTCTTTGGCCTGGTAGTATTGCTTTTGCGGCGCTTCCATAACGTTCACTTCAACGACCCTACAGTATGACGTAACGTTAGGGTCAAGAAGGGCACGCGCCTTTGCGTTGAACGTCGTCGGCGATGCAAGAGGCTCTTTTCACGCCGCCAGCCGGCCAAGCAACGCTCTTTGCCGACGGCGGTTCGCGCGGTAATCCGGGCCCGGCCGCCTCGGGCGCCGTGCTCGTCGGCGTGGACGGCGAGGTGATCGAAGAGCGCGGCGCCTTTCTGGGAACCGCCACAAACAACGTGGCCGAGTGGACGGCGCTGGAGATCGGGCTCCAGGCCGCACTCGAGCGGGGCATCAAACGTTTACACGTGCGTATGGACAGCGAACTGGTGGTCAAGCAGCTCTCCGGGGAGTACCGGGTGAAGCATCCGGGGCTGCAGCCGCTTTACCGTCGCGTGCGCGCGCTGCTCGGCCGCTTCGAAGCGGTCGACGTGCGGCACGTGCGCCGCAAGGATAACGCGTTGGCCGACGCGGTGGTCAATCAGGTGCTCGATGCGCAGCAATAACTGGTTCGGCACGGCGATGTTCGTGTTCGTCGTCGTGTTCGTCATCTGCGGCCTGGTGTTTTTCCGCTGGCACGACTTCGAGGACAAGGCGGCCGTGCATCGCGTGCTCACATCGCGCAGCGTGCTCGACTTCTCGCTCAAGGTGCAGTACGGCAAACCGCCGGTGTACAACGAGCTGTATCACCTGCACAACGACAACGGAACCTCCAGCGCACAGTACCGCATTCAAGGCTACTCCGGCAAAGTGGTGACGATAACGCTGCCGCCCGATAAGACGTATGCGGTCACGTTTCTCTTTCAAGAGCTGGTGCAAGACGGCATTTGGCAGCTCACGAACAAACCCGATGCCGGAAATACGGATGCGCATTACACGCTGCACGTCTTTCAAGTTGCCGACAAAGAGCAAGGCTCGCGCACGATCACGTTCACCGACCCGCACTATTGGGCGGTGACGGCGGGGCGTCAATATCATATTGCCCTTTCGCGCAACGGCCCGACGCCCGATTTGACGAAGCTCGAGAGCACGTCGATCGCCGATCCGCGCTTCGAGAACATCGTTACCGCATTCCGCACCTTCGGCCCCGCGTCGTTTCGCGCGCGGGTGCGGCAGGCGCGTAATCTGATCGCGAGTTCCCGCTGAGGAAGCGTCCGCTTTCCTGGATCGCATCGGGCGCAGCACTCGCAGCACTGCTCGGATGCGCCGGCTATGCGGCGTACGAAGTCGCCGAGCAGCCGACCAATCAGGTATTCGGCGCCGCAGTAAGCGCCGGGCCGGCCAGCCAACGCGTGGTCGCGCTGACGTTCGACGATGGGCCGAACCCCCCGTACACCGACGCGATCTTGGCCGTTCTCGAACAAGAGCACGTGCAAGCCACGTTCTTTCTCGTCGGCCGCGCCGTCGCCGCATACCCGGCGATCGTCCAGCGCGAGGCGCGTGACAACGATGCGCTGGGCAATCATTCGTGGGACCACGCGCACCTCATCGTCATGACGCCCGCGACGTTGAAGCGTTCGCTGCAGCGCACGGACGCGGCAATCGCGGCTGCAACGGGTTTGCATCCGCGCATCATGCGTCCGCCGTTCGGCGCGCGTGATTGGGAGGTCATGCAGACCGCGCGCAAGTCGGGCTACACCGTCGTGATGTGGTCCGTACCGCTCGCGCGTGATTGGGAGAATCCGCCGCCGCAGGTGATAGCGCAACGGATCCTCGGCCGGGTGGCGGACGGGTCGATCATCGTGCTGCATGATGGCAACCAAGGCCGGTTGTGCGCAAAATGGAACCTCGCACCGTCGGTGTGCGACCGCAGCGCCGACGTAGACGCGACGCGTGAAATTGTGCGCGCGCTCAAGAAACGCGGCTACCGTTTTGTGACCATTCCGCAGTTAATGGCGATGCCCGCCCGCGTTAAGCGTAGACATGCCCTCGCCACTCGATGAATCCGCCGGCGTGGCGCCGCTGCGGATCGTGATGCGTCCAATGGACCACCGGCTCGCGTCCCGGATCGTGAACCATCTCGCCGCGCACGCGCACGCGATCGCCCGGCTGCACGGGAATGCGCGGAGCGAGCGCGACGTTGTCGACGATCTGCACCGGACCGGCGCTCGTCTGCGCTTCGAAGGTTTCGTGCGTGCAGTGCGTGCGCGTTCCGTAAAAGAATCCGGGCGCCGAAACCACCCGTGCCTCGAAAGTAATCTCCGCCGGGCGGCTCGCGCCGTATGCGTCGCTGATGCTCATCATGCGCTTCGTTCACGACGCTTCGTGGTAGGATAAAGAGCCACCATGAGATTGATTCGCACGCAGCGGCTGCGCCTGGCTCCGGTCACTGCCGAGAACGCCGGCACCCTTTGGAACATTCTGCAGCAGCCCGATCTGCGCATGTATCAAGATCTTCCCACGGTGGGCGCGGCTGCGTTCGCGGATATGGTGAGCAAGCGGCCCCGCCACTTGCACCCCGGCGCGTCGGGGCGGTTCGAATGGCTTGTTTTCCTGGAACACGTGCGTAAGCCGGTGGGCTGGGTCTCCCTGCGCATCGCCGACCGCGAGCGAACCGTCGGCGAGATTGGGTACAGCATCGTGCGCGATTTCCGCGGTCAAGGCATTGCGAACGAGTCGGTGCGTGCGATGATGGACGAGGCCTTCGCTCAGGCAGCCCTCACGCGCATCAATGCCTATTGCGTGGCGGAAAACGCCGCTTCACGGCGCGTATTAAAACGCTTGGGCTTCCGCGAGGATGGCGTCATGACGCACGGCGCAACGGTCGCAGGCCAAGCCGTCGACGTGCTCACGCACCGTTACGAACGCGAGAAGTGGCTTCAATCGGGAAACTCGATCGTCACGCCCGCTTCGGCGTATCCCGCGTAGCCGGGCAGACTTGCGTTCAGGTAAGCGAGCAGCGGTTCGCGTACCACGCGCACCGCGATGCGCTCGCCGATTGCATCGAGCGGCGTCCATTCCACGCCGGTGACATGATCGCCGGGCTGCCGGCGCAGGTCGATCTCGCCTTGGGCGCCGACGGCGAACGTCGTATTGATGAAGTGCGCCGGACCGTCGAATGATTCGCTCACGTAACACAGCTCGCCCGCCGTTCCGTACAGGCCCGTTTCTTCGTGCAGTTCCCGTACCGCCGTTTGAGCGAGCAATTCGCCCGGCTGCTGCCGTCCGCCGGGCATGTTCCACAGCGGTTGCGCGTGATTCGGGTAGCGCGAAGCCACTAAAAGAATGAAGCCTTCCCGGCGCACCAGGGCGGTTGCCAAGTGAATGCACTTCATAACGCGTGAAAGATCTCCGCGTGGCGCTGCGCGCTGCGTTCCCAGCTGAACTGCCGCACGTGCTCGATCCCTTTCGCGCGCAGAGTCATGCGCAGGTCCCTATCGTTCGCGACGCGCTGCAGCGCGGCACTCCATGCCTGCGCGTCGTCCGCCGGAGCGTACAACGCCGCATCGCCCGCGATTTCGGGCAGACAACTGGCTTGCGAAGAAATCACGGGCGTGCCGCACGCCATCGCCTCAAGGAGCGGCATGCCGAAGCCTTCGTAGAGCGACGGAATACAGAGCGCCAGTGCGCCCCGGTAGAGATCGCGCAGGTGCGCATCGTCGGGACCGCCGCCCGCCGGCGGGCCGGCGTAGAAAACGCCGTCCATGGAGGGGCGTACGGGGCGCAGGACGACCAGGCGCGGCCGCGGCGCTGCGGGATCGAACGCGCGCCGGTACGCTTCATACAGCAACGCGAAGTTCTTTCGCAGTTCGGCGAGCGGATCGCCCACAAAAATAAAGTACGGTTCACTCAGTTCGCGCGGCAGACCGGTCTGCGGCTCGCCCGGTGAGAAGATTGCGTCCACGCCGTGATAGATCACCTCGATGCGCGAGGGCGGAATGTGTAAAACATCGAGCAGCTCTTGCCGGTCGAAATGGGAGACCGCGATGACACGCTGCGCCTGACGCGCGGAACGCAAAAACGGTTCTTGCTCGTGCTTGCGTTTGCGCGCGTGTTTTTCCGGAAAGCGAAAGGGCCCGGCATCGTGAATTGTGACGACGTTGGCAGCCGTCGGCGAAAAAAACGTTCCGTTCGCCGGATGCCAAAGCACATCGCAGCCGAAGGCGCGCGAAGCGAGCCGGAATTTCTGCGAGTCGAGCGCCGCGGCGAGCTTGGCGCGCTGCGCGAGAACGGCCGGGCCGTACACCAGCAGCGTCAGATCGATGTCGTCGCGCTTGGCCAGTCGCGGAAGGATTGCCCGCGCGTAGCGGCCGATACCGCGCGTATCGGATGCGAGATCCCGTGCATCGACGGCCAGGCGCACCACATCCTTCACGAGGAGCCACGTTGGCGCAGCCCTTCCAGGAGTCCCCCGCAGCACCGCTGCGCGTCGCAGCGCATTTGATCGTCGGCCCGCGGGAAGAACCGTTCTTAGGCGCGCTTTGTGAATCGCTCAAAGACGCCTGCGACTTCCTGCTGGTGAACGACAATTCGCCCGAGCCGTCGCCGCATGCCGCCGTGCTCGCGCAAAGCGCACTTGGCACGAGCGGACGGCTCGTGGTGGACCGCACGCCCTTTGCGAATTTTGCTGCCGCGCGAAACGTGTGCTTGCGGCTGCACCGGGAGCACGACGCGGGCGATTGGGTGATCGCCGTGGATGCGGACGACGTGCACAGCGAACGCGTCGCCGTTATTGCGCGGAACTTGCGCTTCGTTCCCGAGGACGTCGATTTCGTGGACGGCTACATCAGGCACTTTTTTCAATCGTTCGACTGGTACATGTCGATCGATCGCCACCGCTCGTTTTTCCGGTTCGCGCCGGAGTTGCGCTGGGAACGCAGCGTCCACGAACAGCTGACGGGACTGCCCGGTAAACGCCTCGCGCTTCCGTACGTGTACTCCCATTACGGCTGGGTGGTTCCCGCCCAGCTGCATGCCGACAAGCTGCGGCAATATCAAGGTCTGGGCGCCCCTGAGGAGACGTTGGACAGCACGCTGGCGCGAGTGCGGACCGGTTCGTATGTCTCGTTCTCGAAGCGCTGGGGCAGCGCTATCCGGTTTGCGTCGGCTCATCCGCCGGCGGCGCGTGCGACGATCGCGCGCATCCGCCTCGAGCGCGGTCCGGAATTCGAGCAAGTGGAGGCGCTCATTCACGCGCATCAATCGTTTCCGGTTCGCGCGCGCAATGCGCTGATGCGCTGGAATTACGAGATGCGGTGGCGCGGGCGCGCGCTCAACCCGCTGGCGCGCCGGCTTCTCGCATAATCGCAGCCGCAAAGGCGTCGACATCAGCCGCGTCCGTCGCATGGTGCGTCATCCAGCGCACTTCCGCCGCGGTCTCGTCGAAAACGTAGAAAAAGAACTCCTCTTGCAGCCGCGCGATTGCCGCGCGCGGCAGCGTTGCGAAGATGGCGTTGCATTGAACCGGCCGCGTGATCTGCACCGCACCGCAGGCCCGCAGCCGCTCTTCCAGACGCTTGGCCATGGCGTTCGCGTGCAGCGCGTAGCGCAGCCAGCGCTGCCCCTCCATCAGTGCCAAGAACTGCGCCGAAATATAGCGCATCTTCGAGGCCAGCTGCATGCCTTGCTTGCGCGCAAAGCGAGCGGCGCCGCCGTGCAGCTGCGGATTGAAAAAGACGATCGCCTCGCCGAACAGCAGGCCGTTCTTCGTTCCGCCGAACGTCAGCACGTCCACGCCTACATCGCGCGTGCATGCTTTCAGATCCGTCTGCAGAGCGGCAGCCGCATTGCCGATGCGCGCGCCGTCCACGTGCACGTACCAGCCGCTGCCGTGCGCGAAGTCGCACAGCTCGCGCAGCTCGTCCGGCGTGTAGAGCGTGCCGTATTCGGTGGATTGCGAGATCGATACCACGCGGGGGACGACATGATGCTCGTCGCGGGGCTCGCCCGCGAAGCTGCGCAGATGGTCTATGCCGATCTTGCCGTTGACGGCTGCGACCGGCAGCACTTTGCACCCGGTGAAGCGTTCGAAGGCGCCGCATTCGTCGGTTTGCAGATGCGAACTTGCCGGCGTGATGACGGCTTCGTATGGTTTGGTCAAACAGCTCAGGGCAACGACGTTCGCGCCGGTCCCGTTAAACGCGAAGAGCGCTTCCGTCCCGCCGCCGAAGATGTCGTCGAACCGTGCGGCGGCACGCCTGGTCCATTCATCACCGCCGTACGAAACGGCATCGCCGGCATTGGCGTCGATCAGCGCCTGAAGCACTTCAGGCGCCGCCGGAGCGTTGTTGTCGCTGGCAAAGGTTCGCATGTGGGTACGTTACTGCCGAGCTGATGATGAAAAACCTGCTGCTGGACGTGCTGCCCGAAGCGGAACGCAAACGGATCGCCCCGTACTGCGAAACCATCCCGCTCGTAATGCACGAGACACTGCATCACGCGGACGCACCCGTCGACTACGTTTGGTTTCCGCACTCCGGCGTCTGCTCGAGCTTGGTTCACGTTTCGAGCGGCGAGGCCGTCGAAGTCGCGCTCGTCGGCCGCGAAGGCATGACCGGTCTGCCGCTGGTGCTCGGCGGCTTCGCAACGCCGTTTCACGTGATCGTGCAGGCTCCCGGAACCGCCACGCGAATCGCGCGCGAACCGTTCGTGCACGACGTGCTCCACGGCGGCCATCCGTTGTGCGGCGCCTTGCTCAAATATGCGAACCTGTATATGGCGACCGTTGCTCAAACCGCCGCCTGCAACCGCCTGCACCGGATCGAACAGCGGCTCGCGCGTTGGATCTTGGACATGCGCGTGCGCATGGACGAACCGGTCCTGCCCATCACGCATGAGATGCTCGGACTGATGGTGGGTTCGTACCGGCCATCAATAACCAACGCACTGAGCGCGATGGAAGATCGCGGTATCGTGCGCGCCGGGCGCGGAAAATTGACGGTCACCGATCAATCGGCGCTCGAGCAGCAGGCCTGTGAGTGTCACCGGGCGATGAAGGCGCGCACGGCCGATACGCTCGACCGGATCCGCACGATGGCGGCATAACGGAATCGGCGCTTTATTCCGCGGCGATCACCGCGGCGGTGCTTGGGGCCCGGCGCGAGGGGCGCATGAAAATAACCAGCGGCGTGCAGACGAAGAAGATGATCGCGCACAGGCGGAACAGGTAGTCGTAGCTGATCACTTGGGCGGATGTCGCAACCAGACCATTGAGCGTGGCGATCGAGTATCCGTGCGTTTGCGTCACGCCGCCCGCCAAATTGTTTTGCGCGATCGCCGCTTCACGGGCGAGCAGTGTGGTGAGGATCGCGATGCCGAAGCTGCCGCCGATCTGGCGCAGCAGCGTCGAGACGCCGGTCGCTCCGGCGAGTTCCGCGCGGGGAACGGCCCCGAGCATCACCGTCGAAAGCGGAACAAACAGAAAGCCTAAGCCGAACCCCTGCACCAGGCGCGGCCAGAAGACGTCCCAGTAGCCGGCGGTTTCATTCAAGCCGCCCATCATCCACGTCGCCCATCCGAAGACGAGCATACCGAAACCGACCAGGATGCGCGGATCGATCTTGTTGACCAAGCGGCCCACGATCAGCATACTGATTGCGGTCGAAATGGCTCCCGGAAGCAGCGCCATGCCGGTGTCGAACGCGGTGAAGCCCAGAATCGATTGGAAAAACAGCGGCAGGATCAGACTGGTTCCGAACAGCCCGAAACCGCTAATGACGCCGATCACGTTGCCGATCGTAAACGTGCGGAAGCGAAAGACGTTCAGATCGACGAGCGGATGGCGGTCGTGCAGCGTCTTGTAAATGAACCACCCCAGCGAGAGTACCGCCAGGATCGTCAGGATCCAAATCGCGTTCGACTGGTACCAATCGTCGTGCTGGCCGCGCTCCAGAACATATTGCAAGCTCGCGAGACCTGCCGTGAGCAGTCCCAGGCCGAGCCAATCGACGCCGCCTTTCGGCTTCGCTAGAAAATGTGGGTTCGGAATGAACATCATCGTCATGACCGTTGCGATGATGCCGATGGGCAAGTTGATGAAGAAGATCAGCGGCCACGAGAAATTGTCGACGATCCAACCGCCCAGCGTGGGCCCGACCGCCGGGCCCACCATCGCGCCCAACCCGAAGATCGCCATCGCCGCGCCGCGCTTGGCGGGCGGGTACGTTTCGAAAAGAATCGCTTGCGCGGTCGGCTGGAGGGCGCCGCCGCCGAAGCCTTGCAGCACGCGGTAAAAAACGAGCACCCAAATGCTGCGCGCCGTGCCGCATAGAAACGACGCGATCGTGAAGATCACAAGACAGCCGGCGTAAAAGTTCTTGCGGCCGAAGTAGGCGGTGAGCCACCCGTTGAGCGGCATGACGATGACGCTCGCAAGGATGTAGCCCGTTGCGACCCATGAAACTTCGTCGATCGACGCGCCCAAGTTTCCGGCGATGTTCGTGAGCGCAACGTTGACAATCGTCGCATCGATGATCGCCATGATGAGCCCAAGCATAACCGTAATCGTGATGAGCGCGCGTGGTGCGTCCGGACGCGCTCGCATTGCATGCATTTCTGCGCGGCGTATACCGCGGAACGCAACGCCCGGCCTTCAAGGCGTTCCCGAGCGGTGCCGGGCGGAAAAGCGGAACGCTTCCCGAAGAGTTAGGCGTGCCGAAGTGTGTCATTCGCCTCGCCTATATTTGTAGCATAGCGCTTGCGCTGTGCCTGTTCGGTGGTTCACGCAGCCGCGCGGATACCGACGAAACGACGCGCGGCGTAAACCCGGCGACCGTGGGTCTCCAGCCGATTCGCGGCCCGATGCCCCTCTCGACGGCTGCGCCCGGCGAGCCGCGCCTCGTCCGCCGCGAGGACGGGACGTTTGCCGCTCCGCCGCAGACCGTGCGCGGAGCAGCGGTCTTCACCCTTGTCGAGCGGGATGCGCCCTGGACATTGAACGCCGGCCTGAGCGTCATGGCCAAAACGTACGACGGCGTTGTGCCGGGGCCGACGCTCGTCGTGCGCCAAGGCGAGCGCGTGGTCATCGTTTACCGGAACGCGCAAAGCGTCCCGGACACGCTGCACCTGCACGGCATTCATGGAGCGCCGGTGGAGATGGACGGTGTGGGCGGAATCTCCCAGCCGATGGTGATGCAGGGCGGCAGCTACCGTTACGCTTTCACGGCCAACGAGCCGGGCACGTTCATCTATCACTCGCACGACAACGAAGAGATGGTGAACAGCGGCTTGTACGGGGCAATCATCGTGCTCCCCTCGCATCCGCGTGCCGGGGAGCGCGCCGACCGCGATGACGTGGAGATGATTTCATCGTGGTCCATCCAAAGCGTGAGCGAAAACCATTTCACGCTCAACGGCAAAGAGTATCCGCAAACCGCGCCGATTGAAGTACGCGCCGGTCAGCGCGTGCGGCTGCGCTGGATCAACATGTCCGGCGAGAACGTGCATACGATGCACACACATGGACACGATCAGCGCATTATCGCGCGCGATGCGCGGCCGCTGTCGTACGAAGACGTGCAGGACACGGTGATGCTCGGCCCCGGACAGCGGGCCGATACGATCGTGCAGGCAAACGCGCGTCCCGGCACGTGGCTGGTGCATTGCCACGTGCTCGATCACATCGAAGACAGCGCAGGCATGCCGGACGGCCTGATCACGGCCATTCATTATGCCGGCACGCCTGAAAAGGCGGCAGCGATGAACGATGCGATGCGCTCGATGCTGCCGAGCTTCACAAGCGCAAAACCGCGCCCGCTGTCCTTCGGATGGACGGCGCTGCTCGGGGCGATTTCCGGATTGACGATTTTCTTGGGCCTGCCCATCGCGCGGATGCGCAACGTTTCGGCGCAGTTCATCGGCGCGCTCAACGCCATCGCGATCGGCATTTTGGTCTACCTCGTGGTCGAGATCGCCGGCAACGCCACCGCGCCGCTCACTTCAGCGCTGCAGGACTGGCATTATGCGCACGCGCCGCTTGCGCCGGTGCTTTGGCTTGCCGCAGCGTATGCGGGCGGATTGTTCGCGGGTCTGGCCGGTTTGGGCGTCATGGCGGCGCGCATGACGAAACGCGCAGCCTCGGGAAAGCACGATCCGTACGTGCTGGCATCGATCATCGCATGCGGCATCGGTGCGCACAATTTCGCCGAAGGGCTGGCCATCGGGACGTCGGCGGCATCCGGCGCGACGGCGATAGCGCTCGGTTTGATTGTCGGTTTTGCTTTACACAATGCGACGGAAGGCTTCGGCATTGCCGCGCCGCTCGTCGGCCGACTTACGCCCAAGCGGCGCGAGTTGTTGTTAGCGGGTGTGGTTGCCGGCGGCCCGACGTTTCTGGGCACGATTGCGGGCTATACGTTCCACTCGCCGGTGCTCTCCGTGTTGTTCCTCGCAACCGCGGTCGGCGCTTTAGTGTACGTGATCGGCGAGTTGTGGAGCGTGCTGCGCCGCAGCCCCGGCATCACGGCGGTGATGACCACGATGCTGGCATGCGGTTTCTTCATTGCGCTGGGCACGGAGCTGCTTGTGGACCTCAACGGCGGATAGAGCGGCCGCCGGGCGGGAAAAAGAAACCATGAAGATTGGAATCATCGGCTCCGGAAACATCGGCCAAGCACTCGGACGGCTGTGGGCAAAGAAGGGCCACAAAATCTATTACAGTTTCTCGCACGACAAGTCGAACCTGGAAAATCTTGCGCGCGAGAGCGGCAACGATTCGCAGCCGTCGACGCCATACGACGCCGTCCGCTGCGCGGAGATCGTGCTGTTTTCTCCGCCGTGGACGGAAGTGGACGAAGCGATCAAGCAAGTGGGGCGGTTCGAAGGCCAAGTCGTTATCGATACGACGAATCCGTTTGTCAACGACCAGATGAACGTTCAAGAGTTCGACGAAGGCGATTCCTCGAGCCAGTGCATTCAGCGCAAACTCGGCGACGCCAAAGTGATCAAGGCGTTCAACACGCTCAAGGCGCAAACGCTGCAGAGCAAAAGCGGCACGGGGCTTGTCGTTTTTGTTGCCGGCGACGATGCGGTGGCGAAAGCCACCGTCTGCGAACTGGTTGAAGATGCCGGATTCGCGCCGTACGACGCGGGCACGCTCGTCGAGGGCAAGAATCAAGAGCCCGGCACGGACCGCTTCTTGAAAGAACTGACGCGCGAACAAGTCGATGCACCGCGCGCGACGACCGGCGAGATCGATCTCGACCAGCCCATTCGCAAATATTCGTGACGCCGCGCCTAAAGCGCAGTTCCCCGAAGAGCAATCGGCGGACGGAAGTTTCGCCCGGCAGCAGGACGCGTTTGACCGCTGGATTCGTGCGGACGGTTCGGGCGATTTTCCCGTCGAGGCCGGACGTTACCACCTGTACGTTTCTTACGCATGCCCCTGGGCGCACCGCACCATCGCGGTTCGCGCGCTCAAAGGGTTGGAAGCGGCAGTGAGCATGAGCGCGGTCGATCCGGTGAGGGACGAACGCGGCTGGCGCTTCGGTGAAGGCGCCGGCTTCTCGCCCGATCGGGTGAACGGATTCGCCTTTTTGAGCGAAGCGTACAACGCCGCCGATCCGCAGTATTCGGGGCGCATCACGGTTCCGGTGCTCTGGGACCGCCGCAGCAAAACGATCGTGAGCAATAACGACGATCATATCATGCGCATGTTCGAAACGCAGTTCGACGCGCTTGCCAAGCATCCGGAGCGCGACCTGTATCCTGCTGCGCATGCGGACGAGATCGAACGCTTAAACGCGTGGCTCTACGAAACGTTCAACAACGGCGTCTATAAAGCGGGCTTTGCCACGAGTCAGCGTTCGTACGAACATGCCGCGTGCGACGTGTTTGCGACGCTCGACGCGCTCGAGGAACGCCTGGCACAACGGCGTTATCTCATCGCCGAGCAGCAGACGGAAACGGACTGGCGCGCCTTTGTGACGCTGATCCGCTTCGATGCGGTCTACGTGGGGCACTTCAAATGCAATCTGCGGCGCATCGTGGATTACCCCAACCTCTGGGGTTATCTGCGCGATCTTTATCAGACGCCCGGCATCGCGCAAACGGTGAACTTCGATCACATCAAGCGCCATTACTACTCGACGCATGACGACATCAACCCCACGCGCATCGTTCCCATCGGCCCGCTGCTCGATTTGACCGCGCCGCACGGACGGGATAAACTCTAGTCCAGCCATGGACTGGAACTTTGCCTTCACAGCGTTTGCGACCGCATTTACCATCATCGACCCGATAGGGATGATTCCGCTTACCCTGGCGGCGACCGTTGCACTTCCCGCACCGCGGCGCCCAAAAGTGGTCGATCAAGCCGTCGTGGTCGCCGCGGCGGTGATGCTGGTGATGGGCGCGATCGGCCGGGCGCTGCTGCACTATTTAGGGATTACGCTCTCCGCATTTCTGATCGCGGGCGGTATCTTGATGTTTCTGATTGCGATCGACATGCTGTTCGCCCGCCCCACTCGCACGAAACGCACGGAAGAAGAAGAGCGCGACGCCGCCCTTACGGACAACCCGGCTGTTTTCCCGCTCGCTATACCGATGATCGCCGGTCCCGGAACGATTGCAACGGTAATGCTGCTCGTTACGCTTGCGCGCAACGAACCCTCGCGCTTGCTCACCGTTGCCGCCGCGTGCGCCGCGGCGCTGCTCTTAACCTGGCTGTTCATGCGCTTCGCAACGCGCTTTCAGCATCTGATCGGCGCGACGGGCATTCACGTGGTGACGCGGCTGCTGGGCATCATCCTCGCCGCGCTTGCGGTGCAATTTGTTTTAAACGGACTGCACTTCAAGACGGGCGGCTCCTGAGGCGGCAGAGCGCGGCGCTGAAGGCGAGATTCGCGCCGAACAGCACGACGATACCGACGCCGAGCGTCGAGAACGAGAGCCATGCCGTGAGCTGCGAGAGCCGCACGTCACCCATCTGCGTGCCGATGACGGCGAACGCCTCAACGCTGCCGATGACCAGCGAAATGACGACCGAGAGCAGCGTCATGTTGACGTTATAGAACAACTTTTGCCGGGGCCGCACGTAAGCCCATCCGTAGGCGCCGAGCATTGCGACGCCTTCCGTGGTGTCCGCCAGCGACATGCCGGCCGCAAAGAGCAGCGGAAGCAGCAAGATGTACGTGACCGGCATGCCGCCGGCAGCGGACGCGGCGGAGATACCGAGCAGCGCAATCTCACTGGCCGTGTCGAACCCCAATCCGAAGAGCATACCGAGCGGATACATGTGCATGCTTTTCGTCACCAGCGCGAGCGCAGGCCGCAAAATGCGCGTGAGCCAGCCGCCAGGCGCTTGGAAATCGCATTGTCCGCCGTTTCGGCCGCGCAGAACCTCGAGCAGCACGGCAGCGTTCGCCGCCGCGATGCCGAACAAGAAAAGCGCCGAAACAGACGTCCCGACGATCGCTCCGGCCGATTGCAATGCGTGCAGATGCGGCTTCAACGCAAACCCGAACGCGGCAACCAGCAGCGTGAGCAAGAAAACGATTGTCGAGTGTCCGAGTGAGAAAAAGAATCCGACGGCGACGGGCCGCTCGCCCCGGTGCATCAATTTGCGTGTCGTCGCATCGATCGCCGCAATGTGGTCGGGATCGACGGCATGGCGTAAGCCGAGCACGTACGCCGTCACGCCGAGCGCCAACAGAAGCGGATAACGGTGCGCCGCCCCCAGGAGCGCAAGCCACCCGCCGGCCGTAATCAGCGCAAGGACGCCGTAAACGGCGGCTAGGCGGGCACGCGCCGCGCTTCGATGCCGCCGGTCAGAAACGCGATCCATTCGTCCAATCCTTTGCCGGTGGCCGACGAAACCTCGAGCACGGGCAGCGACGGGTTCACACGCGCGATGCTCTCAAGCGCCGCTTGCCGGTCGAAGCCGGTTGCTGCCGCGAGATCGCACTTGGAGATCAGCGCGACGTGCGCGCTGGCAAAAGCGAGCGGATACTTGAGCGGTTTGTCTTCGCCTTCAGTGACGGAGAAGAGGACGACACGCAGCGTCTCGCCTAAGTCGTATTCGGCGGGACAGATGAGGTTCCCGACGTTCTCGATTGCAAGCACGTCCAGATCGCCGGAAGGCAGGCCGAGCAGCGCAGAGGTGACCATTTGGGCGTCCAAGCGGCATTCCGCGCCGGTGGTTATTTGTTTCACCGGTACGCCGCTGCGCGCGAGCCTGCGGGCGTCGTTCTCGGTGGCCTGGTCGCCCACGAGCGCGGCTACGCGGTAGCCGGTGCTCAGCCGGCGCAGCGTTTCCTCGAGCAGCGTCGTCTTGCCCGCTCCCGGACTGGAGAGCAGGTTGAAGACGTACGTGCCGCTACGTTCGAACCGCGTGCGAAGATCCTGCGCCATCGTGCTGTTCTTGCGCAGAATGCTTTGCTGCACTTCCACCAAGCGAAGCGTCATACTCTACCTCCATCGAAGCGACGAGCAACTCACGGCCGCGCACGATATCGTTGGAACTCGCGCCGCAAACGGCGCAAACGGGCAGCATCGATCCGGCAACGGTCCGCTCGCACGCGCACGCGCTGCAATAAATGGTAAGCGGAACGCGTTCGATCTCTAAACGCGAGCCGGCGGCAGGCGTACCATCGGCCGCTAACTCCCATGCAAAGCGCAACGCTTCAGGAACGACGCCCGTCATTGCTCCGATACGTAAGTGAACCGCGGTCACTTTTTCAATGTTTTGACCGTCGATCCGTTCCGCTATTTCGTCAACGATCGCAAGCGCGATCGAAACTTCATGCACCCCGTGTTCATTCCCAATAATCGGGTATGAATAATCACGGAGGTAGGGTTTATGGCGGATGCTATCAGCCTTCTCAAAGAGCAGCACGCGGAAGTTCTCGCATTGCTGATGAAAGTCGTGCGCTCCGCGGACCCCGTGCTTCGCGCGAACGTTTTCAGGACGATCGACACCAACGTCCGGATTCACTCGAAGATCGAGGAAGAGTTTTTTTATCCGGCGTTCCGCGAGCGGGCCGCAAACGGATCGCAAGCCGCCGAAGTCGAGAACAACTATCAGGATCATGCGGCCGTCGCGCGCACGCTTGCGCAGATCGAACGCAGCGACCCCGCCGATCCGTTCTTTCTTCAAAGCATCGGCCAGCTCAAAGCGCAACTTGCCGAACATATTCACGACGAAGAGCACCGCTTTTTCAAAGAGGCGGCGCGTCTGTTCACGCCCCAGGAACTTTTGACTTTAGGATACCGGATGGAGAACGCGGCGCGCGCCTTTTCGCCCGTCTACCAGATGTCCGGCCCGCGCATGTAACTGCGGAGAGTGCTCTATGGCTTCAGAGATTACACCGAACCCCAAAATACCCGAAATCAATCTGCTGTGGATGAACGCCGGTCTGAGTTGCGACGGCGACTCCGTGTCGTTGACCAACGCAACGCTTCCGAGCATTGAAGAGATCGCTATGGGCGCGATTCCCGGCTTGCCGAAGGTCAACGTTTATTGGCCGCTCATCGCGTTCGAACAGGGCGGTGATGAGTTCATGCAGGCGTTCTTTAAAGCGGAACGCGGCGAGATGGATCCGTTCGTTCTCGTCGTCGAAGGGTCCATCCCGAACGAAAAGATCAAGAGCCAAGGTTACTTCACGTCATTCGGCAACGACCCGGGCACCGGCGAGCCGATTACCGTCAACGATTGGCTCGATCGTTTGGCGCCTAAAGCCCTGGCGATCATTGCGACGGGCACGTGCGCGACGTACGGCGGCATCCATGCGATGCAAGGCAATCCCACGGGCGCCATGGGCGTTCCCGATTACGTCGGATGGGATTGGAAATCGAAAGCGGGCTTGCCGGTGATCTGCGTGCCGGGCTGCCCCGTGCAGCCCGACAACATGGCGGAAACGCTGCTGCACGTCTTGCTGATGGCCGCGGGCAAAGCGCCGCCGCCCGCGCTCGACGAGATGCTGCGCCCGAAATGGCTTTTTGAGAAAACCGTGCACGAAGGCTGCGACCGCGCCGGCTATTACGAAGAAGGCAACTTCGCAAAAGAATACGGATCGGAAAAGTGTCTGGTCAAGATCGGGTGCTGGGGTCCGGTCGTGAAATGCAACGTCACGAAGCGCGGCTGGATGGACGGCATCGGCGGCTGCCCGAACGTGGGAGGCATCTGCATTGCATGCACCATGCCCGGATTTCCGGACAAATACATGCCTTTTATGGACGAGCCGCCCGGCGCGACGCTCTCCACGACACTGGTGACGGCGTACGGACGTTTCATCCGCACGATGCGCACGTCCACGATCCATACCGGCGACAAAGAACCGAAATGGCGCCGTAAAGGCGACGAATTGACGACCGGATACCGACCCAAAGCTTACTGACTTAAAGCAATACGGAGCGTGCGATGGCGATCAAAGATTTTCCCCAACGGCAGCAACCCGCGGACAGTTCGAATCTCGTGGAAATGGCGTGGGATCCGATCACGCGCATCGTCGGAAACCTGGGCATCTATACGAAGATCGATTTCAAACAGAAGAAAGTCGCCGAGTGCTACAGCACGTCTTCGATCTTCCGGGGTTACAGCGTCTTCATGAAAGGCAAAGACCCGCGCGACGCGCACTTTATCACCAGCCGCATCTGCGGCATCTGCGGCGATAACCACGCCTCGTGCTCGGTCTATTGCCAGAACATGGCTTACGGCGTGGAAACACCGCCGATGGGCGAGATCATCATGAATCTGGGCGAAGCCGCGGAGTACATGTTCGACCACAACATCTTTCAAGAAAATTTAGTCGGTGTGGACTTTTGCGAGCGCATGGTGCGCGAGACGAATCCGAGCGTCTGGGAAAAGGCGAAGACAACCGAAGCTCCCAACGCGCATCTTCACGGGTATCGCACGATCGCCGACATCATGACGGCGCTCAATCCGTTCACCGGCGAAATCTACCGTCTGGCATTGCAGAACAGCCGGCTCACGCGCGAAATGTTTTGCCTGATGGAAGGGCGGCACGTGCACCCCTCGACACTGTATCCGGGCGGCCCGGGCACGGCCGCCGTAGCGCAAACCTTCACCGATTATCTCGTGCGCCTCATGCGCTACGTGGAGTGGATGAAGGTCTGCGTGCCGCTGCACGACGATCTCTTCGATTTCTTCTACGACGCGCTTCCCGGATACGAGCATGTCGGCGAGCGGCGCGTGCTGCTGGGCTGCTGGGGCGCGCTCAATCACGAGAACGCATGCGACTTCACGTACAAAAACATGCCGGCATGGGGCCGCAAGATGTACGTGACGCCGGGCGTCGTCGTGGACGGCAAGCTCGTGACGAACGATCTGGTGGACATCAACCTGAACATGCGCATCCTGCTCGGCAGTTCGTACTACGTGGACTGGGAGCAGCATCAGGACAAGCTCGTCGACCGTGACCCGCTCGGCAATCCGGTCGACGCGCGGCATCCGTGGAACGCGCAGCAGATTCCCGCGCCGCAAAAACGCGATTTCGGCGGAAAATACAGTTGGGTGATGTCGCCGCGCTGGCTGCACCAAGGAGAACACCTCTCGCTCGACACGGGCGGCGGACCACTGGCGCGTCTTTGGTCCACCGCGCTTTCGGGGCTGGTCGACACCGGGTACGTGAAAGCAACAGGCAACAGCGTCGTCATCACGCTGCCCAAAGGCATGACGCGGCCGGAGACGCGTTTCGAGTGGAAGATCCCGAAGTGGAGCAACATGCTCGAACGCGATCGCGCGCGCACCTATTTTCAGGCGTACGCAGCGGGCGTGGCGCTCTACTTCTGCGACAAAGCGCTCGAACTGCTGGGCAAGGGCGAGACGCAAACCTGGAATTCCTTCGAAGTGCCCAAAGACGCCATCAGCGTCGGATTCACCGAAGCGGTGCGCGGCGTGCTCTCGCATCACATGGTGATCCGCGACGGCAAGATTGAGAATTACCAGCCCTGGCCGCCGACTCCGTGGAACGCCAATCCGCGCGATTCGTACGGAACGCCCGGCCCGTACGAAGACGCGGTTCAAAACACGCCCATCTTTGAAGAGAACGGTCCGGAGAACTTCAAGGGGATCGACATCATGCGAGCTGTTCGCAGCTTCGACCCGTGTCTGCCGTGCGGCGTGCATATGTACGTCGGGGACGGAAAGGTCGTCGAGCGCGTGCACACGCCGTTCGCGGCAGCCGAGGCGTAACGCGATGGCGGCCGACGTGCTGCAAGAAAACGCCGAACGCATCGAGGCGCTGCTGCAGCGCTTCGACGCGCTTCCAGCCGCGACCGGAGCGCGAGCCGATGCGGACAAACTCATGGCCCTCATCGGCGAGACGTACGGAGAAGCGCTGCGGCGCCTGCTGGAAAATTTGCATACCGCATTGGGTGAGCGCGCGCACGAGGTGCTGGTGGAAGCGTGCAACGACACGCTTATCACCGCCCTGCTCGTGACGCACGATCTGCATCCCCTACCGCTCGAAGAACGTGTGCGGCGCGCGATCGATTCCGTGCGGCCGTACATGCGCTCACACAAAGGCGACGTGGAGATCCTGGGCGTCGCGGAGGATGCGGTGGAGGTGCGCTTGAGCGGAACGTGCGACGGCTGCTCCGCCTCGCAGGCGACGCTCAAACAAGCCATTGAAAAGGCGCTATTCGCCGCTGCGCCGGAGGTGCTGGAAGTGCGCGCCGCACCCGCGACCGCGCCCGAGCACGGGCCGCCGGCCGGCGTGCTTCCGGTGATCGTTTCGTGAAGTGCGAGCTCTGTGCGGGGCCGCTGGACGAACCGCATGGCCACGCCGTCGATACGTTCGAGCGCCGTTTACTCTGCGCGTGCTACGCGTGCACGCTGCTATTCGCCGCGCCGAACGCGGCGCGCGGCCGTTTCAAAATCGTTCCGCAGCGCTATGCTGCGCTCGATCATCCGCTTTTTACGGACGCGCAGTGGGAGGCGCTCGGCATTCCGATAGGTCTTGCGTTCTTTTTTGAAAACAGCGCAAGCGGCGAGGTCAGCGCGTTCTATCCCGGCCCCGCCGGCGCGACCGAATCGCTTTTACCGCTCGAACATTGGCGTGAACTCAAAGAACGCGAGCCGCTCCTCGCCTCCATGGTGCCCGACGTCGAAGCGGCGCTCGTCTACCGCCGCAAGGAGGCGCAAACGCGCACGTTCGTGGTTCCTATCGATGCCTGCTACGAACTCGCCGGTATCGTTCGCACCTGCTGGAAAGGCATCGGCGGAGGCGATGACGTGCACCGCAAGATCGACGATTTTTTCGCCCGGATCGCGCAGCGGCCGGGCGCCGGTTTGGAACGCGTGCGGTGAGCGGTCTCGCGTTCAGCGTTCTGGGTGTAACGGCGAAGCAGTACGCCGCCGTACCGGCGCTGCTCTTCCGGCTGCGTATCGCTTGCACGGGCGAACCTGTTGAAGCGATTGCTTTACGCGTGCAGATCCGCATCGAGCCGCAGTGGCGTTCGTATTCCGCGCAGCAGGAGCCGCTGCTCGAGGAGCTCTTCGGTACGCCGGACCGCTGGGGAAAAACCCTGCACGCGCTGAGCTGGGCCGACGTGCCGCTCATGGTGCCCGCGTTTGCTGCGCAGACGGAGATCGAGTTGCCCGTCCCGTGCACGTTCGATTTCGACGTCGCGGCGAACCGGTTTTTGAACGCGCTCGACGGCGGCGAGATCCCGCTGCGGTTTTTTTTCAGCGGTTCCGTGTTCCGCCGCGCCGCGCAAGGTTTTTCGGGTGAGCCGGTCAGTTGGAGCTGCGAGTCGGCGTTCGGCATGCCGCTGTCCGCATGGCACCAAGCGATGCAAGCCTGTTACGGAGATTCCGCGCTCATCCGCGTCGACGCGCAAACGTTCCGCGAACTCCACCGCTATCGCGCCGCTGCCGGCGCGCACAGTTGGGACGCCGCGTTTGCCTCGCTGCTCAAAGCGGCGAAGGAGCTGACGTGAGCGCGATATCGCCGGACGTCAAAGCCATCGCCGACGCCGTGCTCTACGAAGGCTTTCTGCTTTTCCCGTACAAGCCCAGTGCGGTCAAGAACCGCATGCCTTGGCAGTTCGGTGTGCTGATGCCGCTGGACTACGCGGACGCAAGCGAGGCGACCGTCATGCGTTCGCAGATGCTTACGCGCGTGCGCGACGGCGATGCAAGCGTCGACGTGCTCGCGCGTTTTCTGCAGCAAACCGCCAGCGGTCCCCTCGAGCACGAGGTGCCGCTGCACGCGCCGCTTCGCGAGGGCCGTACCGAGCTGCCCTTCGAAGCGGACGTTCTTCGAGGCCTGCTCATCGTAGAGATCGAGCGCGACGGCGCGTATTGCCGCATAACGCTGGGCTTGGAGAACCGCGCGCACACGCATGCTGCGGCAAACCGCAACGAAGCGCTGGAACGCGCGCTGATCGCCGGCCTCGCGCCGTCCGACGGCGCGATCCAGCTGTTGCTCGCCGAGCTGACGAGCCACCTGCGCGCGCTGCTGCGCGACGTGCTCTGCGGCCACCTGGACTCCGACCTG
>JBHEMM010000010.1:37492-41575 GCA_046262595.1 Vulcanimicrobiaceae bacterium
GTTTATCTCGCTGCTCGACCCGCCGCAGGCCGCCGCCGCCGCAGCGGCGCGTTGCGTCAACCAGGGCGTCTTTCCCGTTTTGACCGGAACGCCCGGCGATGACCGCACCTGTGCGCAGACCGTGCTGGCCTCACCGATCATCCTGTACGATTTTCCGGCCATCGCGCGGCAAAGCACGGTGCAAACGTTCGATGCCACGGAGATTGACGAGCTGCTGATGCTCACCGTCGCTTCGCTTACCGATGAAGAAAAACGCGAGGTTCGCGGCGCGCACGCCTACGCGCGTCAGCTGCTCGAACGCGCTGAATCACTTGACGCGCACACGCAAAGTTCGCTCCATGGCGAGCTGACCGGAGGCTCGCGGCGTCCGGGCGATGAGAAGGTGGAGGTCGCCGGCGTCACCGTCGAGCCCGGTTCGCTCGTTCGCGTGCATCCGCGCGGACGAGCGGACGTCTGGGACGACATCGTGCGCGGAATGACGGGGCGGGTTTGCGCCGTGCATACGGATTTCGAAGGGAAGCGCTATATCGGCGTCATCTTCGACGGCGATCCGGCAAGCGATATGCATGAGTGGTACGGGCGTTCGTTTTTTTACGGAAGCGATGAGATCGAACCGCTGGAGAACGCGCCGTGAACGCGCTCGTCGCCGGTTTCGGCAACGTGTTCTTCAACGACGACGGCTTCGGCCCGGAAGTCGCACGAACGCTTGCCGCGCAGACGCCGATGCCGAATGTACGCGTTCGCGATTTCGGCACGGGCGGAATGCACTTGGCGCTCGAAATGCTCGAGGCATACGATCTGATCGTTCTTGTGGATGCAATTGGGCGCAACGACGAGCCGGGCACATTATTCGTCATCGAGCCGGGCGAGAGCACCGCTGCGGCGAGCGCGCCCGACGCGCACGCGATGGATGTCACCGGCGTCCTTTCAATTTACGAACGGCTGCGCCGCGACTTGGAACCCGGACGGGCCCCCAAGATCCTTATCGCCGGCTGCGTTCCGGCGGACACCGGTGAGGGCATGACGCTGAGCGAGCCCGTTCGCGCGGCCGTTCCTGGCTGCGTCGATCTCGTGCGCGGCCTTTTGGAGAGGAATTCCCATGGATAAAAAAGTGGTATTGAGAACGCTTGCCGTCGCGGGGCTCGTGCTCATCGCGCGCTTCGCGTTGAAAACCGCCGGCGAGCTCGCGAGGTACGACCGTATCCGCGCCATGTCGAACGAAGGGCCGGTGCTTGAGGAAACGCCGGACATGCTGCTGCAGATTGCCGTGCAGGAGCGTCAGACGTTCAAGGAATGGGGTGCGTTCTTTAAGTCGCTTCCCAGAGACATCGCACGGTACGTGAAGATCGAGTCGATGTAAGATGTGTCTTGCCATACCCGGACAGATTTGCTCGTTTTCCGCCGAGCAGCCGATGCTCGCAAAAGTCGATGTCGCGGGCGTCAAGCGCGCCATTAACGTCGGCCTGCTTGCGGACGAAGAGCTCAACGTCGGCGACTGGGTGCTGATTCACGTCGGTTTCGCGATGAGCAAGGTCGGCGAGAAAGAGGCGCGCGATCAATTGACGATGCTTGCCGCGCTCGGCGAGGAGCAGCAAGCGATGGACGAAGTGCGGGGTTATACGTTTCACGAATGAAGTACGTGGACGAGTTTCGCGATCCGGAGTTAATCACCAACGTGGCGCGCGAGATCGCGCGCACCGTCGATCCGCAGCGGCACTACCGTATCATGGAGGTCTGCGGCGGACACACGCATTCCATTTACCGGCACGGGCTGCGTGACATTCTGCCGCAGAACGTGCAGCTCGTTCACGGCCCCGGATGCCCCGTCTGCGTGCTGCCGATGGGGCGCATCGACGACGGCCTTTCGCTTCTCGACCGGCCCGGAACGGTCCTGACCGCATTCGGCGACATGATGCGTGTGCCGGGCACGCATGGCACGCCGCTGGAATACAAGGCGCGCGGAGGCGACGTGCGCATGGTGTATTCTCCGCTAGACGCCCTGCGCATAGCGCAGAACGAGCCGGACCGCCACGTGTGCTTTTTTGCAATCGGTTTTGAAACCACCGCTCCCTCGACGGCGCTGACGATTCTGCGCGCGCGCGCCTTGGGCCTCGAGAATTTCAGCGTGTTCTGCAATCACGTAACGATACTGCCCGCGATACGCGCCATTTTGGATTCGCCCGACATGCGGCTGGACGGGTTTATCGGTCCCGGACACGTGTCCACGATCACCGGCTGCCGTCCGTATGAGTTTATCGCGCAGCATTACCGCAAACCGGTCGTCATCTCCGGATTCGAGCCGCTCGACTTGCTCGAGGGCCTGCTCATGGTGCTGCGGCAACTGCGCGGCGGCGAAGCCAAAGTCGAAAACCAATACCGGCGCATCGTACCCTGGGACGGCAACGCTGCCGCGATGCGTGCGCTCGCTGACGTGTTCGAACTGCGGCCGTACTTCGAATGGCGCGGACTGGGTTTTATCTCGCAATCCGCGCTGAAGATCAAGCCGCAATACGAACGGTTCGACAGCGAAGCGCGGTTCGCGCTGCCCGGCGTGCGCGTGACGGACCCGAAAGCGGCGCAGTGCGGCGAGATTCTCAAGGGCGTGCTTTCACCCCCGCAGTGCAAGCTGTTCGGCAACGCGTGCACGCCGGAGCATCCGGTCGGCGCGCTGATGGTGTCAAGCGAAGGCGCGTGCGCGGCGTATTACAAATACGTTGCGGCGCCGGTGCCTGCGTGAACGCACCGCCGAAGATCGCGCAGATCGAAATGGCGCACGGCGCCGGCGGCAAAGCGACGCGCCGGCTGGTCGAAGGGCTGATCGTTCCCGCATTTGCCAATCCGGCGCTGGAAGCGCTCTCCGATGCGGCACTGCTCACCATCGAAGGTGCGCGCATCGCGACGACGGCCGACGGTTTCGTCGTCAAGCCGCTGGAGTTCCGCGGAGGCTGCATCGGATCCCTCGCGGTGAACGGAACGGTCAACGATCTCGCGGTCTCGGGCGCGCGCCCGGTCGCGCTGATGGCAACGCTCATTCTGGAAGCCGGACTGGACGGCGATTTGCTCGCGCGCCAGATCGAGGCGATGGCTGCGGCAGCGCGCGCCGCGAACGTCCCGATCGTCGGCGGCGACACGAAAGTGGTCGAACACGGCATGGCCGACGGCATGTATGTGACGACGTTCGGGATCGGCCTTGTCGACGAACGTTTGGCGTTGGGTCCGCGCAGCGTGCGTCCCGGCGATCGCGTTCTGCTCTCGGGACCGATCGGCGACCACGGCATCACCATCTTGCTTGCGCGCGGCGAATTGGAACTCGACGCCGAGATCGCCTCCGACTCCCGCGCGCTCACACCGTTCGTGGATGCGCTGTGCGCCGCAGCGGCGCCGGGGCTTCGCTGGATGCGCGACCCGACGCGCGGCGGCGTGGCAACGGCGCTAAACGAGCTTGCACGCGATGCCGGCGTGGGCGTCGTCCTGGATGAAGAGCGCATTCCCGTCCGCGATCCGGTGCGCGGTGCCTGCGAGATTTTGGGTCTGGAACCGCTGCACATCGCGAATGAAGGCCAGTCTCTCGCGATCGTGGCACCCGGCTTCGCCGATGCGGCGCTCGCCGCCGTTCGCAGCGTTCCCGGCGGCGAAGAGGCGGCGCTTATCGGTGAAATCGCCCAAGAGCCTGCCTCCAGAGTCATCACCCGCGCGCGCTATGGTGGAACGCGCGTGGTTGACATGCTTCTGGGAGATCCGCTTCCGCGCATATGCTGACCGGCTTTTCGCTGCACGACCGGATCTTGGCGCGCAACGAAACATGCGAACGGTTTTTCGAACGGGAGGCGCTGCCGCTGGCGCGCGCGGCGCGGGACATGGCGCAGCGCTTCTTGGACGGCGGCCGGCTGCTGGCGTTCGGCAGCGGCGCAAGCGCAACCGACGCGCAGCACGTTTCCGTTGAATTCGTTCACCCGGTAATAGTTGGGAAGCGCGCCCTTCCGGCGCTCGATCTGTCGATCGCCTTTTCCGAATGGGCGCCCGCCATCTGCAAGCCGGACGACATTGCGATGGGATTCGCGCCGCCTTCAGGTGATCCAACGG
>JBHEMM010000010.1:41585-52765 GCA_046262595.1 Vulcanimicrobiaceae bacterium
GGCGCGGCCCCTATGCGACCGATGCGCAGCACGTTTCGGTCGAGTTCATTCATCCGGTGATCGTCGGCAAGCGCGCGCTGCCGGCGCTGGATGTGAGCGCGGCGCCGCTGCCGTGGATCGAAGCGCTGGCGGGGCCGCACGATATGGTGATGGCCTTCGGTCCGCCCGAACACGATCCGCAGGCCGCCGAGCCGCTCGCTGCGGCGCGCGCACGCGGCGCGATGACGATCGGCTGGCCGTTCTCCGTCGCGCACTATGCGGTCGAATCGCCGGCTTGCGATACGCACGTGCATCAGGAACTGTTCGAACTGCTCGGGCACACGCTGTACGAGTCGGTGCACGTTTTCCTGGAGCACCTCTCGCAGCACGAAACGGTGCCCGGCGCCGGTTTTCTGTATCCGTTTCTGGGCGGCTCGCGGGAATCCGACGCCTCGCTCTTGGACAGCGTTGCGGCGTCCGTCGGGCGCAAATGCGCCGATGCCGGTGCGCTGCGCACGCGCGTAGCCGGCGAGCAGCTTGGCGCGATTGCGGCCGCCGTGCATGCGGTGAAGGCGCGAATCGAACTCGGAGGGCGCATCCTGGCCTTCGGAAACGGCGGCTCGGCGACGGATGCAACGGATTTCGCCCTGGACTGTATCTGCGCGGACGGCGGCTGGGCGCCGGTGCCGGCTCTCTCGCTGGCGCTTGAGCCGGCGGTCATCACCGCGACGGCAAACGACGTGGGAGCGGATCTGATCTTCCTGCGTCAACTGATCGCGCAGTCCAAACCGCACGATGTGGCGTTCGCCTTTTCGACCAGCGGCGGTTCGCGCAACATCGTGGCGGCACTTGAAGAAGCGAAGCGCCGCGGCCTGCTTACCATCGCATTGCTCGGTTACGACGGAGGCGAGGTCGTGCGCCGCGCTTTGGCCGACATAGCGATCGTCGTTCCGTCCGACGATATTCCGCGCATTCAGGAAGCGCAAGGGACGATTTACCACGTCATCAGGGAAGCGCTCGGCAATGCTTGAGCTCTATGGAACGGCGAGTTGTCCGTATACGCTGCAGCTGCGCGAAGAGCTGGAATGGAAAGGCGAGCCGTTCACCGAGTACGACGTCGAGCAGGACGCGCGAGCGTTTGCGCGCATGATTGCGATGAGCGGCGGGAACTGCACCGTTCCGGTGCTCGTGCAAGGCGGGCGCATCGTGCAAACGGGTTATGAAGGGCGCGGCTGTTACGTCAAACGCGCTTGAGGAAGCGCGCCGTCTGCAGGTGCGCGGCGTGGTGCAAGGCGTGGGATTCCGACCGTTCGTCTACCGTCTGGCGATGCAGTACGGCGTACGCGGATGGGTGATGAACGGCGTCGACGGCGTAGCGATTCACGCGCAGGGCGAAGGCGAAGCGCTCAGTGCGTTCGCGCGTGCCGTGCGCGAAGGGCCGCCGCCCGCAGCGCGCATCAGCTCCATGGACGTGCAGCCGGCGGCGCTCGAACGTTTTGACCGTTTCGAGATCCGCACGAGCGAACGAGCGGGCGTTGTTTCCGTGCGGGTCAGCGCGGATCTCCCCGTTTGTGAAGCGTGCTTGCGCGAACTGTTCGACCCGGCGGACCGCCGCTTCGGCTATCCGTACATCAACTGCACCGACTGCGGGCCGCGGTACTCCATTGTGACCGGACTGCCCTACGATCGCGCGCAGACGACGATGCGCGAGTGGCCGATGTGCACGGCGTGCCGCTCGGAATACGACGATCCCTCGAACCGGCGCTTTCACGCCGAACCGGTTGCGTGTCCCGATTGCGGGCCGGCCTACGTTTTGGAAGAGAAAGGGCGCAACCGGCGCGGCGCGGACGCGATCGCGCATGCCGCCGCGCTGCTGCGCGAGGGAGCGATCGTCGCCGTGAAAGGTTTGGGCGGGTATCACTTAGCGTGCGATGCGCGCAACGCGCAAACGCTCGCGGCGCTGCGCGAACGTAAGTATCGCAAGGAGCGTCCATTCGCGTTGATGGTCCGCACGCTCGAGGAAGCCGCGCGCCTGGCCGCATTCGATGAAAGCGCGCGCGAGCTATTGCGCTCGGCCGCGCGTCCGATCGTGCTCGCGCCCGCGGTATGCGAACTGCCCGGCGTCGCGCCCGAAAACGAGGAGTACGGCGTCATGCTCGCTTATGCGCCGGTGCAGCATCTGCTTTTTGCGGCGGGGGCGCCGGACGTACTGGTGATGACCAGCGCAAATCGCTCGAGCGAACCGATCGCGTTCCGCGACGCGGATGCGCGTGCAACGCTCGGCGGGATCGCCGATGCATTTCTGATCGGCGAGCGCGAGATCGCGCGGCGCGTCGACGACTCGATCGCGCGGACCGTTGCGGGCGCGCCCGCGCTCGTGCGGCACGCGCGCGGCTATGCGCCGCAAGCCGTTGCGCAGTTGCCGTGCAGCGAACCGATCCTTGCCGCGGGTGCGGATTTGAAGAACGCGGTTGCGCTCGTCGTGCGCGGAGAAGTGTTCGTCAGCCAGCACGTCGGCGATCTGGAATTTTTCGACGCGTTTGAGTCGTTCAAATCGGCCATCGCGGATCTGCGCGAGCTGTACGGCTTGAGCGACGCGCCGCTGCGCGTTGCGTACGATGCGCATCCCGGCTATGCGTCCTCGAATTACGCGCTGCAAATACCCGGCGAGAAGCATCCGGTGCAGCATCATCGCGCGCACGTTGCAAGCGTGCTCGCAGAACGCCACGCGTTCGAAGAGCGCGTTCTGGGCTTTGCGTTCGACGGAACGGGCTACGGCGAAGACGCAACGATCTGGGGCGGCGAAATCTTCGCCGGCAGTTTGAATGACGGCTTCGAGCGCGTCGCGCACCTGCGCGCGGCAAAGCTGCCCGGGGGCGATGCCGCGGCGCGCTTTCCGGTGCAGAGCGCGGCGGGTTTTCTTTTCGATGCCGATGTGGATCTGCTTGCGCCGCCGTTCGATTTTCCCAAACGGTATGCGTGGGCGCGTGAGATGGCACGCTCGGGCATGCGCACCTTCGAGACGACGTCGGTGGGACGGCTGTTCGACGCCGTTGCGGCGCTGCTGGGATTCACGCGCGCGATCACGTTCGAGGGACAGGCCGCCATGTGGGTGGAGCATTTGGCACGCCAGAGCGCTCCGGTGCGCGCGTATGCGTTTCCGTTCGCCGCCGGTGAACTCGATTATCGTCCGCTGCTCGCCGCAATCGTTCGCGATCGCATCAGGGGACGCGACCGGCGCGAGATCGCGCGCGCGTTTCACGGGGCGCTGGCAGCCGGCATTCTTTGCGCGGCATCGGCGTACGGTATCGAGCGGGTCGTGACATCGGGCGGCGTCTTCCAAAATGCGCTGCTGGCGGAGCAGCTCTGGAACGCGTTAGGAGACCGGTTGTGGACGAACCGCATCGTGCCGGCGAACGACGGCGGCATCTGCTTGGGGCAAGCGGCGCTGGCATGCGCCGCGATGCGTTCTACCGGGGGGCTCGCAACGGTTCAGCGCGTGCAACCGGGATGCGGAAGCTGATGTGCGTGCCTTGTGAGGTCGCTTCCATGGACATCGGCAGACTCGTGCCCTCGAGAATCGCGTTGCGCAGCTCGCCCTGAGTGCTGTTAACCGCCGGGGTGCCCTGGGTGTAAATGTGCACGGCTGGGCCGCCGACCGCGCGCTCGATAATGATCGCGAGGGCCAGGTGGCCGCGCTCCATCTCGGCGCCGAGCAGCTCCCCCAAAACTGTCTCGACTGCGTAGAGGTCGGCTCCCTTGTTGGTGAGGCTTTTAAGCTGCTCGATGACTGCGTGGCGCACTTTGGCGACCGAGTAGGCATCCGCAGCGTCGATCGACCAACGCACTTAACGGGGGAGCCCTTTCAAGAGTTCGTGCAAGCTCTATCCCCTGCTTTGCGGATCACAAAACGCCCGGTTAGTTGGAACGCATGAGCAGTGCGCGCATGCGTTGCGTAAAGGTTTCGTAACGAAAGCCGGCTTCGCGCTGGTGTTCTTCGTCTGCAACGCGCACGCCGTAGCCGTACGCAAGGACGCCGCCGAGCCAGCCGGAGATGCCCAGCGCGCCCGCGGTGGCTAGAGAGATGCCGCGCTGCTGCCACGTCACGGCATCGGCGTTGCGCTCCTCCGATGCGCGCAGCGAATCGCGCCGGCTCGCGCTGCCGATCGCGAAAAGGGCGATGGCACTTGCGTTAAGGGTGAGATGCGCGACACCGACGTACCAGGCGCGCGTGCCCCGCGGGATCTTCAGAAAGTCGAGCAGCCCGAAGACCGCCGCCAAAAGCGCCGTGCCGTTGCCGATATCGATCAGGGTCTTCGCCCCGACGGCGTACGCGCGCGGCTCTTTACCCGCCGCGCCGAGCAAGTCGAAAGCGATGCTCGACACCCATGCGCCGATGGGGACGGTGACAAACATCGGATGCAGCGGGTGTCCGTACGGGCCCGAAAGCCGCGAGAGCGGTTCCTTGGCCGCCTTGAAGGGCGGGGTCACGGCATGCTCGTTCATACACTCGTTTTGCCCGTCCGCGGCGCGCTTGTCACGCGTGCGTTTCTTTTTACGCAAGCAGCGGATTAAGGCGCATCCAACCGCCGGGCGGCCGCGTTATGATCACCGTATGTCCGTGAACACGTTCGCCCATCCCTATGCCACCCAGCTGGTCGCGCTGTGGCTTTCCTTCATTCCCGTCGCCGGCGTGGCCGGTATCATGATAGCGGCGTTGGTCCGCGGCGACCGCGGCAGTGCCCGCCTGGGCCACATCCGCGTTCCGTCCGGCGAGTAGTTGCACCGCCCAGGAGGTGGTGCTATAATTCCTGTCTATGCCCGGCGCCCGTTAACGGCATATTAGAAGAAGAACGAGTCCCTCTGCTTGGCGGCCAGAGGACGTCTCTCGTTCTTTTTGACGTGCGCGCCCGGGTAATAGCGTATTCTTTTGGTTCAAGAAAGAGAAGTAATGGCGAAAACGACGACTCCTAAGTCCCCTGCGAAGAGCTCCGCAGGCGCGAAGAGGCAGTCGACGAAGCGTCCTTCGTCCAGCTCGGGAACCGGCAACGGCGCGCACGGCGCGGCGCTTGCCAATTCATTCCCGATGCCGGCGGGCGCGTTTACGGTCGAGCAGCCCCCCGACCCCGGCTCCAAGCGTCCCCGGCACAGTTTTGGAAAGATTCCGCACGTCTTGGAAGTGCCCAACCTCATCGAGCTGCAGAAAGCCAGCTTCGATTGGTTCAAGACCGAAGGCTTGGGCGAAGCATTCGCCTCGATCTCCCCAATCAAGGACTTTACCGGAAACCTGGTGCTCGAGTTCGGCGATCACAGTTTGGGCGAGCCGAAGTATTCCGTCGAGGAATGCCGCGAGCGTGACATGACGTACAGTGCGCCGCTGCGCGTGCGCGTGCGTCTCATCACGGCCGAATCAGGCGAAATCAAAGGCATTCCCGACCAAGAAATTTTCATGGGCGATTTCCCTTTGATGACCGACAAGGGCACGTTCATGGTCAATGGCGCCGAACGCGTCATCGTCTCGCAGCTCGTGCGCTCGCCGGGGGTGTATTACAACCAGGATTCCGATACGAACAACCGGCCGGTCTACAACGCGACGATCATTCCCAACCGCGGCGCGTGGATCGAGTTTGAAACCGACAACGGCACGAAAAACGACGAAACAGAAGGCACGATCGGCGTGCGCATCGACAAGAACCGCAAGATCTACGTTTCGACGTTCGTCCGTGCGCTCTCGCGCCCGGACTTGGGTTTCAACTGGGAAACCGACGAAGCGATTCTGGCGCTGTTCGACGATTCGCCGCTGGTGCGCAATTCGATCGACAAAGACAAAGACATCAAAACGCGTGAAGACGCGCTCAAAGAGATCTATAAGAAGCTTCGTCCCGGCGAGCCCGAAAATGCGGAGAACGCCGAAAAGCTGCTCGAATCGCTGTTCTTCGACGACAAGCGGTACGATCTGGCCGGCGTCGGCCGCTACAAACTGAGCGGCAAGTTCCGCTACCGGATCGAAAATCCGGACGCCGAAGCTCGCGGTGCATCGCCCACGGTGCTGATCAACGAGTACACCGATGCCGGGCTCAAAATGCCGCCCATCGAGAAGCGCTGCCTGACGCGCGAAGACATGATCGCCGTCATCCGCCGTTTGATTAAAGTGGGCACCGGCGTCATTCCCAAAGACGATATCGATCACTTGGGCAACCGCCGCATCCGCAGCGTGGGCGAACTGCTGCAGAATCAGTTCCGCGTCGGCTTGCTGCGTTTGGAACGCGTCGTTCGCGAGCGCATGACGGTGCAAGACATCGAGACCGTCACGCCGCAGGCACTGATCAACATCCGTCCCGTCGTCGCGGCCATCAAAGAGTTCTTCGGCTCTTCGCAGCTCTCGCAATTCATGGACCAAACGAATTCGCTGGCGGAGCTCACGCACAAGCGGCGCCTCTCCGCGCTGGGCCCGGGCGGGCTCTCGCGCGAGCGCGCCGGGTTCGAAGTGCGCGACGTCCATCACTCGCATTACGGCCGCATCTGCCCGATCGAAACGCCGGAAGGTCCGAACATCGGCCTGATCGGTTCGCTCGCGACGTATGCGCGCGTGAACCGTTTCGGCTTCATCGAGACGCCATACCGCGTGGTGACGAACGGCATCGTCACGGACGAGATCGTGTATTTGACCGCGGACCGCGAAGACGAATACATCGTCGCGCAGGCGAATACGGCGGTCGATCCGTCGGGCAAGATCACATCCGAATCGGTCGTTTGCCGCTACATCGAATCGTACATCGAAGAGCCCGCTTTGCGCGTTCAGCTCATGGACGTTTCGCCCAAGCAGATCGTCTCCGTCGCGACCGCGCTCATTCCGTTCCTGGAGCACGACGACGCGAACCGCGCCCTGATGGGTGCGAACATGCAGCGTCAGGCCGTTCCGCTTCTGCGCCCGCAGGCGCCGATCGTCGGCACCGGCATGGAATACCGCTCGGCGAAAGACTCGGGGAGCTTGGTCGTCACGGACGTGCCCGGCGAAGTCGTGGGCGTCGACTCCAAATCGATCACACTGAAGCTGAGCGGCGGCACGGAGCGAGTGTTCGACTTGCTCAAGTTCACGCGCAGCAACGCCGGCACGTGCATCAACCAGCGTCCCATCGTGAAACTGGGCGATCGCGTCGAAGCCGGACAGATTCTGGCGGACGGGCCTTCATCGGATGAGGGCGAGCTCGCGCTCGGCCAAAACGTGCTCGTCGCGTTCATGCCGTGGGAAGGCTACAACTACGAAGACGCCATCCTGATCAGCGAACGCATGGTGAAGGAAGACCGCTTCACCTCGATTCACATCGAAGAGTACGAGTGCGAAGCGCGCGACACGAAATTGGGACCGGAAGAGATCACGCGCGATATCCCTAACGTGGGCGAAGATTCGCTCAAGGACTTGGACGAGCGCGGCATCATTCGCATCGGCGCCGAAGTGCGCCCGGAAGACATCCTGGTCGGCAAAGTCACGCCTAAGGGCGAGACCGAACTGACGGCGGAAGAACGTTTGCTGCGCGCGATCTTTGGTGAGAAATCGCGCGAAGTGCGCGACACCTCGCTCAAAGTTCCGCACGGCGAAAAAGGCAAGATCATCGACGTGAAGGTGTTCTCACGCGAGAACGGCGACGAGCTTTCCCCGGGCGTGAATCATTTGGTGCGCGTCTACGTTGCGCAGAAACGCAAAATTCTGCAGGGCGATAAGATGGCCGGACGCCACGGCAACAAGGGCGTCATCGCCAAAGTGCTGCCCGAAGAAGATATGCCGTACATGGAAGACGGTTCGCCCGTCGACATCGTGCTCAACCCTCTGGGCGTGCCTTCGCGCATGAACTTGGGGCAGATCATGGAGACGCATCTGGGCTGGGCGGCCAAGATGCTCGGGATGTATATCGCAACGCCCGTGTTTGACGGCGCGCATTCCGAAGACATCGCCGAATGGCTGCAAGATGCCGGTCTGCCGCCGGACGGAAAGACGTGGCTTCGCGACGGGCGCAACGGCGAGCGCTTCTCCCGTCCGATTACGGTCGGCATGATCTACATGCTCAAACTCGCGCATTTGGTGGACGACAAGATCCACGCGCGTTCCACCGGCCCGTACTCGATGATCACGCAACAGCCGCTGGGCGGCAAAGCGCAGTTCGGCGGACAGCGTTTCGGCGAGATGGAAGTGTGGGCGCTCGAAGCGTACGGCGCTGCGTACACGCTGCAAGAGCTGCTCACCGTCAAATCCGACGATGTCGTGGGCCGCGTGAAAACGTACGAAGCGATCGTCAAGGGCGAGAACGTCATGGAACCGGGCGTTCCGGAATCGTTCAAGGTGCTCATCAAGGAACTGCAATCGCTCGCCCTCGATGTCAAAGTGCTCACGGAGAACCGCGAAGAGATCGAGATCCGCATTCAAGACGACGACATGGGTGATCGCGCTCAAGAGATCGGCTTGCTGATGGGCGATGAAGACACGCGTCTGACGCAGACGGCCGCCGCCCAGCGCGAAGCCGAAGCGCAGCGCGCGACTGTGGGCGCGGTCGACGGCGAAGCCGGTGTGGTCGAAGCTTCCGATGAAGAAGAGGAAGAGGAAGAGATCGACGACTCCAAGCCGATCGTTGCAGGGCCGGGTGCCGGCGCCGCGGACGGGGACTTGCAAGTGCCGGCCGGCGCTATCCGGCCTGCGATCGATTCGATCGACGAGCTTGAGGCGGACGATGAAGAGCCTGCGGTCGAAGACGAAGAGGAAGAAGAGCAAGGCTACGTTCTCGAGGAAGAAGACGAAGAACCGGCCGAAGAAAAGCCCGGCTTCGGTGAAGACGAAGAGGAAACGGATACGCCGTTCCGCGAGCCGGAAGAAGAGTTCTAACGCAGACGATGCGTACAGGCGGTGCAGAAATGCACCGCCTTGTTCTTTAATCTGCGGCGGCGGATCGCACGCTGGACCTACAATCGGCGGCACTGCCGCAGGAGCGAGTCGCAACACTCATGGCGCAGCCGGTACGCATCCGTTTAGCGAACGCCGCAGACGGCGGCTTCATCGAACGCCTCGTCCCCCGGTTTGCCGAGTCGGGCGTTCCGCCGTGGCGCACGCGTGAAGAGATCGAAACCGGGACGCTGCGGCAGCTGTTGGCGGCGCTTGCGGCGGGCGATGCTGCGGATTCGGCCATCTTTATCGCGACCGATGCAGCGGGCGGCGCGCTCGGATTCGTGTGGGTCGTCTTGACGGACGACTTCTATGGGGGGCCGCCGATGGGAAAAATCTCCGAGATCGCCGTCGAAGAAAGCGGCAAAGGCACCGGACGCGCGCTCATGCAGGCGGCGGAAGCCTGGGCCTGCAGGCGCGGCGCGCGCCTGATGCTGCTCAATGCGCTCCAGAACAACGCGTACGGCCGCCGTTTCTATGCGTTGCAGGGTTACGAGCCGGAATACACGGCCTTCGTGAAGCGGCTCTAGTCCGAGCGGCTCGACTCGTAGGCGCCCCCCACGAAGAACACCGCCATGATCAGCATGAAACCGATGCAAACCGCGTAGACCAAAGGTATATTCATCGCGGCACTCTTTTGAAGATCGCAAGAGAAATCCCGCCCGGCGCAAAATGCTTGCGGCGTCTTGGCAAAATTGTATTTCCGGTATTCGGCAATGAACGCGGGCAAGTCCACCGCCCTGCTTCAGGTGGCGCACAATTACGAAGAGAACGGCCGCCGCGTGCGCATTTATACCGCCGCGATCGACCGCCGCCACGGCCCGGGAAACGTGACCTCGCGTTTAGGCCCGCAGCGCAAGGTGGAAACGTTCGACGAGCGGCTCAACTTCGGCGAGGACCTGCGCGTGCACCGCGATGTATCGTGCGTGCTCGTGGACGAAGCGCAATTCTTGCAGCCCGCACAAGTTCGCGAGCTGCACCGCATCGCGCACGTCTGGAATATGCCCGTGATCTGCTACGGCATACGTACCGATTTTTTGGGCGAACCGTTTCCGGGATCCGCGCACCTGCTCGCGCTCGCGGACAGTCTGGAAGAGGTCAAAAATATCTGCGCGTGCGGCAAGAAGGCCACGATGAACGTTCGCGTCGACGTGAATGGAAAGCGCGTGCTGCACGGCGAGCAAGTCGCGATTGAAGGCAGCGCGCTGTACATTCAAACATGCGGCAATTGTTTTTATGCTACGTAGCAATACGACGCGGGCGTGACAGTGTGAGGGTTTGTTTGGTAATGCGCGCGACAAACGAGCGCGGAGAAAACTTCGTTTTTTCGTTTTATTGCAGCGGGGGCCGCGTGAGGCGTAGAATAGGTACGACATGGCAACTCGCATCAACGGCGCGCAGCGCGCAAGCGTATCGCGGATCGGCACGTCCGCCAACGCGGTCAAATTCTCCGTGAACATCTCCGGCGAGATCGGAAACGATCTCAAACGCGTCGCGTTCGATAACCGGGTGAGCGAAAGTTCGGTCATCGAGATTGCGCTGCGCCAGCTGTTCGGGCGCGTTTCGAAAGAACGGCTCGGTGTCTTTTTACGGCAGAATGGCGCCTGCTTGAGGAGGCGCTCCTAGCTTTCCGCTAGGCGCATACCTGCTTGGGCGCGCGTAGCGCACTGCGTTCTGCCTCGCACCCATGGCTTGCGGGCGCGCTTCCGCGTTGCGTTCTCACGCCGGACTCTATCGTGGAAAACGTCGCGTTCACCGCTGCCGCGGGCGCGAACCGGGCGCGTCTCATCCAATGGGGCCGCACGCCGGCCGGGGCCGCGCCGTTTTTTGACGCGGGGCAGTTCCGCTACATCGCTGCTCCGCTGCCGCTTAAAGGCGGCCGCGCCGTGCTGCTTGCCGGCGTCCCGCTCGAACGTGCGCCGGACCCGCGCATGCGCGCGCTGCCGGGCCTCTTCCGCTTTAGCGGTACGCTGGGGCCGAACGCCTCTAACCTGCACCGCTTTATCGATCGGCTCGTCGCGGCGGACCCGGCATTATTCCGGAATGCATGGCTGCTTGCATCCCACGGCGGCAGGCCGTTCGTACCGCTGCACGACGTTCGCGGCGACGATGCCGACTCGCGTTCGTGGCTGCGCTGGCCGTTCGAGCGTCTCTTCGACAAACGGCGCGCCGCGCTCATCGGCGATGAGTCTGCCGGCGCTCAGGCGCTCGCGGTTCCGTTTTTCGTGCCGCCCGGCGAGCGTTATGTCGTCCTCGCGCCGCTGCGGAC
>JBHEMM010000010.1:52775-53129 GCA_046262595.1 Vulcanimicrobiaceae bacterium
TCACGCGCAGCGACCGCGACTTCTTAGCGGCAATCGAATGCATTGCGGGCGCCGTGCCGTTCAGCTCTGCCGGGCGGCGCAGCATCGACGGCCGGGACCGCATGGAACTTTCCGCTGCCGACGTGCCGCTGCGCCTGCTATACTTTGGCGTAGGGGAGCTCGGTAAACGCGTTTCGGCTCTCGTTAAAGGGTGGGGTTGGCACTGCGAACGCGCGACGACGATTCCGGCGGCGCTCAAAGCGATCGGCCAGCGTTTTGACGTTCTGGTTCTCGATGCGGCGTCGATCGACCGCCGTATGCGCGCATCACATGCGCTGCATTTGCTGCGCCGCGCCGCGCCGCACATCGCCTTGG
>JBHEMM010000010.1:53139-63278 GCA_046262595.1 Vulcanimicrobiaceae bacterium
GCCTTGGTGTACATCGGCGAATGCGATGCGGAAGGGGAGCTGCTTTCCGATGCATGCATCGGTGAGGCGCCTTCGGAGGGCGATTTGGCGCGTGCGATCAAAAGCGTCGCGCGCCAGCTTCCGTTACGCCATTGGCAACAGTTACAGTCGCTCATCGACGACGCGTCGCTTTCGGTCGTGCAGTCGCCCTCGCTCTCCGCGCTGGCGCGTACGCTCGCGCAGATTGCGCTCGGCGGGCTCTGTGATTGGGTGTGCGTGCATATCGTCGACGATGAAGGCGGCGTGCATAGCGCGGAGCTGCCGGCGGAAGGCGATCCGCTGCTGCCGCAGCTGCCCCTGTCGTTTTTGAACGGGTTCGCGCTCATGACGTCACGGATCGACGAACAGTTTTTCGAACAGATTGCATCGGAGCCGGAAACGCAGGAACGCCTGGCGGCGCTTGCGCCGCTGTCCGCTGCGCTGCTGCCGCTTGCGCACGACGGCCGCCTGATCGGCTCGATCGTCGCGTTCGCGACGCGCCGGACGATGGATGATGCGCAGTTTCAAGCGTTTTCCAAACTTTCCGCACTCGCTTCGCGGGCTTTTGCCTCGGTGCAGATCCGCGCGGGTCAAGCGGCGCGAGGCGCGTGGAGCCATGTCGCTTGCGCGCAATACGACGCCGAGGTGTTTTCAGCGGCGAATGCATACACACGCGTTTCCGCGTCCCTGGCGCCCGAGGGCGCAAAAATTCTCATCGATCTTGCCGGCGTTCAAGGCGAACGCTTCGCGGGAACGCTCGATGCGAACGCGCACACCCTGCGGTTTGCGTGCAGCGCCATGCCGCAGCCTTTGGCGATCGGGCCGGGCGGCGCTATCCGCACGCTCCGCGTTGTGGGCGAAGAGCAGCGGCTCGCTCTGAAACCGCGAACGTTCGCGCTGATTTATCCGCAAGGGCTTGCCGGGCCGATCGAAACCGCGCCGCTCGTCGAGTACCTAAGCGACGCGCTGACGGCGGACGAGCCGGATAACGCCTTGCGCGCCGCACGCGAGATTGCGCGCTACGGACAGAGTTTCGTTCTGATCTCTTCACGCTAAGCGGAGCTCGAGGACAGCAGACGATCCAAGATACGGTTGATCGCGTCCTGTTCTCCCTTGCCGGTTTCGATCTGCTGCTGCAGGCGGCTTACCGTGCGCGCATCGCCTCGTTCGAGCGCGCGTTCGCTGATCCGCGCCAGCATGTCGCCGCGCTCCTGCAGAGCGCGCATCGCACTGAAGAGCGCACGTTCAATCTCGTCGCGCTGTAAAGAGGCCATTGTTTCGGGGCTGTACGAATGACCCGTGCGGCAGCGGAAATGCATCTGGCCCTCGCGCTGCTCCCATAACGTGCCCCCGCAATCGGGACAGGTAAACACGGAGGGGCGGCCGTCGCGCCGCTCGTCGGGCTGCGGGCGTGCGCCATACGCGCCGTTTTGCACGGCGCGCAGCGCGAAGGCCAGTATTTCGGTGGCGATGGCATCGGCCGAGCGCACGGCATCGACATTGCCCATGCGGATCGCGTTGAGCGGCATGTCGCTGAACGCCGCTTCTTCGGGCTCCTGCGCGATGCAGTATCCCTTCGCTTGGTGAATGGCCTGCAGACCCGCGACGCCGTCGTCGAGCGCCCCGGAAAGTAAGACGCCGCAAGCCGCCGCACCGTGCGATTGTGCGGCACTGCGGAAGAGTACGTCGATGGAGGGACGGTAACCGTTTTCCTTTGCGCCCTTCACGACGCTCATCGTCGCTTCATTGACGATCAAATGGCAGTCGGGCGGAGCGATATAAATGCGCCCGCCGGTGAACGGCGCACCATCAAGCGCGTGCGTCGCGAAGAGCGGACTCGAACGCGAAAGGATGTGCGGCAGAGCGCTTACGGCGTCGGCAGGTGTATGCACCGTGACGAAAACTGCAGCGTCGATCGATTCGGGAAGCGTTGCGACGACGCGCTGGAGCGGTTCTAGGGCGCCCGCCGAGCCGCCGATGCAGACCGCCGAAACGTGCCGGCCGTTCCGTGTGTGCATCAAAGATTCTGCGCGCAGCTGTCAAACGGTTCGGGTATGACCGAGATCGTGCAAGCGGCCGAACAATCCGTCTTCATCATCGGCGCATCGGCCGGCGGCATCGACGCGCTCGAACGTCTTACCGCTGCCCTGCCGGCGGATTTCGCGGCTCCGATCGTCATCGCGCAACACCTCGATCCGGCTCATCCCAGCCGCCTGCAACAAATCCTTAAGTCGCTCACGCCGCTGAACGTGGTACAAATCGCCGGCACGGCGAATCTCGAAAAGGCGACGATCTACGTCGTACCCTCCGGACACCACGTTGAAATCGCGGATGGGTCTGTCGCCCTCTCAAGTAAGATGCGCCGCGCGCGGCCGCAGCCGTCGATCGATCTGCTCATGCAGACGGCCGCCGAGTCGTATGGCGAACGGGTCATCGGCGTCATCCTGAGCGGCACGGGCACCGACGGGGTCGCCGGCGTTCGCGCGGTAAAGGAAGCCGGCGGCACCGTCGTCGTGCAAGATCCGGCGACGGCCGCATATCCGGCGCTGCCGCTGGCGATACCGCCGAGCTACGTCGATCTCGTGAGCCCGCTGGACGGTATGGCATCGCTGCTCGCGTCGATTGCGGGCCAGCAAGAAACGCCCGAAAGCTTGTCCGACGACAACATGCTGCGCGCTTTTTTGACGCAGCTACGCGGGCGCAGCGGCATCGACTTCACGCAGTACAAGATGCCGACGATCATCCGCCGGCTCGCGCGCCTGATGACGGCTGCACGCTGCGCGAACCTGCCGGATTACATGCGCTATCTGACGGTGAATCCGGAAGCCTATCAGCAGCTCGTCGGCGCATTTCTGATCAAAGTGACCGGATTTTTTCGCGACCCGGAACTCTTTGCATGCCTGCGTGAAAGCGTTCTGCCCGATATCATCGCGCACGCCAAGCGCTCGCGCAGCGAGGTGCGCATTTGGTCGGCCGGCTGCGCGACGGGCGAAGAGCCGTACTCCGTTGCCATCTTGCTGGCGGAACTGCTCGGCGAGGATCTGGACGACTTCCCCATCCGTATTTTTGCGACGGACTTGGATGGCGACGCAATCGTCTTCGCGCGGCGCGGCTTGTACGCCGCCGCGGCGCTGGAGGGTCTGCCGGAGGACTTGGCGGCGAAGTACTTCACGAAATCGAACGACCTGTATCAGATAAACAAGCGCATCCGCGATTTCACCGTCTTCGGCGAATACGATTTAGGGCAGCGCGCGCCGTTTCCGCGCATGGACCTCGTGCTGTGCCGCAACGTCCTGATCTATTTCACTCAGGAGCTGCAGCAGCGGACGCTGCAGCTGTTCGCTTTTTCGTTACGCGGCGGCGGTTACTTGGCGCTCGGCAAGGCGGAAACGACAAACCAGCTCGCGGAGTACTTCGCGCCGTACGATCCGGTGCTGAAGATTTTTCGCCGCCAAGGCGATCGCGTGCTGCTGCCCGCCCCCGCGTTCGTCGATCCCGGACCCGCCGCGAACACGATGCGCCATGCCGGCGTACGGGGGAACGGCAGCGCGCGGCGTGTGCTCGATGCGGCGCCGCCGTACGCATCGCTTATCGATCGTCTCGGCGCGTTCTTGTTCGATTCGCCAATCGGCATCGTGGTCATCGATCGCGACTACGACATTCTAGCGATCAACCAGGCGGCGCGCGGCATGCTCTCCATTCACGGGCCGGCTATCGGCGACGACATCGTTCATTTGATCGGCGGCGAACCCGCCATTTCGCTGCGCGCGCAGCTCGACGCGTCGTTCCGTAACGGCGCCGGAGCGCACGCGCAGGCAATAGCGCTTCACGACGCGGCGAGCGACGACGTGCGCCACCTGCAGATCGCTTGTTACACCGACCCGTCCGCCGATGCGAATGGCGTGAGCGGCCCGGCGATTCTCGTCGTGACAGAGGTAACGCAAAGCGTGCAGGAGCTGGACCAGCTGCGGGCACAGAGCGAATCACAACGCCGGGAGCACGAACGCCTGGAGAAGCTCAACCGCGGTTTACAAGAACGACACCGTTCGCTCATGGACGCGAACCGGGAAGTGACTGCGGCGAACAACGATTTGCGCAGCACGAACGAGCATCTGCTCGTGGCGGCGCGAGAAGCCGAAGCGGCGTCCGAAGAGGTCGAAACGCTCAACGAGGAGATGCAGGCGACCAGCGAAGAGCTCGAGACGCTCAACGAAGAGCTGCAGGCGACCGCTGAAGAGCTCAATACCACGAACGAAGAGCTCGGTTCGCGCAGCACGGATTTGGAAAAGACGGCGGCGCATCTGGAAAATCTGCTGCAGTCCAGCGAGGATCGTCGCGCGCTCTTCGAAACGGCGCTTTCGCAGCTACCCGCGCCCGTCGCCCTGGTCGATGGCGCCGGCACTGTCACCGCCGTTTCGCTGGGGTACCATAATCTGGCCGCCGGCGGGAACCCGTTGGCCGCCGTGGGCGAGAAGTGGACGGCGCCGCGCGCTCAAGACTGCGGAATCGCCGAAGTTCCGTTGGAATATAACGGGCACTTCGCGCGGATGATCGTGCTTTCGCCGCAAAAGCCGTAGGCCGGCGCGTTATTGCGCCGGCGGAAAAACCCGATAGGCCGAAAACTTTCCGTCGGTGTCTAAACGCACGACGACGTTCATCGCGCCTTTCGTGAAGCCGGCCCGGTACGTGTACTCGCTCTTGTTCGGATCGCTGGTTACGAACGTCAAGCCGTGGTAGTCGCCCATCTTATGCATTTGGTCTGAAAGAATGCCGAGTTCCGAACGGGTGACTTGGTTTCGCAGCGCGTCGTCGAAGTTCTGCGTGACCGAAGAGGCGTCGTCGTTGTAGACTGCCTTGGTGGTCGCGTCCGCTGCGCCTTGCGCGCCGTTTGCGGAGTTCGCATTCGGCGCGCAGGCAGCCAGCGCCAGCACTGCGAGCAGCGCGGCGCCGCGCGCCGCGAGCACTTTAGAGCTCGCCCCAGCCATACGAGACGATCGCAACGTCGGCAGACTTCGCACGCGCTGCTGCGACCCGGCGTCCCTGTTTGCGGGCCGACGCACGACGCGGCGCCGGCGCATAGGCAGTATGCACGGCGTAACCGCTGCGCTGCGCCATCGCAAGCTGTTGGCGCTGCTGCACGATGACGTTGTGCTGGTAGCCGACTTCCCGCTTCAGATCGACGATTTCGGCCAGGGAATTCTGGTACGCGCTTTTCTCGCTGCTGTAGGCCGCCCACGCGTCGTTGTTTTCGGACTGCAGTGTGGCTTGCCGGCGCGCATCTTCGGCGTAGCGCTCGTGCACTTTGCGGTTATGCTGAATGATCAGGTAGGCGGCCGCCCCGGCGCCGAGCAGAATATTGCGCGTGCTGGCAGCTCCGTCCGCGAGCGCAGGTGCGGCGGGCATGCCGGCGGCCATCACCGCGGCCAGCGCCGTTCCGGCTAAAAATCGCTTCATCAACATCATCTCTTCATTCATCCTCCTGAAACCGTAACGCACCCTGCAGTGCGCTTGTTCCCCGGGCAGGGGCGCGATATACGCCTAAGCAATCGTCCGGCGGATGAACGAGCGCATCGGGGTCGTCGGCACCGGACGCATGGGCGGGAGTATCGCCTTACGGTTGCATGAGCGCGGCTACCAGGTGGCGGCTTGCTACGATACGGACCGCGAGAAAGTGCAAGCGATCGCTGCGCAGACCGGGGCGCGCGCCTGCGCCCGCCTTGCACAGCTGACGGCGGCCGCGGACGTTATTCTCACGGTCGTGACGGATGACGGGGCCATGCGCACGATCTTCGCCGAAACCGGCGACTCACTACTCACCGGCGCGGCGGGAAAGACGTTCATCAATTGCGCTACCGTTTCACCGGCGCTCCATGTTGAAGTTGAAATGCTTTGCGATCGCGCCGGCGCGGCAGCGATCGAAGCGTGCATGGCGTCCTCGATTCCGCAGGCGCGTGCCGGAACGCTATACCTGATGTGCGCCGGCCGGCGCGCCGATTTCGAACGCGTGCACGGCATCCTTTCAGCGATGAGCGCGTCGCTGCGCTATGCCGGCGAGGCGGGGAGCGCGGCGAAAATCAAAGCGCTGGTCAACATGGTCATGAACATCAACACCGCGGGCCTAGCAGAAGGGTTGGGTTTGGCGGATGCGCTCGGCCTCGACCTTACCCTGGTGCGCGAGATATTCGCACAGACCGGAGCGAATTCGCGTGTCCTGGAAACCGACGGCGCCGACATGCAGCATCGCGATCACGAGTGCTATTTCTCAGCCGAGCACGCCGCGAAAGACTGCGGAATTGCGCTTGCGCTTGCACGGGCTTGCGCGCTGCCGCTTCCGGTTGCGCAAGCGACGCACCAACAATACGAACGGATGAAAGCGGCAGGCTTGGGGGCGCTCGACAAATCGGCAATATCGGAGCTCACGTTTCTCTCGCGGCGGCCGGTCCGATGAATTTCGAAGAGCGTCTGCGGCTGGATGACGGCGAGGAAACCACGCTGGAGCGTTGGGGGTCGAACGGTCCGGTCATGCTGTGCGTGCACGGCATGACCAGCTCGCGCAAGTCGTGGGAGCGGTTCGCGCTGCACTACAGCGACCGCGCGCGGGTGTACGCCTACGACCAACGCGGTCACGGCGATTCGGCGCACGTCAACGGGCCGATGACACTGCACCGCGGGCTGCTCGACCTTTACAACGTCGTGAATGCGATCGGCGAACCGGTAGACACGCTCGCGGGACATTCGTGGGGAGGCGCCGTCGCTATCTTGGGGGGACGCCGCTTCGACGTCGCACGCGTCGTCGCAATCGACCCGATGATCCGGCAGGCGGGCGCGGATTGGTATGACGAGTTTCTTCGCGAGCTCAAGACGCTGTTTGCCAAAAAGGGCGCGGCCCGCGATGCGGCCATCGAAGAGCAATACGCGCAGCTCGGCTGGAGCGCGCTGGACGTCGAACGGAAAAAACATGCGGTGCACGCGATGACGGTGCAGCCGATCGAGCGGCTTCGCGATGAGAATCCGCCCGAGTCGTGGGATCTGCGCCGTGACTTAGAGGCATATCCCAAACCGCTGTTCCTCGCGATGGCGCAAGCGGACGAAAGCATCGTCGAGCTCGACGATTTAAAACACGTTCGCGACCGCGGCGGCCGGAACGTCGCATTGCGCGTTTTCGAAGGCCAGGGACACAATTTGCACCGCACGGACTTCGACCGCTTCACCGCCGACCTCGACCGTTTCCTCGGCCGCACGTAGGCGATGCGGAAAAGCGCCGCGTGAAAGCGGCGCTTTTCTTTATTCCGGGGCTGCGCTAAAGGCTACTGTCCGCCGCCTCCACCGGGGTGTTTGTGGTGGTGATGGCGGCTCATCTTGCCGCGGACCGCCGGGTTCGCGGAGCTCACCGGACGGTTGAATTTGTCGGTCCAGTTCGAACCGTTCGGATTGTTTGTCAGCGCATTCATCTCCGTTCCGTTCGGGCCGCTGCCCGTGCTTTGGGGAGCCGTAGGATACGTGTTCATCGGCGTTGTCGTGGTCGTAGCGGGAGTGGTTTGTTTCGGACACTGCACGGTGGCCGCATTAGCCGGCTTCTGCATCGCGGGCGTCTGTGTCGTCGCCGTTCCCGTGCCGGTCGGATTCGTCTGCGTCACGGGCGTTCCCGGAACAGCCTGATCCGTGCCCTGTGTCGCATTCGGATTTTGCGTCACCGTTGAGGTGCCGTTGGGATTGCATTTGATCGCAGTTCCCGTATTGGGAACGGTAACGTTGTCAGGCGGCGTTCCCGGAGCGGTTTGCGCCGCCGCGGGTAATGCCAGCGCCGCGGCTAAACCGGCCGCCGCGGTTATCCCGAGTATCTTCGAGCCAATGTTCATCGGTGTGCTCTCCTCGCGTGAATTCATGGTAGAATAACTCACTTTTGCAGTACCCATCGCTACCATATTTTAAGGCATGCGGCCGCTTGACGCGGGACCGGGCGTCGCGAACGAAACGGGCGGCGCGGGCGCATGCGGCGTGGGACTCCTCGCGAGGATGGTCATTCGGAGGTGACAGGGCGGCTGCAGCGTGGTAAAATGATTTCCCTGTGCCCCGCCACGCGACGGTGGGCCCGCCTATGTGACCACATGGGTCCGGTGCCCTGCGTAAGCTGCAGCCGGAGAGCGCATTTGGAGCCCTAAAACGCTTTGAACCTTATTGACGTGAACAACTTCGATGCCATGCGCATTGGCTTGGCATCGCCCGAACAGATCCGCGCCTGGTCGTTCGGTGAGGTGAAAAAACCCGAAACCATCAACTACCGCACCCTCAAGCCCGAGCGCGACGGCCTGTTCTGCGAGAAAATTTTCGGACCCACCAAAGACTGGGAATGCCACTGCGGCAAGTACAAGCGCATCCGGTTTAAGGGAATGATCTGCGATCGCTGCGGCGTCGAGATCACGCGCGCCAAGGTGCGCCGCGAGCGGATGGGCCACATCGAACTTGCGACGCCCGTGAGCCACATCTGGTACTTCAAAGGCGTGCCCAGCCGCATCGGCATTCTGCTCGACATGTCGCCGCGGCAGCTCGAAAAAGTGATTTACTTCGCGGCGTACGTCGTCATCGATCCGGGCAACACGCCGCTGGTTAAGCGAGAAGTGCTGACCGAACAGAAATACCGCGAACACCGGGAGAAGTTCGGCAACGCCTTCAAAGCCGGCATGGGCGCGGAAGCGATCCGCGAGCTGCTGCGCGACCTGAACCTGCGCAAAATCGGCGAAGAACTGCGCCGGGATTTCAAGGACGCCAGCGGCCAGAAGCGGCTCAAGGCGATCAAACGCCTCGAAGTCGTCGAAGCATTCCTCTCCAGCGGCAACAAGCCGGAGTGGATGGTTCTCTCCGCCGTTCCGGTCATCGCGCCGGAGCTGCGCCCGATGGTGCAGCTCGACGGCGGCCGTTTCGCAACCTCGGACTTGAACGATCTCTACCGCCGGGTCATCAACCGCAACAACCGTTTAAAACGGCTCCTGGAGTTGAGCGCGCCCGAGATCATCATCAAAAACGAAAAGCGCATGCTGCAAGAAGCAGTAGACGCGCTGATCGACAACGGCCGCCGCGGCCGCCCGGTAACGGGCCCCAACAACCGGCCGCTTAAATCGCTTTCCGACATTCTTAAAGGCAAGCAGGGGCGTTTCCGTCAGAACCTGCTCGGTAAGCGCGTCGATTATTCCGGACGTTCGGTCATCGTCGTCGGTCCGACGCTCAAACTGCACCAATGCGGTTTGCCTAAAGAGATGGCGCTCGAGCTGTTCAAACCGTTCGTGATGAAGAAGCTGGTCGATCGCGGACAAGCGCACAACATCAAGAGCGCGAAGCGCATGGTGGAACGCGTGCGTCCGGAAGTTTGGGACATTCTCGAGGAAGTGATTCGCGAGCACCCGGTTCTTTTGAACCGCGCCCCGACGCTTCACCGTCTCGGCATTCAGGCGTTCGAACCGGTGCTTGTGGAAGGCAAAGCCATTCACTTGCATCCGCTCGTGTGTACGCCGTACAACGCCGACTTCGACGGCGACCAGATGGCCGTGCATCTTCCGCTTTCCGCCGGTGCGCAAGCCGAAGCACGCATCCTCATGCTCTCGAGCAACAACATCTTGCTGCCGGCGTACGGCAACCCCGTATCCATTCCGACGCAAGACATGGTACTCGGTCTGTATTACCTCACGTTCCAGCGTGACGAGTACAAGGGCCCCGCTAAAGCCGCTTCGACGGAAGACTACGACGACAAAGTGTTCCGCGCCGTAAGTAAAGACGGCAAACGCAAGAAAACGGCCGAGCAGCCCGAGCGGCTTTCGACGTTCCGCGACATCAACGAAGCGGTGATGGCCTACGACACCCACAACGTCTCGCTGCACGAGTGGGTCAACATCCGCTGGAATGGCGAAATCGTGCGCACGACCGTCGGACGCGTGATCTTCAACGCCGCTATTCCGCAGAATTGGAATCACGGCTACGTGAACACCATTCTGGACAAGAGCGCGCTCAAGAAGCTGATCACGTCTTGCTACCGCACGTACGGGAACGCCGAAACGGCGAAGTTCCTGGATGCGATCAAAGATTTGGGCTTCCATTACGCGACGCAATCGGGCACGACGGTTTCGATC
>JBHEMM010000011.1:0-303 GCA_046262595.1 Vulcanimicrobiaceae bacterium
ACCTTCGAATCGCCGCCGACGAACGCGTACCGGCCCACGCGGGTGAATTGCACCACGCCGGCCATGCCCGAGAGCACCGCATGATCGCTGATCAGGCAGTGACCGGCAAGCTGCGCGAGATTGCTCATCGTGACGTTGTCTCCCACCACGCAGTTGTGCGCGATATGCACGTACGCGAGCAGCAGACAATCGGCGCCGACCGAGGTGACCTCGCCCGCGCCGGTCGCGCGCTGGATCGAAACGTATTCGCGCACGACGGTTCGCGCCCCGATGCGCGTAAACGCGCGTTCGCCAACGTATTTT
>JBHEMM010000011.1:418-36812 GCA_046262595.1 Vulcanimicrobiaceae bacterium
CCGGCAAGATATGGCGTCTTGCGCGAGAACTCACCGGGTTCGACGACCACGCACCCGCCGAGCTGCGCGAGCGCTTCGATCATGTAGACGCCCGGAAGCAGCGGATTACCGGGAAAGTGTCCGTTGAAGACGGGCTCGGTCGCGGTGATGTTTTTGTAGCCGGACGCGCGCACGCCGTGCTCCAGCAGCGTGATGCGATCGACCAGCAGGATCGGATAGCGGTGCGGCAAGATCTCCATGATCTGCCGGATGTCGAGTTGCGACACCTCAGCGCACCTGGGCCGAGGGCAGCGTGCTCTGAGCCGACCGGCGCAATTCGTTCGTCGCGATGCAATGCAGTTTGTGGCCGCTCTTGATCGCGACGATCTCGCATTGCGGCCATGCCCCCAGCAGCGCGAAATCGCCCAGCAAATCGAGCACTTTGTGGCGCACCGGTTCGTTGCTCCAGCGCATCGGCTGCATCGGGCCGTCTGGTGCAAACACGAGCGCGTTCTCGAGCGTTCCACCCTGCGCGAGCCCGCGCTTGCGCAGCGCTTCCACCTCGTGCAGATACCCGAACGTGCGCGCCCCGGCAATCTCGTCGGCGAAAAGCTGCGGCGTGATCTCTGCATCGAAGTACTGCGTGCCGATCGGCGGGGCGAAGTCGGCGAGAAAACGAACGCGCAGCTGCGCGGCCGGGAGCACGATCACGGCACGCTCGCCGTCGCGCACGAACGCCGGCGCGAGGGGAATGTAGCGTGCGCGCACTGCCGACTGCGCGACGATACCCGACTGCGCAATCAGCGTGGTAAACACTTTGGCGCTGCCGTCGGCGACGGGAATCTCAGGGCCGTGAACGTGAATCGCCGCGTTCGCCACACCGCTGCCAAAGAGCGCGGCGAGCACATGCTCCACGGTGGAAATGGTGACGCCGTCTTTGCCGAGCACCGTTGCGCGCGCCGTTTCAACGACGTACTCGGCGAGCGCCGGCACGTTCACGCCTTCGCTGAAAAACTGCAAGCCGCTTCCGGCCGGGGCGGGACGCACGTCGATGCGGCACGGGACGCCGCTGTGAAGACCGGCGCCTTCGTACGAAAACGCCGCCTTCAGCGTCGTTTGGTACTCAGGGATTTCGCTTCTCCAGCGCGTCGACACGGGCAACCAGCTTAGGCAGATTGCGAACCATGACCTCTCGCCGGAGTTCTTCCTTGTGCGGGCGCGCCGGGTTGCCGCTCACGAACGAGCCTTCCGGCACGTCGCCCCACACGCCGCTTTTTCCGGCGATAATGGATCGCGAACCGATCGACATGTGGCCGCGCGTGCCGGCCTGTCCGGCAATTTGGACAAAGTCACCGATGACGGTGCTGCCCGAAAGACCGCTTTGCGCGGCAATCGCCGTGCCGGAGCCGATCTTACAGTTGTGGCCGACCTGCACCAAATTGTCGATTTTGGTTCCGGCGCCGATGTGCGTGCTGCCCGTCTGCGCGCGATCGACGCAGGCGTTCGCACCGATCTCGACGTCCGCTTCCAAAACCACGTTGCCGACCTGCGGAATATGCTCGAATTTGCCGTCGATGAAGACGTACCCGAAGCCCTCGCTGCCAACGGTTGCGCCCGGGTGCAGAATGACGCGATCGCCGGCGATGCAGCCGTCCAGGATTCGCGCGTGCGGCGAGATCAGCGCGCCGGCGCCCACGCGCACGTCCTCGCCGATGTACGCGCCGCCCTCGATGACGGTGCCCTCGCCTATGGTGCTTCGGGCGCCGACGATAGCCAGCGCGCCGATGTACACGTCCGCGCCGATCGCCGCCGCCGGATCGACTGCAGCGCTCGGATGGACGAACGGTCCGCGCTTGCGCGGGCGATCCATCTCGCGAAGCAACTGCATGAGCGCGACGCGCGCGCTTGCAACTTTGATCAGCGGTTTCGTGGGCGCTGTCTCCAGCGCATCGGCCAGCGCCTCGTCAACCAAGACGGCTGCCGCCTTGGAAGCGAGCGCCGTTTGCAAATATGCCGCGCTCGTTGCGAACGTCAACGCATCGGGACCCGCCTGATCGATAGCCGAGATGGCGCCGATGCAGACGCCGGCGTCGCCCTGAACCGTGCCGCCCGTGCGCGCAGCGAGCTGCGCGAGCGTCCCCAGCACGCTACGGCGACGCGGAGGGTGCGGCGGTCTCGGTAATGCCCATCGCCTTCTCGACGTCGGGCGTGATGTCGACCCCGCCGTATCCCACGAACTCGCGCGTGACGACGATCTTGAGGTTCTTCTGCTGAGCGACCTTCGAGGCGGCATCTTTGATTTGGTTCACGAGCTGCACCGAGATCTGCTGATATTTTGCGTTCATCGCCGCGGCGCGCCGCTGCTTCTCGCCGTTCGAACCCGGCCCCGTTTCGATCGCGCGCTCGTCGGCGAGCATCTGATTGTTCGCGTTCGTGTACTGCGGCCAATTTGAGGTCACGCGCTGTACGTCGATAAGCCCCACCGGGCTGCTGTTGCCGCCGCAAGCGGCGAGCGAAGCCGCTGCAAGAGCGGCGATCAAAGGTCGTTTTATCACTGGCGTAAGCTCTCGATGTCCTTTTTAACGTCGTCGGTCAGGTCGATTCCGCCGGCCGCGGCATCGACGCTCATGAAAACGACTTGCAATCCCCGTTTGGCCGCGACCTGACCGGCGTCGCGTTTGATTTGATCCACCATTTTGTTATACAGATCGTCGCGCTCGCGCTGCAACTGTCCGAGCTGTTTGCCGGCGATCCCGCCCGCGGTCGCGTCGGCTCCCTGAAGCGAGGCGTACTGCGCATCCAGATCCGTTTTCGTCTGCTGATACTGCTCGACGGTCTTTTGCGCCTCCGCCTTGAATTGCGCCTTGAACTGGGCGTCGATCTGCGCGAGCTTCTGCCGCGTGGCCTGCGGCAGATTCGAAGGCACCGCTTGCGGCCGCAGCCCCTGCAGCTGCGAGCTGACTTGCTGCGAGACCTGGTTCTGACGCGAGGTGAGCTTCGTGCGCGTCTGCGCGTGAATCTTGGCAACCTCCGTATTGAGCTCGGAAGCGTTCTGCGCGTGCAACTGCGCCTGATATGCCGCGAGCGTCTGAGCGTCGCGTTCGCGCTGCGCTTGCACTTTGTCGCTCTCTTGTTTGTCGAGCGCCGCAAGCTGGTCGCGGTACTGCTTGCGGACCGCATCGCTCATCGCAAGGTTGCCCAGCTTCATGCGCAGGTCCAGACGTTTGGACGCGTCCTGCTGCGACACTTCCAAGCTGGCCTGTGATTCTTGCTCCTGCAGCTGCGTCGCGCGCTGACGGTACGCCGCGTTCGCGCGATCGTTGAGCTGCTTCTGCAGCTGGCTCACGGCCGCGCTGTCCTGCGCGATGACGCTTTGCTGATACGCCCGGAAATCGGCGTTCGCTTGCGCGGTGACCTGCTGCGCCTGCGCGTTCGCGGTTCCTTGCATCTGCTGTACGGTTCCGGCGCCGTCCGTTCCGGCGCCGGCGGCCGAAAGCGCCGCGCCGATCGCCTGCTGCTCGCGCTGCTGGTAATCGCGCTGCTTGCGGGCGAGTACTTCGTTGGCGCGCTGCTGCGCCTGCACCAATTCGCGATTCAGCTCGCGGGTTTGCTGCGCCAATTGCGCTTGCGTGCGCGGCACCGCGGCGGCGCCGAGCGATTTGAGCCCCAGCGCGGCAATCGCGTCCTGAATCTGCGAGAGCTGGGCGTAGAGCGGATGCGTTTTGAGCACGTCGTCAACCCGCACGTAGCCGATGCCGCGAACGGTGGGATCGTTCGCTGCCGGCTGATGACCGCAGGCCGCCAAAAGCAAAGTCAACGCCGCGGCCGCTCCAAGCCTATTTCTTAAGCGCATCTTGGACATCTTTGGTGATGTCCGTGCCCCCAAAGATCACATCCGAGCGATCCACCACCAAGATCAAATGTTTTTGCTGCGCGACGGTGGCCATGGCGGAGCGCGTTTGATCGACGAGCGGCTTGAGCATTTTATCCTGCTGCGCGCTGAGCGACTTCTGGTAATCCTGAAAGATCTGCTGCTGTTTTTGCGGATCCTTCTTCGCGCCTTGCATCTGCTTGAGCGCTTGCGCGCGCTGCTGCTGCGCGTATTTCAAAAAGTCGTCGTTCGCCTGTTTGATTTTCGGCTGTTGATCGATCTGCGACTGATCGACGTAGCCGATATCCGCGGGCGCCGGCGTCGAAGCGGGCGGCACGACCGCCGCTGAATTGTTGACCAAGTCCTCGACGTTCTTCGTGATATCCACGCCGCCGTACACGACGATGCGCTTGTCGACGATGACGGCCAGGCCCTTACTGGAGCTCACCTGAGCGATCGCCGCCTGCGCCTTGCCGAACAGCGGTCCGAGCACTTGACGCTGCTTGTCCAAAAAGCGCTGCTGGAAAACCGTCGCGACGCGCTGCTTGTCCGCCTGGCTGTGCGTACGCTTTATCTGGCCCTGAAACTGCGCGTCGAGCTGCGACTTGTATTGCGCAACGCTCGCATTCGCGCGCGCAAACTGCGGCAACGCGCCGATCGCCGCTTGATCGATGAAGCCGACGTCGGTCAGATCCGCGCCAAGCGCCGAGGGCGCAGCGATAAACGCAGCGACCAAGCCGGCTGCCAAGATTGGAATGATCCTACGAATGTTCGTGCTCCTTCAGAAGCTTTGGCCGATGCCGAAGCTGGTGTGCGTCCCATTTGATCCCCGGGCGAAGTCGATGCGGATCGTATGCAGCCCGAGTTGCGGCACGTCGAAACGCAGACCGATGCCGTAGTCGCCGCGGTATGCCCAGTCACCCGGGAATCCGATGATGCGCGAAGTGTATGGGTCGAGCAGCGGCTGCGCCCCGCGGACCCGGTAGCCGCCCTCATCCGCAAACAGCGCGATGCCGAATTTGCGGTCGGCCGTAAGCGGCTTGCGCAATTCGATCTGTCCGAGCACCGTGTCGGTGCCGTAAAACACGGAATCGTAACCGCGCAGCACTTGATCGGAGAACGTGAACAGATTGCTCGGCGGAATGGCGCCGGTCGAAGCGCGCCCCTGGGCGTGAAGGGCCAGCGTCGAATCGCTGAGCACGGGTAAGAACTTCGCCACGTCGAGCGTGGTTTGGGTGAAGCGGAAGTTGGATCCGAGCTGAGGACTCGAGAACGTTTCGGAAAGCGAGAACGTCTGCCCGTGGCGCGGGTTGAAGATATCGTCGAGCGTCCGCGTCGAGTCCGTCGCGAACCCGAGCGTGACGGTGTTGAGCGCGTACGGCTGCCCCGTGTTGATGTTCGCGATCGAGGTCGCGTTGATGCCGAAGCTGCCTGTATTGTTCGAGAGGTTTTGCAGCGGCCCGGGGGAGGGCAGCGGCACGATGTTCGGCTGCGCGCTCTGGAAGTAGTACGGCGCCGGGACCGTCGTGCTGTTGCGCACCCGCTGGGCGCCGATGCCGATCGAGGCGATGAGTGCGTCGTTGCGCCCCAAACGCCGCCCGATATTCGTGTTGATGCCTTGCGATTTTGCCGTACTCGTCGAGACCACGCCCGAAAGCAACTGCGCGTTGCCGCTTGCCAGCAGCGTTACGGGAATCGGCACGGCGGGCTGTCCGGGCGCCGGTGAGGCCAGCGCGGCCGCGCCGATTGCCGTCGTATACACGGGATAGAAGTAGGTGTAGCCGTTTCCGAAAATCGTGGCGCCGAAACTGTACTTCTGCGAGTTCTTCGTGTTGCCGACATACGGAATGGTGACTTGCGCCTGTGTGACATAGTTGCGTGCGCCGCGCTCGAACTGCACGGAAACGCCGTTGCCCGTGCCGTGCAGATTTGTATCGTTGTAACCGATCGTTCCGTACAAGCCTTGTCCGGTCAATCCCCCCGAATAGCCGGCGCCGACGGAGGCCGATGCCGTTTTCTGCTCGGCGACGATCCAATCGAGCACCACACAGCCGGGATCTTTTTTCGCCATCTCTTCGGGGCACGGTTTCGGATTGACGTCGACTTTGCTGAAGAAACCGGTGTTATTGAGCGCTTCGAGATCGCGCTGCACGCCGTTCTTGCTCAAGATGACTCCCCGGCGCTCGAACAGCTGCCTGCGGATCACCTGATCTTTGGTTTTCGTGTTGCCGGTGATCTGCACCAAGCCGACCCGCGCGACGTAGATGTCGTACTTGACCTTGGCGGTTCCGGCTTTTTCGTCGATCGTCGAGGGGTCGATGCCGCCTTCGAAATCACCGATCAGCAGGCTGTACTTGTCGTACAATTTCTGAACCGCTTGGGAGTCTTTGTCGCGCATCGCATCGCTGTACTCATCGCCCACCTTGGCCGTGAGCACGGGCGCGATGACGTTGGGAGGCAGAATCGCGTCTCCGCCAATCTCGATGCCCGAGATCGTCAGCCCTTCTTGAACGTCGATGGTCAACGCGCCCGACTTGGGGTCGATGCTCAAATTTTTCACGTGCGATGGCAGCTGGCCGCCGTATCCGATGCGGTCGTAGTAAGAATTGATCTTCAGAAAATCTTGGCGCAGCGTGTTCGTGTTGAGCACCTGTCCGACCGAGGTGTCCATGAGCGCGAGCAGCGTGTCGGCCGGCACGTGGGCGTTGCCGTTGAAGGCCACCTTCGTGATCACCGGGTTTTCGATCACGCGGTACGTGACGGCGATGCCGCCCGGGCGCTGGCGCACGAGCGGAGCCGCTTGATCGGCGAAATAGCCCAGCGCGAAGATGCGCTGGAGGTCCGCCTGCACCACCTGCGGGTCGTACGTTTGACCCGGACGCGCAGCGATGACGGCCATGATCGTCTGTGTGGGCACGTGTACGTTGCCCGAAACGTCGACCGAAACAATTTTGGGACCGGAGGCGGCGTTTCCCGTGGCCGGTGAAAGCGCGGCAAGCGCGCATGCAAGAGCGAGCACCAGGCCGACGCACCGGTGGAGCGCGCCTCGCGCACGCCAGAGGCTAGAGGTCATCAAAAGTTCTTTCCATATGAGAGCTCGATCGTTCCAACGCTCGTCGCGTTAGCACTGTAACGCGCCCGCAGTGCGCGCCGTTTCGACCCGCACCGCGTGTTCGCGGTAGCCCGGGGCTGTCCTTGCATTGCGAACGGCGCTAAAAAAGGCGCTGGAAAAGGAAGGTGAAGCCGTTCTGTCCCTGCACCGCCTGGCCCGCGCTTGCGCGCGGGTTGGTGGAGAGCGTTTGGCTGGGCGAGAGGAAGAGCGGCGTATCGCCGTTCTGAACGAACATGGTGAACTGCGCAGACGTGAAGGCGTTCGGCTGGTACGCAAATCCGAACGTCTGACGCACGGGCACGGTAAACGTCGTGCCGTACAGGGCGAAAAAGTCGCTGCCGAGCAACCGCCGGACGTCGAGCCCGAGGTTCCCCGCATAATCGACGGTGAGATTCACGTCCGAAAGCCCCAGCGTTCCGCCGAGCGCCGACTCTAGCGGCCCCAAGATGCCGCTCGAGAACTGCGTATTGAGAATGTTGAAGGCCTCCTGACCGATCGTGAGCGTGCCGTTCTGCCGGCGCTCGAAGATGTCCGGGAGCAGCGCGCCGCTTCCCGCCACCGGAGCCCCGGCAAGCTGCCCTGCGGGTAAGATAACGCCCGTGTCGGTGAACTGAATGGGCCCGACCAGACCGCCCAGCGGCAGAAGCAGGGCCACGATCTGCTGTTCGCTGTAACCGGGCGGGGTGGACGTGAAGGAAACCTTGACGTCGGGCACCGTGCCGCTCACCTGCGCGGTGATGTCGGCGTAACCGGTTGGATTGCGCGCGGTGTTCGGATCCGGATTGGAAACGTGCGTCGTCGCAATGGCATAAATGTCGGGCAGTACGCCGTTCGCCGGCGTAAAACTGACCTGTCCCTGCTGGATCTTAAACGCGTGGTCGATGTAGGTGAGCGTGCCGCCAGCCGAGGTGAACGCGCCGTGGAGCGTCGGCTTGCGCAGCGAGCCCGCCAGCTGCACGGCCCCGGTTCCGCCGATATCCAGGCCGAACAAGCCGGCGCCGCCGCCGCGCACGCGCACATTCTTGCCGGCGGTGATCGCGAGATCGAAGCCCAAGTTCAACGGCGGCGCGGCGGCAGCCGATCCGGCCGGACCGCCGCTCAACTGCAGAAAGGCATTCAGAGGAATCAGCGCGTTGCTGATCCCGACGGTGCCTTTGAGGCGCGCGAGTTGCCCCGGAATGCGCGCCAGCGTGAGCGCCGAATAGAAGGTGCCTCCCCCGAACACCGGGGAGCCCAGCTGCGCACCGCGCGAGACGACGGCGATCGCGTATCCGAGCGGCCCGCCATGCAGGCCGCCGCCGAATGCGAGTGACCCGGACGCATCGAGCGTGCCCTTTCCGAGCTGTGCGTGCAGCCGGTCGAGCGTCGCTTTCGTGCCGCCGAAACTGAGCTGTGCGACGGTTCCGGTAATCGGAACGGTTTCAAGCGAACTCGAATACGTCGCGTTTGTTACCGCGAGCGAGCCGAAAATCTGCGGATTGCCCGCGCTTCCCGAGACGCCGACATGTCCGCCGAGCGCCCCCGAGAGCCGCGTGCCGTTACCAAGAAAGGCCGCGAACGTCGCGAGGTCGACGTTTTGCGCACTTGCGTCCATGGAAATGGGCGCCTGCGGGGGACCGAAGCCGAACGGCGAGAGCTGCAGCGGAAGCGCGCCTGCCAAGGTGGCCGTGCCGTGTTGGAACGCGATCTGCGCATTGCGCACCACGAGCGAGCGCCGGTTCAACTGCACCTGACCGAAAAACGAGGGAATGCCGATGCCGTACGCGCTCACGCCGGTGCCTTCGACGCCCGCCGCAAACGTCGGCGTCTTGAAGGAGCCGCCGATGGCAATCGTCGACTCGAAGCGGCCGCTCAAGTCGATATGGCGCTTCGTCGTCTGCGCGAGCAGCCGCGCCAAATCGGTGGAGGCCGCATGCACCTGCAGCGCGATCGGCGCCGACGGCGTGAGGCCGAAACTGCCCGCACCGCTGGCCTGCAGGGCCGGCAGCGAAAACGCGAGTTGCGTGATCCGGATGCGATCCGGCGGCGCGCTCTGCGCGCGCAGCTGCGCCGTTTCAATCGAAAGCGGGCCCAGCGTGCCGTTGCGAAGCGAAGCGTTCAGCGCGAGATCGAGATGCGGATACGTTCCGCGCACGCGCGCGTCCCCGTTCACGCGACCGGTGAGCGGCAGCTGCGGATAGCCCAGCGCGGGCAGCCACGTCGTAAGATCGAAGTTTTGCAGCGCCGCATTGATGTCGTAGCGCGACCCGGAGACGATCCCCGCCAGGTCGCTTGAGGTGCGCAGGCCGATCGAACCGCCAGCACTCAACCGTCCATGCTCGCCGCCCACTTCGAGCGAACCTTGCACGATATTGCTGACGCCGGTCCAGCGGGCCCGCGTGTCGCCGATCGGCAGACGGCGGTACCGCAATCGCTTGATGTTCACGTCTCCGGACGTGAGCGTGAGATTGCTGAAGTGCGAGAACGCGACGTCGACCGAACCGGTGCCGGCCAGCGTGTCGCCGGTATCGAAGTAATCGTTGAAGTCGGAGAGATCTGCGCGTCTGGCGTGCATCGTGAAGGCGAGCGCGCTGCGATGCACGGCGGCCGAAAACGCGGCGCGGGTCGAACCAACCGTGACCTGCGCATTGTCGACCGTCGCTCCGGACGAGCCGGCGGTCACCTCGGCGGTCCCCTCGCGAAAGCCCAAGCCGTTGATCGATCCGACCGGCACGCCGATCGTGCCGCGCATCTGCGGGTTCGTACCGCTTCCCCCGATGGAGAGCGATCCGTCGAAGCTGCCCTGGGCGTCATACGTGCGGATGTGCGCGAGCTGCGCCATCGCCGTAATGCTTCCCGCGGGAACTTCGGCCAGAATATCGTACGACGGCGCGCTTTGCGCTAATCCGCCGATCGAACCGTTCACGCGCGCGACCGTCGTCCCGATGGCGGCCAAGCCCCGATCCAATCGCAGCGTGCCCTTTGAAATCGCCACTTCCGAACTGGCGCTGAACGGCGCATAGCCCAACAGGCCCGCGCCTTCGACAACCACGCCGGCGTTCAAATCCGGCACCGCGCCGCCCGGTGAAATCGTTCCCGCAGCGCGCAGCGTTCCGCCTCGCAGCGGAACGCCCAGGCCGTGCAGCGCCGAGCTTTGCAGCGGCGCCGTAACGATCGCCAGCTGGGTGGACTGCGCCGTGCGTCCGGTCGCAAAGGTGCCCGCCACATCAATATCACCGCCGGCCGCTTGCGCGCGCGCCGAATAGATCTTCAGCACGTTGTCCGCAAACGACATCGTGCCGCTCATCGCCGCGATCGGTACTCCTTGAATGCTGGCGCCGGTAAGGCGCGCGTCCCGCGCTTGAACAAAGATCTTGCCTTGCGCGATCGCAACGGCAACCGGGCCGCTCACCGCACCCTGCGCGGGCAGCGAACCCAAAAATGGACGCAGGCCTTGCAGCGTTCCGCGGTAGTCGCCGCGTGCGGCAATGAGGGACGTGCCGAAGGTGCCCTCGCCGCTAAACGCGCCCCACGGACCGGAAGCCTCGACGCTCGAAAGGCGCGAGGCGCCCATAGGCCCCGCGAACGTAGCGGCAATCGCATCGAACGGAACGCCGGCAATGATTGCGGGCGACAGATGCATGCGCCCGCCGACGACGACGTTTTGCGCCGAGCCGGTTCCCGCGATATCGGCATCGCCGATCATCGCGTCAATCGGCGGCAACTCCGGAATGCTTACGCCCGGCAGACGCACCGTTTGCGGCTGCCGCAGCCGGATGCCGTGCGCCGACGCCCAAAACGCGCTTTGGCCGTTCTTGCGGTCCAGAGCAAAACCGGCATCGAGCGTCCCGCCGTTCGGAGCGCGCAGCGCCATCGGACCGAACACGCCTTCGCCGTAGGGGTCGAGCGTGTAAAAGCCGCTGATGTTGTTCACATCGGTGAGCGAGGCGAGGTAGCCGCTGACGTCCATCTTTAAGTCGTCACCGTGCAGCAGCGCTTCCATGACGATCGGCTGATCCGGAACGAGCGCGCCCAAATAGGGGATGCCGGCCGAAGGTCCGAGCGCGTGCAGCGCCAGCGTGCTGCGCACCTGCGTTCCGAGCTTGAGCGTTCCTTGAATGTGCAGATTCATCGCCCCGTAATCGGCATGGAACGGCAGCACGATGAGGTCGCCTTTGTACAGCGCCACTTGGCCGCGCGGGCGATCGATCGGAACGGCGCCGTAGTTCCAATGGGGTCCGTCGAAACCGACCATGAGCACGGGGTTTTCGATGCTGCCCTCGATCAGCGCGTGAATGGAAAGAGCGCCGTTGATGGGCAGTCCCCTTGCCACGTGCATGATCTCGTGCAAATCGCGCAGATCGCCCCGGCCCTGGACACCCAAGCGGAATTGCGGCTGCGCGAAATCAAAGATGCCTCCGGCGCAGACGATCGGCAAACGCCCGACGCGCGCCGTCAGCCGCGGTGAAGCAAAACCGGAATCAAAGATCGTGATGGTTCCAGCCAACGCTTCAATCGGCGAATCCAATCCGTGCACGGCAAGGTGTCCGCCCGAGAGCGCGCCCGTTCCGGCCATGTGGTAGTTCCACTGCCCGTCACGCGCGAACGCCCACATGCGCATATCCATGTTCTGCACGCGGCCGCCCAACACGTGCGCTGCGGGCGAATTGATGAAGTAGTTGCCGATCGTCGTGATCGGGATCGCCTGCACGGTAACATGATGCAGCGCAAACCCGCTCTGCACGTTCACCTGTCCCGCCATGCGGAAGTGCTGCGCTCCCGCATCTTCCAAATATCCGGTGACCGCGTACCAGCTGCGGCGCGCGTCGTTGAGCGATGCATCCACGTTGATGCGATCGACGCGCTGCACGCGGCTCTGCTCGTAGAAGCGGTACTTGTCGATCAATGTGGCAGACGCGTCGCGAACGCGTATCGTCATATCGAGCGGCACGAGATTCGGTGGTCCGGGCGGCCCGGCCGGTCCGGCGCCCGGCATGGCGACGTTATACGTGCCGTTCTGATGATGGATCAGCGTGAGGTGCGGCCGATCGATCGCGATGGCGGAGATGCCGAAACGGTGACGGCTTCCCGGCAGCAGATCGCGCGGGTTGTAGTCCACGTCGATGCGTCCGGCTTCCAAAACCGGCTCGCCGCCGCGCGTGATGCGCACGCTCGTGAGCGCGCCGTGCTGGGTGCCCACGCGCACCTGCGACGCGCTTATGCTGTAGCCCATCGCAAGCCCCGCACCGCCCAAGGCGGCCTTCACCATCACATTGTGAAAGAAGCCAGCGAGCACAACCAGTGCGACGAGCAGCACTCCGGGCCCGGCGAGAAGCCGTTTGCGCAATCAGTCCCTCCGCGGGGAGTATACCCCGGCTACAGGTCCAGGCTCTTGACGGACTTCGCGAATTCGAAGATATACTGCTTGCGCGGCTCGACTTTGTCGCCCATCAAATCGGTGAAGATGCGCTCCGCTTCGACGGCGTCTTCCACCATGATCTGTTTGAGGCGGCGGTTTCCGACCTCCATCGTCGTCACCGCAAGCTGCTCGGCATCCATTTCGCCCAGGCCCTTGTACTGCTGAACGGTAAAATCTTTGCCGTCGTCACCGATGATCTCGCGCAGCTCGGGTTCGCTGAACGCATACCACTGCCGTTTGCCCTTGCGGATGCCGTAGAGCGGCGGCTGTGCGATGTAGACGTAACCTTCTTCCACCAGCGCCTTCATCTGCCGGTAAAAGAAGGTGAGCAGCAGGGTGCGGATATGCGAGCCGTCCACATCCGCGTCGGTCATGATGATGATCTTGTGGTACCGCAGCTTCCCGGCGTCGAACTCATCGCCGAAACCGGTTCCGAACGCCGTGATCATCGTGCGGATTTCTTCGTTGGAAAGCACCTTGTCCAAGCGAGCCTTCTCGACGTTGAGAATCTTGCCGCGCAGGGGCAGAATCGCTTGGCTGTTCGGGTCGCGGCCGCCCTTGGCCGTGCCGCCGGCGGAATCGCCTTCGACCAAGAAGATCTCACTCTCCGCGGGGTTCGTGTTCTTACAGTCCACGAGTTTGCCCGGAAGCCCCGAGCCCTCGAGCGCGTTCTTGCGCCGCGAGAGATCGCGCGCCTTTTTCGCAGCTTCGCGGGCGCGCTGCGCCTGCATGCACTTGTCGATGATGACGCGCGCGTGTTTGGGGTTCTCCTCAAAGAAAAACTCGAGGCGTTCGTTGAGCAGCCCGTAAACGATGGTGCGCACGTTGGCGTTGCCGAGTTTGGTTTTCGTCTGCCCTTCGAACTGCGGTTCGGCGAGTTTGACGGAAACCACGGCCGTAAGCCCCTCCATGCAGTCGTCCGTCGAAAGATTGCTCTCGTTTTCTTTGAGCATGCCGCGCTTTTTTGCATACGCGTTGACGGCGTTGCTGATGGCGGTGCGGAAGCCCGTGAGGTGCATCCCGCCTTCGATGGTATTGATGTTGTTGGCGTAGGACGAAATAATTTCGGTGTACGTGTCCGTCCATTGCATGGCCACTTCAACATCCACGCCGTCGCGCTCGACGTGGGTGGAGATAATCGGGTGCAGCGGATCCTTTTTCTCGTTGAGCCATTCGACGAATGACAGTATGCCGCCGTCAAACTTAAAGTTGCGTTCGCGCAATTCTTCGCCGCGTTCGTCGCGCAGCGTGATGGAAAGGCCGCGGTTCAAAAACGCGAGTTCGCGCAGGCGCTTGGCCAAGATGTCCCAGTGAAACTCGCTCACTTCAAATATCTGCCGGTCCGGAAGAAACCACTGATGCGTTCCGGTGCCTTCCGCAGGGCCGACCTTCTTGAGCTTCTGCTCGGTGATGCCGCGCACGAACTTCATCTCCCACAGCTTGCCGTCGCGCTTCACGCGCGTGGTCATCTGTTCGGAAAGCGCGTTGACCACCGAAATGCCGACTCCGTGCAGGCCGCCCGAAACTTTGTAGCCGCCTTTGCCGAACTTGCCGCCCGCATGCAGGATCGTCATGATCACTTCGACCGCCGGCATCTGCTCTTCGGCATGCATGTCGATGGGAATGCCGCGTCCGTCGTCTTCAACCGAGCACGAGCCGTCCTTGTACAGGACGACCGAAATCGTATGCGCGTAGTCCGCGAGCGCTTCGTCCACCGCGTTGTCGACCGCTTCGTAAACGAGCTGATGCAGGCCGCGTTCCGCAGTATTTCCGATGTACATGCCCGGGCGTTTGCGTACCGCCTCCAGGCCTTTGAGCACTTCGATCTGCTCGGCGCCGTAATTTGTTGACAAGTTTAGTTTCCGTTACCGTAAAAGATGTCGTGCAGCTCGTCGCCGAGCAGATCGCGCACCACCGCGGGAGCGATCCGTTCGGGATCGAGTTCACTCTTAAGTAAAACGTACGAGCTGGCGATCATGCGATCGCGCACCGAGAACGCGCGCCCGCCGCTGCGGCGCACTCGATCGAGAGCGTCTTTCCAGCGCCGCAGCACGTGCGATCGGATCAACTGATAGTCATGCGGACGAAGATCGTCCACCAGCGGAGCAATTCCGGCGTAACCCAGCCACGGTGCTTGGAAAAGCAACCGCGCCACACGCCCGTCCCGCTCTTGAAGCCGCACGTTTTCGCACGGAACGCAGCGGGGCCCCGACGACGGAACGATCCGCACGCCGCATCGGGAACACTCTTTCCACCCAGCGTCCGCTTTTGCCCGCTGGGCGGCGGAAACGTCGTGCCGGAAACGCGCGAGCGCAGCCTCCAGCGTGGGCGCCGCGCCGCGGACCTCGCGCCGGGCGGCACGCGCCGGTTCGCGCTTTCGCGCAGGGGCATTCCCCGATTCGAGAACCCGTCCGACGCGGAAGCGGAGGCGCTCGAGCGGCATTTCGAAACGCTCGCGGACCGCCCCCATGATCCGCTCGCTCAAAAAGGCGAGCTGCTGGCTCCAAGCGCTCGAGCGGGTGACGATTACGAGCGCATCGCGCGCGAACTCCGCGGGACGCGAATTTGCGGCGATATCGTTGCCCACGATTTCCGCCCACTGCGCGCGCAGTGCCAAGATCGGGTCGTCGTGAAAGGCCGCGTGCGGCTCCCAGGCGCTCAGCGCATCGTTGAGCGGCTTCATGCGGCGTCCACGACCGTTCCGCCCTCAATCACGTACGTTGTCGCCGGCGGCAATCCGTCCGGGAGATGCGTCGCCGTGAGAAACGCCTGCTGGAATGCTCCGACGCCGTCCATGAACGCTGCCGCGCGCCCCGGATCGAGCTCGGACAAGACGTCATCCAACAGCAATAAGGGCGCCTCGCCCGAGCGGTTCTGCATGACCGCGTATTCGGCGACCTTGAGCGCAAGTACCGCTGTGCGGTGCTGCCCTTGCGAGCCGAACGCGGCCAGCGACCGGCCGTCGAGCAGCAGATCCAGATCGTCGCGATGCGGACCGGCGACGTTCGTCTGGCGCGCGCGTTCCTGACCCGCCACTTCCTTGAGCCGTGCGGCCAGCGCGCCGGCGATCGCATCCGCCGTCGGCACTTCATACGGAACGTTCGGGTGATAGCGCACCTCGAGCCGTTCGTGCGGTGCCCACTGCGCGTGCATGCGCGCGGCTTCGGCGCCCAGCACCGTGACGAATTGCTGCCGTGCGACCACGGTCTGCGTTCCCGTCTCGACGAGCGTGTCGTTGTAGATGGAAAGCAGCTGCGGATCGGGATCGTCGCTGCTTTTGAGCAGCGCGGCCTTTTGCACGAGCGTTTTCTGGTAGCGCGCGAGCGCGTGATAGTACGAACGTCACGACGCGCAGGTTGCCCAAAAAGTTTCCGTAGCGAACGCCGTGTCCGTTTGCCGAATACGTTTTGCGAACGCCGGCTGCGCCCAGCGTCACGGTGCACGCTAGACGCACCGTTCCGGCCCGCGTTAGCGCTTCTCCTGAAACACTTGCGATGTCGAGCCCTTCGAGCACGAGATCGCGCTCGCGCGAGGTGCGGAACGATTTTCCGGTACCGAGCACGGCGATCGCTTCGAGCAGATTGCTCTTCCCTTGGGCGTTACGGCCGACGAAGACGTTCAATCCATTCGCGGGCTGCAGATCGAGGCGCGCGTAGTTTCTGACGTTCGAGACGTGCAGCGAGTGCAACTTCACGGCAGACGTTTCGCGGCGATGATGATTAGCGCTTTTGAGTCTCCGTAAAGATGTGAACGAGCGCGATGATCACCGGTTATTGCCGCAGCGGCATCAGCACGTACAACTGCTGAGCGCCTTCCGATGGTTCGACCGGCCGGATTGCGGCGGGTGAGAGCGGCCCCAGAAACTCCATGACCGTCTGCGCGGAGTCGATATGATTCAGAATTTCGACCAAATACCGCGCGTTGAATGCGATGGTCAGATCTTCACCTTGCTGTTCCACTTCAAGTTCTTCATAGGCGTTGCCCGATACGTCGGAGCTCGCCGTCACGATCAGAACTTGATTGTTGACTTGCAGCTTCACCATGCTCGCGCGATCGCCCGCAACCAATTCCGCCCGCTTTAAACCGGCGATCAGTGCAGCGGTGTTGACCGTGAGCGAGCGATCGAACTTTGAGGGAATCACCTGGCCGTAGTTTGGATATTGTCCGTCCACGAGGCGCACGACGATCGAGGTGTCGCCGGCGTTGAACATCAGCTGATTGCTTTGCGCACCCAATGCCGTCACGTCAACGCGCTCTTGCCCGCCTAGATTGCGCGCCGCTTCGGCGAGCGCGCGCGAGGGCACGATATACTTCTCGGCGCCGCTGATGCCGCTCTGCAGCGTGGTTTGATAACGGCCGAGGCGATATCCGTCCGTGGCGACCATCGTGAGTGAGTCGCCTTCGAGTTCGAGCAACGTGCCCATGAGCACCGCGCCGCGCGCCTCTTCGCTCGAGGCCGCAAAGATGGTCGCGTTCACGCCGTCGCGGAACCGCTTTCCGGGCAGGCTGAAGTTTTGGCCGCGCTGGGCGCTCGGAAGCGGCGGATACTCGTCGGCGGGGAGCGCGTGAAAATCGTAATTGCTGCGCTCGCACTTGATGCTGGCACGGGTCGGGGTTCCCGTGAGTTCCAGCAGGCCGGCCTGCAGATTCCCCAGGTAACTGCTGAGCAATTTGGCCGGCACCGTAACGCTTCCGCCTTCGCTGACATCGGCGGGAAACGCATGCTGAAGGGTCAGTTCGAGGTCGGTGGCGCGAACGGCGATCTTGCCCTCTTCCGCGCTGAGAAGCACGTTCGAGAGAATCGGCACGGTGGTATGCGCGTTGACGACCTTGCTCGCAGCGCCGACGGCTCCGGCGATGTCCTTGGTGTTGCACGTGAATTTCATGTTCTCTTTCTTCTCCACCGGCGGCGCGCTGCGTTGTTTTCGTAGGTCTTAGATAAAAAGATAACCGTACTAGTAGTAAGGCGGTGTATTACGCGAAGAAGCGCCGATCTTCTTGTAACCACCGCGTTTTTGGTCCAGTACAACCTGTGCAGGCCCGATGGTATGGCCTTACACATCTGCACCGCCGTGGGCTCTGGAGCAGTTATCCACCCTCGCGCACGCGCCCTGTGCAGCGTACGGTGGAGAATGCAACGGCCCGGACGCGTGCCGGGCCGTTTTCGAAAGAAGGAAGCGGAACGCGCCGCTAGTCGTTCTGGCAGAGCGCGACCAGCGAACGGATTTTATTGCGGTACGCTTCGTCGCGCTGCATCTGTTCTTTGACCTTGTCGCGCGCGTACATGACCGTCGTGTGATCTTTCTTGTTGAACTCCCGCGCGATGTGCGGCAGCGAGCAATCCGTGAGCTCCGTGCATACGTACATGGCTATCTGCCGCGGCGCGGCGACGCGCTGATCGCGCCGGTGGTTATCCATCTCTTTGACGGTCAAGCCGTGTGCTTTCGCGACCTTTTCTTTGATCGACGGGATCGTGATTCGGCGCAATGGTGCTTGCGCAACCGCGTTTTTCAGCACTTCCGCCGCAAGATCGACCGTTATGGATGACTTGGTGAGCGAGGAATACGCGACCACGCGAATCAGCGCGCCCTCGAGCTCGCGGATGTTCGATGGAATGACTTTGGCGATGAACGACGTGACTTCATCGGGCACCGGAATTTTTTCCGACTCGGCTTTCTTTCGCAGAATCGCTTCACGCGTTTCGAGATCCGGCGGTTGAATGTCGGTGAGCAATCCCCACTCGAAACGCGATCGTAAGCGGTTCTCCAGCGTTTGGATCTCTTTGGGCGGGCGATCGCTGGAGATGACGAGTTGCCGGCCGGACTCGTGCAGCGCGTTGAAGGTGTGAAAGAACTCTTCTTGCGTGCCTTCCTTGCCTTCCAAAAACTGAATGTCGTCGATTAAGAGGACATCGACGAGACGGTATTTGTTGCGAAACTCCACCGTCTTGTTGTTTTGCACGGCGATGATGAACTCGTTGGTGAATTTTTCACTGGAAACGTAGACGACATTGGCTTCGGGGTTATCCTGGAGCGCCCGGTGGCCGATGGCGTGCATCAGATGCGTCTTCCCCAGGCCGACGCCGCCGTAGAGAAAGAGCGGGTTGTAGGCCCGGGCGGGCGCCGCGGCGACCGCTTGGGCGGCGGCATGCGCGAACCGGTTGCTGTTGCCGATGACGAACTCACCGAATGTGTAGCGTGAGTTCAGGTTACCGGGGCGAAACTCGTTCGATGGCCGGCCCGAAGGAGCGGCGGGCACTGTGCCGTGAGCGGGCTCGCCGTCGGCCGCCTCGGGAACGATGGTCAGCTGCATCTCGATGCCCGCGCCGAAGATCTCCGAGAGGACCTCGATAATTTGAACCTTGAGCCGGTTTTCGACCCAATCGCGGGCGAAGTTGTTCTGCACCGCCAGCAGCAGCTCGTTCCCGCTGAGCGAGACCAGCCGCATCGGTTTGATCCACATCTCGTAAATCGGCTTGGAAAACTTGCATTCCAGCGCGGCGAGTGCGGATTGCCATAGGTCGTTTGCGATGTCGGGATTGCTGACCGCTAGCGCCATTCCGTAAGTCCGTCCTTAATGAAGTTCTTCAATGTTTCAAGCCCGGCGACGATGAAAACCGGCGTCGAAAAGCCCGAACGTGGAGGCACGACTATTGTCTTAATCGGGCTCCTATCCTGCGCGAAAAAGCCGCGATCTTATGCACTTATCCACAGGTGCACAAGGCACGGTTTTACGCACGAATTCCGACGTTTTGCAATCGCGGGCGGACCCTCTTGACAGCGCCGCGCGGCCTTGAAAAATCAGGGGTTTCCGAACGATCGCACCGCGCGCGCAACGCACCTTTCCACAGCATTCTCCACAGGTGTGGACAGCGCGGTGGAGCGGGGCAGTTTTCTTAATGTTGGCGCCGGTACGCGAACGGCGCTTGACGCCCGCGAAGCCGTGGTCCTATACTAAGTGGCTGCGTGCCCCGCCAAGGGGCGCCGCGATCATTTTTTAGGAGACCTCTACCATGAAGCGGACCTTTCAGCCGCACAACCGGCGCCGTAAGCGCGTCCACGGCTTTCTCGAGCGGATGTCGAGCAAGAACGGCCGCCGCGTGCTCAACGCGCGCCGTAAGAAGGGCCGTAAGCGCCTCAGCGTCTGATGCGCCGTTATGCCAGCCTGCGCCGCCCGGGCGATTTTGCCCGAGTGCGTTCGCGAGGCCGGCGGACCGCAACGGCGGATTTGACCGTTTTCCTTAGTGATGCCGTCCGGGGCGACCAGCGCGCCGTGGTCGGCATTTCCGTTTCCAAGAGCGTCGGCAAGGCCGTGGTGCGCAACCGGGTGCGCCGGCGGATCGGTGCGGCAGTGCACGAGGTCCTCGCTGCGCACGCGCGGGTTCGCGCCCTGATCGTTGCTCGCCCGTCCGCCGCCGCCGCGTCGTTCGAAGGCCTGCGGGCGCAACTGCAGCGGGCGCTCGTCTGATGCGGCGCGTGCTGGCTTTACTGGCGCTTTATAAGAAGTTCATCTCGCCCTTGCTGCCGCCGGCTTGCCGCTTCTACCCGTCGTGTTCGGAGTACGCCGCGCAGGCGATCGCGAAACACGGTTTGCTTCATGGCGGTATGCTCGCCGCGGGGCGGCTGGCGAAGTGCCACCCGCTGCATCCGGGCGGCGTCGACCCCGTACCCGAAAGGTAAGTTTTGCACGTTCTTCTGGCGGCCAATTTTCTCGATCCCTTGACGCACGGCGTCGCGTTCGTCATCGGCGCGATCGATTCGGTCGTTCACAACCGCGGCTGGTCGCTCGTGCTCTTCGCGCTTGCGCTTAAGCTGCTGTTTTGGCCGCTCAACGTCAAGCAGTTTATGGCGATGGTCAAGATGCAGGAGCTGGGCCCGCAGCTCAAAGCGATGCAGGCGCGCAACAAAGAGAAAGAAGAGCAGCTCAAGCGCCGGATCAAAGACGCGGATCAGCTCAAGAAGGCGCAGCTCGAAAATCAACAGGCGATGCAGCGCGACACGATGGATCTGTACAAAAAGAACGGCGCGAACCCGCTCGCGGGCTGCTGGCCGATGCTCGTGCAGTATCCGTTTTTGGTATGCGTTTTCTATGCCGTAACGCTGCCGCAGTACCGACACCTGTATCAGGGGCAGCATTGGGCTTGGATCGGATCGGCAATCACGGCGCATCTTCCGGTTTTGCCGTTTTGGAAGCAGCCGCTTCTCGCGGCAAGTTTGGGCGCACCGGACCTCGTCCTGCTCGTTCTCTACATGATCTCCATGTATCTGTTTTCGCGCTACGCGACGATGCCGTCCGCGGATCCGCAGCAGGCGAACACCCAGAAGATGATGGCAATCGTCTCGCCGGTGATGCTGGGCTACATGGGCTTCCAATGGAAATGGCCCTCGGCGATGGTCTTGTATTGGTTCTCGTTCAACGTTTTGACGATGGCGCAGCAGTTCTATCTGCTCAAGCGAAATCACAAGCCGCTTTCGATTCTCGATAACGAACATGCGGTGACCGACATTCCCGATAAGCCCGCGGCGGCCGCGAGCGCGGGCAACGGCGCCGTCAAGACTTCCAAAAACCAGAAAAAGAAAGGCGCAAAGAGATAACGATGTTCGAAGACGACGTCGAACCGGAAGATCAGCCCAGCGACATTCGCGACCGCGACTTCAACCGGAGCACTCGCGTGCATCGCGGCGCAGCCAGTGGACCGCGCGCCCCGCGCGAGCGCAGCAAGCACGAGTTTCCCGCCGATGCGCAGCCGGCGCGTGAATTGCTGGTGGAGATCCTCACGCGCATGGGCGTGCCGCACGCGGAGATCGATTACGTGCCGCGTCCCGAGGGCGACTATCTGGAAGTGAACGGGCCCGATTTAGCCATGCTGATCGGCCGCCACGGCAACACGCTCGAAGCGTTAAATCTTATCTTCAACAACATCATTAACGCGGGCGTACGCAGCAACCGCAAGTACTACACGATCGACGCCGAAGGCTATCGCGCGCGCCGCGCCGATCAGCTCAAGGCATTGGCGCTGACCATGCTGGAACGCGTCGCGCGCGAGAACAAGCCGCAGCGTCTGGAACCCATGCTGCCTTCCGAGCGCAAAATCGTCCATCTCTCGCTAGCGGAAAACGATCGCGTTCGAACCGAATCCGAGGGCGTCGAGCCCGAACGCCGCGTGGTGATTTTTCCAAAGTAGCGCCGCACGGTGCATGAGGATACCATCGCCGCCATTGCCACACCGCCCGGCGCCGGCGCGATTGCAATCGTGCGCGTTTCGGGGACGCAAGCGCCCGAGCTGGGCTCGCGCTTGTTTCATTCTCAAGCGCCGCTGCAGCCGCGCGTTGCGGCGTACGGCACGATCGTCGACGAGTGCGGCGTCCCGATCGATCGCGCCCTCGCGCTGCTGTTTGCGGCGCCGCACAGCTACACGGGCGAGGATGCGCTCGAGTTCCACGTGCACGGCTCGGCGATCGTCGCGCGCGAAACGATGCGCGCGCTCATCGCCTGCGGCGCGCGGACGGCGGATGCCGGCGAATTTACGCGCCGCGCATTTCTGAACGGAAAGCTGGATCTGCACGCCGCGGCGTCCGTCGCGGATCTCATTCAAGCGCAATCGCGCTCGGCGGCACGGGCGGCGCTCGCCAATCTGGGCGGCGGCCTGACGGCGGAAGTGCGCGCGCTGCGCGGCCGGCTTGCGTCGCTGCTGGAAGAACTCACCGCTGCGATCGATTTTCCCGACGAGGTGCCTGCGCCGGCGGCGGGACCGCTGCTCGAGGGTTTAAACCGCATCGACGCCGCGCTGCTCGCGCTGCAGCGCGATGCCGAGGTTGGACGCCTGGTGCGCGAGGGCGTTTCGGTTGCGATCGTCGGGCCGCCGAACGCCGGCAAATCCTCGCTGCTCAACGCGCTGCTCGGCGAGGAGCGCGCGATCGTCTCGAACATTGCCGGGACGACGCGCGACACGATCGAGGAGTCCGTTACCGTGCACGGCATGCGCGTGCGGCTGATCGACACCGCCGGCATCCGCCGTCATGCGGCCGGCTTGGAGTCCGAAGGGATTGCGCGCTCCGAGCGCGCGCTGCAAGGGGCGCGGGTTGCCTTGCTGGTGATCGACGGATCGCGGCCGCTGCCCGCGGAAGGGCGGCAGCTCTTGGAGCGTACGAGCCGGCGCCGGCGTGTCGTCTTCGCAAATAAAGCGGACCTGGGCGACGGCGGCGCCCGCGAGCTCGGCAGCGCCGCCGATGTTACGGGAAGCGTGCGCGACGCCGCAACGCTAGCGCAGATTCAACGCGCTCTCGCGCGTGCGGGCTGGGACGGCGAAGCTGCGGATGCGGAACGTCCGCATTTGGCTGCGCTGCACGAGCTCGATGCGGTCGGGCGCGCGCTGGAACACGTGCGGCGCGCGAGCGAAACGCTGCGGGGCGGCGACCCGGCGGATTTGGCCGCGCCTGAACTCCAGCGCGCGTTCGCCGCCCTGGGCCAGATTACCGGCGATGAAGCCGGCGAAGAACTTTTGAGCGGCATCTTCGCGCGCTTTTGCATCGGCAAATAAGCTGCGGGCGCAGGTCGCATGCGTTAAGCGGCAAAGCAACCCCACACACTTGATCCGAACGGAGGCCCGTTCTCATGGTCACCCGTCTTCGCAATATCAATCCCGTGCAGTTCGGTCTTGTCTACGGTATCGTCGCAGCATTCATCGCGCTCATCGTAGCGCTGCTTGCGCTGCCGTTCGGTGCGCTGATGGGAGCGGCCGGCGGCCGTTTGGGCATGTTCGGCGCAGGCATGGGCGTCATGTTCATCGTGCTTGCGCCCATCATGTACTTTTGCGTGGGATTCGTCGGCGGACTTGTCACGGCGTTCGTCTATAACATCGTCGCGGTCTGGACGGGCGGCGTCGAGGTCACACTCAGCGGCCGCCTCGAAACGGCCGTCCAGCCCCCGCAGGGCTACACGGTGTAGATCCGGCCGCTTGCGGCGGCTGGTAAAATAGAGCGTTATGCAGCAGCCGGGGCACAGCGAAACTACGGCCGTTTTGGTCGTCGGAGGCGGACACGCCGGTTTGGAAGCCGCGCTGGCTTCCGCGCGCTTGGGCGTCGAAACCGTGCTGCTCACGGGCGATCCCGATCGCATCTGCACGCTCGCATGTAATCCATCCATCGGGGGAAGCGCGAAGGGCCAGCTCGTGCGTGAAGTCGACGCGTTAGGCGGCGAGATGGCGCGCATCATCGATCGTTCCTCGCTGCACGCGCGGTTCTTGAACGAATCCAAAGGGCCGGCCGTGCGTGCACTGCGGGCGCTTGCCGATAAACCGGCGTACGCGCGCAATGCCCTCGCCGCGCTGCGCGCGCAGCCGCATCTGCAGATCGTCAAAGGGTTGGCCGACGCGCTGCTCGTTTCAGGCGGACGCGTGCGCGGCGTACGCTGCAGCGACGGATCCTCATACGGCGCGCGCAATGTCGTGCTGGCAACCGGCACGTTTTTAGGGGGCAAAACGTTTCGCGGCGACGTCGTGCAGCCGGAAGGGCGCTTCGGCGAAGCGCCGGCGATTGGGCTCTCCGATAGCTTGCGCGAGCTCGGCTTTCCGACGCGCCGCATGAAGACCGGAACGCCCCCGCGCATCGACCGGCAAAGCGTGAACACCGGCGCAATGCAGTCGCAGTTTCCCAGCGCGCGGCCGCTGCCGTTTTCTTACGCAAGCGCAAAGACGTTTGCCGGCCCCCAATTGCCATGCTACATCACCGATACAAACGCGAAGACGCACGCGCTGGTAAGGGAAAATTTGCATCGCTCGCCGCTGTACGGCCTGGATCTCATCCAAGGAATCGGACCGCGTTATTGTCCGTCGATTGAAGACAAGGTCGTGAAGTTCGCGCACAATCCCACCCACCAAATTTTCATCGAGCCCGAAGGCTGGGACGAACCGTCGTGGTATGTCGGCGGCTTCTCCACCTCGCTGCCCGCGGAAGTGCAGCTGGCGATGCTGCAAACGCTTGCAGGGTTGGAAAGCGTGAAGATGCTGCGCGCAGGTTACGCCGTCGAATACGACATGGTGCCGCCGACGCAGCTGCGCGATACGCTGGAAACACACCGGTTCGAAGGGCTCTATCATTGCGGGCAGATCAACGGCACCTCCGGTTATGAAGAAGCGGCGGCGCAGGGGTTGATCGCGGGATTGAATGCGGCGCGCGCCGCGCAGGGCAAGACACCGCTGCGGCTTGGACGCGCTCAAGCATACATCGGCGTTCTCATCGACGATCTGGTAAACAAGGGCGTGGACGAACCGTATCGCATGATGACGTCGCGCGCGGAGCACCGCGTATTACTGCGGCATGACAATGCCGACGCGCGATTGACGCCTGCCGGGCGGGAAATGGGCCTGATCGACGAGGAGCAGTGGGAGGCGTTCGAGCGGCGCACCGAAGCGTTGCGCCGCGCGGTTGCTGACGCGCACTCCACGCGCATCGGCGTTCGTCGTCTTTGCGGCGAAACGTTCAAAAGTGCGACCGTCGGTGAGGCGTTGCGCCGCCCCTCGGTGCAATTCACCGACGTGCGCACGTTCTTGCCGCACGTCGACGAGGAAATCGGCGAGCGCGCCGCCATCGAGATCAAGTTTGAGGGCTATATCCGGCGCGAAGAAACCGCGGTCGAGAAGTCCGCGAGGACGCAGAACGTGCCGATTCCGGAGGATCTGCCCTATGGCTCGATCAAAGCGCTGTCGTTGGAGGCGCGCGAAAAGCTCGGTATGCAGCGGCCGCGCACGCTTGGTGCAGCGGGCCGCATCCCCGGCGTAACGCCGGCCGATATTGCCGTCCTGAGCGTTTACGTCCAACGCCGCTCGGCGTGAGGTGAGGCATTTGGAGGCCGGCTTGGCCGCAGCAGGCGTTGCGGCGGACGTTGCGGCGCGCATCGCACGCTACGGCACGCTGCTGCTCGAGGCGAACACGCGCTTCAATGTCACCGGCGCCGCGACTGAAGAGGCGCTTCTTCCACATCTCCTCGATGCGCTTTCGATTCGAGCGTACGTTCGGGGGCCGCTCGTCGACGTCGGATCGGGCGGCGGTTTGCCGGCGATTCCGCTCGCACTGCTCACCGGCTTTCCGGTCACGCTGATCGAGTCGAGCGCAAAAAAAGCGGCGTTCTTACGGTCTATCGCGCGTGAGTTCCGCTTGGAGGGCACGGTGTATGCCGGCCGCGCCGAAGATGCCGGCCGCGACCCCGCGTTCCGCGGGCGATTTGCGAGCGGCACGGCACGCGCAGTGGCGAGCGCGCCTGCGGTCGCCGAGTTGCTGGTGCCTTTGCTGGCCGTTGGCGGCCGCGCGGTGCTGCAGCGGGGCGGTATGGGCGCGGCCGAACGGAACGCATTGGAGGATGCGGCGCCAATGCTTGGCGCGACGGTCGACCAAGAGATCGTTATCGCGGGCGAGCGCCGCGTGCTTCTGTTGGTGAAATCTATGCCGACGCCCGGGCGGTTCCCGCGTCGCGCCGGCGTTCCCGCGAGGCGGCCGCTTTGCTTCGGCGTTCCACGGGGAACCTAAGCACGCAACGTTCCACGTGGAACGCTCGCCGCTTCCCTTTCTGCAGCGCGCAGAAATGCGTCGAGCACGGCATCGGACGTTTGCGGGGACGATCCCGGTAACTCGGGGTGCCATTGAACCGCCAGAAACCACCCGGGAGCCGGTTCGGCATACTCGTACGCTTCCACGACGCCGTCGGGCGAAAACGCGCAAGCGCGAAAATCTGCGCCGAGGCGATCGACAGCTTGATGATGCGAGCTGTTGACCCGGGCCTCGGCCGCGCCGGTCACGCTGGAGAGCAGCGTGCCGGGCCGGATGGCAACGGAATGCGCCTTGGGCGGCGGCGCTCTATGCACAGCGTTCCGATCCGCAAGATCGGTGAGAAGTGAGCCGCCCGAAACCACGTTGACGATCTGCGCGCCGCGGCAGATCGCCAGCAACGGCAACGATTTTCCCGCAGCATGCTCAATCAGCGCTGTTTCGATCGCGTCGCGTTCCGGCGCGACGCCAAAATCTTCTCCACCGGTTAAACACAGGGCGTGAACCCCGAGCAATCGGTGCGGCGAAAACGGCCGGCCGATGCCGGCAAGCCACGCTATCTCCATGCCGATGCTCAGGCAGGAAGCCCGCGCGCCGAGCGCAGCTGCGTAGGCATCGTAGCCGGCGCCGCCTCCATGGTAACTTACGCCCACGCGAATCATGCGATTGTCATAGCATAAATTGAACCTGCGCGGGTATCTTTAGAGCCACAGCCGATTCTTTGCGCCACCTGCTTTTTCCGCCGCTGCGCTCGCGACGCTTGCCGTAGTCGTCGTAGCCTCCGCCCCGAGGTAACCAGCAAAAGCGGATAGCCGGGCAGCCTGTAAGATAGCGGTAGATGCAAAAACCGCTTTCCGTCGATCAGCGCTTGGCCGGCGCCCTTCCCGCCGGAAGCCTTTATGCTGTCGGCGGCCGGGTCCGGGACGAATTGCGGCACGAACTGCACGGCGTTCCGCTCTCGCTCAAAGACCTCGACTACGTCGTGACCGGCGTTGAGCCGGCCGATTTAGAAAACCGCCTGCGCGCGCTTGGCCGTGTCGATCTGGTCGGAGCGGCATTTGCCGTGTTCAAAGTGATGCTGGACGGCGTGGCCGTAGACGTTGCGCTTCCCCGTCGCGAGCGTTCCAGCGGAAGCGGCCACCGCGATTTTGAAATCGAGTCGGGACCGCACGTTTCTTTGGAGCAAGATCTGCAGCGGCGCGACTTCCGCATGAACATGATCGCCCGCGCGCTGCCTTCCGGGCAGCTCGTCGATCCGTACGGCGGCGCCGCTGATATTCGTGCGCGCCGCATCGATATTTTGACGCTGCAGACGTTTGAAGAAGATCCGCTGCGCATGCTGCGCGCGGCGCAGTTTGCGGCGCGCTTTGAATACGAACTGAGCAGCGCGGCGATCGAGGGCATGCGCGCATGCGCGCCGCTCGTTGCCGACGTTTCGGCCGAGCGCGTCGGCGCGGAACTTTCGAAGATGTTCGCGCAGGCGCGCCGGCCGTCGATCGGCGTTGAAATACTGCGTAAAACCGGCGTTTTAGCCTTTATTTGGCCGGAGCTGCTCGAGGGCGTGGGGATGGAACAAAACGAGTGGCACGCGTACGATGTTTACACGCATAACTTGCGCACGCTCGATGCATCGGCGCCCGGCGACCTGACGATGCGTTTGTGCGCGCTGCTGCACGACGTCGGAAAGTCGCGAACGAAAGACGGTCCGCATTTTTACCGGCACGAACACGTCGGCGCGCAGATGGCGCGCGACATGCTTGCGCGCGTGCGTTTCTCTAACGATGTCACGCAACGCGTGGAGCACTTGGTGCGTCAGCACATGTATACTGCGGATCCGGAACTTTCCGGCGCGGCCGTCCGCCGCTTCGTGCGCCGCATCGGCGTGAAGGATCTGGACCGCCAGTTCGCTTTGCGGGCAGCCGACATTGCGGGCAGCGGACTACCCAAACGCGACGACTCGAACGAGCGGTTTCAGGATCGCGTCTACGCCGAAGTGGCGCGCAAGCCGGCGTTTTCCGTCAAAGATCTGCGCATTGAGGGCGGCACGGTGATCGCACGTATGATTGAGAAGGGCCTCGCCGGACCGGAGTACCGTGGTGACAAGCGCGTCGGCGATGCGTTACAGTATTTGTTTGAGCAGGTCACCGAGCAGCCCGGGCGCAATGAGCCCCAGACGCTCGCCACGCTGCTGGACCACTATCTCGGGGGTTTCTGAGCATCTCGCGAATTATCGCGCTCGTCAATCAAAAGGGCGGCGTCGGAAAAAGCACGACCACGGTAAACCTCGGTGCGGCGCTCGCCGTCATGGGCTGCACTGTGCTCGTCGTCGATTTAGACCCGCAGGGCAACACCACGACGGGCTTAGGCACGAATAAATCCGAGCTGAAGCGCGATGTGTACGACCTGCTTCTGCACCATGCGTCCATTGCCGAGGTGCTGCGGCCCACCGAGATCGATAATCTGCATCTCATCCCCGCGACGATTAACCTCGCGGGCGCTGAGATCGAGCTCGTCTCTGCGCTGTCGCGCGAAAACCGCCTCAAGGGCGTGCTTGGGCCCATTGCCCGCAACTACGATTTCGTGCTCATCGATTGTCCGCCGTCGCTGGGGTTGCTCACCATCAACGCTCTTACGGCCGCCGACGAGGTCATCATTCCGGTGCAGGCCGAGTACTACGCGCTCGAGGGCCTCTCGCAGCTGACCAACGTCGTGCGGCGCGTACAAGACGTGCTCAACCCGCAGTTGCAGGTGAGCGGCGTGCTCGTAACGATGTTCGACGGGCGCACCAAACTCGCGATGGAAGTGCTCGACGAGCTTAACGCGTATTTTCCGCGCCAGATGTTCAAAACGCAGATCCCGCGCAACATCCGCCTGTCCGAGGCGCCCTCGTTCGGCAAACCGGTCATTCTTTTCGACGTGAAGTCGCGCGGCGCGCAGGCATACCTTTCGCTGGCGAAAGAGATGCTCGACGCGCAGCAGGCGCAGGCGCTCGCGCAATGAGGCGGCTGTGAGCGCGCCGCCCAAACGCGGGCTGGGACGCGGGCTCGGCGCACTGCTGGGCGATGCGCCCGTGCCCGTTCAGCCGGGCGGCGCGGGGCTTTCCGGCGAGATGATCCGCGCCATACCGGTCGAGCGCATCAAGCCCAATCCTAACCAGCCGCGCAAAAGCTTTGACGAGGGCGCGCTGGCCGAGCTCGCCGCTTCGATAGGCGAGCATGGCGTTCTGGTCCCGGTACTGCTTCGCGAACGTTCGGAAGGCTACGAGATTATCGCGGGCGAGCGCCGTTGGCGCGCCTGCGCGCAGCTGCGCCTGGAGACGATCCCGGCGGTCGTGCGGCGTTCGGGCGAACGCGAGAGCCTGGAAGTGGCGATCATCGAGAACTTGCAGCGGGAAGATCTCAACGCGCTCGAAGAAGCCGCCGGCGTCGCGCAGTTGATCGAAACGCACGGTTACACGCAAGAACAAGTCGCGCAACGCTTGGGCAAAGCGCGCCCGTCGATCACCAACGCGTTGCGCATTCTCACGCTGCCGGAAGCGGTGAAAGCCATGATCGCGGACGGACGTCTGAGCGCGGGTCACGCGAAAGCGCTCCTCTCCGTGCCTACGGGCGTGCAAGTGGAACTGGCACGCCGCGCGTACGCGCAAGGCCTCTCCGTTCGCGCACTCGAGCGCGTTGCCGCCGCGCTGCTTGCGCCGGCCGCGCAGCCGGGAGCAAAATCTTCGGCCGCCGTCGACCCGAACGACGCGGATTTTGAAGCGCGTTTGCGCGAACGTTTCGGCACCGCCGTCGCGCTCAAGCGCGGCAACCGCGGAGGCAGTATCGAGATCAAGTACGGCAGCGAGCAAGATTTGCTGCGCATCGCCGATCTGCTGCTGGAGCCCTAAGATGATCGTTCTGCAGCGCGTGATGGCGCTGCTCATGGCCGCCGCGATGGTCTTTTTATTTTTGCTGCCGCGCGCTCTTGCGGCGCGCAACTACGCGCTTATCGCGCTTTTGGCCGTTCTGTTTTTGCTGTATGTCGCGGTCAACGTATGGCTGCTGCGCACGCGTCTTCCGCGCATCCGCTCTTAAGCGGCATCTACGCCATCGTTAATGACACGCATCCGGATCCGGTTGCGCTGACGGCCGCGGTGTTGGCGGGCGGCGCGCGCATCGTCCAATACCGCGCAAAGCGGTACTTCAATCCCGCACACGCCTTTGCGATCCGCGCGCTCACGGGCGAATCCGGCGCGCTTTTTCTTTTGAACGACCGGTGGCACGATCTCGAACGCTTCTGCGCCGACGGCGCGCATGTCGGCCCCGATGATGCGCCGTTCGAGGCGCTGCCCGCGATCCGGGCGCGGATCGGGACGCGCCTTCTGGGCGTTTCTTGCGGCACGCAGCGCGAAGCGCAGTCGGCTCAAGCCTCGGGCGCGGATTACCTTGGCGTTGGCGCGGTTTTTGCGACGGCGTCGAAAAACGATGCAGGCCCACCGATCGGCATGGAAGGTTTGCGCGCGATCGTGCGGGCGTCCGCGCTTCCGGTGGCCGCAATCGGCGGCATTACGCTGCAGGAAGTGCCGCAGGTGCGTGCAGCCGGCGCCGCGATGGCAGCGGTGATCTCCGCAATTTCCGGCGCGCCCGATCCGCTTGCTGCAACCGCGGCGCTCGTGCGCGCTTGGGGCGCGTGCGCATGAGCGCGCCGCTGCTGCTTTCAATCGGAACGACGCATCCGTGGAACATTGCCGGCACGGGACTCGATGCGAGGGTCGCCGCCGAGTACGGCCTTGCGCACGCCGCCTGCGTCGTTGCCGTCAGTGCGCAAGACGCCGCCGGACTGCACGCACTGCATGCCGTGCCGCCTGACGTGGTGCGCGCGCAACTGCGCGCCGCGCCGCCCGGCGCGGGTGCGGTCCGCATCGGCGCGCTGGTTTCGAGCGAAACCGTGCGCGAGATTGCGGCCTTTGTTGCCGAGCGGGCGGCGGCGCTGCCGGTGGTGATCGATCCGGTGACAAGCGTTTCGCTCGGAGGAACGCTGGCCGCGGACGACTCACTCGAGCGTGCGCTGCAAGCGTTGCTTCGCCTGCCGGTGATCGTGACGCCGAACCTGAACGAGACGCTCGCGCTGGGATACGACGGCGATATCGCGCAGGTTACGGCTCGTGCGGCGGCCGCGACATGGTTTGTAGCGAACGGCGCCCGCGCGGCCTTGATAAAGGGCGGCCACGCCGCCGGAGATCCGGTTGACGTCTTGGCCGACGCGCGCGGCGTACGTACGTTTTCCGCCTCGCGCCTCCCCGGTTCGATGCGCGGAACGGGATGCACGCTGGCTGCTGCACTCGCATGCGAATTGCTGCTCGGGCGCACTCTGGACGACGCGGTTGCCGGCGCGCGCGAGTACGTGCGCGTCAAGATTGCTGCACGCGTCATGCGCGGCGGTTTGCAGGTCGCATTTTGAAGACCGTGCAAAACCGCCCCCTCGCATGAACACGATCTCGACGGCAAAGCGTCCCCGCGTCATGTCGGGCATGCGCCCCACCGGGCGCCTGCATATCGGCCACTACATCGGCGTGCTCTCGCAATGGGTGCGCTACGCGCAAACGGCCGATGCCTTCTTTGAAGTCGCCGATCTGCACGCGTACACGACCGGCTTTGCCGACCCGCAAGCAATCCGCGATGCGCGCAACGACATGGTCATCGATTGGCTCGCCGCCGGCGTCGACCCGAAGACGTCGACCTTCTTTCTGCAGAGCGCGATTCCGGAGATCGCGGAATTGCAGGCGCTGCTCGCGATGATCACGCCGGTTTCGTGGCTGGAACGGGTGCCCACGTACAAGGGGCAGATCGAAGCGTTGGGAACGGAGATTGCGACGTACGGCTTCCTCGGTTATCCGCTGCTGCAGATCTGCGACATCGCGGTGTTTCGCGGTGAAGAGGTTCCGGTCGGACGCGATCAAGTCGCGCATTTGGAGTTCGGACGCGAAGTGGTCCGCCGCTTCAATTACTTGTACGCCGGCGGCGCGCCGCTGCTCGTCGAGCCCAAGGCGATGCTCGTCGAAGGCGGCGCCGAAGTGCCGGGAACCGACGGCCGCAAGATGAGCAAGTCGTACGAGAACACGATGCTGCTTGCCGACGACGAAGAAACCACAACGAAAAAGGTGCGCGGCATGATTACCGACCCGCTCAAAGTACGCCGCAATGATTCCGGGCGCCCGGAGGTATGCCCGGTCTTTGCGCTCTGGCAAATCGTCAAGCCGGAACACGCGGCGGGCGTAGCGTCGGGATGCCGCTCGGGAGCGCTCGGCTGCGTTCAGGACAAAACCGATTTTGCGGAAGCGCTTAATGCATACTTGCGGCCCGTGCGCGAACGGCGCGCGCTGTATGCGGCGGATCCCGCGCAAGTCGAAAGCGTTCTCGCCGAAGGCACCGCGCGAGCGCGCGAGGTTGCGGCGCAAACGCTTGCCGACGTGCGGCGCGCGATGCGGCTGACGTAAGCGCGCGTGTCCTACGACCTGATCGTTCGCGGCTTCGAGAAGGTGCCGGTCGGCCGGCTCAAGGACACGTTTCGCGAACAACCGTGGTGGGAGATCGAAGGCGATGCGGGCGGCGTCATGCTCACCGATACGAATACGGGTGTTTATGTGACGATTGCGAGCGAGGATCGTAAGGCGCGCGGGCTTTGCTATGCCATCAATTATAACCGCCCGCGGTTCTTTGCGCTGGAAGCGCTGCTCACGCTGCAGATGCTCGTGCACCGCCACGGCTGGATCGTCAGCGATCCGCAGCGTTCGTGCGAGCTGACGTTTACCGCACAAGACAACGATGCCGTCCTGGCCGCGTGGCAGCGCAAGAACGACGAAACGGTATGGCCGGTAAACGGGCGTCCCTGCGTTGCGCGCGAGGAAGCCACGCGCGTCTGGAACTGGAACTATGCGCGCCCGCAGATTGATGCGCAGTGTTCGGCACTCGACCGCGACCTGTACATTCCGCGCATCTTTTTCACGCAGCAGTCCGGCTCGTCCGATGCGCGCACGATGATGCTGTGGCCGCACGGCGTTCACGGTGCAGCAATGCCGCCCGTGGATCGCATCGTATACCGCGACGATCCCGACGAAGCTGGCTTCGTCGTTGACCGTGACGTGCTGCTCGAGGCCGCGGCTTACTACGCTGCTCCGCTCGAGCCGCCGGGTGTTCCGGCCATCGAAGCACCGCGATTTTCGCTGCTGCTCTCGGCGCTGCAGAAGGCCAAACGCGGCCCGTTTACGGGATCGATAGCCGCTTGCGATCAATTAATCGAGCGCTAAAACCTTACGCCGGCACATGCAGCCGCAATCGTGGCGCGCTACGTTGCGCTGTTGCGCGCCGCACCGCTAAACCGCGGGATGTATTCCGCCATTTGCGCCAGCGCGAAATCGATGTCGTCCAGTGACGCCGCGTACGAGAAGCGCAGATAGCCGCTGCCCGCCGGTCCGAAAGCGGAACCGCCCAAGCACGCAACGCCCGCTTCCTGCAGCAGGAATGCCGCAAGCGCCTTGTCGCCGGCCGTGATCTGCTTCACGTTGGGGAAGGCGTAGAACGCACCCTCGGGCATCGTGCACGAGAGGCCGGGAATCTTGTTCAGACCGTTCACCAAGCGGTCGCGTCGCGTGCGGAACGTTTCGTTCATGCGGCGCACCGGTTCATCGGGGCCCAGAAGCGCCGCGATGCCGGCGTGCTGCACGAATACCGGAATGCACGAGAACGTGTTGTTGTTGAAGAGCGTGACCGTTTTCGCGAGATCCGCGTTCATGATCGCGTAGCCCAGGCGCCATCCGGTCATGGCGTACGCCTTGGAAAAGCCGTCGACGATAATCGTGCGCTCGCGCATGCCGTCGATCGCAACGATCGACGAAAAACTGCTCTCGTAAAAATTGCGGCTGTAGATTTCATCCGCGATGACGAGGAAGTCGTGCTTCTGCGCCATCTGCGCGATGCGTTCCAAGTCGCCGCGCGTGAGCACGCCGCCGGTGGGGTTGTGCGGGGAGTTGATCATGATGGCGCGCGTTTTATCTGAAACGCGGCGCTCGAGTTCTTCCAAGTCCATCCGCCACTCTTTTTCTTCGTGCAGCGGAATCGGAATCACGTTGGCACCCAGATAGCTCGAACAGGAAGCATACGCGGGATAGGCCGGGTCGAAGTAGATGAAGTCGTCGCCCGGATTGAGGATCGCGCTCAAAATATTCCAGATGACGGGCTTGGCGCCGGGCGCGGCGACCACGTTCTCGGGCCCGAACGGCTCGACGCCGCGGAACTTCGAGGCGTACGCCGCGATGACGTCGCGCAACTCCAGGATTCCCGCCGAAGGCGAGTAGTGCGTGTTATTTTCTTGAATCGATTTGATCCCGGCTTCCTTGATGTGCGCCGGCGTGTCGAAATCGGGTTCGCCGATCTCCATATGCACGACACGCTTGCCTTGCGCTTGAAGCGCTTTAGCGCGCACCATCACTTCAAACGCGCTCTCGGAACCCAGGCGCGATACCGCGTCGGCATTTCGATCGAATTTCGCTGCAAGCATCGCGTGTAAACCTTTCGAGAAGCAGTCACGACAAAATCAAGGGTCGGGATTGCGCGCGGCGAAGTCCACTGCAACCGTTATGCGCACTCTTACGGACGTTTTTACGCCGGGAGCTCCATCGTTACCCGAGGGCCTTCGGACCCTCGCCGTTTCGCCCGAGCGCGAGCTCGAACCTGGAATGACGGTGCGCGCATCGTTCACGTTCCGCAACCAAGGCGGCGCCTCTGCAACCGGCGTGCGCGTGCGCTTCAACTTACCTGACGGACTCGTGTATCTGGTCGGAACAGGCCAGATCGACGCGGCGTCCGTCGACGACGAGCAGGGTAATTCACCGCTGCTCGCACGCGCGGGCGCCGACATCGGCGACGTGCAGCCCGGCGAAGAGCGGCGCATCGACATCGCATACAGCGTGGCGGGCGCCATCGAGAACGGCTCGACGCTGGAACTGCAGGCGGCGGTGACCGCGTTCGAGCTGCCGCCGGTCGGCTCGAACATCGTACGCTTGGTTGCCCGCAGCCGCCCGGCCCTCGAGAACGCGCTCACGACCATCGCCATCGAGTCGCGGGAACAGGAACCGCGCGCCGGCGGCGAGGCAAGCATCACCGTGCGCGTTCATAATGCCGGCGAGTCCAGCGCCCGCGACGTGGTCGTCGTGGTGCCGGTTCCCGAGCACGCCTCGTACGTGGCGAACTCCGCGCGCATAAACGGGCGCGAATTTGAGCGCGATCTGCTTGCGCCGTTCGATCGCGTGCACGCTCCGGTGATCGCGCAAACGCTTCCGGCGAGTGCGACCGCGACGCTGCAATACCGCGTGCGCATCGACGAGCCGCTGGCCGACAATACGCCGCTGATCGCGCGCGCGCACATTGCCTCGCAAGAAACGCCCGCCTTCACGTTAGAGCCCGCCGCGTTGACGGTCCGGGCGCGTCCCGCATTCGATGACGAGCGTACCGCTTTCGGGCTGCAGCCCGAGCCGGACGTCTCGCCCGGCGCGCATGTGACATTGCGCTTCACCATTTTTAACAACGGCACCGCCGCCGCCGCGGACGTTGTTGCCAGCGTGCATCTGCCCGAGGCGCTCCATGCGGTGCGCGGCGGCGGGCGTATTGACGGCCAGCCGCTGCGCGAGCGTAAGGGCGGCGCGACCTTTGAAATCGGAACCATCGCCGCGCGCGAAGGCGTGGAGCTGCTTGCCCAGGCGACCGTCGCCTCGCCCGTTGCCGACGGAACCGCGTTGCCCGTCCGCGCCGCGCTGCGCTGGAACGGTTCGGAAGAAGGGCGCGAATTCGAACAGATCGCCACGGTCCGGTCGCGGCCGCATCTGCACCGTCGCCGCAACCGCATCGAACGCGCGGGCTCGCAACTCGTGCATCCGTCCGACGACTGCGAAGCGTCCGTAACGCTGGCAAACGATGGCTCCGCGGCGGCGACGGCATGCGTCCTGCATCTTTGCGTCGATCCCGCGCTCGACAACGTGCGCGTGTACGATAAGAACACGCGTCTCGAATGCGTCGACGGTGCCGTCGCGCTCGGCACGCTCGAAGCATACGGCTCGCGCAAACTCACCGTGCGCGCCCGCGTGAAGACGCCGTACGCCGACCGCACCGAAATCGTTTTAGGCGGCGCATTGCATACGAAAGAACTCGGCGAAGCGGCGCTGGGCAGCGCATCCTGGCGCATCGATTCCCATCCGGCCTTTTCGAGCGCGACGTCGGCGCTCTCACTGCTGCAGGACGACGTGTTTCGTCCGAATCAATTGGTTGCAGTACAGGTCGCCTTGCGCAACGAAGGCACGGACGGCGCGCAAAACGTGCGGCTGCGCCTGTACGTCTCGCCAGAAGCGCGTTTGGAAAACGTCGAAGGCGCAACGCGCGAACGCTCGACCTTACTCGCGGGCGAAATTCCGGCCGGCGCAACGGTTCAGGTGCGGCTGGGCGTGCGTTTATTGCGCAGCTTGG
>JBHEMM010000011.1:36822-62487 GCA_046262595.1 Vulcanimicrobiaceae bacterium
CCGCCGATGCCATGCTTCCCGTGCAGCTGGCGCCGCTCGCGATCGTTACGACGGCCGAGCCGAATTTCTCCATCGGCACACTGCGCGCGGTTCCCAAAGAGATCGTGGAGGCGGGTGAAGAGATCGAATTCGTGCTGCATCTGCGCAACAGCGGCGATGGGCCGGCACGGCGTGCGCGGCTGAGCGCCGACCGCAGCGACCTGCTGATTTATGTGCCGAACAGCACCAGCGTGAACGACGTCCCCGTGCGCGACGTCGGCGCACAGTCGCCGCTGATGAACGAACGCGGCTTGGTGATGAGCGACGTCGATCCGGGCGTTGAAGCGACGGTCCGCTGGCGCGAGGTCGTCAACAATGGCGTAGGCTCCGGTGCCGCAATCGTGCGCGCCGTCGCGATCGCTTACGACTCCGAGCGCATCGACACGATAGCAGCCGGCGAAGTGAAAGTGCGCTGCGCACCGGCATTCGCGAACACCATCGCGGGTTTACCGTTCGGATTGGACGGCATGCCCGGTCCCTCGCTCGGCCGCACGCAGCGCGCGCTGACCGGCTCGGAGTTCATCGAACTGCCGCCTGCGACGCCCGTGCTGCGGCCGGAGTTGGCGCCCCGCCCGGTGCTTTCGCTCACGGCGAGCAACGGGAACGGCAACGGCAGCGTCTCCCGCCGGCAAGAGAGGCGCGACGAGCCGGCCGCCGGCGTGGATGTCCTCACGGCGTTCGATCGCGATCGGCTCGACCGCACGCTGCGGTTTTTGAGCGATGCGCGCTTCAACGGTTTGATCACGCATGCGTTTGCCGTGCGCTCGTTCTTCCCCGACGCGGTCGGCGGTCCGACGGAAGCTGCGCTGCGCGACGTTCGCGAAACGATGCGCGAGTCGCTCGATCGCATCTACATCAAACTGCGTCTGCCCAACTATGTTTTGGCGCCGCGCGACGTGGAAACCAAAGCCGCGCGTGCCGCGCTCGAAACGCTGCTCGGCAGCGCCCAGGCCGATGCGGCGGTGGAGCGCGCGGGTTCGGTGCTGCTGCACGGTACGGTCGACCCCAGGGAACTGCACGCGCTGCGCGACCGTTTGGCCGACGCACCGCTGGCAACGGCATTACCTTGGGCAATTTTGTCGCGGCTGATGCCATCGGGCAGCGAGACGTTGGCGCATTACCGCACGATGCTCGTTGCGGCGTTCGACGATCTGGCCGATGCGGACGAAACGGCGTTCATCGATGCGCTGCAGCGCCGCGGGTATCCGCTGCTCGACGCGGCGCTGGACATCGTGCGCGCGCAACTCTCCCTGGCTGACGCATGAGCGTCACGGTGATCGCCCTCTTGGCGCTCTTCGCCGCCGGCGCCGCGATCGGATTGTATGCGTGGCTGGCTAAAGCGAAAACGCCGGCCGCCGCTCTCGAAGCAGCGCCGTCCGAAGAGCCGTGGCAGGCCAGCACGGGTTGGACCGCGCATGCGGGCGAGGAATTTTCCGGCTTATCCGAAGCCGCGCGCTGCGATCTGATCTTCGCGGTGAGCGATTTGCACGACGAACGCTCGGGTGCGCTGCTCGCTCACGCGCTCGACGATCCGTCCGACGCGGTCGCGCTGGCTGCGGCGCACGCGCTCGGCGCGCGCGGCGAACACGAGGCGGTGGAGGCGTACGCGCAAAGCCATCCGGGCGCCCGCGCTCAGCGCATTCTTGACACACTCGCGCTGCTGCGCTAAACGGCCGCCCAGGGCCGTGCGCGCGCGCAAAGAACGTCCGTAGCGGATGGCTGTACCCGAACGGGCTCAACCCAGTGCGCTAACCGGCGTTTTCGCTCCCGGCTCTTTGCCGCTTATGGAGACGCTGCGGACGCTTGTCGTTACGCCGTCCCGCGCCGTGACTCCGGGCGAGTTGCTTCGCGTCGAATTCGCTTTTTCCAATCTGGGCGGCGCTCCGGCCAGCGGCGTGCGCGTGCGGTTTGCGACGCCCTCGGGCGTCACGCACGTCGCGGGCAGCGACGCGGCCGACGATGGGGCGCTGGAAAGCGGAACGTTTACCGGGCCTTCCGGCGCAGATCTGGGCGAACTCTCGCCTAACGCGCAGCGGCGCGTGGCATGCAGCTTCCGGGTGAACGAGCGCGTGGAAGACGGCTTGGAGCTGATCTTCCAAGCCGCTCTGGTGACCGATCAGACGCCAGTGGTAGCCTCGAACGTCGAGCGCATCGTCGTGCGCAGCGCGCCGCAGTTGCAGAATCCACAAACGACGCTCAAAATTGCGGCGCCCGATCGCCTCAAGCCCGGCGACCTTATCGCCGTGCGCGCGAGCATTGCAAACACGGGCTCCGCAAGCGCGCGCGACGTGCTCGCCGTCATTCCCGTTCCGGCGCACACGCATTACGTTCCGCGCAGCGCCCGTGTCGCCGGCCGGGCATTGCTGGACGCGGGCGATGAGCCGTTCGACTATTCCGCCGATCAAGTCGTCGCCGCAAATCTTTCTCCGGGAACCAGCGTCGACATCGAATACCAGGCGATCGTCAATACGCCGCTCGCCGACGGCGCGCGCATAACGGCAACGGCGGCTATCTCGTCGCGCGAAACGGGTGAGTTCACGATTGCCGCGGACGCAATTGCGGTGCAGTCGCTTCCACATTTCGCAAACGACGAAACGGCACTCACGGTGTTCTGCGATGAATTCGTGTCGCCCGGAACGCGCGTGCCGATGACGGTGCGCGCGTTCAACAGCGGCACCGGTGAAGCCGAAAGCGTTTCGGTTACGGTCGATCTTCCGGCCGGCATCGCGTACACTCCAGGATCCGCGCACATTGACGGGCAGCCGGTGAGCGACGAGGCTTTTTCCGCCGAAACGTTTGCGCTGGGCACGCTTGCGGCAGGCCGCGTCGTCGAGGTGGGCGTTGCCGGCATCGTCGTCGTGCAGCAAGGCGATGAACTGCCGGTGACCGTTACCCTGCGGTGGAAGGGCGGCGAACGCAAATTCAACCGCCGCTTGCGCGTGCGCTTGAGTTCGCGGTTCACCCGCGCGCGCAACTATTTGGAAGTGGATCGTACGATGGCGCAAGCGCGCCAAGACGTGACCTACACGGCGCGCGTGTTCAACGACGGCACGTCGGCGGAGCAGGACGTGCGTTTGCGCGTTATTGCCGGCGCGTTTCTGGAAAACGTCCGCATTGCGGAAATCGCCGACGAGCCCGTTCCGTACACCGAGCCGTTTTCACTGGGCATCGTGCAACCGCACGCCGAGCGCGTGTTCACCATTCAAGCGCGGACCGCTTCGCCGGTCCCCGATCGCACGCAGCTCACCCTGGGCGCGGTGCTGGAGTTCGACAGCGGCACATTCGATTTGGGTGTCGCCAACGTTATTGCGCGTTCTCGGGCGCACGTCGCTGCACAAGCGTGCACGTGGCTGCGCGAACAGTCCGCCGACTTGCGTCCCGGTCAAACGCACGAGATCACCATCCGCTTCACCAACGATGGCGCGGATGCACTGCGCGGCGCGCAGCTCGATCTGCTGCTTCCGGCGGAACTGGTGCTCGAACGCACGCAAAATGCGCGCCGCGACGGCTCGGCGTTGCAGTTCGGTGCCGTTGCAGCAGAGACGACGCATGAAGCGCGCCTGAGCGTTCGCCTTGCGCGCGCGCCCAGGCGCGATCGCGTGCTGACCATCGAAGGCGTTCTCACCGGACGGGGGATCAGCCCCGTCCAGTTCGAACCGCTTTCCATCCCAACGCTTGCCGAGCCCGACTTCGCGCGCGACGCGCTGCTGCTTTGCAATCCCGGCGAACACATCAAAGCCGGCGAGCGCGTCGCATACGAACTGCACGTGCGCAACGGCGGTGACGGCGCTGCGCAGAGTCTGCTCGTGCGCGCGGTGCCGCCGAATCTCGGCGTGTACATTCCGGGCAGCACGCAGCTCAACGGCATCGCCATCTCCGACGATCTGGGCACCTCGCAGCTGTGGTCGCAGCGCGGTTTGGTCCTCACCGACGTGAATCCCGATGTGGAACTGCGCGTGCGCTGGGAGATGCTTGTGATCTCGCCGGTGGCCGCCGGAACGGCGATTGACACGCGCGTGATTTTGGAGTGGGACGGCAATCATTCGCTCGCGCTCTCGGCGCCGACGCTGCACGTGCTCTCCTCGCCCTCGATGCAAGCCGGGGCGGCCGGCACGCCGATCTCCGTCGCGCAGCTCTCCGCGCTGAAAACGCCGCCGCCCGAAGCGATGGTGCCGCCGCCCGAGCCGGTGCGCGAACCCGCGCGTGCGGTATTGGTCGCTCCGCAGCCGGAACAACCCGCAGACGGCATTGAGGAGGAGCCCGCGCAGATGCCGGCGCTCTTCGCCGACTTCAGCGCCGAGCAGTTGGCGCAAATACTTCGCACTCTCGAGAAGAGCGACGCCGGCGGTCTGGTGCCGCACATCTTTGCCGTGCGCGCGCTTTTTCCAGGCTCGATCGCGGGCGCCGATCCGAAAACGGCGCAGATCATTCACAATGCCGGCATGGCGATCCGCGCGCCGCTTGATCGGCTGTTCGTGCGTTTGCGCGTTCCGCGTTTGACGATTACGGCGAAAGATTTGGAAGATCGCGAGAGCCGCTTTGCGCTGCGCGATCTTACGTCGGCAGTCATCTGCGCGCCTGCGTATCCGCTTGACGAGCGCCCGTCGGGTGCGGTGCGCTTGAGCGGTATCGTGGACGTTCCGGCGCTCAAAGCACGTTATGACGAGCTGGAGGCCGCGCCGCTGGGAGCGGTGCTGCCGTGGATTGTCAACGCACAAATGCTCGGAACGCGCATCGAATATAACCGCGGGGGGGGCGCCGGACATTCGCGCAGCGACGTGCTGGGCTTATACCGCAACGAATTATTAAAAGTGTTCGGCGTGCTCGAAACGCTGCCGATACCGGAGTTTCACCGGGTGCTCTCGTCGAGCGTGAACCGGACGCTGGACGATGCGCTGGGTGCGGTGCTCGACGCGCTGCGCGCGGCAACGCCCGTTGCAGTCGACTAGTTTTCTTCTCGTCCTTGCGGTCATCGTGGTCACGGGCGTGCTGCTCTTCGGCATCGGCTCCTCGCTGCTGCGTTCCGTAGACCGCGCGCCCAAAGGGCCGCACTGGCCCAAACTCATCGATGAATCGATCGAAAGCCCCGATACGCAGGTGCGGCGCGATTTGATCGAGCGTTTGATCTTAGTGTCCTCGCCGTGGAGCCGCCACATCCTGGAGAGCGCGCAGCATGAAGAGCGCGATCCCGAGCTGCTCACGGCGATTCGATCCGCGCTCTCCGGTTAAGGCTTCTTGTGGAAGTATTTGACCATGATCTCGCGCGCGATCGGCGCGGCGACTTGCGCGCCGTAGCCGCCCGACCGATCCACAAATACCGCCATCGCGATCTTCGCGTGCGCCGCCGGTGCGTAAGCGACGAACCATGTCGTGTTCGGGCCCGCGCCGCCGGCCGTCTCCGCGGTTCCCGTCTTTCCGCCAAACGGTAATCCGTCGATCGCCAGACCGTAGGCCGTGCCCCACGGCTCGGTCACCTGCGCCATCCCGTCGCGCACCGCTTTGAGCGCTTCCTGGGTGACGGGCACGTGACGGATGACCTGCGGTGAAAACATTTTTATCAAGCGCCCTCGCGGATCGCGCACCGCCCAAACAACTTGCGGCTTGTACAGCGTACCGCCGTTGATTACGGCCGATTCGACGTTGGCCATCTGCAACGGCGTCGCTTGCAGCGCCCCTTGCCCGATCGCCAAGCTGCATACGTCCGAAGGTTCGAGCGGAACGCCGGCAGCTTTGAGCATCCACGCGTTCGTCGGATAGTTTCCCTCAAACTCGCCCGGCAAATCGATGCCGGTCTTCTGCCCGATGCCGAAAGCCTGCGCGTAGCGCCGCAGACGGTCGTTGCCCAAACGGTAGCCCATTTGGTAAAAATAGCCGTCCGAAGAAGCGGCGAGCGCGTGCACGAACTGCGTGTTTCCGATGCCGCCCGCGGCGATGTCCTGAAACTCGGCGCCGTAACAGTTCCATGCGCCCGAGTCATAAACCGTTTCATTCACTTTGACGACGCCCGCGGTAATCGCCGCGGATCCGGTGACCATTTTGAACGTCGATCCCGTCGGCGTCGCAGCGGTGATCGCGCGGTTGAACAGCGGCTCGGACGGATCGAGCAGGTAGTGCGCAACGCGTTTATCGTCGTTTGCGGCAAACGCGTTCGGATCGAAAGACGGATAGCTCGCGAGTGCCAGCACGTTGCCGTTCCAAGGATCGAGAACGACGACCGCTCCGCCGACGGCGCGGTGGCCGCCTGTCCATGCGTGAATGCCGCTTGCGAGCGCCGACTCGACGATCCGCTGCAACCGCCAATCGATGTTCAGCACCAGGCTGTTGCCGGAAACCGCCGGTTTGGCCGGCAGTTTTGCATTCGGAACGACCTGGTTCTGCGAATCCACGACAACGCGTTGGCCGCCGGGCTGTCCGCGCAGATACGCATCGTACGTTTTCTCGATGCCGTCCTTGCCGATGACGTCGTTCTGGGTGTAACCGCGCGCGCGCAACCGCGCATATTCCTCGGGCGTGATCTGGCCGACGTAGCCGAAGACCGCCGATCCAACCGCATGGTACGGATAGTTGCGGATCGCTTGAACTTCCAAGTCGACGCCCGGAAGATCGTCGAGAATCTCGGAGAGCCGGCTCACGCGCTTAACGGGAATATCGGTGGCCAGAATAACGGGACCGTACGGCTCGTACAGCGCGACTTCATCGAAGTTCTTGTAGTTCACGCCGTGATGGTGCAGTAACTGCGTGCGCAGACGCCCTTGCGAAACGCCGATCGTTTGGGAGAGCGTGTGAAGTTCGGCGTCGATGTCCTTGACGACCGAAGGAATCAGCGCGACGACGAACGATGGACGTGAACGCACGACGGCGGTGCCGGTACGATCGTAGATCAGTCCGCGCGGCGCGGCGACCGGAATGAGCCGGATCTGATTCGCCTGCGCAGCCGAGCGGTACTGCGAGCCGTCGACGAGCTGGATCTGAATCAAACGAACCAGCACGGCCAGGAGCGCTAACACGAACATCAGCACGAAGAAGCCGATGCGCCACGGCGAGGATTCCCAGCGCACGCCGCGCCGGCCGTAGGCGGCCTTCACGCCAGCGCGCGCTCTTCGCGGCGGCGCACCAGCGCCAGCGCAATCGCCATGAGCGCCGCATTCATGACGGACATCCAAAGCGCTTGGTGAAAATGCACGCGCGCGTACCCGGCGGGATATCCGGCCGTCAGGCTCATCGCGCTCCAAAAGATCAGGGCGCGCAGCAACGTGCACAAGAACGCGACGGCGGCCGCTACGGGAATCGAATCCGAGAAAAACCAGCGGGAAAGGACGCTCGCCCACAAGGCGGTAAGGGCAGTCGAAATCGTCCATGCGCCGCCCGTGATGTCGAACGCGTCCTCGCATGCGCCCGCCGCGATGCCGAACATGGCAGCGCGGCGCCAGTCGGCGTGCAGCGCATACCAAACCACCAGCACCAGTACCAAGCTCGGCTCCGCATTGCGGAACGTCACGTAATGCATGATCTCGATCTGCAGCAGCAAGGCTCCGGCCAGCAGCAGCGCCGCAGCCCACCAGGCCGGCCCCGCGAACGGCATTTCTTTGGCGCCGCTGCGCGTGTTGACGCGTACGCCTGTAGGGTGATTACTTTGGAAGAATGACAACGCGGTCGATGCGCGAGAAGTCCACGGCGGGTTTAAGCACCGCAGTTTGATACAAGCTGGAGTCGCCGCGTTCGATAGCCACGATCGTTCCGATCAGCGCGCCGGAATGAAACGAGCGCGCCTCGCCGGTCACGACACGGTCGCCGGATCGCAGCGGCGCGTCTTGCGAGACGTAGTCGAGGCGCACACTGGTTTGGTTGCCTTTGGCCACGCCCCAGTAACGGCCGCGCTGAACGATCGCCGGAATCGTGCTCGTAAAATCGGTGAGCAGCGATACTTTGCTGCTGAACGGGCCTGCCTCCACGACGCGTCCGACGACGCCTTGCGCGGCAAGCACGCCGTCGTCCCGGTGGACGCCCGCGCGCGTGCCTTTGTCGAGCATGACGCTCTGGATGCCGTTTTCCGGCGGAAAGCCGATGACGCGGGCCGGAATGGCGCCCGGATACTCGGCGAGCCGCGGCGCAAGCGCGGTTTGCGCGTTTGCCGCAGCGACCGCTTCGTTCAAGCGCGCGTTTTCCGCCTCGAGCGCGGCGTTGCGCTCGCGCAACGTGCCGTTCGACGCCTGCAATGCAGGCAGCGAGGCGATCGTTTGCCCGGTGCCGCGTGCGGCCGAAACCACGGCCGAAAGCGAATCTTCAAACAGTACGCCGGTGCTCGTCACGGTAGTGGTCAGCGGGCTCGGCTGGCCGGCACGGGAAGCGCTCACTTGCATGAGCGCGACAAGCGCCGTCACGATAATCACGCCGATCACCGCGAACAGTCTGCGCTCGTCCCGATAGGTAAAGATGATGTGCTCCGGTCGCTAAACGGTTGTTGATCCCTGTTTCGTTATCGGCAGCGCAAAACCTAACCCGCTCAGCATGCGCGTAAAACGCGCGAGCGGCAAGCCCATGACCGTGTAAAAATCGCCTTCGATGCGCTCGACGAGCGTTGCGCCGTAGCCTTGTATGCCGTACGCGCCCGCTTTATCCATCGGCTCGCCGCTCGCCGCGTATGCTGCGATCGTTTGCTCGTCCAGCGCGAAAAACGTGACGCGCGTGCTCTCGCAATACTCGTGCATGCCGCCCTCGGCTACGAATGCGATTGCGGTGTGCACGACATGCGTGCGCCCGGAGAGATCGCGCAGCATGCGCCGCGCGTCCGCTTCATCGCGCGGCTTGTTGTATGCGGCGCCGTCAACGTCAACGACGGTATCGGCGGCGAGGATGATTTGCGATGGATCGGCGATGGCGCTCGCGACGTCCGCGCACTTCTTGCGCGCATGTTCGAGCGCCAGCTCGCGCGGCGCCAAGTCGGGACGATCCGGTTCGGGATACCTGCTCGGGCGCACGCGCACGTCAAGCCCGAGCGAGCGCAGCAACTCCAAGCGCCGGGGTGATTGCGAGGCCAGGACGAGGCTATTGATAACGGACGCCATGCGCCTCGATGAAGCCGCCGGTATGACGCCCGCGGGGATCGCGGTGCGTCCAATGGATCACGCCGTCGTCGCATTCGTACTGACCGCGCACGGTGACGGTCTCGCCGGCGTGAAGCGGTACCGGGCCGGTAAGATCGACGTTGTCTTCAACGCGGAGGTTCGCCGCGGCACACGGTCGGCGGTAGGGACTGCACGAAGCGGTTGAAAAAACGAAGCCTTCATGCGCGCCGCCTGCAGACATGCGCGTTCCCAGGACGCGCGTGACGTTACCGCTCAAGGTGACTTCCGCGTGCGCGGCTCCCGACGCGCACATGCGCTGCACTTGGTCGAGTGCGGTTGCGGACGGCATTTGAGCGCACCCGGCCAGCAGCGCGAGCAGAGCCAAGCGCTTCACGCGGCGCCATACAGATTCTGGCTGCACATGTACTGCCAAACGCTTTCCGGAACGAGGTAACGCACGGGTTTCCCTTGTGAGAGCAGGCCTCTGAGCAATGTGGCCGATTCCGGCATTTCCGGCAAGTTGAGCATTTTTATGCGCGAGCGAAGCTCGCCGTTGGGAAGCGCCGCAATGATGCGCGTTAACGCTTCGGTTCCGACGCCGGCACGCGGCGCGATGACGAAACCGTCGAGCGCTTCGAGGACCTCTTCAAAACGGACCCAGGCGTTGCTCGCAAGCGAATCCGCACCGGTGATGAACGTGAGGCGCGCCTGCGGGTAGCGCTGCTTGAGCAGGGGCAGCAGATCGGCGGTGTAGCCGGTTGCATCGGGCTGCAGTTCGGTTTCATCCAGCGCGAAGGCGGCATTGCCGGCAATCGCGCGCCGGATCATCTCGCAGCGATGCCGCGCCGAGACCTCCGGTTTGTTGCGGTAGTGCACGTTGTTTGTCGGAACGAACAACACGCAGTCCAGGCCTTCGCTCAAGCGCGCGGCTTCCGCGACGAACAAATGAATGTTGTGGATGGGATCGAACGTGCCGCCGAAAATTCCCAAGCGCGCGGGCTGCGGATCAGCTATAGGTGAATTCAAACGTTCCTATCCGGACGGTGTCGCCTTCGAGCGCACCCATTTCGCGCAATTTTTTCTCGACGCCCATCTTCGCAAGAATCTGTTCGAAGTGCGCGAGTCCTTCATCGGAGTCGAAGTCCGTCATCGCCGCGAGGCGTTCGATGCGCTCGCCGCTCACCACGAACGCATCGCGATCTCGCTGAATGACGAACGGTTCGTTCGGTTTGAGAACGATGTGGGCCGGTTCGGGTTTGACGATCTCCGGAAGCGGCGTATTTTGAATCTCGCGCCAGATCGCGAAGAGCAGGTCTTTCACGCCCGCTCCGGTCGCCGAGCTGATGCCGCGCACGGCGGCGAAACGCTCGCGCAGTTGCTCCAGGCGTTCTTGGGCTTCGGGCAAATCGAGTTTCGAGACGACCAGCATGGAGGGCTTACCGGCCAAGCCCGCCTTCCACGCGCGCAGCTCGTTTTCGATGACGTCTTTGTCGGCGAGGATCTCGTCCAGCGTTTTCGCGCCGTCGAGCAGATGAATCAGCACCCGCGTGCGCTCGACGTGGCGCAGAAACTGGTCGCCCAGGCCCGCGCCGGCGTGGGCGCCTTCAATAAGCCCGGGCACGTCGACCATGACGAACGATTCCTCGTCCGAAAGGCGCACGACGCCGAGTTGCGGTTCCAGTGTGGTGAACGGATAGTCAGCGATCTTGGGGCGCGCCGCGGAGACGGCCGAGAGCAGCGTCGATTTTCCGGCATTCGGCAAACCGACGATTCCGCAGTCCGCAAGCAGGCGCAGTTCCAGCCGTAACGTGCAGCGCTCACCCGGCTCGCCTTTTTCGGCGAACCGCGGTGCCTGGCGGGTGCTGGTGGCGTAATGCTGGTTGCCTTGGCCGCCGCGGCCGCCCTTGGCGACGACGATCCGCTCGCCCGGGCGTTTAAGGTCGGTCAAAAACGCTTCGGGTTCGTCTTCGAGCGTGCGGTACACGAGCGTGCCGACGGGCACGGGAATGACCAGGTCATCGCCCGCGCGTCCCGATTTGTTCGATTTGGCGCCCGACTTACCGGTGTCGGCCGCGAACTGCCTCTTGAAGCGGAATTCAACGAGCGTCGAAAGCTCGGGCGTCGCCTGCAGATAGACGGTGCCGCCGTGACCGCCGTCGCCTCCGGCCGGCCCGCCCTTGGGAACGTATTTCTCACGGCGCCAAGCCACCACGCCGTCGCCGCCGCTGCCCGCCACGACCGTCACGGTCGCTTCGTCGATGAACTTCACGCGCTTACCGCCGCTCGAAAACACAAAGAGGACCGTAGCGGTCCTCTTGAAAGGCACACGAGCGCGCGTTTACGCGGCGGCAGCTGCCCGCACATGAACGTGCTGGCGGTTCCGGTGCGTTGCAAACTCGACCACGCCGTCCGCGAGGGCGAACAGTGTGTGGTCCTTGCCGATGCCCACGTTCTCGCCGGGATAAAACTTGGTTCCGCGCTGACGGATGAGGATATTGCCGGCAATGACTGCCTGGCCGCCGTAGCGCTTCACGCCCAGGCGCTGGGCGTTGGAGTCGCGTCCGTTACGCGTGGAGCCGGCGCCTTTTTTAGACGCAAACAGCTGAAGATCGAAAAGGAACATAGCCGCGCTAGTTTATCAGAAGCCCCGGGGGGCGTCAACGCCCGCCCGCAGGCTGTGACGCGCGGCCGGCCGCCTTAGCCGATGCTCGTCGCGTAGAAAACGCTGCCCGACCAGAAGCCGTAGGCCGTGATGCTTCGTCCGACGTACAGGTTCTGCGCCGCGCCGTTATTCAACGCTTGCTGGTCGTCGATGGTGATGGTAGAGAACAAGCCCTGCAGTACGGTGACGCGGTTGCCGCTCACCGAGGTGACCACGCCGTGGATGCTTGCATTGCTGCCCGGATAACCGTTGTTATTATTGGGATAGCCGTCCGTGCCGCCGTTCTGGGCAATGAATAAGTTGTTGCTGAACGTGCCGCGCAGCGTGTAGTGGCCGCCGATCTGCAGCGGCGAACCCGCGCGCAGCAAGCTCTGTTCGTTGACGGTGATCATCGCGCCGTTATCCTCACGCAGCTGCACCAAATCGCCGTTCGCCGCGATGACGGTGCCGCTGATCGTGCTCATGTTGCCGCCGCGATAGGACCGGTTCGATCCGCCGCCGCTGCCGTTTTTGCACCAGCCGCGCACATGCCCGGCCGGATTGACGCATCCGTGCGGGTCGCCGTTTGCGCCCGGCCGAGCTTGCGCGATGCCCTGCAGGCCCGCGCCGGCCAGGAGAAGCGCCAGAAGCGCCGCTGAAAATTCTCGCATGCTGTCCTCCATTCTAAGCAACGCACTTGCCTGCTTGATGGTTCGCAAGCGGGCGCTTAACGGCGGACGATGTGCGGTGAGCGCCAGGCGGCTTCGACGCCGTTCCAAAACGCGCCGGAATCCCATTCTCCGCGGACGCGTACGCGCGTCATCTCGAAGCGCGTCTCCGGCGGAACGACGTACGCCGGGTCGGTCGTCAGGGCAAACGCGACGCCGCTGCGTGCCACCGCCAGCAGTGTCTGGGCGTTGAACCGGCCGGAGGGGTAGGCGTAAGAGCCGACCGGCGCGTGCGCGTGCCGGCGGAGCGCAGCAATCGACGTTTCGATTTCGTACCGCTGCGCGGCGGGTGACATCAACGAGAGATCGTCGTGCTGCACGCCGTGCGCGGCGATGTCGAATCCTTGCGCCCGCATCGCGCGCAGCTGCGGCCACGTTACGTGTCGTGGACGGCCGACTTCTCCGCTTACGATATAAAACGTGGCCGAGCCGCCATACTCGCGCAGCAGCGGCACGGCGAACGCGTACTGGTCGGCATAGCCGTCGTCGAAGGTCAGCACGACGATCCGGTCCAGCGGCTCGCGCAGCCGTAGACGCCGTTCGAGCTGCGCCATGCTCACCGCCGCGAGGCCGTGGGCGCGCAGGGCGCGTAACTGCGCTTCGAACTGCCGCGGCGTGACGGTCAAATCGCGCCCGACCGGATCGCGCGGAACCTGCGCGTCCACGCGGTGGTACATCAAAATCGGCGGCGTGGAGAAGACGGGCGGCAGAGCGGGCAGCATCGGGCGCTACGTTCGCAAAAGGGTCCCGGTTCCACCCGCCGTAACCAAGGGACGTTTTGAACAAGCGGCGCGTGGTCGTAACCGGCCTGGGAGCGGTTACCCCCCTGGGCAATACCCGGGACGAATTCTGGAGGCGGCTCGTCGCGGGTGAAAGCGGCGTGGGCCCGATCACCGTCTTTGACGCGGCCGATTTTTCGACGAAGTTCGCCGCAGAGGTCAAGGACTTCGACCCCGACGCCCTCATCGGCCGGCGGGAGGCGCGCCGCATGGATCGGTATGCGCAGCTCGCGCTGGTGGCGGCAAAAGAAGCGCTCGAAGATTCCGGCCTGAATCTCTCGGACACCGAACTGCTCGAGAACAGCGGCGCGATCATCGCTACGGGCATCGGCGGCATCCTGACGTTTTGGCAGAGCGCCGAGAAGGAAAAGCGCGACGGCACGTGGTCGAAAATTTCGCCCTTCTTCATTCCCATGCTGATGGCGAATGCGGCGGCAGCGCAGATCTCGATGCAGTACGGCTTGCGCGGGCCGCTGTTCGCGGTTTCGAGCGCGTGCGCGAGCGGCAACGACGCGATTATCACCGCTTACAACTATATCGCGCACGGCGACGCGCCGATGATGGTCACGGGCGGCAGCGAAGCGACGGTCTCGCCTCTTGCCGTCGGCGGATTTTGTTCGATGAAGGCCATGTCCACGCGCAACAACGATCCGCAGCGCGCAAGCCGTCCGTTCGACAAGGAGCGCGACGGATTCGTGCTGGGTGAGGGAGCGGGCATCATGGTGCTCGAGGAGTACGAACGCGCAATCGCGCGCGGCGCTCGCGTCTATTGTGAAGTGCTCGGCTACGGGCAGTCCGCCGATGCGTACAATTTGGTCGCACCGGATCCGGAAAGCAAGGGCGTGGAACTTGCGCTCAACCGTGCGCTCGTGCGTTCGGGCGTTGCTGCGGCGGACGTGGACTATATCAACGCGCACGGGACGTCCACGCCGCTGGGCGACGCGGCCGAATCGCAGGCAATCGAACGGGTCCTGGGCGCGGACACCAAGGTCGCGGTCAGCTCGACGAAATCCATGCACGGCCACACGCTCGGCGCCGCCGGCGGTTTGGAAGGCGTCGCCACCGCGTTGAGCGTGCACAACGATCTGCTGCCGCCGACGATCAATTACGAAGTCCCCGATCCGGAGTGCACGCTGGATTACGTTCCGAACGTCGCCCGCAAGGCAACGGTGAACGTCGCCTTTTCCAACTCATTCGGGTTCGGCGGACACAACAGCGTCGTCGTTCTGGGCAAAGTCCGGTAACGGTGGCGGGCGAGCAGCGCAGACGGCGTTTGCGCGCGCTGCTCGAACGCGCCGGCATTAAAGATGCGCCGCTCGAGCGCATTGAGGCGGCCTTCGTCCACGACAGCGCCGCCGCCGAACAAGGCACGCGTTCGAACGAACGCCTCGAATTTTTGGGAGATGCCGTGCTCGGCGCGGTGGTGGCGCACTGGCTGTACGAGCATTTCCCGCACGATCCCGAAGGTACGCTCGCAAAACGCAAGGCGGCAATCGTGAGCGATCGCGCTCTCGCGCAAACTGCGGCCCGCTTAGGTTTTGGAGAGCTAATCGAGCTGGGAACCGGCGAGCGCGCCCGCGGCGGAACGCAGCGCGCGTCGATTTTGGGCGACGCCTTCGAGGCATTCCTCGCTGCGCTGTTTCTGGGACATGGCTTGGGTGCCGTGCAGCGTTTCGTGCTTCGCGAGCACGTCGCGTCGCTCGATCTGGAACGGGCTTCGCAGGCGGATGCGAAAACGCAGCTGCAGGAGCTCACCCAGGGCCGCCTCGCTTGCGCGCCCGAATACCGCGAATCGGGAGACGGTCCGGACCACGCCAGAACCTTTATCACGCAGGTGCAGGTCGGCGGCGAGGTGCTTGGAACGGGAACGGGCCCCTCGAAGAAGGCCGCGCAGCAACAGGCTGCCGCTGCCGCATTACACGCCCTTCAGGAACGCTTTGAACGAAACGATGCAACTCAAGAAAATTAAAACGTTCGGATTTAAAACATTTGCGGAGCCGACCACGCTCGAGTTCGGCGGCGGCATTACGGCTATCGTCGGACCGAACGGTTCGGGCAAGTCGAATTTGATCGATGCGTTCCGCTGGGTGCTCGGCGAGCAGAGCAGCAAGAGTCTGCGTTCGGGCAAGATGGAAGACGTCATCTTCATCGGCAACGATCAGCGCAAGCCGCTCGGTTTGGCGGAAGTTTCCATCACGTTCGACAACAGCGACCGCAAGCTGCCGATCGACTTCGCGGAAGTGGAGATCACGCGCCGCGCGTACCGCGTCGGCGAGATCGAGTATTACATCAACCGCAATCAATGCCGGCTGCGCGATATCATGGACCTGCTGATGGGCACGGGCCTTGGACCCGGATCGTATTCCATCGTCTCGCAGGGCCAGATCGATCAGATCCTCACCAGCAAACCGGCGGACCGGCGCGCGCTGTTCGAAGAAACCGCCGGCATCAATAAGTTTCTCGCGCGCAAGAATGAATCGCTGCGCCGGCTCGAGCAGACGGAACAGAATGCCATCCGCATCAACGATCTGATCTCGGAGCTCGAACGGCGGATTCCGGAATTGGATACGCAGGTCCGGCGCGCGAAGCGTTACCGCAAGCTCTCCGCCCGCGTGCGCGACATCGAGATTCTTTCCTACCTGCGCGCCGGCGCATCCCGCCGCGCGGAACGTGAAGCGCTCAAAGCCGAACTCGAGCGCAACGAAGAAGCACGCGGCAATGCCGCGGCGCAGGCGGCACTGCTAGGTGCGAATCTGGCGCAGGCGCGCACGAACGCCTATCAGCAGGAGCTCGAGGTCGAAGAAGAGCGCACGCGGGGTCAGGAGCTGCGTGCGAAGCTCGCGCGCCTGGAGGCGGATTATGCCGCGGCGTTAGCTCGGCGCGGCGCGCTCGAAGCGCAAAGTACGCAAACGTCGCAAGACGCCGATCGCGTCGCCCGCGAACGCGAAGCGCTGCGAACGGCGATCGCCGGGCTCCAGGCCAAGATCGAACCCCTGCAGGCGCAGCTCGAGTCGGCGCGTGCGGACGAACTCGCGGCGCAGACGGCGCTCGCGCAGGCCCGCGGCGAACTGGATGCGATCTTCACCAAACTGCGGCAAGTCGAAGCCGCTGCTTCCGAACGTGCCGCGCGCAAAGCCGAACGCCGCGTGCAGCGCGAAAATGCGCGCTCCGAAGCCGGGCGCCTCGAAGAAGCGTCGGCATCAGCGCGTGCGCATGCCGAACAGCTGGAAATCGCAGCAGGGGCGGCGGCACACCGGTTCACGGAACGCGAAGCGCAGCTGGCGCAGCTCGAAAGCCGGTTTGCCGATGCCGGCACGCGCGCCGAAGAAGCCGAGCGCAGCGCGGCAGCGGCGCAAACCGGCCTGGCGCACGCGCAGACGGCGCACGGTGAGTACTCGAGCGCCGTTGCGGCGGCGCAGTCCCGGCTGCACACCATCGAAGAGCTGGAGAACTCGCTCGAAGGGCACGTACCCGGAACGCGCGCGGTGGTTGAGGCGTGGCAGCGCAACGAGCTTCGCGGGATCGAAGGCATTGTCTCCAATTTGATCACCACGGAGGAGCCGTACGCGCGTGCGATGGACGTCGCGTTCGGAGCGCGGCTCTCGAACATTATTACAGCCACCTCGGAAGATGCCGAACGGGCCATCGAGTATCTGAACACCAAAGAGCTCGGGCGTGCGACGTTCTTGCCCCTCGACACGCTGCAGAACCGCACCGGCAAAGAGCTTTCCGCGGAGCTGCGCGCGGCGCGCGGCGTGCTGGGCTACGCGCACACGCTGATCCGCACGCAGCCGCAGTACGAGTCGATCGTCCGCTTTCTTGTCGGCAGTGTCCTCGTTGTGGACACGCTGCAAACCGGCATCGACTTGGTGCGCGGGCGCGGCCTTCGCGATACGATCGTGACGCTTTCCGGCGAGCAGATCGCCGGCGGCGGTGCAATCACGGGCGGCCGCTACCAGCGCGAGCGTTCGATTCTTTCGCGGCGCGTGCAGGCGCAGACGCTGCGCGAACAGTTGGCGCAGATGCGCGAGCAGCTGGCGCAGCTCGAGGACGACGTGCGCGTTTCGGCGCGGGCTTTCGAAGACGCCGGTTCGCAGCGCGATGCGGCTCGCGCGGCGCTCGCGCGCGCGGAGGTCGAGCTCACCGAAGTGCGCGGCGAGATGGCAGGCGCCGCCGCCGAGGCCGAGCGCATCCAGCGCGAGTACGAGACAGCCCGGACGAATGCGAGCGAATCCCACGCCCAGGCGCAAGCGGCGCGGGAACGCGAGCGCGCGTTCGATGACGGACTTCCCGAGGATGGGCGCGGCGACGAACAGCGCGCACGCTTGGAAGACGATCTGGCCCGCGCGCGCGAGCACATCGGCTCGGCCGAAGCGTTTCAAGCGCAGGCGTCCTCGCGTGCCGCCGATTTGCGCGAACAGGCGGCCGCGCTCGGCGCCGAGCGCGATGGGGCGCGGGCCCGTTTGGGCATCATCGACCTCGACACGGAACGCGCTGCGGCGGCGCGCGAAGCGATGGCGCAAGAGATCGCCTCGCTCACCGCGCAGACGGCGCAGTCGTCCCGGACGTTGCACGAGCTGCGCGAACAGGTGCGCGAATGCGACGCGCAATTCGAAGCCGCGCGCAAGCGGCGTGAAGCGCTCGCCGACGACGTCACCAAACTCGAGGCGGATCTGCGGTCGGCCGAGATTGCCGAACGCGAAGCGCAAACCGGCGGCGAGCGTCACCGCACGCGCCTGGCGGAGATCGAAGCAGAGCTCGGGATGCTTGTCTCGCAGTTCGCGCAGAACCCGGCGAGCGAAGACGAGTGCCGGGAGGTGGAAGAACGGTATCGGACCGAGCCCGACGCGCTGGCCGACGACCTGCCTCGACTGCGCGAAGAACTTGCGCGCCTCTCAAACGTGAATTTGAATGCCGAGGCGGATCGCGAAGAGCTCGCGCAGCGCGAGCAGTTCTTGCGCGAACAGCTTGACGATCTTTCGAAGGCCCGTGAAACGCTGCTGCAGTCGATCCGCGAAATTGAGCAGCAGTCGCAAACCAAGTTCAACGAAACCTTCGATCAGGTCTGCGCGGCGTTCACGCAGATGTATGGGCGTCTGTTCCCCGGCGGCACCGCGAAGATGTGGCAGACGAACCCGGAGAATCTCTCGGAAACCGGTATCGAGATCTCCGTGCAGCCGCCGGGCAAAAAGCTCATGCCGCTGCCGACGCTTTCCGGCGGCGAGCGCGCGATGACCGCTGCGGCGCTGATCTTCGCGCTGATCAAGGTCCGCCCGTCACCGTTTTATCTGCTCGACGAGGTGGACGCCGCACTCGATGACGCGAACATCGAGCGCTTTTCGAGCATGGTGCGCGAGATGGCGGGCAACTCCCAGATGGTGATCGTCACGCACAACAAGCAGACGATGGAACTGGCCGATCGCATGTACGGCGTGACGATGGGTGAAGCGGGCGTGAGCACGATCATCTCGGCGGAGTTGACGCAAAGGGAACGCGAGCCGGAGCCCGCGATTGCCTGACGCCGCGCTTTTCTCGCTCTCGGATAAAACCGGAGCGGCCGAAGTGGCAAAGGCGCTCGCAGAGCGCGGCACGGCAATCTACGCTACGGGGGGCACGCGCGCGTTCTTGGCCCGGCACGGCATCGAAGCGCGCGATGTTGGCGATCTCACGGGCTTCCCGGCCCTTTTCGGCGGGCGCGTGAAGACGCTGCACCCCAAAGTGTTCGGCGCCATCCTGTACGATCGCGACAAGGCGGACCATTGCGCGGAAGCGCGCCACTATGCCATCGCCGATCTCCGCACGCTCGTCGTCAATCTGTATCCGTTTGAGGCGACCGTCGCCCAAAACGGAACGGCGCTCGCCGAAGCGATCGAGCAGATCGACATCGGCGGCGTCTCACTCCTTCGCGCCGCGGCTAAGAATTTCGCGCACGTTTGCATCTTGAGCCACCCTTCGCAGTACGCGCCGTTTCTGCAAGCGGTTACGCAGGGCGGTTTGGACGCGAATGCGCGCCGCCGGCTGGCGGTCGCGGCGTTCGAGCGCACGGCGCAATACGATGCGGCGATCGCGCGCTATCTGGAGACCGGCGGCGAACTGCTGCCCAGCGAACTGCCCGGCGCACTCACGCTTACGATGCCGCTCGCGCAGCCGCTGCGCTACGGAGAAAACCCCCAACTGCGCGCCGCCTTTTACGTGCAAGATCGCTCGGCGCTTCCCGAGCAGCTGCACGGCAAAGAACTCTCGTATAACAATCTGCTCGATCTCGATGCGACGCTGCGGCTGCTCTCGCGCGCTCCTATCGGCGCGGAGTTCGGCTCGGAAAGCGAACGCTTCGTGCGCGCGGCGATAGTCAAACACACGGTCCCGTGCGGCGTCGCACAACGATCCGCAGTGGAAAAAGCGGTGCGCGATGCGCTCGAGGCCGATCCCGTGTCCGCGTTCGGCGGCATTATCGCCGTGGACGCGCCGATCGATGCGCCGACCGCGCAAGCGCTTTCGTCACATTTTCTCGAGATCGTGGCCGCGCCCCGATTCGACGCTGCGGCACTCGCGCTGCTGAAAAAGAAAAAAAATCTGCGCATCATGCGCTTTGCCGACGGACTGCCGGAGAAGCTTCAGCGCGAGCTGTTGCTGCGCAGTGCCCTGGGCGGGGTTCTCGCGGAGGAAGAAGACCGCACGTTCGAGGCCGAGTCGTGGCGCGTGGTCAGTCTGCGGCAACCGCAGCCCCAGGAGTGGCACGATCTCGCATTCGCCTGGGACGTGGTGCGGCACGTGAAGAGCAACGGCGTCGTGATTGCCAAGGGCGGCGCCACGCGCGGCATCTGCGCGGGCCAGACGAACCGGGTGAGCGCCGTGTCGATTGCGGGCGCGCGGGCCGGAGCGAACGCCGCCGGCGCGGCATGTGCGAGCGATGGCTTCTTCCCATTTCCCGACGGCTTGGAAGAGGCCGCCAAAGCCGGGTGCGCGGCGATCATCGCACCGGAAGGATCGGTGCGCGATTCCGAGGTGATCGCAGCGGCGGACCGGCTCCGCGTCTCCCTCGTCTTTTCGACGCACCGGTATTTCCTGCACTAAGAGGCTTGCGGAGATAATGCGAGTATCTCCGCGTCGTGCAGTCAATCTACGGATTTCCGTTCGACCGGCCCGTCGTGGCAGCGGCCGTTACGAGCGCTCGTGCGGCCCGTTCTCGACTCGAAACACTCGTCACCGGCGCACTTTACTCTTGGCCGCAGGCGGGCGAGCCCGTCACGCGCGCGGACGCCGGTCCTCTGGACGGCCGATACGTCGTGGAGCGCGGGCCCGCGATGCAGGCGTTCGCGGCGTGGTTCGACGGCCCGACGGCAGCCGTTCAGCACGACGTGCTGCGCAGCGGCCTTGCGTATCTGTGGCTTCGGCTCATGCCGCTGTCCGAACAGCCCGGCCCGGCCTTTGCCGCCGAGATCGTTGACCGCTCGTTCGACCGTTCGTGCAAAACCGGGCGCCGCTTTTTCGTGATGTCCCAGCAGTTGGCCGGCGAACGCGAAGTGCGTGAGATGGCGCTCGCGGCGGTCCCGCCGCTGCCGAACGGCGGCGAAGCCACTGCATGGCTTTGCTGGTTTTGCGGCTGCTACGAACGCGCGCTTTGCCTAGCGGCACAAGCGATCGCGGGGGGTGCAAGGCGGGCGGCGTTTTGGACCGCGTATCGCGGGTACGCGTTTAATGCGCGGCAACGGGCGCTCGTGGGCGATCTGCTGCACGCGCGGATCGAAACCGTGACCGCCAAAGACCTGGCGCTGCAATCAGCCGTGTCCGTCGATACGGCGACGCGAGATTTGAATGCGCTGCAGCGCGCGGGCATACTCGGGCGGCGCGGCAGCGCGCGCAGCACGCGCTTCGTGCTTGAAAAGGAGTGAACCGGTGCCGCGGTATCTTCATACGTCGATCTTCGTGAACGACATGCAGCAGTCGATCGACTTTTACACGGGCACGCTGGGCATGAAGCTGCTGGACGGGCCGTACCATTATCCCGGCAATGCCGACATGGCGTTCGTCGGCGATTCGTGGGATGCGTACATCGAGCTCGTTTACGACTTGGAAGATCACCCGCCGTACGCATTGGGCAGCCGTTACGAGCATCTGGCCATTGAAGTGGAGGGTGACTTGCATGAATACGTGGAGCGGATCAGACAGCAAGGCGTCAAGATCGTCAAGGACGTGAAGAAATCGCCCGGCGGTTCGCGCGCCATCGCCTTTATCGAAGATCCGAACGGCATTCCGGTCGAACTGCTCGAGCCGCGCGGTGCGCAGCCCTAGCGGTAGACGAACGGGTCGGACGGCGGCGCAATCGCTTGCAGTGATGCCGCATCCAGCGCCAGGCTGCCGTCGCGCATGCGCAGCACGCCGCGCGCGCGAACCCAACCGCGCAGCTGCGGCCGCGCGCGCTGCAGCCGAATCACGACCGGCGCCGCATCGGCCCGGCAGCATGTGATGGCGTAACGCACGAGCGTCGTGGCAAGGCCGGTCTGCGTCGCCATCCCGGTAAAGTCCACGCGTTCGCCGGCAAAGGCTTGTGCGAGCGAGGTTTCGGTCGCGTGATACGGCGGCGGCGGCGCCGCGATCAGTGCGCCGCACAGCATCAGCGCAGGAGCGGCGCGAAGCCGCGCGCACCGCGCGGTGCGGTGGCGGATCGCATACGCCGCACAAGCGCACGCGCCGGCAAGAAGCAGCACGCCCAAAGACGGATGAACCAGCTGCGCGCCGCCGCGCAAGCCCGCAATACCGCATGCGCCGGCGAGCAGCAGATACGCGAAGGCGTCGTGTTCGGGGTGCGCGTGCGAGCCGCCTGAAAACAGCGCGCGCGCATCGGCGATGCCGGCGACACACAAGAATCCGGCGGCGAAGAACGGATACGGGCCGTGCAGCGCTGCAGCGAACGTCACAGCTCCGAGCGCGCACGGAGCGCCGATAAACCCGGCGAACAACCCGGCCGCGAATTGCGGCACATTGCCCGCATGCATGCCCAATAGCATGGGCGAGAACAATGCGCCAAGCGCGGCGCAGCAGGCCGAAGGCAGGAGCGCGAAGAGCTGCGCGGCGGGCGGCGCGTGCGCGCCCGAGCAGAACCGCGCGCCGTTCAAAGCACGCCGGACGGCGATTCCGGCGGCCAGGCGCACGACCGCCGCGGCCGGGCCGAAGAGCAGCGCTGTCACAGCTGCGGCGGGCAATGAAACCGCGGAAGGCCCCGCCCCACACCCGCATCCCAGGTACGGAACCAACCGCGATGCCCGCGCAAACGGCAGCTGCGCGACCAGCGCCGCCGCGAGGATGAAGGGGACGCTTTCAAATAACGCCGCTGCAGACGTTGCGATGAATGCGCTCCCCACGGACATCCTTCACGCGCAGGTCGGGCTTCCGCTAGTGCGAAGCCAGCGACCCTATGGCATCCACGATCGTCGCGCCGCGCGGCACGCAGGACATCTTCCCGCCGCAAAGCGGGCGCTGGCAAGAGCTGGAGTCGCGCATTCACGTTTTGGCGCGCCGCTACGGCTACGGCGAGATGCGCACACCGCTGTTCGAGTCCACGGATTTGTTCGTTCGCGGCGTCGGCGAGCTCACGGACATCGTCGAAAAAGAGATGTACACGTTCAAGGACAAGAGCGATCGTTCGATGACGCTGCGCCCGGAGTGGACCGCGCCGGTGGTGCGTGCCGCACTGCAGCACAATTTAATCCAGCAGGGCAGCGCACAGCGGCTGTATTACATCGGACCGATCTTCCGCTACGAGCGGCCGCAGGCCGGCCGTTTCCGCCAAGCGCATCAGTTCGGCATCGAGTGCATCGGCTTCAAAGGCCCGCAGGCCGACGTTGAAGTGATCGCGATGGCGATGCATCTGTTCCGCTCGTACGGTATCGACGTTACGCTCAATCTCAATTCGATTGGTGACGCCGCATGCCGCCCCGCGTACCGCGAAGCGCTGCTCGCGCATTTCCGGCCGAATCTTGCGCACCTGAGTGAGGACTCGCAGCGCCGCCTGGAGCGCAATCCGCTGCGGCTGCTCGACAGCAAAGAGCCCGAGGATCGGGCGTTCTTGAATACCGCGCCGACATTCGAGCAATACTTGTGCGCGGAATGCAGCGAGCATTTCGAGGCCGTGAAGAAGTACTTGACGCAGATCGCGGTGCCGTTCACCATCAATCCGCGCACGGTGCGCGGCTTGGATTATTACACGCGCACGGTATTCGAGTTCACCAGCGACGCCCTCGGCGCGCAGAGCACCGTTTGCGCGGGCGGAAGATACGACGACTTGATCCGCTCGCTGGGCGGCCCCGATACGCCCTCGGTCGGCTTCGCGCTCGGTCAAGAGCGTCTGCTCATGACGATCGAAGCGGCATCCGGTCCCCGCGAGGCGCAGCGCGCCGGAATTCAACTCGTGCCGCTGGGCGACGCCGCGCGCGAACTGCTCGTGACCATGTGTTCGCTGCTGCGTTACTCCATGGACGTGCCGGTGTTCATGGACTACGAGGACCGCAAGCTGCTCGCGCATCTGAAGATCGCGGACCGCAACAATGCGCGCTATGCGCTGATCCTGGGCAGCGAAGAGATCGCCGGGGGCCAGGCCCTGCTGCGCGACCTAACGGAGCGGACAGACCGCCCGCTTGCGCTCGGAAAAGACCTCGTACCGTCTTTAGGAGAACTGTTGCAGGCATGAACAGCGACCAGCCGACGCCTGAGACGCAAACGATCAAAGAATTGCTGGAAGTCATGCACGAGCACGACTTGGATGCGATCAAAGTCAAGGTGCGAGGCAAGATCTTCGAACTGGTGCGACGCGAGGGCGGGTCGCCTGCCGCGCCTTCTGCGGGGCCCGCCGCACCCGCGCCCGTGCTGCCCGCATCCGGCGCTCCTGCAAACGCGAAAAAGATTATCGCGCCGCTCGTCGGGGTGTTTTACCGCTCGGCATCGCCCGATTCCGAGCCGTTCGTCAAGATCGGCGACCGCGTCGAAGCGGGGCAAGTGGTGTGCATCTTGGAGGCGATGAAGCTGTTCAACGAGATCACGAGCGACTACTCGGGGGTGCTCGCGCGCATCATTCCGGAGAACGGCGAACTCGTCTCGCTCGGTCAGGAAATGTTTTGGATAGAACCGTAGACGTCAAGGGAAAACGCGGCTTCGATGCGCTGCTGGCCGACCGCCGCGGGATCTACGATGCGCCGCATTACCGCGCGCAGTGCGAAGCCATAGCCGACGCGATGACAAAAGCATTGCGGCGCGGCAACAAGATTCTGTGGATGGGAAACGGAGGGAGCGCCGCAGAAGCGCAGCACATGGCGGCCGAGCTGAGCGGGCGTTTCTTGCGCGAGCGTCGCGGTTTGAACAGCGAAGCGCTCTCGGTGAACACCTCCACCTTGACCGCCGTGGGCAACGACTATGGTTACGAACACATCTTCCGGCGCCAAGTCGAGGCGTTCGCCCAGCCCGGCGACGTACTGGTCGGCCTGACCACGAGCGGAACCTCGAAAAACATCGTCCTCGCTTTTGAAGAAGCGCGCAAACGCGACACCGTAACGGTCGCGTTCACGGGAAACGGCGGCGGGCCGGTCGCGCAGCTCGCCGACTACGTGCTGATGGGACCTCACGGCTACTCGGCGATCGTTCAAGAGGTGCATCAAACCATGGCGCACATCGTCTGCGACCTGGTGGAACAGCGCATTCTCGAGTTATGATGCTCGCACCGCCGGACGCGCGCACGCTGTTCGAGCGCATGCGCAACCGCCGCATTCTGGTCGTGGGCGACGTCATGGTCGATGAATGGATCTGGGGTACGGTCACGCGCATCTCTCCCGAAGCGCCGGTTCCGGTCGTTGCGGTTTCCGATCATTCGTTTACGCTGGGCGGCGCCGGCAACGTGGCAAACAATTTGCGCGCGCTCGATGCGCACGTTGATTTGGCCGCGGCAGTAGGCAACGATGCGTTCGCGCAGCACGCGATCGATCTGCTTGCGCGCGAACAGATCGGCGCCGGGGGTTTGGTGCGCAGTGAGCGGCGGCCGACAACACGCAAGACGCGGGTAGTCGCACACAATCAGCAAGTCGTGCGCGCCGATTGGGAATCGGTCGAGCCGCTCGATACGCTCCAGAGGGCAAGCCTATGTGCGATCGTCCGCGGGTTCGCGGCAACCGCTGATGCAGTCGTGCTCAGCGATTACGCCAAAGGTTTGTTCGCACGTGAAGTCGTGGAAGCGGCAAGCGTTTGCGCGCTCGTGATCGCGGACCCGAAGCCGCAGAACCTGGCGCTGTTCGCGGGCGTTACGTGCCTGGGGGTTGGCCTCCTGGATGCGGCGTACGAGCTCGCCGACGGTGCTGCGGGGACTATCGAAGACGGCGTCCCGGACAATCGCACGCTCGGAACTGTTCGGATGGCCCAGAGCGGTGTGC
>JBHEMM010000011.1:62497-63026 GCA_046262595.1 Vulcanimicrobiaceae bacterium
GACTGCGCGCGCCGATGAAATCTTGTCGCTGGTGAGCGATGCTTCCGGATAACTTCTGCGCACCGCTGCTGGATAAAGCGCACGCCGCTGCATGGCGCGAACGCGAACGCGCTGCCGGCCGTACCGTCGTTTTTACGAACGGCGTGTTCGACGTGCTGCACGCCGGCCACGTGCAGTATTTAAGCTGGGCCCGCACGCAGGGCGATGCGTTGATCGTCGGCATGAACGGCGATGCATCGGTGCGCCGCAACAAGGGCGACCGCCGTCCGATCGTCCCGTTCGCGGAGCGGGCGCAGCTGGTGCGCGCGCTGCGCAGCGTCGATGCGGTCGTCGAGTTCGGCGAACGCACGCCCGAAATGCTCCTGGAATCGATCCGGCCGGACGTGCATGTCAAAAGCACGCAATACCGCGAGGAAGATCTGCCCGAACGCGCGATCGTGCTGCAGCACGGCGGCGTGATTCGTCTTGCGCCGCACCTGCACGGCGCGAGCAGCACCGATCTGATCGCGCGCATTGCCGCGCTCTACGG
>JBHEMM010000012.1:0-327 GCA_046262595.1 Vulcanimicrobiaceae bacterium
CGCTTCAACATTGAGGACGCCGTGCGCGAGGCCGCCGCGAAGGCGCATGAACGCATCAAAAATGTGCAGTATCCGGCTCAAGAGCGCGTCAAAGCGAACGTGATGGCGGCGTTTTTGGAAGAAGGCGTTGCCGAAAGCGACTTTGCCGGTTCGACCGGATACGGTTACGACGACGCGGCTCGTGAGAAGTACGAATCGCTCCTGTGCCGGATTTTCGCAGCGGAGCGCGCGCTCGCGCGGCTTTCATTGGTAAGTGGAACGCACGCGATCGTGGCCGCGCTTGCGGCGTGCGTGCCGCCCGGGCGTACGCTGCTGAGCGTTACGGGA
>JBHEMM010000012.1:406-36224 GCA_046262595.1 Vulcanimicrobiaceae bacterium
CCGTGAACCGGTGAACGTCGCGCGCTGCGCCGAACTGATCGCGCGAGCGAAGGCGCAGTACCCGCGGGCGGTGGTGCTGGTGGACAACTGTTACGGCGAACTTGTGGAAGACCGCGAGCCCACGCATGTGGGCGCCGATTTGGTGATGGGATCGCTGATCAAGAATCTGGGCGGCACGTTCGCGCCCGCGGGCGGCTATGTCGCCGGCCGCGCCGGCGTGGTCGAGCGCGTTGCGGCGCATCTGTACGCGCCGGGCTTAGGAGCCGCGCTCGGCCCCACCCTGGGCTTCGGACGCGCGTTCATGCAGGGGCTCTTCGCCGCGCCGCTGGTTGTCGAGCAGACGCTGCGCGGATTGGACTTTGCCGCGGCGTTGTTTGAAGAGCTCGGATACGCCGTGAACCCGGCCCCCGGCGCCTCGCGAACCGACATCGTGCAAGCGATCCGCCTGGGTACGCCGGAGAAGCTGCTGCGCTTTGCGCGCGGGCTGCAAACGGCGATGCCGGTGAACGCGCGGTTCGCGCCGGAGCCGGGCAGCGTTCCCGGCTATACCGGCCCCGTGATCATGTCGAGCGGTTCGTTCATCGGCGGCGCGACCATCGAACTCTCGTGCGACGCGCCCCTGCGTGAGCCGTACGAAGTCTATCTCCAAGGCGGCATGCACGCCGCGCATACCGCGCTTGGCGCGATGTTCGCCGCGCAGGCCGTTTCAAAGGTTCCTTAGAGGCCTTCCCGAACCGTTTTGCCGTGACTACCGACTCATCGGGCCCGCAACAGCGACGATTTTTCCGCACCGCGGTTGATTTTCCGGTGACGGTTATCGTCCCGGGCGCCGAGCTCGTGATGTACGGAAGCGCCGTGGATTTGAGCGCCGGCGGCGTGCGCGTCATCACGAAGAACGATCTGTCCGCCGGCCAAAACGTCACCCTGCGTTTCACGCTACCGGAATCGGGCAGCGAAACGATGGTGCGCGGACGCGTCGTGCTGTCGTTCTTCGATGCGGGCAAACAGCAGTTCGCCCACGGGATCGCCTTCACGCAAATAGCGGCGGCCGATCAAAGCACGCTGGTGGAATTCATCACCCGGATGCAGCAGCGCGCGCGCGCTTAGTCCTCGCGCGTATTTCCTAAAAAGCCGTAAAAATAGTACTTATTGCCGTCGCCGGTCGTAATGACGATGCGCGTGTCTTCGATCTCCGCGGCTTGAATCGTCTTGCCGACGAGCGTTTCAAGAATGGCTTGCGCCTGCATGAATTCGGCTTCACGCAGTGCGTCGGGTTCCACCTCGATGAGGTGCAGTAGTTCGTCGATCCGGTCGTTCATCGCCCCGCCTCAGCGCTCGGCTCCGATGTGCTAAGCGTCACTTCAGAGTTATCGTCATGTGTATCGGAATTGTTAATTCGCGGCGTACCGTATACCCTGCACGAAGGGGGAGCGCGGTTTCGCAGGGGGAAAAGGCCTTCTCGCCATGCCCTCCGCCTACGTTTTAGAAGTCCTCAGCGGCCCGCTCGACGGCAAGACCTGGCCGTTCGAGGACGAGATCGTGATCGGGCGCGACGAGACCCTTGCGGACGCATGCATCCCGCTTGACCGCTACGTATCCCGGCGGCACGCTCGCTTGAGTAGCAAGTCGGGGTCGCTCGTGCTGGCGGACTTGGAAAGCCGCAACGGCACGCGCATCGAGGACCGCGCGGTGACCGATGAAACGGCGCTGGACGTCGGGATGCCGTTCCAAGTGGGGCGTACGGTTTTACGAGTGACGCGGCGCTAACGGCGGGCGCGCTCGCGCGGCCGCTCGGGTTCATTCCGACGATGGGCGCTTTGCACGACGGTCATCTAGCATTGGTGCGCGCCGCGCGCGCGCAATGCGCGAGCGTTGCGGCGAGCATCTTCGTCAATCCGCTGCAGTTCGCCGCCGGTGAGGATTTCGATCGCTATCCGCGCGACACCGTCGGCGACGATCGCAAACTGCGCGACGCGGGCGTCGACTACACGTTCACGCCGGACATGAGCGTCATGTATCCGCCGGGTTTTTCGACGACGGTGGATGTGGGTGCGATCGGCGCGGCCTACGAAGGCGCCGTGCGGCCCGGACATTTCCGCGGCGTTGCGACGGTGGTTGCAAAACTGCTGCATCTCATTGCGCCCGACGCGTTGTACCTCGGCCAGAAGGACGCGCAGCAAACGGCGGTGCTGCGCAAGATGGTGCGCGAGCTCAACTTCAAGGTGCGCGTGGAGATCGTTCCAACGGTTCGCGAAACCGACGGCCTGGCGCTTTCCAGCCGGAATGCGTATCTGACGCCCGATCAGCGCCGCGCGGCGCCCACACTCTATCGCGCGCTGCAGACGATGCTCGATGCATTGCGCGAAGGCGCGCCTGTCGCAGACGCGCGCGAACGCGCCGCAGCGCAACTCGACACGCAAGCGGCTTGGGATTATCTGGACGTCGTGGACGCGGACTCGTTTGAGCCGCTGCAAGCATTGGGCACTCCGGCATTCGTCATCGGCGCGGCGCGCTTCGGCGTAACGCGGCTGCTCGATAATATTGCGGTGGGAAGATGAGCGAACCGTTTGCGGGCGCGCGTATTCTGCTGTGCGTGACCGGCGGTATCGCGGCGTATAAAGCAGCTGCGCTCACCAGTACGCTCGTGCAGCGCGGCGCGATCGTGGACGTAATGATGACCGCCGAAGCGGCGCAGTTCATCGGTCCGCTTACGTTTTCGTCGTTGACGGCGCGCCCGGTATACACTTCGCTCTGGGATGCGCCCGAACGCATTCCCCACATTCGCTTGATACGCGAAGCGCGCGTGGCGCTCGTCGTGCCGGCAACCGCGAACACGCTGGCCAAACTCGCGCAGGGCATCGCGGACGATTTGGTAAGCACGGCGCTGCTCGCCGCGCGCATTCCGGTCATCGCCGCGCCTGCGATGAACGACGCGATGTACGCCAACGCCGCGACGCAGACAAACCTGCAAACGTTGAGCGAACGCGGCTACGCCATCGTCGAGCCGGAAGAAGGATACTTAGCCGAAGGCGAACGCGGCGCGGGCCGCTTGGCGAGCGAAGAGCGTTTGCTCGGCGCGCTCGAAACGGCACTCGGGCGCACGCAGTCGTTGCGCGGGCAGCGCGTTCTGATCACTGCGGGGCCGACGCGCGAGCCGTTCGATCCGGTGCGCTTCGTCAGCAACCCCTCCACCGGCGCGATGGGTATCGCGCTGGCGCGTGAGGCTGCGCTTCGCGGTGCGGCCGTGACGCTGGTGCTTGGGCCGTCGAGCTTAAAGCCGCCGGCCAACGTTGAAGCGGTGCGCGTGCAGACGGCGCAAGAGATGTTCGAGGCGGCGATGGAACGCGCGGACGGTGCCGATATCGTCATCGCCGCCGCTGCCGTATCCGATTGGCGTCCCGAGAAGCGTGACGCGCAGAAGGTGAAGAAGACCGGCGAAGACATGAACGTGCGGATGGTGCGCAATCCCGACATTTTGCGCGCGATCGGCGAGCGCGCCAAACGCGGTTTTTTGCTCGGCTTCGCCGCCGAAACGGAACACCATGAAGCGAACGCCCGTGAGAAGCTGCAGCGAAAACGGCTGGACGCGATTGCGGTGAACGACGTCGGAGCGGGGCGCGGCTTCGGCGCCGCGCGCAACGCGGTCACCGTGCTGTGGGGTGCGGACGGCCGCGCCGATCTCGGCGAAGCCGACAAAGACGTCCTTGCCGCGCGTCTGCTCGATACGGTGATGCACCTTCGGATCGATGGTGGGAAAACGCATGCTTCTGGCGATTGACGCCGGCAACACCGAGACGAAACTCGGCTGCTTCTCGCCGCAAGGCGACCTGCTGCAATCTTGGCGTGTCACGACGGAATCGCGCCGCACGGGCGACGAATACGGCGTGTTGTTTGCGCAGCTGTTTGCAACGGCGAAGCTGGCGCTTGCGGATGTGGAGCGCGTGGTCATCGCGAGCGTCGTGCCGAAGCTCGATAGCGCGCTCTTGAGCGCATGCGAGCGGTATTTTGAGTGCACGCCCGTGTTTTTCAAGGCGCACCGGCAATCGCTCATGCGCGTGGTGACCGACCGCCCCGGCGAAGTCGGCTCCGATCTCGTTGCCGCCGCCATCGGTGCGCGTGAACGGTACGGCGCGCCGCTGATCGTCGTCAGTTACGGAACGGCGACCGTCTTCACCGCCATCTCGCGCGAGGGCGATTACTTGGGCGCAGCGATCGCGCCCGGTATCAATATTTCGATAGACGCGCTCGTCGGACGCACCGCCAAACTTCCGCAGATTTCGCTTGAAGCACCGGCGCGTGCGATTGGCACCGATACGATCTCCGCGTTACAGTCCGGTATTATTTTCGGTTTCGTCGGACAGACCGAAGCGCTGGTTGCACGCATTCGCTCGGAACTGGGAGAGGATGCGCGCGTTATCGCAACCGGCGGATTGGCCGGAGCGATCGCGCAGCACACGCGCGTGATCCACGAAGTCAACGCGCATTTAAGCTTGTTCGGCCTGCAGCAGTTTGCACGGGCGAAAAGTTGACGTCGAATGCGGCCAAGTGTCCGGCACGTACTTTACGAAGCGCGCCTCACGGTAGCGTGAGGCCGATCCCGGCGTAGGGACCGCTGCGAACCTCATTAGCGGGCGCAGTCCCGGCACTGCGCGTGTGGTCGCCGAGATAGCCGAGCTGCAGGAACAGTGGTGCGTGCTGCGATGTTTTTAGCGTCACGCCCATATCGTAGCGGAGTTCGTGATACACGCCCTGGATGTTGGGATAGTAATATGCTCCGCCGTACAGGGAAAACGTTTGATCGGTGTCCGCGAGCTTTTCGGCGCCGAATCCTATCGCGTTCAGCCGCGGCGCGCCGTAATCGTTATTCCGGCGCAAATAGCTCACCGCAAGATAAAGACGCGGTTCGAGCACGCGCAATCCGGCGCGCACATCCACTTCCTCATCCGCTGGGATGGCGGTTCCGGTGGCATCGGAGTAATGAAACAGCCGGTAATCCACGGCAACCAGGCCGGTGAGTGACTGCCCCAGCGGAAGCTCCGCAGCGCCGCGGAAGTAATGCGATCCGTATCGCGTGCCGGCGGAGCATGACACGGCCGTAAGCTGGTTGCAGACGATCGCCGGAATCAGGTATCCGCCGCTAACGAAGACCTCGCGTTTCGTGATCGGCGGCATCGCCGGCGGCATGCTTACCGCCGGGTTCGGCGTCGGCCCGGTTTTCGGAACTTGCGCGTGCGCAACCGACGGAAGAAGCGCAAGCGATCCAAAAGCGGCGATGGCTAAGACGATGCGGTTCATTGCGGCGCTCCTAAGTACGGGAAGTCTGCGGTGACGTGTTTGTGCGGTTTCACGTTGTCGCTCGTTAAGCACGGCGTCTCGCGATTGTCTTCGTGCGCTAGTCCGAGCTTAGGCATCAGACTGCCGTAGATCGCCCCCAGCGAAAGATCGATAACGGGACTGCTCGCATCGCGTCCGCCGAAGTGACGGTAGGAATCGCCCAGGGCTTTCTTGATGCCGTAGATGCCCGCCGGCGGTACTGCGCGCACCACGGCAACCGGGAATCCACTCTTTGCGTTCGTTTCGACGGCGAGATAGCGCGCCGGTCCGCTTGCGCTAAGGTCGGCGCGAATCGTATCCGGAATGAGCGTGTGCACTAAACCATCAGCGACGGACTCCGAACGGCCGGCGCCCGTGGGCTTGGGCCGCATGACGAACGCTTTGATCGAATCTGCTAAGACTTGGTCATCCAGAATATCGCTGCGATTCGTGACGTCGTGATTGCGGAAATCTTCCGTCGCCTCTTTAACGGCCGGGCGCGCAAGGCGTTCGACTTGCGAATAGACGGCATCGGTGCCGGCGGACGGGCCGGGCACGCGCGTATTGGCGTTCTTCGTGACGTCTTCGATGCGTTCCACAGCGGAATCGGGGCGCACATCGGGATCGCTTTCCGATAGCGAGGTGGTCGCCCACACGTTGATAATGCCGAGGTGGCCGTCGCTCTGCGCCAGCATGCGTCGCGGCATCTCAACCACGAGTGCGAGCACGTTGTAGCCTTGCAAAAAGTCGATACCGGGTTTGCGGAAACAGTCGGCAGTCGGCGCAGGCGGGTTCGGCTGGTTCTTATAGTTACGATCCGGAATGATCTTGAAGAACTGCGCGAGGTCGAAATAAAACGGATCTTCGCGCGGGCCTGCGAACGCCGTCACGCCGTTCCGGAGGCTTGTCACCTGGTTATACGGCATTGAACCGGCCGGCGCGACGAACGTCGAACGCGTGCCTTGCATATTTGGTGCAGCGGGACCGTACATCGTAATCTTTTGATCAGCATCGGACCCGTCGGCTTTGAACTGCACGACGTACGCGGCGTGATAGTCGTCACCTAACCCGATTTTGAACTGATACATGACGCCCGGATCGAAGAGCTTGGTGGCGCCTTGTCCGCTGGGAATCAGCGGCCACACGTCCATCGCGAGCACCACGTTGTTTCTGTTGTGCGGGCTTGGAAAGACGAAGACGTCGGTAATGTCGGTGCCGGGGCGCGATACGGTTAGCGGCGAATCTTGGTGGTCTGAGGCCGGCGCGGTTCGCGGCAGATATAAGAACACTGCGGCCACGGCCAACACGAGGCCGACAATCGGCGCAACAACATATGAGATCCGTTTCATTCCCGCTTAACGCCGATGGAGCGGCAACGGATTGCGTTGCCTAACAAAATATATGGAAGCGCGTTATCGCGCACGAACCGTGCGATCCATCGACGCCCGTTAAAGCAACCGGGTGATTGGCGAAAAGCAAGCGCACAGAAGACACGTGCCCGTGATCCGCCGCGTATGTCCCGTCCGTCTGTATCATACGGATGCAAAAATATTTTCCAATAGCACAATCCAAACACCGCCGCGGCCCGTTGATGCGGTAATTCACCAACGAAAAGGGGCCGTATGCGTCCACTGCGCGCAGTTTGGGTTTGTTTGCTGTTGCTTCTCGCCGGAACCGTTTCGGCTGCGGCGCATCCGCTGGGCAACTTCACGATCAACCATCTGGCAAAGATCACGGCTCGCGACGGCGGCCTGCGCGTTCGCTACGTGCTCGACATTGCGGAAATTCCGGCATTTCAAATCATGCAGTCGCGCGGTGGTGCGTGGAGCGCGCGAACGCTTCAATCCTGGGCGAACGATGAAATTGCGCCGGTTCGCGACAATCTCGCCGTGACGTCGGACGGCCGGCGCGTGGCGCTAATCGCCTCGCCGCCCCACGCATCGTTGCGTCCCGGCGCCGGAGGCTTGCCGATCCTGCGCTGGGTTGACGATTTTTCCGCCCCGCTCTCTGCCGGCAAACACGCGCTTGCGGTGCAAGACCGCGTTTACGCCGACCGGCGCATCGGATGGAAAGATTTGATCGCCGGATCCCAGACCGAGCCGACGGACGAGTTGCAGCGCTATCCCAGCGCGCTCATCGGTACGCCGCGGCGCGTGAATTCGCTTGCGTTCACGGTGGACGGCAACGCGATCTCGCACATCGTCGCGGTAAACGATGAAACGCCGCTGATCGCGTCGGCTGCGTCGTGGCTCCAGCCTGCGATGCTTTCGAACATGTTCGCGCGCCCTTCACAGACGCCGGCGTTTGTGCTGCTGACGATTTTGCTGGCGTTCGCGCTGGGCGCGCTCCACGCCGTCGAGCCCGGCCACGGAAAGGCACTGCTTGCGTTCACGCTGGTCGGTTCGCGCGCTACGGCCAAACAGGCGCTCATTCTCGCGCTATCGCTTACATTTGCTCATACGCTGGGCGTGTTTCTGCTGGGCTTGGCACTGTTCTCCGTGAGCGGCTTTGTTTCCGAATCGATCTATCCGTGGATCACGCTCATTTCGGGCGTCGTGATCGCCTTCATCGGCGCGCGTTCGCTCGTGCGGTTTTTCCGCAGACACGACCACGACCACGAGCACGGGACGCACTCGCACAACCACGCGATCGCCGGCACGCAGCCGCTGCACTTCGGCAACGCGGTGTGGGCGGCGATGAGCGGCGGCATTGCGCCGTGCCCGGCGGCGATCGTGGTTCTGCTGGCTGCGCTTCGGCTGCACCATTTAGGATACGGCATGCTGCTCATCGTCGTGTTCAGCATGGGTCTTGCGACGGTTCTCAGCGCTCTTGGCTTGAGCGTCGTTCATGGTGCCGCATGGTTGTCGCGACGCTCTTCCTATACGCGCATTGCGCCGTTTAGTCCGCTCATCACCGCAAGCGTGATCTCCGTTCTGGGATCCGTCATGCTCGCACAAGGCCTTCATCAAGAAGGAGCCGGCGCGCCGGTTCCGTTGCTTGCCGCGCTTATTCTCGGCGCCATTGCGGCTGTTGCGTTCGCGCAGCACACCCGCCCGCACTCGCACACGCACTCGCACGTGCACACCCTCTCATTGGAGCAGTTGCCATGAAAAAACGCCTTACCGGTGTGGTTGCTGCGATTGCCCTTGCGGCAAGCGCACTGACGCTGTACACCGTTCATCCGACGCTCGCGTCGGATCACCAGGACTCACCCGTGACGCTCGCGCGTCCCGGCGCAGATATCACCGACCCGTACATCTTCCCGAGCCCGACCAATCCGAACAACGTGGTGATCGTCATGAACGTTCATCCGCTGATTCCGAGCGGACAGGGGCCGAGCACATTCTTCGACCCGGGCGTCGTCTATCAGATGAACTTCGACACGACCTCGGAGAATGGTTCCACATTTCCCGCGCAGACGATTACGCGCAATCGCGTGATCCAGTTCAAATTCGGACAAGCCGGAACGAATCAAAGCGTGACCGTTTACGGTCCGGCCGCCGCGCCGACCACCGGCACGACGACGACGCTGACCGGTGCGGCGAGCGGAACCGGCACGATCAACACGCCGTTTACCGCCGGCTCGATGCAAGTGTTTGCAGGCGCACGCGAAGATCCGTTCTTCTTCGACCTGGCGCAGTTCTTCAAAATACTTCCCGATCGCAATGCAGGCAGCACCGCGCCGAGCTGCTTGCCCACGCCCCTTGGCGGCAACAACACCTGCCCGCAGGGCTTTAATCCACCCGGTACCGCGACGGACACCTTAAAAGGATTCAACGTCCTTGCCATGGTCGTCGAATTGCCGCGAACCGCGCTGCAAGGCGGCGGCGGATCAAAAATCGCGTTTTGGGTTTCCACCCACACGGTCTCGGGCCGTTAGGAGTATCACATGAAACAGATTGCAAAACTCATTGGTACGGCTGCCGTATGCGCCGTCGCGTTCACCGGATGCCTGGGCGGCAACGGGGGCGGCAACGGAACGAACCCGGCGGGCCCGTCATCGTATCAGCAATTAGATCGTCTGAACCGTCCCGCGGTCAACGAAGTCTTCGCCTCGTTTGCGCAGCATCAGCAAAACAACGTGGATCTGCCGAGCGACGATCCGGCGGTCCTTAAACCCGAAATCGTCGCGTTCATGACGAACGTTGCCGGCCGCCGCGCCGACATTGCGAACGTCGAAGGAACCGTGCTCACCCCCGACGTGCAAATTGCGGACCTGAGCGGCACGAGCACGTCGTGCATCGGAACGGCGCCCGGCACATGCAACAACTATCTCGGCGTTGAAACAGGCGGCGCAACGCAGGCGCCCGGGGCGCTCAAGCCGTTCGGCGGCCGCGCGCTGACCGACGACATCGTCGACATCTCGCTCTCCACGATCTTCGGCTCAACGATTCCGGCCTTACGGCTCGTGCCGACGGACGATAACAAGGAACAGGACGGGCGCGCGGATTCGTCCTTTCCGAGCGGTCACCGGCCGCAACTCACGACCGACGGCGTGAGCTGGCAGACCGCCCCGAAACACTTCACGACGTCGTTCCCGTATCTGGGCGCGCCGCAGTAGTGAAAAGCCTGCCCGGGTGGACGGTTCTTGCAGCGATCGCGCTTGCCGCGATCGCTGCGTGGCCGTTGATGCCGCATACCGCTCGTGCGTCCTCGGGCGCGTATGTGGCGCCCGTGCAGCCGGACTACGCGCTGCGCGATCAGACCGTCGCGTTCTACGAAAAACGTGTACGTGATGACCGGCGCGATCAAATCAGCGCCGCTCTGCTGGGCGGCCAATATATGCAGCGCTACCGTGAATCGGGCGATGTCGACGACATCACGCGTGCGCTTGCGCAAGCGCAGCGCGCGCTCAAACTTCAACCGCAGAACAACGCGGGCGCGGAAGGCCTTATCGGCTCCGCGTACACGGCTCTGCATAAGTTCCGCGACGCTCTGCGCTACGAAACGCTCGCGCATGCCGAACAGCCGTACGACTCGAATGCACCCGCGCAAATGGCCTCGCTCGACATGGAACTGGGCCGCTACGGCCCCGCGAAGATCATGCTTTTCAAAGCCGCAGCGATAAGGAACACGCCGACGGTTATGGCTGTCCGGGCGCGGTACGAAGAACTCACAGGTCATCTGGATCGCGCGGCGCGTCTGCTGCAGCGCGCGATGGAAGAGACCGACGGCAACTACGACAACAGCGCTCAAGGCCGCGCTTGGTATCATTTCCGGTTGGGCGAGGTGCTTTTTGAATCGGGCGATATGGCCGGAGCGCAGAAGCGCGAGCGGGAAGCGATCGCCATTTTTCCGAACCTGGAACTTGCGTACCGGGCGCTCGCGCGCGATTGCTTCTACGCCAACGATTGGCGCTGCGCGCTGGACGCGGGAACCAAAGGCGCCAACATCATTCCGGTACCGGAGACGCTCGGTTATAAAGCCGATGCGCAGCAAGCCCTGGGCGATGCGGCCGGCGCCGCGCAAACGCGGCAACTGATCGGCGCGATCGAGCGCATCGGAAACGCGTATCATCTGAACGATCGTTTGCTTGCAATGTACTACGCCGATCACCATCTGCGCCCGGATGACGCCTATCGTATCGCGCAGCGCGAAGTGGCATTGCGCGGCACGGAGATCTATGCGCAGGATACGCTCGCGTGGGCGGCAGCGATGGACGGCAAATGGGATGTCGCACAACGTGCGGCAAAGCGTGCGGCGCGCTACGGCACGCAGGACCCGCGCATCACATATCACGCGCGGTACATCGCGCAGCACCGCAGCCCCACTCACCCCCAGGGGCGTTAGATATGGCTCGCGCTTTCACGGTTTCCGCTCTTGCACACGTGGCCCGGTGCGCGGTCCCGGGCGTGCGGCGCAGCGTAGCACAGATATATCTTTTTCTCACGCTGCTGAATGCTGCGGCGTGGGTGTTGGCATTCGTTGCCTTTTCGGGCAGGCCGATTCTGATCGGTGCGGCATTGCTCGCATACACTTTCGGTTTGCGTCATGCCGTCGACGCCGATCATATTTCGGCAATCGACAACGTTACGCGCAAACTGATGCACGAGCGAAAGCAGCCGGTCACCGTCGGCTTGTTCTTCTCGCTTGGACACTCGACGGTCGTTGTCGCGCTTTCCGTCGCGATTGCGGCCGGCGCGGCGTTCATGAAAGTGCATCTGCCTGGGCTGCAAAGCGTGGGCACGGTGGTCGGAACTTCGGTTTCGGCCGGTTTCCTCTTAGTAATTGCCGCAATCAATATCTTGGTGCTAAGCGATATCGCACGCGCTTTCCGCCGCGCGCATGACGGCGAATCGTTTGACGAGGCCGGCTTGAACGCCGTGCTCGATCAGCGCGGATTGATGGGCCGGCTGTTCCGTCCGCTTCTGAAGATTGCCGACGCGCCGTGGAAGATGTATCCGGTCGGCCTGCTTTTCGGCCTGGGGTTCGATACGGCGACGGAAGTGGGATTGCTCGGCATTGCCGCTGTTCAAGGCGGAAAGGGATTGCCGGTCTACGACATTCTGATCTTTCCGCTCCTTTTCACGGCGGGAATGTGCCTGTTGGACACCACCGACGGCATTTTAATGCTTCGTGCATACGGCTGGGCTTTCGTCAAGCCGATGCGCAAGCTGTACTACAACATGGTCATCACGCTGGTGTCGGTTCTCGTGGCGCTCGTCATCGGTGGCATTGAAGCGTTAAACGTGATTTCGTCGCAGCTCCATTTGGACGGCATGTTTTGGCGCGCCGCTGCGGGTGCCGGGGCGCAGTTCGGCACGCTGGGGTTCATTGTGGTGGGCATTTTTCTGGGAAGCTGGGCCGTCTCGACGATCGTGTATAAGGTCAAGCGCTACGACGAGTTGGACCTCGTGGCGGAGCCCGCCGGCCTGCAGCGGGGCGGCGGCCGGCCGGCCAAGGCCGCTTAAGCGTCGGATGTTTAGCGTTTAGCAACGCTGCGCGAGCATGTTATACTACTGCTCGCCATGTCCGCAACGTTCGAGCCACTGGTTATCGGCCCGCACCGCATTTCGCCCCCGCTCGTGCTGGCGCCGATGTCGGGCGTGACGAACCGCACCATGCGGGCGCTTTATAAGCCGTTCGGTCTGGGCTTGACGGTCACGGAGTTCGTTTCGGCCAACGCGCTGCAGTACGCCTCAAGCGCAAAGCGCACCATGGAGATGATCGACCAGCACGGCTTGGAAAAGCCGGTCAGCACGCAGCTCTGGGGCGACGATCCGGTGGTCATGGCCGAAGCGGCGAAAGTCGTGCGCGAATGCGGCGCCGATATCGTCGACATCAACTTCGGTTGCCCGGCTCCGAAAATTACCAAGACGAACGGCGGCTCGGCGTGCCTGCGCGACGTGGACCGCTGCGAGGCGATCATGCGCGCCGTGGTGGAGGCCGTGGATTGCCCGGTCACGATGAAGATGCGTTTGGGCTGGAGCGAAGACGCCCTGGTCTATATCGAGGTTGCGCAGCGCGCGCAAGCCGTGGGCGTGCAGGCCGTCACGCTGCATGCGCGGACGGCGCGGCAATTCTATAAGGGCAGCGCCGACTGGGGCCACATCAAGCGTTTGAAAGAAGCGGTCGCCATTCCGGTGATCGGCAACGGGGACATTCAGGATGCGCAGACGGCCGTTGCCCGCATGCGTGAGAGCGGTGTCGACGGCATCATGCTCGGCCGCGCAACGCTGGGCAACCCGTGGCTCATCTCGCAGATACGCGATCTGATGGAAGGACGCGAGGCCTCGCAGCCGCCGTCCGCCGCCGATCGGTTGCGCTACGCGATCCGCGTGCACTTCAAAACCATGGTTGCCGAACTCGGCGAAGCGCGCGCCGTGCCGCAGATGCGCAAACATCTGGCGTTGTATTTGAAAGGCATACCCGGCGCCGCGATGCTGCGCGAGCGCATCATGCATCTCGATCGCGCGCAAGACGTTGAGACGGTGGTCGAAGAAACCATTGCCTCGCTGGAACGCGCGCTCGCGGCATGACCTTATTCGACGAAACGTACGAAAACTACAAGGAATACGTCAATCCGCCGCTCGCGCGCGTGATGAAACTTTCCGGCAGTCCGGTTGAAGTGCGCGCGCAAGGCTGCACGATTTGGGATCACAACGGCAAAGAGTACCTTGACTTCGCCGGCGGTTACGGGGTGTTCACGCTCGGGCACTCGCATTCGAAGATCCTTGCCGCGGTCAAAGCGCAGATGGATTTGATGTCGCTCTCGGGCAAAACGATGTTCAACATCATGCTCGGACGCGCGTCGAAACGGCTCGCCGAGCTTGCGCCGGGTGATTTGAAGATTTCGTTTTTTGCCAACAGCGGCACGGAGGCGGTTGAGGGCGCGATCAAACTCGCGCGGGCAGCGACCAAGCGGCGCAAGATTGTGGCAACGCACAACGCGTATCACGGCAAGACGCTGGGCGCGCTTTCCGCGAGCGGGCGCGATTACTTCAAGGACCGCTATTCGCCGCTGCTTGCCGACGTCGCGCATGTCGCATACGGCGACGTAGCGGCTCTGGACGCGCAACTGCACGACGCCGCCGCGTTCATCGTGGAGCCCGTGCAAGGCGAGGGCGGTGTGAACGTTCCTCCCGAAGGCTACTTGCGCGAAGTGCGTGCTGCGTGCGACGCGGCCGGCGCGCTGCTGATTGCCGACGAAGTGCAGACGGGTCTGGGGCGCTGCGGCTACTTGTTCGGATGCAACCGCGACGGCGTCGTGCCCGACGTGATGACGCTTGCCAAGGGCCTCTCCGGCGGCGTCATTCCGGTCGGCGCGTATATCGCGCGTCCTTCGGTTTGGAAGGCCGCGTACGCGAAAGATCCGGTCATGCACACCTCGACGTTCGGCGGCGGCGAGCTGGCCTGCGCGGCGGCGCTCGCGGCGATGCATGTGCTGATCGAAGACAATCTCGTGGAGTGCGCGCGGGCGCGCGGCGAACAGCTGCTCTCGGGCGCACAGGCGCTCGCGAGACGCTTTCCGGCGGTGATCAAAGAGGCGCGCGGCCTGGGTTTGCTGGTCGGCGTGGAACTCACGAGCGAAGGCTACGGCGGCTGGATCATTCCCGAGATGGTCAAACGCGGCGTAACTGCCGCCTGGACGCTCAACATGCAGCGCGTTATCCGGCTCGAACCGCCGCTGGTGGTGACCGCCGCCCAGGTCGAGCGGGCGCTCGCAGCGCTGGAAGCAGGGCTGTCCACCGCCCAAGAGAAGCTCGGCGCCCTGTAACCGATGCCATACGTTGAAACGTCGATCATCATCGCAGCTTCCGCCCGCGTGGTGTACGAGCTTGCAAAAGAACAGGAACGCTTTCCGCAATTCATGCCGGACGTCGAAGCCGTGACCGTGCTCGAACGTCATCCCGGCCACATTTTGACGCGCTGGAAAACGCTGGTCGAAGAAGCGCCGATCGAGTGGATCGAAGAAGACCGTTTCGACGACGCCGCGCTGCGCATCGATTACAAGCTGCTCGAAGGCGATCTCGATAAGTTCGAAGGGGCGTGGACGTTCGCGGAAGCGTCGGGCAAAACGACGGTGACGCTCGGCGTAGACTTCGATTTCGGCGTGCCGACGCTCGCCGAGCTCATCGGCCCGACGCTCGAACGCAAAGTTCGCGAAAACAGCGAGATGATGCTGCTGGCAATCAAACGCGAAGCGGAGGCAGCATGAGCCGCGCAACGTTGAACGCCACGCCGAAGTTTTGTTTTGTCGTGCATCCGCTCTCGCTTGACGACATCGTTCGCTACGAGCCCAGCGCCAAAGGCAAAGGCCCCGCGATCGTGCGCAAAATCATGGAATGGATGCCTTCTTGGGCGGCCGTGCATGTTACCGGTGTTCGCGCGCCGGACGGCCGTGAGACCGAAGGCTGGTTTGTCTCCGCCGCGCTGCTGCCCGAGCAAATGCTCGATTTTCCGCGCGAAGAAGTGTACAAGCGCATCGTTCGCGCCATCGAAATCGGTGCGGAACTTGGAGCCGGCGTCGCGGGACTGGGCGCATTTACCGGTGTGGTCGGCGATGGCGGCGTAACGGTTGCCGCGCGTTCTCCTATTCCGGTGACAACCGGCAATTCGCTCACCATTGCCGCCGGCGTGCAGAGCTTATTCCGGGGTGCGCGCGAGATGAACATTGACGCCGAAGAAGCGACGGCGGTCGTCGTCGGCGCAACCGGCTCGATCGGCTCCGCGTGCGTGCATCTCGTCGCTCCGCACGTCAAGCACGTGATCCTTGTCGCGCGTAACAAGACGCGGCTTGCAAAATTCCACGAATCGATCAGCGATTCGCTGCCGTGCTCGTCCTCGTATACGACCGGCATATCACAAGCGGTTCGCCAAGGGCAATTGATCCTCACCGCGACGAGTTCCACGCAAGACGTCATCGAACCGGAAGATTTGCAGACCGGCGCGGTTGTGTGCGAACTCTCGTTACCGCACGATGTGAGCCGGCGCGTCGCCGAACTTCGTCCCGACGTACTCGTCACGGAAGGCGGAAACATGCTGGTTCCGGGCGACGTCCGCTTTGATCGCGTGCGCGAGCCGGGGAAAGCGTGGGACACGAACCTTCCGCCGCGGACGGCGCTGGCTTGCATGAGCGAAACGATGGTGCTGGCGCTTGAGAACCGCCTGGAATGTTACACGCTGGGCCGCGGCATCGACCTGCAAAAAGTGATCGACATCCAAGCCATGGCTGAACGCTGCGGCTTTAAGCTTGCGGACATGCGCGCCTTCGACGCGGCGATTACACCGGAGAAGATTGCCGCAATCCGTGCAGCTGCGGACGAACGGCGCAAGAGCGCAGTGGCATGAAGCGCGTCGTATCGGTTTCATTGGGGAGCAGTTCGCGCGACCATCACGCGCAGGTCAATCTGCTCGGCGAGCAGTTCGATATCACGCGCACGGGGACGGACGGAAAACTGGATGCCGCGATCGCGAAAGTAAAAGAGCTCGACGGGGAAGTTGACGCGATCGGCCTGGGCGGCATCGACGTTTATCTGTACGCGGGCAAAAAACGCTATGCGCTGCGCGACGGCTTACGTTTGCTCGAGGCAGCAAAACTCACGCCCGTCGTTGACGGCAGCGGATTAAAAAACACCCTCGAGCGCGAAGCCGTGCGTTTCATGCAAGACGAAATGGGCATCGATCTGAAAAACAAGCACGTGCTCATGGTGAGCGCCTTGGACCGCTTCGGCATGGCGCAGGCCCTGGTGGACGCGGGTGCGGATGTGCTCTTCGGCGATTTTATTTTCGCACTCGACTTGGACAAGCCGGTCAAGGGCTTGCATGAGTTCGAAGAGATGGCCGAAAAGTATTTGCCCGACGCGTGCAAGCTGCCGTTCCAGTTCTTCTATCCGACCGGCAAAAAACAAGACAAGCCGCCCGAACCAAAGTATCCGCAGTATTACGAAGAAGCGGACATCATTGCCGGCGACTATCACTTCATGCGCCAGTTCATGCCCGATTCGCTTGCCGGAAAGATCGTGCTGACGAACACCGTGACCGAGGCGGACGTGGAGGAGCTGCGTAAGCGCGGCGTCTCAACGTTAATCACGACGACGCCCGACTTCCAAGGTCGTTCGTTCGGCACGAACGTCGTCGAAGCAGCGCTGCTTGCGCTGCTCGGCAAAAAGTGGGACGAAGTCACGTCGGCTGATTACGAACGATTGCTGGGCGATCTGCAGCTGCGGCCGCGTGTTGTGCAACTTTCGTCATGACGTAGATGCAGCTGTTCGATCCGGCAGAACACGAGCCGCTCTCTTCCAAACCGTGGAACGATACCATTGCATGCGATTTCATTTGCGATGTCGTATCGGCAGCAGATTTGTCCTTCGATCCCGCGCTTGGCTGGCCGATGCATCCCGAAGACCGGTACGGTGAGGAACCGCGGCCGCTGGACCGCGGCGTCTATTCGGGGCTCTGCGGCACCGCGTGGACGGTTTCTAAGCTGGCAGCGTCGTACGGCATGACGCTGCGCAACAACTATGCCGCCGCAGTGCAAGCTGCCGCTGCCGAGATGCAGGTCCCTTCGTTTTTCATGGGCCGGGCCGGCGCATACGCGTCATGGTACGCAATTGCCAAGGAAGAGCAAGCCCTTGATGGCATTGAGGCCGCGGTGCAGGAAAACGCGGGCAACGTAACCCACGAGATGTTTTGGGGATCGCCCGGCAGCGCGATTGCGGCGCTGCTGGTGCGCGAATTTTCCGGAACGACGCGCTTTGACGGCCTGTTGCGAGCCGTCCAGAACGAAATGTGGGACTCGTGGCGCAGCGGTGAAGAAGATGCCGCTCTGCTGTGGGTGCAAGACATGTACGGACGGCGCCAATTTTACGTCGGAGCCGGGCACGGCGCATTCGGAAATCTCACCGTCTTTGCGCGCGCTATCGATCTGCTGTCGCCGAGCCGGCGCAATGAGCTGCACGAACGCGTCGTTGCGCTGCTCGATCGTTACGTTCTTCGTGACGGCGATGCGGCGAATTGGTTTTCCCTGGGTGACCCACTATCGGGCAACCGTATGCAATGGTGCCATGGGGCGCCCGGCGCTATCATAAGCCTGTCGGCATACCCCACCGTCGATCGCCATATCGAAACCCTTTTGAAAGCGGGCGGCGAAGGTATTTGGCGGGCAGGCCCGATCCGCAAAGGTCCGGGTCTGTGCCACGGAACCGCGGGCAATGGTTACGCCTTGCTGCGCCTGGCGCAGCGAACCGGAGATGCGGTCTGGCTCGAACGCGCGCAGCGTTTCGCTATGCACGCTATCGAGCAGGCTGCGCGCTGGCGTGTTGAGTTCGGAATGCGTTCGTACAGCTTATGGACCGGCGAACTTGGTGTTGCAGCATTTGCCGACAGTGTGCTGCGGCACGATGCGGCGTTTCCCGCACTCGAGCTTTTGTAGCGGCGCTCATTTCTACCGGCGCCGCGCTCCGGGCCCTCGGCCGCGTCGGACGAACCGCCGCCGGGTGCGCACGGGAACTTTTGCGCCTCTTGCGGGGTTGATCACCCTTACCGGCGCAGCGGCAACCGCGGTTCCCTTCGCCGCTCCGGCGGGAAGCTAAAGTGTCGGAAAAGTTGCAGGCCAGCTACCCGGGCACTGCGAACCAACCGCGCTGGCATTAAAGACTCTCCGGCCGTTTTAAGCCGGACCCTTACTTACTGCACTCGAGGTCCATCAGTTGAACGAGAAAGAGATCGTCCTCACCGCGGAAGGCCTGGAAAAGCTCGAACACGAGCTCGACGACCTGAAATCCGTGCATCGCCGCGAGGTCAACGACCGTATTCGCCAGGCCAAAGAGTTCGGCGACCTGAGCGAAAACGCCGAATATGAGGACGCCAAGCAGGAACAGGCGTTCATTGAAGGCCGCATCCTCAAGCTCGAATCCATGATCCGCAATGCGCGCCTGATCAACGAGGCCGAATACGCCGCGGACGAAGTGCATCTCGGCTCGATCGTCAAGGTGAAAGACCTCAAGACGAGCGCCGCGCACGAGTTTTCGATCGTCGGTTCCGCTGAAGCGGACCCGGTTAACGGCAGGGTGAGCAATGAGTCGCCCTTAGGCCGCTCGCTTATCGGCCATAAGAAGGGTGAGAGTGTGGACGTGTCCACGCCGCGCGGCATCGCAAAATACAAGATTGAATCGATAAAAAGCGGGAGTGGTCTGAAACGAGCCGCTAAGAAAGCTTCTTGAAGCCATCGAGGACCTAGGCAACTCCGAGAAAGCATTAATAGCGGCCAGACGTGAAAATCTGGCCGCTATGCGTTCGCGCGGTTGTGACCCGTTCGCGCAGACCCGTTACGACGTCGATACGAACGTCGCCGAGCTCCTCCAGAAGTACGCCTTCCTCGTCACCGGTGAAAAGGCTGAAAGCGAAGACTGGTCGATCGCGGGGCGCATTGTGTCCAAACGCGACATGGGCAAGACCATCTTCGCCGATCTGACCGACCGCACCGGACGCGTTCAGCTCTATATCCGTAAAGACGAGGCCGGCGAGGAGCGCTTCGCCGATTGGAAAGACGCCGACATCGGCGACATCGCGGGCGTTCGCGGCTTTCTGTTCCGCTCGCAAAAGGGCGAACTCTCACTGCACGTCAAGTCGTTTGCGATTCTGACGAAGTCGCTCTATCCGCTTCCCGACAAATGGCACGGGCTCACCGATGTGGAGAAGCGCTACCGCCAGCGGTACGTCGATCTGATCGTGAACCCGCCGGTGCGGGACTCGTTCGTCATGCGCAGCCGCCTGCTGGCGGAGATGCGCCGTTTCATCGACTCCCACGGCTTCCTTGAAGTCGAAACGCCGACCCTGCTGCACGTTGCGGGCGGCGCCGCCGCCCGGCCGTTCGTCACGCACGTGAACGCGCTGGATCAGGCGATGCAGCTGCGCATTGCAACGGAACTGAATCTCAAGCGGCTTATCGTCGGCGGCATGGAGCGCGTCTACGAAATCGGACGCATCTTTCGCAACGAAGGCATCGACACGACGCACAATCCCGAGTTCACGATGCTCGAACTGTACGCGGCATATTGGAACGTCCACGACATGAGGGAGTTCAACGAAGCGCTGGTCGCGCATCTGGTTTCCGTCGTGACCGGCGGCAAGGACGAGCTGCGCATTGGCGCGCACGACGTTTCCTTCAAGCGCCCGTTCGCGCGGGTTGAGTATTTGGAAGGCATTGCGGCGCACGGCGGCTACACGCGCGAACAGCTGCTCAGTCCGGACGGCGCTGCCGGAATACTGAAGGCCCTGGCGTTGCCGCCCTCGCCGACGCACGGCCACGCGCTCGATAAAATTTTTGAGCGCGTCTTGGAGCCGAAGCTCACGCAGCCGACCTTCGTTACGGGCTACCCGGTCATTATCTCTCCGCTTGCCAAACGGCGAGACGGAGATCCTGATATCACGGACCGCTACGAGCTGTTTTGCACGTCCATGGAAATCAGCAACGCGTTCACCGAGCTGAACGATCCCGACGATCAACGTGCGCGCTTCGAAGCGCAGATGGCCGAACGCGCGCAAGGTGATGAAGAAATTCCCGAACCCGATTGGGACTTCGTTCGCGCGCTGGAATACGGCATGCCGCCCACGGCCGGCATCGGTATCGGCGTTGACCGGCTCGTGATGCTGCTCACGAATAATCCCAGCATCCGGGACGTCATCCTGTTTCCACTGCAGCGCCAGCACGGCTGACGCGCACGTCAACGACGTTGCCGTGTTCGACGACGGCAAAACGCTGGCGGTTTGCAACCGCCGAAGAGGTTGTGGGGTCTTGCGGTATGTAACCTACTTTTGGTAAGCAAGGAGCCCCTAGATGGATTTAACCAAGACCTACCCGCGCAGCGTGCATGAAAAATGGCTGGGCATCGTTCAGTTGGGCCGCGCCCTCGATAAGGGCAAAGCGAAAGCGCACGGCAACGTCGGCGAGTACAACTACGACTGTCCGATGGACAAGGGCGTCTTCGACTTTCTCGGCATGGACGGTGAAGAGTTCCTGGCCGTCATCAAGAACGCCAAGAGCGATGCCGAGATCGAAGCGTACGCAAAGCCGTTTGTCGATAAGAAGACGCCCGAAGAGATCGCGCGCTGGAACGACGAGTGGTTGACGCACACGTATTCGGACGAGAGCCGCGAATATTTTCTGAATCTGCGGGAAGCGGCCGCTCCGGGACGGACGGACGTGACGACGTGGGCAGACGTGCTGGATCTCGACGAGAAGCGCGACGTTCCCAAGCGGACGCCGGTAGCGGTTTAACCACCATTCGTGCCGTCGTCGCGTACGACGGCACGAACTTTTCCGGCATGCAGTTTCAGCCGCGCGAACGCACCGTCGCTGGCGAGCTGGAAAAAACGTTCAGTACCTTGCTCGCGCACGACGTGAAACTCACGTGCGCCGGGCGCACCGATTCCGGCGTTCACGCCAGCGGACAAGTCGTTTCGTTTCGAAGCGGGTCGGCTTTTCCGTTCGAGCGTCTGCCCATTGCGTCGAACTCCGCGCTTGCGGACGACGTGTCCGTGCTTGATGCACATCGGGTTCGCGATAGCTTCTCGGCGCGTTTCTCCGCCATAGAGCGCACGTACGTGTATGCGATCTACGCAGCGCCGCAGCGTTCGGCTCTGTACGCGCGCTTCGCCTACCATGTCTGGATGCCGTTGGATCTTCGCGCGTTTGAAGCAGGCGCGCGGCATCTCATCGGCGAGCACGATTTCCGCTCGTTTTGCGGCGTGCTTCCTCTGCGCGGCCCAACCACGCGTACCGTGCAGCAGCTGAGCGTCGAACGGCGAGGCAACATCGTGCGCATCGAGATCCGCGCCGACGGCTTTCTGCACCGCATGGTGCGCACGATTGTCGGGACGCTGCTCGAGTGCGCCATGGGACGGCGCAATGCGGACGAAATGCCGGCAATTCTGGCAGCGCGCAATCGGAAGGCCGCCGGACTTACCGCGCCGGCGCGCGGCCTGTATCTAGCGGGCGTGCGCTACCGCGACGGATTCGATTCGTTGGTCGAGCCGGCGATTACGTTTTCGGGGTGAACGGTGTAATCGAAGCGCACGAACGTCATCCCGTGCGCGTTCGCTTCATCCGCAGGATGTTCGCCGAGCGGAACGCGGATGCAATCGCGCGCCGGCGCAACGTAGCGCACGTCGCCTTCCGCTTGCGTGTTCACCTCCGTTGCATAGACGCTGTCCACAACGCCGGCGAACGCTTCGAACACGTGTGCGCCGCCGATCACCGCAATCTCCCCCGCGCCTTGCGCTAACGCCAGTGCCTCGTCCGGCGAGTGCGCGATTTCCACGCCGTCCGCGGCGAAGTCCCCGGCGCGGGAGAGCACGATGTTGCGCCGCAATTTGAGCGGTTTCCCTATGGAAGCGAACGTTTTGCGCCCCACGATCACCGCCTTGCCGATTGTGAGCGCTTTGAAGTGCAGCAGATCCGCCGGCAGATGCCAAGGCAGCGCGCCGTCGCGTCCCATGGTGCCGCGCTCGTCGTAGGCGACGACAAAGATGATGCGCGCCGGGCCTGCGATGTTAAACGGCCACCTGCGCGCGGATAGGCGGGTGCGCTTCATAGCCGGCGAAGACAAAGTCCTCGAACCGGTAGTCGAAGAGCGAATGCGGCCGGCGTTTAAACGCCAGGTGCGGCAGCGGGAGCGGTGTGCGCGTCAACTGGAGGCGGGTCTGCTCCAAGTGCGTGTTGTAAAGATGGCAGTCGCCGCCGGTCCAAATGAATTCACCCGGTTCCAAATTACACTGGTGCGCCACCATATGCGTGAGCAGTGCGTAGGACGCAATATTGAACGGTACACCTAAAAATGCGTCCGCGCTGCGCTGATACAGTTGACACGAAAGCTTGCCGTCCGCAATGTAAAATTGGAAGAGCACATGACACGGCAGCAGCGCCATCTTCGGCAACTCGGCCACGTTCCAAGCGCTCACGATGAGCCGGCGCGAATCGGGATTGCGCTTGATCTCCTCGAGCACTTGCGAGAGCTGATCGATCACCGGGCCGTCCGGCGCGCGCCACGAGCGCCATTGCTCGCCGTACACCGGGCCCAAGTTGCCGTGCTCGTCCGCCCATTCGTCCCAAATGGTTACGCCGTTGTCGTGCAGATACTGCACGTTCGTATCGCCGCGCAAAAACCAGAGCAGTTCGTGCACGATGGACTTGAGGTGCAGCTTTTTCGTCGTGACGAGCGGGAAGCCGTCATGCAGATCGAAGCGCATCTGATAGCCGAACAGGCTGCGCGTGCCGGTGCCCGTGCGGTCTCCCTTGACCGCCCCGCGCTCCATGATGTCGTTAAGGAATTGCAGGTACGCTCGCACGGTAACGCTGTTTCGCCTAAAGCGGCCGGCCGCCCCGCCTTAACGCGCTTAATACGCAAGCCGCTCGAACAGGCCGAGCAATGCAAGCCGATCGCTGCGCGTAACGTGGGAGAGCAGCGCTTCGCCGGCGATGCGATCCACCGTCGGGGTCGCTTCGTCCAAACGAACGCGCCCCGCATCGGTCAAGACGACATAGCTGCCGCGCGCGTCGCGCTCATCGCTTATGCGTTCGAGCAAACCGATGCGTTGCAGCGGCAGCACGGCACGCGTCACGCCCGAGGGGCTCAAGAGCACGCGTTTTGCCAAATCGCTCGCGCGAAGACGGCCGCCCTGCACTGCGGACAACTCGCTCAGAATCAAGAAGTCGGTCATGCCGATACCGTGGGCGCCGCCCAGAGGACCTTCCAGCCGGCGGCGCAGGGCGGCCTCCGCGCGCGAAAGGCCGAGTGCAAAGGCGACGTTTTCCGTGAGCATGAAAGGCAGTATAGTTGCGCGCTCAGATACTTGTCAAGTAAGTTTCCGCACGAAAGGCTTGACGGAGGCGAAAAAACACCGTAGACTTTCCCGGTTATGCGGACCTTTCAACAAAAAACGGCCGACGCCACCCACGACTGGTATATCGTCGACGCGCAAGGCCAGCGTCTGGGAACGCTTGCCGTTCGCGTGGCACGCGCCCTTTCCGGCAAGCACAAGCCGACGTGGACGCCGCACATCGATGCCGGCGATCATGTGGTCGTCATCAATGCCGACAAAATCGAGCTGGGCGGCAAAAAGTGGGACAACAAACTGTATTACCGCCATAGCGGATTCCCGGGCGGCATCAACGTGCAGACCGCGCGCGAAATCAAAGACAAGCATCCCGAACGCCTCGTGGAGCGCGCCGTTCGCGGCATGCTTCCGACCAACCGCATGCGCAACGTCCAGCTCGGCCGTTTGAAGGTCTACGCCGGCGCCGCGCATCCGCATGACGCACAAAAGCCGGAACCGCTGGCGTAGGAGTACCTGTGATCGATCAATTTCAAGGCACCGGCCGCCGTAAACGCTCCATCGCGCGCGTTCGCATTTCGCTCGGCCAGGGCGTCATCACCATCAACAAACGTCCGATGGACGAATACTTTCCGCGTCCGACGCTGCAGCAGATCGTGAAGCAGCCGCTTGAAGCGACGCAAAGTTTGACACGCTTCAACATCGATGTCAAAGCCGAGGGCGGCGGAATCGCCGGGCAAGCGGGCGCCGTGCGCCACGGTATCGCGCGCGCGCTGATGGCGATGGATGAATCGCTGCGCGACGTTTTGCGCAAGCAAGGTCTGCTCACGCGCGATCCGCGCGAAAAAGAGTCGAAGAAATACGGCCGCAAACGCGCGCGCAAACGCTTCCAATTTAGCAAACGCTAAAGCGCAGCATTCCGCTCGACATCGCGTGCATGCTCGCCGGCATTCTTGCGGCGAGCGTGCGGCCGAGCGCGAAGTGGGTCGAGCAGAGTTTCAGCAACGGTTACTATCCCGGATGGGAGCACTTTTGGAGTTCGTTCACTGCGGTGCTCCCATTTGCTTTGGGAGACGTCATCGCTCTGGCGGGCATTGCGGCCGCGCTGGGCGCGCTGCTCTTCGTCCGTCCGTGGTGGCGCGCGCTGCTCGGCATCGCGGCGCTTGCGGGATGTTTCGTTTTTTGGTTCTATGCCGGCTGGGGCTTCGGGTACGATCGCGCACCGCTGGAGGCGCGCACCGCGTTCTCCCCGGATCGCGTGAACGACCGCACGATCGACGCGCTGCGCGCGCAGGCGGCAACGGAAGTGAATCTGCTCGCGGCGCCGGCGCACCGCGCGAATGCCGCCGGCGCTTTCGATCTGCAGCGTTTAAACACTGCGTGGCTTCCGGTCGCGCAGCGGCTGGGCGATGCGTGGACGCCGCACGTCGCCGCCGCCAAGCCGACGCTGGCGGGCGCGTTCATGGACCTGAACGGAACGACCGGATTCACCAATCCGTTCTCACTCGAGACGCAGCTCGCGCCGGATCTGCTCTGGTTCGAACGTCCCTTCACGCAAGCGCACGAATGGAGCCACGCTGCGGGTTTCAACCGCGAGGACGAAGCGAACTATATCGGCCTGCTGGCCTGTTTGCGCGACGGCGACGTGGTGGCGCAGTACTCGGGCTGGCTCGAACTGTTCTTGTATCTCCCGCGCCTGCAAAACTATCCGCATAAGATGTTCACCGGGCAGGTTTGGGCGGATTTCGCCGCGCTGCGCAAGCGCAACGCGCATTTCGTGAACCTCAACTTCTCCCGGTTTTCTTGGCACGTCTACAACTCGTATCTGCAGAGCAATCATATCGCTTCGGGCGTGCGCAACTATGACGAGGTCACGCGGCTGCTGGCGGGCATCCCGCTGGACGCCGCCGGCTTGCCTGCGACGCGTGCCGACATAAAGCGGTAATAAGTTCGTTCGATCGCGGACACATCGTGCGCGTATCGTGGACGCATGTTCGATATCTCTGGACCACTGTTGGACGCGCTCTCCGGCGCGAGCGCGCAACTCTCGCAAGCCGCCTCGCAAACGGCTCGCGCGCAAACACCGCTGGGTACGGCGAGCTCCGACGCTGCGATGGCTTCGCTCGCTCAGCGCACGCTGTTCACGGAAGCCCTCCTGAGCGCCGTTCACGCGCGTTTGGCGGAAGTGAAAAACGTGACGCATGGGTAGTTTGGAGATGCTGCAAACGGCAGCGGCAGGCATGGAAGCGCAGCGCGCTGCGCTGGATGTGGCCGCGCGAAACATTGCCGCCGCGCAAGCCGCCGGCCCGCTCGGTTCGTACGAAAGGGCCGTACCGCAGTTTCGCCTGACGAACGATGGCGACGAACCGCAGATCGCCTTCAACGGCACGCGCGTCGAGCGCGGCAGCAGTGTAAATGCCTTGACGGAAATGGTCAGCGTCTTGAACGCCTCGCGCGCGTACGAAGCGAACGCCTCGGTTTTTGAAGCGGGCAAACAACTCGCGCTGCGCACGATCGACATGGGCAAAGTATGAGGGTCGAAATGCTCGTTCCCGACGCCGCGCCCGCGCGCGTTACGAGCGCGCCCGATGGGAACGCGTTCACTTCCATGCTGGATGACGTTGGAGCCGTGCTCGCAAAAGCGGAAGGCGCCGAGGACGCGTTTGCCAGCGGCGGCGGCGATCTGCAATCCGCCGTGTACGAGCGCGCCCGCGCCGACGTCGCGCTCTCCGTTGCAACCGCAGCTGCGCAGCGGTCGGCACAGGCGCTGCAAACGCTCGCAAACATGCAGGTGTAAGGCTTGGACGTTGCTGCGCTGCTGGCGCGTTGGCCCTCGCTGCATCCGCGCGTCCGGGTAGTGGCCATCGGCGCTGCGGCGTTTGCAATCGTTGCAGTCGTCACGATGGCCGTCGTGACGCAAACGCAGCGCGCCGCGCTGTTCGCAGCCCCGCTGCACAGCGAGCAGCTCGCCGAGGTGCAGGAGCGCTTGGCAAGCTGGAATATTGCGTTTACGCCGCTTGCCGACAACGTGCTCGTCGATGCCGGGCGGCGCAACGACTTGCTGCTCAAACTCTCGCTGGCGGGTGTGCCCCACGCGCATGTCGAGGACAGCAGTGAAATGCTCGGTAAAGTCGGCGCGCTGACGCCGCAAGAAGTGATCGACGCACAGACGCGCGAGGGCTTGGCCGGCGACATCGCGCTCGGATTGCGCGGAATTCAAGGCGTGCAGGACGCTACGGTGATCGTTGCGCCCGCAAAAACGGGCTCCTTCGCCGACGAGCAAAGCCGCGACGCCAGCGCCAGCGTGCGGTTGCGCACGAGCGCCGGCGCAGCGCTCTCGCCCGATGCCGTCGCGGGCGTGCGCGCCTTCGTTGCGGCGAGCGTTCCCGGTTTGACGGCCCGCAACGTGACGATCGTTGACGACAGCGGAACCGCGCTCGATGAAAACACTGCGGGCGGCAGCGAAAACGACTTGCAGCGCTCGCTCCAGTCGGCGCTCGATGCGGCGCTCGGAGCGGGCAGCGCGATCGTCCGCGTGCACGTCGAATACGATCGGCGCGCGATCACCAGCAAGGACGTGCGCCGCTCGCCGCTCGGCAGTTTACCGATCGGGGCGGCGATGCAAGACGAACGCTTCGCGGGCGAAGGCAAACGCTATGACCGCTCGGCGCGCCAGCTCGATCGCGGCAGCGACACGCGCGAGAGCGTGGCGACTCTCGAGAGCGCCCGTGTTGCGCGCATAAGCGCCGCCGTTGTCGTCGACGCGGCGCGCGGCGCCGATCTGGCGCAAGTTCGTGCTCTTTCGGCCGCCGCACTGGGCCTCGATCGCACGCGCGGCGATTCGCTCGACGTCGAAGCGGTGGCTTTTGCGCGCACGCGGCCCACGCAGAAAGACGGATGGTGGCTCGCGTACGGCGCGATCGTTCCGCTGCTGCCTACCGTTGTGATCAGCATTGCGCTGCTGATTGCGTTGCGCTGGAGCCGCGAGCCGCTGCGCATGGTGCTGCGTTCGCTGCGAACCGCGCATACGGCGCGCGCCGTCCGCGGCATTGCGCCCGAGGCGGTCAAAGGCGCGCTGCGCGGCGAACCGCCGTACGCCGCCGCAGCGATCATCAGCGCGCTGCCTGCCGCGACGGCGGCGGCAGTCCTGGACCTGTATCCGCAATCCGAACGTGGAGCGATCATCCGGCGCATGCAGCGGCCCCCCTCGCCGCTCTTCCCCGACGCCGAGCGCTTTATCGCCGATGCCTGAAACGTTTCGTACGTTTGCCGAACTTTTGCGTCCCGTTTGCGCGCCCGCCGAAGAAACGATTGCGCCAACGCCGCAGCCATGCGCGCAGCCGGACGATGCGCTTGAGGAAAGCGATCTCGCATGCGACGGCGTCCTGCGCGAGTACCGCCTCTTCCGGGCGCAGCTTTCGCAAGCGCTCGAAAGCGCGTTTCTCATGCTTTTGAACGATATTGCGGCGGACGTGCTCGGGCGCGAGCTGCAGCTGCAGGAGCCGGAGTTGCAAAAGATTCTGCGCAGCGCGCTCGCGCGTTTCGCGCAGGATGAGCCGCAGCGCATTCGCGTCCATCCGGCCGATCGCAGCGCACTCGTTTTGCCGGTGCCCGTGGAAGCCGATGAGTCGCTGCGGCGCGGCGATGCGATTCTGGAGATGCGTTTCGGCCACGTCGATGCGCGCCTCGGCGTTCGTCTCGCGGCGGTGCTGGACGCGTACGCGCAATGATCGCTTACGGAACTGTCGCCGGCGCGCAGAACGGCTTGCTGCGCGTGCGTTTGCCGGGGGCGCGCGTGGGCCAAGCCATTGCCGTGCGCACCGATGCCGGAGAAATCGACGCGCTGATCACGGCGCTGGACGAGTGCGGTGCGTTAGCGTCCGCGATGCAGGGCATTGACGGGATCCGCACGGGCGCCGCCGTGCGCAGCTGCGGGCGCGATACGCGAACCGCGTTGCCGCGCGCGCCCCTTCCCTCGGAGCGGCATCCGCTGACCGACCCGCTTTGGACGGGCGTGCGCGTCATTGATGCGCTGCTCACTATTGCGCGCGGCGCCCGTGTGGGTATTTTCGGGCCGCCCGGCGCCGGAAAATCGACGCTGCTGCACGCCATTGCCGCGAACGCGCGCGCCGACGCTGCGGTGATCGCGCTGGTTGGCGAACGCGGACGCGAAGCCGAAGAATGGATGCGCGCTGCCCCTGCGCATGCGACGGTGTTGTGTGCCACCGGCGACCGTCCGGCGGCGCGCCGCATTGCGTGCGCGAGTGAGGCGATGGCCAAGGCGAGCGAACTGCGCCGCCGCGGCCTGCACGTGCTTCTTATTGTGGACAGTCTCGCGAGGTACGCCAACGCGCTGCGCGAACGCGCCGTCGCAAGCGGTGAGACGTGCGGACGCGGTGGCTATCCGCCGGGCGTCTTCGCGCAGCTCGCGCGCTATACCGAGATTGCCGGGAGCGCGCAGGGCGGATCGATGACCCTCATCGCCAGCGTGCTTTCCGACGGCGACGACCGCGATCCGGTCAGTGAGGCGGTGCGCTCGCTGCTCGACGGCCATTGGCAGCTGTGCCCGCGTCTCGCGCAAGCCGGCCATTTCCCCGCAATCGACGTGCTGCAAAGCGTCAGCCGGACGATGCCGCAGGTCGCATCATCAGAGCATCTGGGCAACGCGCAAACCGTGCGGGCCGGTATCGCGCTGCTGGCACGGAGCGCTGATGCGCGCTCGCTCGGCCTGCTTCCTGCGGACGATGCGACGCGCCGCGCAGCGCAGGCGGAAGAGGCGGTCACTGCTTTTTTGCGCCAAGGCGGCCAGGCGGAACGGCCCGCGGCGGCGCTATCGGCGCTGGCCGCCCTTGCCGATACCTTGAGGTGAAAGCGATGGACATTTTCAACGATATCGCGGCCGTCACGCGCCGCATCGCCGAGATCACCGGTCAGCCTGCCGCAGCGCCCTCCGCCGCGGCCGGCGACTTTTCGGGCATGGTCTCGTCGGCGATGGGCGACGGCGCGCCGCCGCTCGCGCCGACGCAGGGACCGAATGTGATTCCGCCGCCGCAAATCAACACGATGGTGGACATCAATGCCGGCCAGTTCGGCGTCGATCCCGCGCTCATCAAAGCCATTATGGTGAACGAATCGGGTTTCGACTCCAACGCGACCTCGAAGACGGGCGCGCAAGGTTTGATGCAACTCGAACCGGAGACCGCCGCCGGCTTGGGTGTAGACAACGCCTACGATCCGGCGCAGAATATTTCTGGGGGGACGCGTTACATTCGCAGCCTCCTCGAGCGTTTCCATGGTGACCTGCGTTTGGCGATTGCGGCATACAACGCGGGGCCGGGGGCGGTCGAAAAATACGGCGGTGTTCCACCTTATGCGGAAACTCAGAATTACGTTCAAAACGTGCTGGCGAGCTACCGGCAGTACAAAGCACCATAGCGCGCTTGCGCTGCTAAGCGCACTGGCTTTCTTCGCTTGCGCGTTGCCGGCGCCGGCGCAAACCGCAACACCGGCCGCAGCCGCAGCCGCAACGCTTGCAAGCGTGCTTGCCGCCCGCACCGCCGCGCTCAAAGCGCTGCACGTGCGCGCGCCGCAATCGCTGCAGGTGATGGGCACGATTGAAGGCGCGGGTTTGGGCGGGCGCTTTCATAGTTGGTCTTCCCCGCGCGGACAGCGCTACGATCAGACGATCGGCACGCGGCTGCAAAGCACATACCGCACGGCCGGCGGCCGCCTCTTCGCCGTTGACGAAAACGCAAACGTGCGGGAGATGCGCGGCTTGATGCTGCAGCGCCAAATCACGGGCGACTTTATCGACCAAGAGGGCTTTGCGGCGGCGCCGCAGTTCGACACGTTCAACGGTCCGCTGAAACTCGCCGATGGACGGCAGGCGTATGCGATCGAAGTGCAGCCGAAAGGCGGTTTGCCCGAAGAGATCGATCTCGATGCAAAAACATGGATGATCGATCGCATCAGCTACGACGAATCCGACGGCATCAGCAGCGCCGACTTTTACGATTACAAAACCTATCAAGGCGCGCTGGTTGCGCTCCGCGAGATCGATTCCAACGGCGATCGGCCGTTCGATTTGACGCGCACGGCCGTGCGCATCGTCGTGGACGGCAGCATTCCGCCCGCCGTGTTCGACGTTCCGAAGAATAACGAGATCGTTACCGATGTGCCGGTGACGGTACCGCTCGCCGATCATCAGGGCCACTATTACACCAAAGTGAGCATCCATGGGCATCCGTACACGTTTTTAGTGGATACGGGCGCGCAAGCGATCGTTTTGGATACGCACGTGGCGAAGGACTTGGGATTGGTTCCCGAAGGCAAGCTCGAGGTTTACGGCGCGCAGCGCATAGGCGGCTTGGGAATCGCCGCGCTCGATGCGATGCAGATCGGTTCCGCCACACTGCCGCTCAAATCCGTGAGCGTGCTCGATCTGCGCAACGTCACCGGCAATACGTTTGAAGCGGACGGCGTGCTCGGCTATCCGTTTTTTGCCTCCGCCGAAGTGCAGGTCGACGCCGCGAATCATACGATGACGTTCGGACGGCCGGGAAGCTTGCACGCCGCCGGTTCGACGATTCCAATCGACGTCGACCGCGAGCTGATCGAAATGCAGGGGCGCGTCAACGGCGTGCGCGGACGCTTCGTGCTGGACACCGGCAACAGCGGCGAGCTGCTGCTGTTCGCTCCGTTTATGCGCGCGCATCCCAACCTGCTGCCGCCGCAGGATCATGCCTTCGCGAATAGTTTCGGCGTAGGCGGCGCTGCGCAAGCGATGTCGGCGTTCGTCGACGAACTGGACATGAGCGATTTCCGCTTCTTCAACCGCTACTCGAATTTAATGCTCTCCAGCCAGGGCGCGTTCGCGGACCGCTTCGACGCCGGCAACATCGGCATGGGGGTCTTGCGCAACCTGGTCGTCACGTTCGACGTCGCGAACGCGCACGCGTATGCCTCGCAGTCCAACGCCTTCGACGACGGACGCTACCGCTCGCGACCCGAAACGTCCACATTTCCGAAGTAACGCGGTAACATCCGCCCGCTACGCTGGGCGCATGACGATCACCGAGCATCTGCAGTTCAACGTCTTGAGCGCGCCGCTCGCCCAGGCCGACCGCCGCGCGCTCTCGCAGGCATGGTACTCCGCACTGTATGGCGAGCGCCAAGGCGGCGTTTCGGTCGCGCACCGCTCTCCCGTGACCGCCGCGTCTGGCGCCGGACGGCGTGCACCGCGCGCGCAGAGCGCAGCGGCACCGGCGTCCGCTTCTTGCGAGGCGCCCAAACGCAACGCCGCTGCGCAATCTGCCGTCCGGGGCGCCGCCCCCGACCGCCGCGCGGGGCGCTCCGCGCTTGCGCGCAAGATCGAACAAACGCTGCTGCGCCCGCACGTTCGCGTAAAGAACGCCACGTTCGTCTTGGCACAAGGCCGTGCGCGCGTGCATATCGTCCTTCGTACGCAAGGCGCGCGCGTGCTGCTCATCGCGCTTTGCCCGCAGCGCGAGCGCGATTGCGTGTCGCGCGCGCTGGCGCAGGCGCGCTTTGCGTTGGCGGCGCGAGGCGTCGCGCTGCAAACGCAGTTGGAGGAGGCGAGCCCGTGATGATCTCCGATGCCTCCACGCGCGCGCTCGATACGGTCGCGCAGCGCGAACGCGAGGTGCTCGCGGATTTTGTGCCCGAAACGATCGCCAAGAGGTCGCAGCTGCCGCTGCGCGCGCCTTCCGGATCCTATTTCGTGAGCGGGGACCCGCAGCAGCGGCTCTATTCGCACGACGCAACGTTGAGCTTGCGCAAGGGCGAGCTGGTCGATCAAGACGGACGCCGGGCGCTGGGGTATGCGCGTCCGGGCGCGCCGCTCGACGTTTTGCGCGCGGATCCGCTTGACGTCGCGCTCGGCTTTACGGCTTCGCTGCGCGTCGCTTCCGACGGAAGCGTGTTGTACGATCGCTGGAGCATCGATCCGAAAACCGGCATGCGCGAACCGTACACGACGAGCATCGGTTCGCTCGCGGTTGCGCGCTTCTCGAGCGCGCTGCAGTTGCAAACGCATGGGAGCGCGGCGTTCAGCGCACCGGCGGGCGCCGTTCCGCATACGGGTACGGCGAACGCTGACGGCTTCGGCGCACTCGAAACGCTCGGCGACCCGCAGACGCCCCGCGTCGATGCCGACCTGCGTTTGATCCGCTTGCAGGAAGCCTATCTCGCATTGGACGCGTTGCGTTCCGCCGGCAAAGCGCAGAGCTCGCTCGACAAGACGGCGATGGATCTGCTGAAGTGAACGTGCTCTGCTTCGAAGAAAATGTGCACGTCACGGGCGGCCGGCGCATCCGGCGCGCGCATTTCGAGCGCCGTCCGGCACTCACTCTGAGCGCCGCTTCAGTGGTTGCGAACGCCGTGCGCGAAACACTCGCTCCGCTTTTGCGGCAGACCCCCGGGGTGCGGTTGTTCGAACCGCTCGCGCCCGCGCCCAACGCGTGGAGCATCCTCGTATCGCGGTCAAGCGTGTTTCGCGCGCGTGGAGCGCGCACGGAAGCAGCGTTCGTCCTGCGGCCTGACGATGCGCTGGCACTCGCCGCGTCCGCATTCGGTGAGAAGGCACCCGCGCCGCGCGCCCTTTCCGGCTGCGAACACGCGGTATTGGAACGCGCGATGAGCGCGCTGCTTCCGGCGCTCGCGCCGCTTTGCGGCCCCGATGTGCGCGCTTGCACGGGGAGCGGAACAGCATTTTCGGCCTACTTCGAGATCGTCATTGCCGCGTCGTCAACGTTCCGTTTGGGCGTCGCCGTTGCGGTGGATGCCGCGCCGGCAGCCGCCGGCACGCTGCGCTTAGCCGATTTGGAGGCCGTTCCAGTCGAGCTGACGGCCGAGCTGGCGCGCGGGAGCATATCGGCAAACGACGTTCTGGCCTTACGTCCGGGCGTGCTCGTGCCGATGATGACTAAGATAGGAGAGCGCGGCTGCCTTTTGCTGGGCGGCCGTGTCCTGGCGCGCGGCGCGTGCGGCGCGCTTGGCGAGCGTCATGCAATGCTGGTGGAATGATGATGATGGAACACAAGAAGAACGGGCTGACGGCGGACCAGCAAAACCTGGATCTGCTTATGAACGTTCCGCTGCAGATAACGGCGGAACTGGGCAAATGCAAGATGCCCGTTTCGGATATTCTCAAGCTCGGCACGGGCTCCGTCGTCGAACTCGACCGGCTCGCCGGCGGACCGGTGGACTTGCTCGTGAACAGCAAGCTCGTCGCGCGCGGCGAGGTGGTTGCCATCGATGAAAATTTCGGCGTGCGCGTCACCGAACTGATTCAGAAACCCGGCTGACATAACGCGGCAACATCCGTGCGCTACGCTTGCGCTATGGATGGACTGCTCGCAATCGCCAATCACGCGCGTGCCACGCTGCCGCTCGACGTCTTAGCGGCACTCACCCTGCTCTCAATCGCTCCCTTCGTGCTCGTGATGTCCACCTCGTTCGTGCGCATCGTGGTCGTGCTCTCGATCGTGCGTTCGGCAATCGGGGCGGCTGCGCTGCCTCCGAACACGGTTTTGACGGGGCTTGCGCTCATGCTCACGCTCGCGATTATGTCGCCCGCGCTCACGCGCATCAACGAGCAGGCAGTGCAGCCGTATGCGCGCGGCGCGCTCTCGCAGTCGCAGTTCGTCACCCGGGCCGCCGCGCCGCTGCGCGAGTTCATGCTGCGCCAGACGCATCTGGCCGACCTCGCGCTGTTCGAGCGCGTCGCCCGGCGGCCGTCGGAGGCGCCCGCGCACGCGCCGCTGAGCGTGGTGGTTCCGGCGTTTGTCGTCGGCGAACTGCGCGATGCATTTGCGATAGGACTCGCGCTGTATCTGCCGTTCGTCGCTATCGATCTAGCAGTCGCCTCGATTTTGATGGGCCTGGGCATGTTCATGCTCAGTCCGCCGGTGATTTCGCTGCCCGCGAAGTTGCTGCTATTCGTTATGGTGGACGGGTGGGCGCTCGTCTGCGGAGGCCTTGCAAGCTCGTTTAGATAACGTGCGCCGCATGCGCATCACGCACGCGCTGGCGACGCAGCGGCCGTTTTTCTCGTTCGAGTTTTTTCCGCCGCGTACGGACGAAGCACACCGCCACCTGCTCGAGGCCGCGTGGACGCTGCGCGCGCTGCGGCCTGCATTTGTTTCGGTGACGTACGGCGCGGGCGGCTCCACGCGCGCCCGCACGATTGAAGTTTCGAAGCAGATGCAAAGCGAGATCGGGTTAAACGTGATGGCGCACGTGACGTGCTCGGGTTCCTCACGCGCCGACCTGCGCGGCGTGCTCAACGATTTGGAAGCCGCCGGGATTCAAAACGTGCTTGCATTACGCGGCGATCCGCCCAAGGATGCGGCCGCATTCGAACCCGCGGCAAACGGTTTTTCCTACGCGAACGAACTCGTCGCGATGCTCAAGCGGAACTACCGGTTCTGCATCGGCGGCGCGTGTTATCCGGAGAAACATATCGAAGCGGCCAGCTTTGCGGACGACCTGCAGTATCTCAAAATGAAGGTCGATGCCGGCGCCGAGTTCTTGATCACGCAGCTGTTCTTCGATAACGATAAATATTTTGCGTTCGTCGAGAAAGTGCGGCGCGCCGGCGTGAGGGTGCCGGTGCTGCCGGGCATCATGCCGATCACGAATTTCGAGCAGATCCGGCGTTTCACCGCGATGTGCGGCGCGACGGTGCCGCCGAAACTGCTCGCGGAGCTGGAAGCGCGTCGAGACGATCCGGAAGCTATCCAAGATTTGGGCGTCGCATTCGCGACGCTTCAGGCGGCGGAGTTGCTCGCGCGCGGAGCGCCCGGCATTCATTTTTACACGCTGAACAAATCGCCCGCGACGCGCGCCATTGTCAGCGCGCTGCTTGCGGCAACCGCGTGGAGATCGTTCACACCACGGCCGTAAGCCGGTAACAATCGGGCGTTACGCTAACGCCATGACCGCATTCGAAGCGCTTCTTCGTGAGGCCCTGGTGGTGACCGCGGTGCTGTGCTTACCGGTCTTGGGTATCGCCACCCTTGTCGGCACCGCCGTCGCGGTCTTGCAAGCGGCAACGCAAGTGCAGGAGCAGACGCTCTCGCTGCTGCCCAAACTGCTTGCTGTCGGTTTGGCGCTCGCCGCGTTCGGCAGCTTCGGACTGCACCTTTGCGCGCGGCTTTTCGGCGACGTGGTCGCACAGATTCCCGGATTGGTGCGCGGTTGAACGCCG
>JBHEMM010000012.1:36234-61201 GCA_046262595.1 Vulcanimicrobiaceae bacterium
CCCGCCGTGCCTGCGCCGGCGCGCGTCGCCTTTGCGCTCGCGCTCACGGCGGTGCTGCTGCCTGCGGTTACGCGCGAGCCGCAGGTTGACGGCGTCCGCTTCGTCATCGCTGCAGCGACGGAGCTCGGAATCGGCGCGGCGATCGGTACTGCCGCATCGGTGCTGTACGACGGCGCTTATGCGGGCGGCCGCGCGCTCGACGACTACGCCGGCATCCGCGGCAGTGTGCCGAACGCCCAAGTGTACGCGGCGAGCGCCTTCGGACGCATCTGGTCCACGGTGTTTCTGGCCGGATTCTTTCTGCTCGGCGGTTATCGCGTGGTGATTGAAGCCTTCGCGCGCAGCTTCGACCGCTTGCCGCCGGGCGCGATCCCTGCAGTCGGTGGGCTGTATGCCTTTGCGATTGCGCTTCCGGCTGCGATCGTCGAAACGGCGCTGCTCGTTGCCGGTCCTGCGATTGCCGTCGTTTTCGCCGCGCAGTTCGCGCTCGCCGCGATTGCGCGCGTTATTCCGCGTTTCGCCGCGTTTACGCTTTCGTTTCCGGTGATTTTCGGGCTTGCGCTTACCGCCACGGCGCTTGCGGCGCCGGTGCTGTTTCCCGTGAGCGGTTCGCCGTGGCTGCGCTTACCGTTTTTAAACGTCCATTAGATGGCGGAAAAGCATTTCGAGGCAACACCTTCGCGCTTGGCGCGCGCAAAGCGCGAGGGCGATGTCGCGTCGTCGCACGAGCTCAGCAGCGTTGCCGCATTCGCTTTCGGGCTCGGCGGAACGGCCGCGATTCTGCCTGCGGCGGCGTCCGCGGCGAAACGGTTGTTGATCGGCTCCGCCTCGGGACGGCCCGCTGCCGCTGCCGGTGCGGTGCTGCTTGCCGCCATGTGCGTGCCGGCGGTCTGCGCCGCCTGCGGAGCGGCGCTTTGCGGCATTGCGCAAGCCTCGGGCTTACGGTTTACCGCTCTAAAGTGCGACCTGCGCCGGTTGGCGCCCACGGAAAATCTGCGCCGCATGTTTTCGCGCGAGGCGGCCGTCACGGCGGCGCGCGCGAGCCTCGCCTTTGCGAGCGCCGCCGGCGCTATCGGCGCGGCATCGTCTGCCATTGCGGCCTCGGCGCTGCACGCGGGCGGCCTACCGGCGCTCGCCGCGGCGGCACGGGACGGCGCGATGCGTTCGGCATGGGCCGCATGCGCCGCGGGAGCGCTGTTCGCATGCGTTGACTACGCGCTGCAGACAGCGCGGCGGCGCAAACGCTTACGCATGTCGTTTGAAGAACTCAAGCGCGATCATAAGGAACAGGAGGGCGATCCGCTTGCCCGCGGGCGCCGCCGCGCGTTTCACCGCGCTATCGCAAAAGGATCGCTGCAGCGTGTCAAAGACGCCGCGTTCGTCGTTGCGAATCCCACACACATCGCGGTGGCCATCGAGTACCGGCCGCCGCAGGAGCCGGTGCCGCGCGTGCTCGCTTGCGCTGCGGATGAATCCGCGCTGCGCGTACGCGCGTATGCATCCGAGCACGGCATTCCCGTTATCGAGAACGTTCCGCTCGCACGGCAGCTGTACGCGTGCGCAAAGCCCGGCGAATACATTCCCCACGAAACGTATCTGGCCGTGGCCGAGGTCGTTGCGGCGCTGGTCAAGAGCGGAGCCCTTGCATGAAACGCTTGCCGAATGCCGCCTTCGCCGGCGTGCTGCTGTGCATCGTCGGCATCTTGATCGTGCCGCTGCCGCCGCCGGTGCTGGATCTTTTGCTGGGCATCAACATTTTTCTCTCCGCGGTCGTGCTGCTGCTCAGCGTGACCGTGGAAGAGCCGTTGCAATTCTCCGCCTTCGCCCCGGCGCTGCTGCTGGCAACTTTGTTCCGTCTCTCGCTCGACGTATCGGCGACGCGTCTGATCCTCACGCAAGGCCACGTGCCGGGCGGCGCAGGCGCGGTCATACCGGCGTTCGGCGATTTCGTCGTTCGCGGAAATCTTGTGGTTGGGTTGATCGTGTTCGCGATCTTGATTGCGATTCAGTTCATCGTCATCGCCAGCGGTTCGCAGCGCGTCGCGGAAGTGGCCGCGCGATTCACGCTCGACGCGATGCCCGGCAAGCAGATGGCGATCGATGCCGAAATGCACGCCGGTCTGCTCGACGCCGACGGCGCGCGCCGCAAGCGCGAACGCGTTCAAAACGAAGCGGACTTTTACGGCGCGATGGATGGTGCGGGCAAGTTCGTGAAGGGCGACGCAGCGGCGGCGATGATCATCGTCGCGCTCAATCTTGTGGGCGGCGTTGCGGTCGGCGTTTGTTACCGCGGGCTCTCGCCGGTGCAGGCGCTGCAAACCTTTGCGCTGCTTTCGATCGGCAACGCGCTGGTGACGACGCTGCCCGCGTTTCTGATCTCGACCGCCATGGGCTTGATGGTCACGCGCGTTGCTGCGCGCGGTTCGCTTGGCTCCGACCTCGCATCGCAGCTCTTTGCGCGCCCCGACATTTTGCGCATCGCCGGCGCGTTATTGCTTGCGCTCGCACTCGTTCCGGCGCTGCCGCGTCCCGTCTTCGTCTTGCTGGGCGCGTGCGCGTTTGCCGGCGCTCATCTTGCCGCAAAGCACCAGCGGCGTGATGACGAGGCGGTCAGACGCGAACGCGATGAGGCCAAACGTTTGGCGATCCGGCGTCCCGAGATGGCGCTGGGCCTCGTCGGCGTCGACGCGCTGTGCATCGAGATTGGCGCAAACTTGCTTTCGCTGCTCGCGGCTCCGAACGCCGACGCGCTGCTGGATCGCGTCGGTGAAGTGCGGCGCGCGCTTCCCTCGGAGCTGGGCATCGTGCTGCCGGGCGTGCGCCTTCGCGACGATCTCGCACGCGATCCCGATACGTACGCGATCCGCGTGCGCGACGAACCCGCCGGTGAAGGGCGCCTGCGGCTCGATCGCATGCTCGCGGTTGCGGAGGAGGCGGATCTCGCGCGGATCGAAGGCGAGGCGGCGCGCGAACCGGTGTACGGACTAAGCGCAAAGTGGATCGTGCCGGAGGCTCGCGAGGCAGCGCTGCAGCAAGGCGCGCTCGTGTTCGATGCGATCTCCATTATCGGCTCGCATCTGGCCGAAGCGGCCCGCAGCAATGCGGCGCAGTTGCTCGGCCGCCAAGAGCTGCAAACGCTGCTCGAGCATCTGCGCGCGAGCGTTCCCAGCGTCGTGAAGGAAATCGGAACCGAAGCGTTACCGCTCGCCACGGTGCAGAAGGCGCTCGGGCTGCTGCTGCGGGAACGCGTATGGCCGCGGGATCCCGTCGCGGTGCTCGAGGCGCTCATCGACGCGGCTCAATTCGGCCGCGATCCGCGCGACCTGGCCGAAGCGGCGCGTAAAATCATGGTTCCGGCCATGCTCCGCCGGCGCGGCGACGAGCCGCTCGAGCCGCTCTTGCTCGAGCCGGAAATGGAGCGGCACATCGGCGAGGACCTCGATCCGGTGCTGGCGGCGGCGATTCGCGACGGAGCGGCTTCCTACGTCAACCGCACGCCGCCCGCGCGCGCCGCCTTGCTGTGCATGGGTGCGGCGCGTCCGCTGCTGGCAGAGCTTTTGCTGCGCTCCGGCTTGCGCTTGAGCGTCTTCAGCTATGCCGAGGTTCCGCCGGAGGTGCGCTTGCTCCCCAGCGAAGTCCTCACGCTGCCCGAAGGGGCATTTGCAGCCTAGGGGAAAATTGACGGCCTCCCCAGGTGCTGATACACTCTGAGGGTTGTGCGCCCATCAAAGGGCCTTCTTTTTTTCTTCGGTATAAAATGAACTGGAATAGATACAAAAATCCGATCAAATTGGTGGTCGTCATGGCCATCGTGGCGTTGAGCCTGTGGGCGGCGCTGCCGGTCCAGAAGAAGATTCATCTCGGCCTCGATCTCGAGGGCGGCGTCCACGTGCTGCTCCAGCTCAAGCCGACCGCCGAAGTGAAAACGATCACGCAAGACATTCAGAATCAAACGATTCAGGTAATCGATAAGCGCATCAACGGCTTGGGTGTTACCGAGCCGCAGATCAGCAAGGCGGGCGGCAACCGCATCGCCGTCGATCTGCCGCAGGTCAAAAATCCCGAGCAGGCCGTCGCAGCGCTCAAGCAAGTCGCCGTGCTCGAATACAAGATCATGCCCGACCAAGTGCGCGCTGCGGCCGATCAGGCGCTTGCGCTTTGCCCCACGGGCCATACGACGCAGAAGAAACTGCAGAAGGCGTGCGACTTCGTGAACACCGGCGCCTACAACGCCAGCGGCAAAGTCGTCTATTCCGGTAAAGATCTCAAGTCTGCGCAAGCGGGCTATCAGTCCAGCGGCGGCGCACCAATCATTCTCTTCACCACCAAAGATCCGAAGAGATTTTTCGACCTCACCTCCAAAAACATCGGCAGGCCGCTCGCGATGTTCTTGGACAAGCAGTATCTTTCCGCACCGACGATCAACGGCCCGATCTCGACCGACGGCGAAATCACCGGCCAATTCACCGAAGATCAAACGCTCACGCTTGCGAACAATTTGAATGCCGGCGCGCTGCCGGTCGGCATCGAGATCATCGAGAACGACACGATCGGACCGACGCTCGGCAAGATCGATCTCGCCATGTCGCTCAAAGCCTCGATGCTGGGCTTGGGCCTGGTGCTGCTCTTCATGATTGTGGTTTACCGCCTGCCCGGCTTTCTTGCCGATGTTGCGCTGATCGTGTACGTGATCATGATGCTCGGGCTGCTTTCCGCCGCGCATGCCACGCTGACGCTTCCCGGTATTGCCGGTTTCGTGCTCTCCATCGGTATGGCGGTCGATGCGAACGTGCTGATCTTCGAACGTCTGAAAGAGGAACTGTGGGCGGGCAAAACGATGCGCGCCGCAGTGCGCACGGGCTTCACCCGCGCATTTTCCGCCGTGTTCGACAGCCATTTCACCACGATCGTCGGCGCAGGCGTATTGTATATGCTCGGCACCGGCACCGTGAAGGGCTTCGCGTACACGCTCTTTTGGGGAACGGTACTCTCGCTGATTACCGCCGTGTTCATTACGCGGTTCTTCGTGGATGCACTCGTCGAGAACGATATCGCCGTCAGCCCGCCGCTGTACGGCGTGAGCAAGAGCGACGTCGGCGTGTTCCAGAAGGCGAGCCTGTAAATGTTTTTCCGTAAATTGAACTGGAACGTCGTCGGATGGTTCCGCGTCGTCTCGTTTATTTCGTACTTAGTGATCGCGGCCGGCGCCGGATCGATGATCCTGCACGGGTTCCAAGGCGGCGGCGGTTTCCACGCGGACCGGATGCTGAAGCTGGGCCTCTCGTTCACGGGCGGCACGTCCGTTGACGTGCAATACACCAAGCCCGTCGCGCAAACGGCGCTGCGCACCGCGCTTGCGCCGCTCAATCTGAGCGACGAAACGATTCGCACGGTGGGTAACCCCGCCGGCGGCAATTACGATCGTTACAGCATCGAGACCCAAACGGCGCTGGGGAACGACGCGCCCAGACTGTGGGCCGCACTGGCAAGCGCCGGCGCATCCGTCGACCGTTCCAAGTCGCAGATATCGTCGGTGGGGCCGACGCTCGGGCGCGAATATTTGATGAATGCGATCTACGCGCTCATCATCGCGCTGGGCATTCAGTTCCTCTACATCGCGTTCCGTTTCGGGTGGAACTATATCTTCGGCTTGGTCACCGTCATTGCGCTCGTTCGCGACGCCGCGATGATGATCGGCATCTACGCGATGGCCGGCAAACGCGCGGACGATGCGTTCCTCGCTGCGGTGTTGACCGTTATCGGCTACTCGGTCATGGACACGATCGTCATCCTCGACCGTATCCGGGAAAACACAAAATTGATGGCCGGGCAGCCGTACGAAAAGATCGTGAACACATCGATCTTGCAGACGATGACGCGATCGTTCAACACGCTTGCAACGGTCGTGATTACGCTGGTGGCGCTTCTCGCGCTGGGCGGCGCATCGCTGCAGAACTTCGCCTTCGCCCTGCTCGTCGGCATCTGCTCGGGCGGCTACCACTCGATCTTCTATTCGGCTCCCCTCGTTCTAGTGTTTCGCAAGCGGCAGCTGGAAACGGCCGCGCGCAAACGCGCGACGGGCGTCTCGGTGCAGACGACGCGCTCGAGCCGCAGCGTTGCCGAAAACCGCGCGCTGGGCTCGCAAGGCGGCGTTGCCCGCGAGGATATCGTCGCGGCCCGTAAAGCGCGCCGTCAGAAGAGCAAATCCACGCGGCTGGCCGAAGCGGGGCCCGTACGTTACAAGCGCCGCCGCGATGAAGCGGGCGCCTCGACCGCTGTTGCGGATGACGGTGACACGGATCTCTCCGAAGCGGAGAACGACTTCGCATTCGATCAGGGCCACGAGGAAGTGAATCTCAACCTCGAAGGGTTCGAGCCGCAACAGCCGGTGCACGCGCTTTCCGACGATCCGGATGCAGCACTTCAGGATGCGCCCGAGCTTCCGCCGGCTACGGACGCGGAGCAGCCGCACAACGGCTAAACCCGCCGCGCCGCGCCCGAGAGCGGCTCGCGTTCCAAAGGGCGCTTTGCCGCCGCCGACGCGCTCCGAAGCAGCCTTCGAACGCGTTTTACGCGACTTCGATAGCGCGCAAGGTTTGCAAGGTGATCCTGAGCCTTTCCCGCGTCATCGTGAGCCGCTCGAAGCACGGCCGTCCCTCTCCGAATTCCTCACCAAAGCCTTCGCCAGCCAAACCGCCTACCTCGCGCGCGACGACTTTGCGGGCATCGGCGAGCGCGACGTGTTCGTCACCAAAGTCATGGGCGTGTCATTCGAAGGGCGGCAGAACATGGTCGCGGGCTTGCGGCCCCGGCACGAGCTCGAACTGCGGCGCCAACCCGAGAATCCGATCGACGCCAACGCGATCGCGCTGTGGTATGGCGCGTTTCAGATCGGTTTTCTGCGCAAGCAGATTGCCAAACATCTCGCGCCGGTGATGGACGCGGGCGTTTCATACCGCGCGCTCATCGAGCACGTGACGGGCGGACGCGACGGCAAGAACTTTGGCATCAACATCCGTGTCGAACGCACGGCGATCGCGCCGGCCGATGCGTTTGCGTTGGAAGCACGATCGCCGGCGGACCGCCATTCGCTTCGGCGCGCGCTCATCGGAGACGGCAAGCCGCACGACGCGCAGGAAGCGGTGCTCGCGCGGCTCGAAGCCGGTAAAAATACGCTCGCGATCTTTGGCACGGGGCGCGGCAAGTCGTTCTGCTTTCAATATCCGGCCGCCGTCCGCGCCTTAGAGTCCGAACAGAAGACGCTGGTGATCTATCCGCTGCGCGCGCTCGCAAACGACCAGTTCGAAGCGCTCAGCCGGCGGTTGGACGGCTTCGGGCTGCGGTTGTTTCGTGCAAATGGATCCATTTCGACCGACGAACGCGCCGCGCTGATGCAAGCGCTCGCGGACGGCACGTGGGACGTCGTGCTTGCCACGCCGGAGTTTCTGCAGTTTCATCAAGCCGCGTTTTCCGGACGCAGCGCGCCCGCATTGGTGGTGGTGGACGAAGCGCATCACATCTTCGAATCTAAACACCGCGTCGCATACGCACGGCTGGGGCGCACGATCGCTGCGCTGGGAAACCCGCAGATTCTTGCGTTGACCGCCACCGCGGGCGATGAGGCATTCAAACAGATTGCGGCGGACCTGGAGATCGGCGCTTGGGTAATCGATCCGACAGTGCGCGAGAATCTGCGCGTCATCGACGCGCGCGGAACGCGGGATAAGGTCGCGTACCTGACCGATCTGTTCGAGTCGGGCCAGAAAGGCATCGTCTATTGCAACTCGCGCAGCGAAGCCACGAAGACCGCCGACAAACTGCGTGCCGCGTTCAAGGACGAGGTGATGTTTTACCACGCCGGCATGCCTTCGCCCGAACGGGCACTGGTGGAGCAGTATTTCCGCAGCAACGACCTGCGGATCATCGTTGCCACGTCCGCCTTCGGCGAAGGCATCGATTTGCCGGACGTGCGCGATGTGGTGCTGTATCATTTGAACTTCGACTTCACCGCATTCAATCAGCAAGCCGGCCGCGTGGGGCGGGACGGCGGCGAAGGGCGCATCCATCTGCTCTTCGGCGAAGCGGACCGCCGCATCAACGACTACATCATCGACCGTCAGGCGCCCACGCTGAACATCCTGCGCGCGCTTTACCGCGGCATGCGATCGTTGAGCGGCGGCGGCGAATTGCGCATGACGTTCGTGGATATCGCGCGCACGCTTGAATTGGACAAAGCGGACGAACGGACGGTGAGCGCGGCGCTGCGCATCTTCGAGGACGAGGGGCTCGTGGAAACGGGCATCGACGATGACGGCCGTTTCGTGCGGTTCGTGCGCGTTGACGGCAAAGTCGACCTCACGCAGAACGAGCGCTTTGCCGAAGGCGAAGCCACGCGCGATGACTTCGCGAAGTTTTGCGATTTTGTTTTGAGCGCCAAAGCCGAAACGCTCGAGCGGATTATCAACCGCCCCATCTACCCCGAGCGCGTGGACGTGCGGCGTTGACGCGCGCCTTGTGGACGATCGCCGCAGCGATCGTCATTCTGCGCGTGGCGCTTGCCGCAACGCTGCCCATGACGGGCGATGAAGCGTACTATTGGGAGTGGAGCCGGCGCTTAGCGGCCGGATACATCGATCATCCGCCTGCCGTCGCCTACATCGTTGCGCTCTTTTCGTGGCTGGGTTCCTCGCCGTTCGCCGCGCGTTTTGGTTTCGTGCTTTGCGGCGTTGGTGCAGCGCTCGCTGCGAGCGGTGCGGCGGGTTCGCTCTGGCGCAGCTCGCGAGCGGCCGCGATCGCGGCGCTCGCGGTGACTGCTGCGCCCATGCTTTCGATCGTTTTCTCGACCGTTTCCCCTGAAGGGCCGGCAACATTCGCGTGGGCGCTCGCGCTTTACGCCGGTGTGCTTGCATTCGAACGCGCCGACATCGAGTGGTTTTTGCTTTTAGGCTTCGCGATGGGTTTGGCGCTGCTCTCGCACTTCTTATCCTGGGCGTTAGTCATCGGCGTGGCCGCCGCCGCATTCGCGCCGGCGTACCGCGGCTTGTGGCGCGACGGTCTGTGGATGTCGTTCCTGCTCGCAGGGCTGTGCTACGTTCCGTTTCTGGTTTGGAACGCCGGCCACGCCTGGCAAGCCTTCGCGTTTGCCCTCGTGCACCGCCACCCGTCCGAACGGCAGCTGTACCGGCCGCTGGTGACCTATGCGCTTTGTCTCGCGGCGTTCTCACCCGGCTTGTGGATTGCAGCGACGATTGCGTCGCGCCGCCCGTCCCACGCGCTGCTCACAACGACGGCGCTTCCGCTTTCGATCGCGCTGCTCGTTGTTTCGATACACGAGCGCGTTGAAGCCTATTGGTTCGCGGGGCCGTTTCTCTCATTGTGCGTTGCGATTCCCGGCTTGACTCGCCGGAAAGGTGACACGGCGCTGCGCTGGTGGCTTTTTGCGCCCGCGCTGCTTATGAGCGCTCTGCTTTTCGGCGCCGGCATTGCGCCGTTCCAGATGTACGCCGTTGCGACGCGAGCCGGTCTGCATCTGCGCAATGCCGGCCCGTTCGAAATTTTTACGTACAAACCGCTGGCGCAGCAAGTGAAAGCAGTCGCCGCTGCGCGCAACGCGATCGTGATGACCGACGGTTACGGCTTTTCGTCGCTGCTCGATTTTTACGGCGGGCTAACGCCCGTTTTCATCGGCTACGACGCGCAAGGCCAAGAGGCGCGCCGCTGGTACGGCGACGCACAACATCCGCAAACAGCCCTGTTTGTGGACAAGGCACCCCTCGCGGAGCGCCCCGATTTCCAGCGGCAGCTCGCACGCGCTTGCGCAAACGTGAGCGATGGGCCGACGTTTGCCTTGAGGTACCGGACGTACTACAGCACATGGTGCGAGGCGATGCGGCCGCACGCGATTGCGATTTTACGCTTTCAACGGTGATGCGAAGGCGACAAGAACGGGTTACGAACGCGTAAGGCACCTACGTTTTGGCCATGACTCAAGTCTTCGGTATAGAGAACGCGGCATGACAACCGCACCGCAGCCGCAACGATGAGACTGTCATAGAACGATAACGTCCCTTCGAACCCTCTTGCCGTCAAGCCACAACCCGTTCCGCCGCTGCCGCATCCGTCTCTGCGAAAAAGCGGTTCTGCGTTTCACTCACGCGCGGCGCCCACGGGTCGACCTGTGCGCTGTTCACCGGAAAATGAACGGTCGGTCCCGCGGCATCCGAATACGAAGTGCCGCCGAACGGCGCGAACGACCGGCTTTCGCCGTGTGCGAGCACCATGCCGCGAACCGCTGTTTCCGCCTTAGCCGCTGCGGTACGCACGGTTGCATCGAGTTTCGCATCTTTGGCGAGCGAATCGTACACCGCGATCGCGGGGCGGTCGGCGTGCCACGGCATATCGGGCGTCGCATCGGGAATTCGCGCCATGCCGCGCACGTGCGCGGCGTCGCTTCGAATGCGCGCGGCCTGCGCGCCGTCGGCAGCGATCGCATCGTTGAGCGCTTTGACGGATTGCTCCACAGGCGCTACGGTGCTGCGCCCGACGTCGAGCACGTCGAAAGCCGCCGCCGGACTGTAAGAAAAGCGTCCGATGCCATAGCGGTAATCCATTACGTCGTTCACCACGGCGGAAGCCATCGCGTGCTCGTCAGACGTATGCGCCGCAATCGCATGGGCGACATCGCTCGGCACGCCGGGCGACACCATCGTCTCGGGTGATGCTGCCAGCCACTTCACGCCCGCGTGCGAGAGGGCGTCGGCGAATCCCAGCGATGCCATCAGGCATTGGTTCGCCACCACGCCGTCAACGCTGCGTCCGGCATCTTCGGGGTGTGCTTGCGCGTGCATTTTGACGCCGTCTTCGATCGCTTGCGCCATCTGCGGCATCGTCATGATCGTCTTGCCGAAGCTGTCGGCTTCCAGACCGCCGCCGTCGCCGGCGCCATGGTCGACGAGGTCGATCCACGTCTGCTTCGCGCGGGCGCTTTGCGCGTTATCGAGTGTACGCGCGACGAACCGCGCAAGATTCTTTTCTAACGCCATGTCGATGCCGCGCGCGTTCGGATTGAACGGGGCGTCCGAACCGTCCTGTACGGTGTAGCGCTGGGTTGTCAAACCTCCGCCGGCTTCGTCGTTGTTGTACGTCGAGTCCTCGACGGTGAATTGGACGCTGCGATCCTGCGCGCTGACCTGCTCCGCTTGGTCGAGCACCTCTGATTGCGAGTCGTCCAAGTTATTGTCGCCGTCGCGATAGATTCCGAATTCGACGGCGCGCGGTGCGGTGCGCTGGATTGGTAGCATGTTCAAAGCCTCCGGGAAGTTGCTGTTTCTGGGAGGCTATAACGACAGAGTCCAGCGGCGGCTAGCTCGATCTCACGTTTGGCGCGTTACCGCTTAAAGCGCTCTTCCACGTTCTGCACGCCGCCTTCGACGGCGGTCTCAGTCGTTCGCACGGCGTCGGCGATCCACCGGATAATGGCGATAACGCCCACCAGTGCGAGCAAGAAGATGATCAGGAAGGCCCACGCGGCGGCGTGGACCAGGTTCAGCAATGCATGTTCCATGATGCTCCTCGGGCGGCGGGGCGGTTACAGCGGTGAGATGGCGATGCTCCCGCTGACCGTGGAAAGATTCATGGAAGCGCTGCCGCTTCCTAGTTGCCAATGGGCATCCGCGCCGGCGTAGCCCTTGTGCACGCTGCCCTGCGCGAACGACGTGATGCCGCCGCTCACCGTGCCGGCCACAATGCGGACGTCGCTGTTTTTCGCTACGCGCCAACTAAAGAGCGCGGCGATGCCCAAACCCAAATATTTCATGCCGGAATTACGCGCACACGCGCGGCGTGTTTCATTTCGGGCAATCTTTAAGGCGGGTGATGCCGTCACCCGTGCTGTGCTCCATAACATACTGCACCAGCGGCGGCTCGTTCGCGCGCTGGTCTGCGGGCGGGAATTGAAAGACTGCCTCTTTGGTCTCTTGCATGAACGGATCTTGCGCTTTGCTGGAATAGTACCATTCGTAATCCAGCGGCTGCGTCTGATCCGTGCCGTCGGGGAAATGCACGCGGACCATAATATGCTCCCAGATGCGGCCCGTGCTCGTATCGACCGTTGCCTCTTCGGTTTGCAGGAACTCCACGAAGCCGCACGGCTCGTGGGCCGCCGGCGCCCCACCTGTGCCGTTGCCTTCACCGTTCACGCCCGTGCCGTTGCCGCCGGGCCCGATGCCGCCGGTGTTGGCCTTTGCGTTCGCGCTGGTTCCCGCGCCGTGGCCGCCCGTGGGCACGTGGATGTTCGCAGGCTTGCTGTGGTAGCGCGTATGCACGAGCGGCCGCGCCGAGGCGATGCGGCGCACATGATGGTTCTGCGAGGGAGCCGCGGGGTTGACGATGGGCGTCGGCGTGTGCGTTTCGGCAATGACCTTCGTATGCACCACCGGCTGCGGTGTTGGCGAAGGCCTGGGCGTCGGCTTAGGCGTGGGCTTGACGCGGTGCTCGATCTTGATGATCTTCGCGATCGTGATGGTTTCGATGGGCGTTTCGCGTATCGTCGCCCGGTGAAGCGGTACGAGGGCCGCAAGTATTTCGTGCAGCGCCAAAGCGACCGCCAGGCCTAATACCAAACGCCGGCGGTTCTCGCCGTTCACCTGCATCGAAGACGTCTCACTCAGATCTTTTCCCACCAATCAACGAAAAGGCCGCATGGTAAGTCCCGGGTTGCAGGGAACCTTTGCGCCCGTGGAAGTTCAGAGCTATATACGCGCAATCCCCGATTTTCCAATCCCCGGGATCCTTTTCCGCGACATCACGCCGCTGCTCAAGGATAAAGAAGGCTTCAAGGGAGCCGTCGATCTATTTGTCGACCACTTCCGGGCAGCGAAGATTGACTACGTCGTGGGCATCGAAGCGCGGGGCTACATGCTCGGTGCGCCGCTGGCGTACGCTATCGGCGCGGGCTTCGTTCCCGTTCGCAAGCCCGGAAAGCTGCCCTATGACAAACTGACCGAATCATATGCGCTGGAATACGGCACGAACTCGCTCGAGATTCACTCCGACGCCTTGGGCAACGGCGACCGCGTGTTGGTGGTTGACGACCTGCTGGCGACGGGTGGGACGGCTGCCGCAACGCGCCGGCTGCTCGAGCGCCTGGGCGCCTCCGTTGCGGGATTCGCCTTCCTCATCGAACTCGATGCCCTCAACGGGCGCGACGCTTTGGCCGGTGTGGACGTTACCAGTTTTATAAAGTACTAAAGGACCGATCGGAAGACAACTATGCGTTTGCCCCGTGCTCTGCTCATCGCTCTTTTCATCGCGGGCATCGCCTTCGCCGCTGCCGGCTCCGGCTTCGCGCGTGCCGCCGCCAGCCCCGCGCCCGCCGCGGCGCTTGAGTCGCCGCCGCCCATTCCGCCGCCCGCGCCGGCCGTCGAGAACCCGAAGATTCATAAACTCGCCGTGCAGCAGTTCCTGGCTTGGCAAACGGCGACGGTGGACCGCGACGCATACTCGGAAACCGTCAACGCCGACCTTTCCGACGAGCTGCTGGACCGGGCTACGAAAACGCTCGCGAATCTTGGAGCGCTGCAGAGCGCCGCGTTCCAGGGCGTGAGCAAGACCAAAGCCGCCTCGCTCTACGTTTATAAGATGGCGTGCGCGAACGGAACGGTCAACATGGACTTCTCGGTGGACCCCAACGGCAAAATTGGACTCATTTTCTTCGTTTGAGCGCCTGCGCCGCTTGTGGCGCCTTTGCCCTCGGAGCGGTCTTGTGGCAATATAGACGGATAGGCCATGACGATAGCAGAGCTGGTTCAAAAAGTTCAGACCTACGACCCGTCGCTCGACGGGTCGTGGCTTATGCGCGTGTACGAGACCGCCGACACGGCGCACGAAGGGCAACGCCGCGCGTCCGGTGAGTCGTATATCGAGCATCCGCTTGCCGTAGCCGGCATTCTGGCCGACCTGGAGATGGACCGCCACACCATCGCCGCGGCGCTGCTGCACGACGTCGTCGAAGACACCAGCATTACCACGGAGCAAGTGGCCGCGCAGTTCGGCGATGAAATCGCAACGCTGGTCGAAGGCGTCACGAAACTCACCCGCATTCCGTATCAATCCAAAGAAGAAGCGCAAGTTGAGAATCTGCGCAAGATGTTCATGGCGATGGCTAAGGACATCCGCGTGATCATCATCAAACTCGCCGACCGCCTGCACAACATGCGCACGCTGGGCAGTTTGCCCGCCGCAAAGCAGCTGGGCATCGCGCGCGAAACGCTGGACATCTATACGCCCATCGCGCACCGGCTGGGCATTTGGAAGGTGAAGTGGGAGATGGAAGATCTCTGCCTTCGCTATACGGATCCGGAAGGCTACCGCGATATCGTCGAACGCGTTGCAAAGACGCGCAAGGATCGCGAGAGCACCGTGCAAACCGTCGTCGAGAAACTGAACGAAGAGTTCAAACTCATCGCGGTGCAAGCCGAGATTCAAGGGCGGCCCAAACACTTCTACTCCATTTACGCCAAGATGAAGAAGGGCCGCGACTTCTCCACGATCTACGATCTGACGGCGATCCGCATCATCGTCGAATCGGTGAAAGATTGCTATGCGGCGCTGGGAACGGTGCATGCGCTGTGGACGCCGCTTCCGGGCCGGTTCAAAGATTACATCGCCATGCCCAAGCCCAACATGTATCAGTCGCTGCACACGACGGTCGTCGGACCCGAGGGCGAACCGCTCGAAGTGCAGATCCGCACGTGGGAGATGCACCGCACGAGCGAATACGGCATCGCGGCGCATTGGCGTTACAAAGAAGGCGGCAAAGCGGACCAGTTCGAGAACAAACTCTCGTGGCTGCGCGCGCTTTTAGAGTGGCAGAAAGACATGCGCGACTCGCGCGTGTTCATGGAAAACCTCAAACTCGATCTGTTCGACTCGCAGGTGTTCGTCTTTTCTCCCCGCGGCGACGTCTTCAGCATGCCGGCCGGCGGTACGCCGCTGGACTTTGCGTACAACGTGCATACGGATGTCGGCAACCACTGCGTGGGTGCGCGCGTGAACGGGCGGATCGTGCCGCTCGACTATGCGATGCAGAACGGCGACATCTGCGAGATCCTGGTCAACAAAAACAGTGGACGCCCTTCGCTCGGCTGGCTCGCCATCGCCAAGACGAGCAGTGCTAAGCATAAAATCAAACAGTGGTTCCGCAAAGAACGCCGCGAAGAAAACGTGCTTGCCGGCCAGGAGGCGATCGAGAAAGAGCTCGCGCGCCAGCACATCAGCTCCTCAACGCTAAGCGGCGAGATCATCGAGCGCATCGCCAACCGCATGAATTATGCGACGCCGGCGGACTTGTTCGCGGCGGTGGGCTTCGGCGATGCCAGCGCGCAGAATATCGCAAACCGCGTCAAAGAAGAACTCAAAGCGGGCAATGTCGTGGAGTTCGCACCGATCACTCGCCCGCAATCGGTCTCGCGCCGCGTCGCGCGCAAGACCAGCGGCATCCGCATCGCGGGCGTTGACGACGTGCTCGTGCGGCTCTCGAAGTGCTGCAGCCCCGTTCCGGGCGATCCGCTGGTCGGCTACGTGACGATCGGAAAGGGCGTCTCCGTGCATCGCGCCGATTGCCCGAACGTTGCCTACATGACCGCAACGCCGGAGCGCATGCTGGAAGCGAGCTGGATCGGCGAAACGGAATACACGCATGCCGTCGATATTGAAGTGGAAGCGCTCGACCGCCCGGCACTGCTGCAAGACGTCATGGCCGTCTTTGCCGAACTCAAGACGCAAGTCAGCTCCGTGACGGCGCGCGTGAAGCGCGATCGTCACGCGCTGGTCAGCCTCACGGTGCAGATCCACGATCTGGTGCACCTGCACGACATTCTGCGCAAGCTCGAAACACTCAAGGACGTGCGCCGCGTGTACCGCGTGACGAAGCGGGAAGCGCGCTCGTCGTAAACGATTACGCCCTGCTCGGCGCCGCTGCGTTCACCGGCGGGGCCATCAACAGCGTTGCGGGCGGCGGCAGCTTTTTAACGTTTCCAGCACTGCTCTTCTCGGGCATCCCGGCCATATCGGCAAACGCAACGAACAACACCGCCATGTGGGTGGGCGTGGTCGCCGGCGCCCGCGGCTACCGCGAAGAGATCCGCACCTACCGGCGCATCGTTTTGCCGGCGCTCGCAATCAGTGTCGGCGGCGCGCTGGGCGGCGCGGTGCTGCTGCTGCACACGCCGCAGCATCTTTTCGAGCGCCAGATTCCCTGGCTGCTGCTCTTTGCAACGGCGGTTTTTGCCGTCAGTCCGTTTCTGACGGCGAAGAAAACGCGGCGGCAGTTGCATTCGCCCCTGCAGCTGGTGCTGCAGTTCGCCGTCTCCGTCTACGGCGGCTATTTCGGAGCCGGCATGGGGATTCTTATGCTCGCCGTTCTCTCGTTTTCCGGCCTGCCGGATCTCAATGCGATGAACGGCGTGAAGAATCTGCTTTCCATTGCCATCAACGGCGCTGCCGTCGTACCGTTTCTGATAGCGGGCGTGATTGACTGGCCGGTCGCTCTGTGGATGGGCCTCTTTGCAATGTTCGGCGGTTACCTCGGCGCGCGGTTCTTCCGTCGTGTGCCTTCGCGCGTGAGCCGCGGCATCGTGCTGCTCATCGCGTGCGGCATGACCGCTTACTTCTTCGCGAAATAACGCTTCTGCTTACCGCACGAGCGTAAGCGTAAGCAGCGCGATGTCGTCGGGGTGCTCCCCGCGCACGACGGCATCGCGGATGGCGCGCGCCGGATGCGCCGATTCACGAACTTCGCGCCGTTCGAGCGCAGCCATAATGTCCGCTTCGCCTTTTAAATAATCGCGCTGCCACTCCGTGAGCCCGTCGGTAAAGAAGACGGCAAGCGATCCGGGCGCAAAGCGCACGCGCTGATGGTCGTTTGCGGGCGGGCACATCTTGCGCAATCCGAGCGGCAGACCGCGTTCGGGAAACGGATCGGCGGCGTTCTGTTCGGATCCGCGCCACACCAGCGGCCCAGGATGCCCCGCCGCAGCGCATTCCAACTGGTGTTCGCGCGGGTCGTACAGCGCGATCACGGCCGTAGCATATTTGCCCGCAGGAAACTCCGCCTCCACAAGACGGTCCGCGATCGTCAGGATGTCGTTGAGATCGAGATTTGCATAAAAGAGCGCGCGGATCGCGTCGCGCAAACCGACCATCAATGCCGCCGCTTCGATGCCGTGCCCGGAGATGTCGCCGATTGAAATGCCGTAGCGTCCGTCCGGCAAAACAAATGCATCGTACCAGTCGCCGCCGACCAGAAATTGCGTCTGCGCCGGCTCGTAATAGGCATCGAAGGTCGCGCCATCGCCCGGTGGAAGCGCGCGCGGAAGTGCGGCCAGTTGCATGCGCGTTGCGGCCGTCATCGTTTCCGAAAAAAGAATGGCTTTGGAGATCGCAATGCCGCAGCGCCGGCCGAGATCTTCGGCGAAGAGCATCGCATTGTCGTCGTAGCGCGCCTTGCTTTGCGGCGTCCGCACCAGGGTGAGGCTGCCCAAAACGCCCTTTACCGACGAAATCACGGGCACGATGATCATCGAACGGTATTGCATGGCGCGCATAAACGCCGCGTGCTCCTCGGACGTTGCATTCGCAGCGATGTACGGCTCGTTGACCTCCGGAACGCACACGGCTTTCCCCGACTCGATCACGCGGATAGCGGCGTGTTTGACGCGCGCGTCTTCAGGATGTAAGAACCTCCCGGCAGTCTGCAGCGCCGGTGTTTGCGACGGTTCGCGATGTGCGGCCGCAACCAACATCGTTTCGCCGCTCTCCGCCACGAGATTGAGTATACAAATATCGGCAACGGTTTCCACCGCTGCGTTGCAGACGTTGCGCAGCGTTTCATGGTAGTCGAGCGAGGCGCCAAGAATTTCGCCGGCTTCAACCAAGAAGCGCAGATACGTCGCATCGAGCGAGGTTACTTTTGGCATCGGTGGGACTAAGGTTCCCCGGTTAGCCGGGATTCAAGCCGACGAAAGCAAGCGAAGCGAAGCGGGCCGTTCTTTAAGACCGCGCAACCGCGGGCGGTGCGCCGGCGGCAGGCTGCTCGGGCTTGCCATCCCGGCCCTTGCGGCGGCGGCGCTGCGCCCACGGCTCGACATGGTCGGCGGCCCACAAGTACAGCGTCGGGATGACCAGCAGCGAGAGCATCGTGGAGCACAGCAAGCCGCCGATCACAACCGTGCCCAGCGGCGCCTGCGTGGAACTGCCCGACTCGATGCCTGAGGCGATCGGAAGCATCCCGCCGACGGTCGCGAGGGTTGTCATGAGAATCGGCCGCAGCCGCAGCGGCGCCGCCTGCATGAGCGCATCGCGCGCGCTTAAACCGCGCCTGCGCAGTTGATTGGTGAACTCCACGACCAGAATCGCATTTTTAACCACAATGCCGACGAGCATCAGCAGCCCGATGAATGCGGTTAAACCGAAGGCGCGGTGCGTCAGGACGAGCGCGATCACCACGCCGGCGAGTGAAAGCGGCACCGCGACCATGATGATGACGGGATGCAGCAGCGATTCGAACTGCGAAGCGAGCAGCATGTAAATCAGCAGCACGGCAAGCAGCACGATCAGGCCCAAACTCCCGAACGTTTGGTTCTGCTGCGTTACTGACTGACCGAACTGCCAGTAATAACCGGCCGGAAGCGGCGTCGTGTTCATGATGTTGGCCGCCGCCGTAACGGCGGCCCCAAGCGGAAGGCCGGCGAGCGTGGCGGTAACGTCAATTTCACGCTGCTTGTTTTGCCGCGTGATTTCCGACGGGCCGACGCCGGTGGAGATTTGCGCCACTTCGCTTAGCGGCAGCGTCTGAAGACTGTACGACTGCCCGGCAACCGGCGTGCTCGTTGCAGTCAAGCCCGTCCCGCCGGCTCCCTGAGCGGCCGGAATCTGCAGGTTCTGAATCGTTTGAAACGAGCGCCGCTGATCGGGCGGCAGCTGCACGACGATCGGGTATTCGGTGCCGTTGATTTGCAGGAACGATCCGGTGCTGCCGCTTGTCGCCGTATCGATCGTTTGCGCGATGGATTGCGTGGAAATGCCGAGCTGCGCGGCTTGGCCGCGATTAACTTGAATGTTGAGCAGCGGCTGCGATGGCGTGATGCCGGTGTCCGGCCGCGTGATGCCCTGCACCTGCGAGAGACGCGGAATCACTTGGGTCTGCGCGATTGTATACAGCTGGTTCATGTCCGGCCCGTAGATCTGCAGATCCAGCGAATCTTGGCCGCGCGAAATAACGTTTTGAATGATGTCGATCGTTCGTCCGAACGCCATCAATCCGGGAATCGGCTGGCCAAAGACTTTGCGCAATGCCGCGAATTGTGGATTCGGTTTGCGCGGTGCCGCGCCCGCCGGACGCCGCCCCGAAAACGTGCCGTTAAGCGCGCCCTGCCATTGCTGAACGAACTGCGCCGCGGCGGAGCCGCTTACGCTGGGCTTGAGCACGACCGAAAGACTGGCGACGTTGGAAGCTGCGCCGCCGCCGTAACCACCGCTGCCCACGCTCGCGCCGATATCCGAGACGCGCGGGTCGCGCTTCATACGACTCTCGACGTCGGTTGAAACGGCGTTCATGATGTTGAGCGCGGTGCCGTTAGGCATGCGCAAATTGAAGCGCACGAAGCGTGAATTGGACGAGGGAAACATTTCGGTCGTCACCGCTCCGAAATACAGCGCGATCAGCGTTGCTGCCAAAATAGCTGCCGCGAACGCCACGACACGCCCGGGATGGTCGAGCGACCAGGACAGCCGCCCCCGGTACCAGGCGGCGAAGCGTTCATACCCGCGGTCGAAGCGCGAAACAAACCGCGCATACGGGCCTTTAGGATGCCCGTTCGTGTGCGGCTTTTCATCGCGCAGCAGTAGCGTAGAGAGCATCGGAACGGTGGTGACGGCGACAACGAACGAGATGCCTACTGCGACCATCACCATGAGCGCGAACGGTTTGAAGATCAGTCCCTGCAAACCCGGGATAAGCATCAGCGGCACGAACACGGTGATGACGGTCACCGAAGAAGCGAGCACGGCCGTCAAGATTTCGGTGACAGCGCTTTCTGCCGCTTCCTTCACGTGCTGTCCGCGGGTCATGTGGCGGTGAATGTTTTCGATCACGACGATGGCGTCGTCCACAATGAGGCCGACGGCCAGTGCCAAACCTCCCAGCGTCATCGTGTTGAGCGTGTAGCCGAACATGTACGCGGCGAACAGCGTTCCGAGCACGGAAATCGGCAGCGAGATCGCGACGATGAGCGTGGAGCGCCACGAGTGCAGGAAGAGCAGAATGATCAAAATCGCCAGCATGGCGCCGTAAAACGCCGTATGTTCGAGCGCATTCACCGCGTCAACGATGAAGCCGCGCTGATCGAAAGCGACTGCTACGTGCATGCCGGGGTAGCGTTTTTGCAGCTGAGCGATTTTCGCGTAGACGCCGTTGGCCGTTTGCACGACGTTCGCGTTCGGCTGCGCGATGATCGAAACGCTCACCGATTGCGTTCCGTTCAGGCGCTGAAAAGTGCGCTGTTCTTGAATGGAGTCGGTGACCGAGGCCACGTCGTGCAGGTAAACCGGAGCGCCGTTCTTCGTGGTGACGATGATGTTGCCGACATCTTGAGCGTTCTTGAACAGCTCGTTGGCTTGAATCTGATACTCTTTATTGGCGATCTGCACCAAGCCGGCGGGCAGATTCAAATTCTCCTGACCAACGCGCGAGACAATTTGGGCCATCGTGATGCCGTAGCCCGAGAGCTTGTTGATGTCCGGCTGCACCATGATGGCACGCGTTTGAGAGTTGTTCACGCCGACCGATGCAACGCCGGCAACGCTGGAGAACTCGTCGGCAAGGGTGTTCGTCCAAAGGTCACCCAAATCGCGGATGCTTAAGTTCGGGTCCGTGACGTACATGCGCACGACGGGCAGCTGATTGGGATCGAATTTGTTGATCGTGGGCTGCGAGAGGTTGGGATCGTTCGGCAGCGAGCTCCAAATGCGCGAAACCTGTTCCTGCACGTCCACGGCAGCCGTATCGATATTCGTGCCGTAATAAAACTGCGCGGTGACTTCGCTCTGTCCTTCGGACGAAGAAGAGTTGATCTGCTGAATGCCGGCAACGCGGCTCACCGCATTTTCCAGCGGGCGCGTGATCAGTGTTTCCATCTGCTGCGGCGCGACGTTTTGATAGTTTACCGAGACGTTGACGACCGGCGGCGAGAAGCTCGGCAAAAGGTCCACGGGCAACCGCGGAAAGGCAAATAAACCCAGCACGATGATCGCGCAAGCAATCATGGCGACGGTCACGCGGCGGCCGACGGCGAATTTGGCGATGGACATGCGTTAGCGAATGGTTCCCATTTGTGCGCAACAACCATGACATAGGGCGGTTAGAAGCCCCTGAGAGTCCTTGCCCCTTTACGTGGCACTATGATAAACTAGCCCGGTTCCGGGCGCGTGCGCCTGCAAGAACGCACCTACTGCCCGCCGCTCACCGGTGGGCCGCCCGCTGAGCGGGTGTCCGAAGAGGGAACGTCATGGCCACCGACTACGAAGTCACCTATATTTTGCGTCCGAACCTTGAAGAAAACGAGGCCGCCCAGCGCACCGCCGCGATGGCCGACGTGCTGAAAAACAACGGCGGCGAGGTTTTGAACACCGAGATCCTCGGCAAGAAGCGCCTGGCATACGAGATCAACGACGTACGCGAGGGCATCTATGCCGTGATGCGTTTCCAAGCCACGGCGCAGGCCGCGCACGAGCTCGAGCGCCAGCTCGGCCTGAACGAAGACGTGATGCGCTCGCTGCTCATCAAACTCGACAAGCAGGCATTGGCGGCCGAAAAAGCCGGCCCGCCGCCCGCCCCGGCCGCAGGCGCACCCGTTTAAAGGATGCCAGGCCCCTGGCACGGGGCCGCGGTACACTCCTTATCGAACCCGCAAGAACAGCATCATCGATTGAAGAGAGAACACGCATATGGCAGGGTCGTTTAATAAAGTCATTCTCGTCGGCCGGGTCGTTCGCGACCCCGAAATCCGTTACATCGCATCGGGCGCCGGCGTCACAAAGTTTTCCATCGCCGTCAACCCGAACAAACGCGACGCCAAACCCGAGGACACGCTGTTCGCGGATATCGTGGCTTGGGAGAAACTCGCCGAAACCTGCAACACGTACCTGAAAAAGGGCATGAACGTGCTGGTTGAAGGTCGCCTCGTTATCCGTTCGTTCGACGACAAAGAAGGCAACAAACGCAAAGCGACGGAGATCGTGATCAACACGATGCAGATGCTCGACTCTCCTCGCGATCGCCAAGAATCCGCCGGCGGCGACTTTGCCCCCGTGGGCGCAGCGACGGGCGGCGGCGCACGCATGGACGACGCTTTAGACGAAGAGATTCCTTTCTAGCTTTCTAGCCTTTCTAGTGCTGTCTCACCGTAACCGATCAAAAATAGTCAGTTAGGGTGAAAGATCCTAATAGGGTGAAATGCAGCATCGCCTTGCAAGCATACATAGCAAAACGCCCTGTCTTTACAGGGCGTTTCGCTATTTTGACTTTGCCTTGCTGCTTATCACTCGCGCGTCACTTAACGCTCGCGTTTCATTCTAACTAAAGTGCTGGCTAAGACGGCCGCCTAGTGCTACCGTCTATACCGGCATCCTATGCAGCGTTATTGAACAGCGGCGCATCTGGCGGCGGAAACGACGCGAAGGTGTGAGGTAGTCGATTTCCACGCCGGTCTCTTTTTCCAACTGCACTGTCGTCCGCAACGTAGATGCACTTGCAAAGCAGTTCATTGATCCAAGCAACGCATGGATCGTTCGAATTACGGATCTGGCGCTTTCGGCCGCGTGACCAGTAGTAACCAGTCGCTACGCGTTTGAACACCCAGAAAAGGCATTCGATCTTAGCCCGAAAGCGACAGGCTTCGTGGAAATCTCGATTGTGGCGGCGGTCGAGAAATTCAACGCTTGGCGGTACATGCGTTTTCCGTCTTGAAACCATCGCCTCTTTACAGGGATGGCGGCCTTGAGGCCATGCTCGGCGAGCCAAGTCAACGCGTCCTCTGAGAGATACGCCTTGTCACTAGCTCTATAGCGCAATTTACACTGGGCCTGCGATTTCGTCGTGTTTCTTGATTTCTTGTTGCGCATTTGCGCAGGATCGTTTCTTTGTGGTACAAAGTTAGTACCGTGACATTGTCGCTCACGCTCAACCGCCGCGTTCGCGTCATCTCAGTTGTCTGGCTGGGGCTTCTTTTCATAGCGATAGCGTGGCCGATAACCATGTTCATCGTTTGGTTGATAGCTGCTGCCTCGCGGCTTACCGGCTACCGATGGCGCAAAAACGTGCTTCTTTCCGGCCTGTTCTTGACGACCATTGGAGCGGCCTTAATGAGTACGCGGATAGCGCAGCAGGTTCGAATTGACAGTGCATCCTCATGCGCCACCCACGGAGATGCGTCGGTAATGGATTCGCACACACACATCATCCGTGGCCCAGGCGGCATTCGCGCCATCGTTCGCTCAGAGGTCTGTGCTTATGGTTTGGCGCAAGGCGGCGTTGTCCGCTATGTTTTTATCGCGCCTCGAAACAATCTAAACCGTAGAAGCCTGCTGCTGCGCTACACATCGAATTATCCTGACTACCGTATGGCGAACCCGCCGCAAGTACGCTGGACTTCGAATAAGCTTGACGTTGTCGTGCCTAAAGGCTCAATTTATGCTCTGACCTACCGACAAAATCGAGTTGCCAATATTGAGATACACTATAACATGCACCCGGAGGAAGACGATTCATTTGTAACGGGACAAATCTGGCGAGCCGCTGTTGGCGCGACAATCGTCGACGTGTTGCTCTAGCAAATGCATCGAATGTCAAAATCCATGAAGGCCTTCTGAAGCTGATCCGGTTCGGTGGACGGTTGCAGATTGGACATCAGGCGGGTTGACTCATCCGCCGCTCGAACTCCATGGGCGAGATATTCCCGATCGCCGTATGCCGTCGGCGCCGGTTGTACCAACCTTCGATAAAGTCGAAGGCTGCAAGTGAAGCCTCGCGCTGATTCTTGAAGCGATGTTGAACCAGCAGCTCGCATCCGAGCGTTGCGTTGAAACTCTCGCACATCGCGTTGTCGTAGCAATCTCCGACCGGTCCCATCGATGGTTGAACGCCGGCTTCTTTGTAGCGTTTTTCGAACGCAATGGATGTGTATTGGCAGCCTTGGTCGGAATGATGAATGACGCCGCTGGGTTTGCGCCGATAGAGTGCCATGTTGAGCGCGTCAAGGACGAGTTCGGTGCGCAGATGATTCGCCATTGCCCAACCGACGACGCGACGGCTGTAGACATCGAGCACAACCGCAAGGAACAAGAAGCCGCTCCACGCTGGTACGTAACGTGATATCCGAGACCCAGAGCCGATCGGGCGCCGCCGCCGTGAAGTTGCGACCGACGAGGTGGGTGCGGGCCGCGCGTCGCGATCACGAATCGTTGCTTTGAAGCCTTTTCGCCTTGTGGCGCCGACGATTTTACGTTCTCGCATAACGCGCGCAATGCGTTTGTCGCTTACGCGAACGCCTTCGTCCTGGAGGCTCGGCCTGCAGCCGCGGTCGCCCGTATGTTGCACGCGATTGGCGGTGCAACGCTTCGAGGCGATCGCCGAGCAACGCATCCGCCCTGCGGCGTTGCGATGGGACACGGTTCAACCACGCATAGTACCCGCTCGCGGAAACGTCGAGCACCTGGCACAGCGTAGTAATGAAGTGACCCCGCGGTTTCTGGACAGATTAGGCGCTTAATTCGCTCTGCCGGCGGCGCCATTCGGCCGGCGCGAGATATTTCAGCCCTGAATGCGGCCGGGTCTCATTGTCGTGTTTTACCCAGGCAGTGATAGCAGTTTTTGCTTCTTCGTACGTTTCAAACTGACGTGTAGCCCGTAAAG
>JBHEMM010000013.1:0-3830 GCA_046262595.1 Vulcanimicrobiaceae bacterium
GCTTCAAGCGGATACAACCCCAGGATGGCCCGTGCCAGCGCACTCTTGCCCGCGCCGACCGGACCCGTGATCGCGACGAACGCGCCCCTCGATTCGCGCCAGTTGCGCGCGCTGGCGCTTCGCGCGGGTTTGGGAATGGCGCGGACAGGGCTGTACAGCTCGCTGGGCAGCGGCGATCTCTTCTTGGCCTTCAGCACGGGCTACGTTTTCGAACGGACACCGAGCTACGACGTCAAAGCGCCCACCACGCAGATCCTTCAGGACGAGCCGGTGTTGAACGCGCTTTATCTCGCGACGGTCGAGGCAACAGAGGGCGCGATTTACGATGCGCTCTTCAACGCAAAAACCATGACGGGCAAGGGCGGCGTGACCGTCTACGGCCTTCCCCGCACCCAAGTGGTGAAGATGCTCCATGCTGCAGGCGTGGCCGCTCCTTAACGCATCGCGAGTTTATCGCGCAGACGCACGACCGGCCCAAAGCTGCGTCCCGCCGCGCCGCGTTTAGGCGATCAGTTCGCGCTCCACCATGATGCCGCGCGGATCGATGAGATGTTTATTCAAACCGAGTTTCTCCGCCGGCACGCCGAGTGCGTATGCCACCAGCTGCGGAAGATGAAAAACCGGCAAATCGGTGCGGCCCCACCGCGAGGCGGCATCTTCCTGATAACCGTCGAGCGCCAAGTGGCAGAGCGGACAGGGCGTGAGCACCGCCTCGGCGCCCATATCCTTGGCCATGCGCATGTTCTGGCCCACCATGTTCGCGGCGGTGCCTTCCTTTTCGAGCTGAATGTGGAAGCCGCAGCAGCGCGTTTTACCTGCGTAGTCTACCGCTTCGCCGCCGAGTGCAACGACGACGTCTTCGAGTGAATGCGGATTGCGCGCCGACTCCCAGCCGTTCACTTTTTCCGGCCGGATGATATGACAGCCGTAGAACGGCGCGACGCGCAGGCCGTTGAGCGGGCGCACGACCATCGAGGCGAGCTTGTCCAGGCCGATATCGTCGATAAGCATCCACAGCAGATGGCGCACCATGACGCCGCCTTCATATTTTGCGCCGAACTTCCCCAGAATGGCGTTCGCCTGCGCCATTTTTTCTTCGCTCTCGAGCAGCTCTTTATTCGCCAGGCGCATGTGGCCCGTGCACGTCGAGCAGATCGTGATGATGTCGTCCAGACCAAGGGCTTCGGCTTGCGCGTACGTGCGCGCGTTGAGCACGCGGCCGATATCGCGATTGGTATCGTTCACGACGGATGCGCCGCAGCAGGACGCGGCCGTCAGCTCGATCAGTTCGATGCCGAGTTTGTCGGCAAGCAGCATCGTGGAGTTAAACAGCTCTTTGCACGATTCTTTGGCTACGCATCCCGGGAAGAAGCCGTAGCGGTTGTTTTTAGCGCTCTGCGAGCGTTTGTGCGAATCGGTCGCGCGTTCTTCGGGTAAAATTGAAGCGCTCATTATCCTACCGGTACCTCCAGGGTATCGTAAATGGTGCGGACTTCGTCCACTTTGGGAATCGGTTTGAGGAACGGCGGCGGCATTTTGCCTCTGGAAAGCATGCGCAGTCCGAGCGGAGCCACCGAGAGCAAGCCTCGAATGTTAAAGCGGCCGATCGTGCCGATGATAAGTTCACTCTCGACAAGCATGCCGGTCTTTTTTATGCCGCGGTTCACGACCAGAGCGTGCCGCGGGCCTCGCTCGTTCATCATGACGCCGGCCTGAACCGTTGCCCGCTTGACGTCGATGATGCGATCCTGCGGATCCACGTGTTTCGGACAGTACGAACACGCGTAGCAATGAGCGCACAGCCAAAGATAGTCTTCGTTGATCTGCGCCAGCCGTTCGTCCTTTTGGCCGTCGCGCACGTCTTCGATAAAGCGGTATGCGTACGCGATAGCCGCCGGGCCGGCAAAGGACGGATCGACGCTGACCACGGGGCAGAGCGCGTAGCATGTGGCGCACATGACACAATTCGCGACGTCTACCAGTTTTTTCATGTCTTCAGGGCTCACGCGCCGTTCGGTTTCGTGGTCGCTGTCTTTGTCTTTGGGCTGCAGGTACGGTTTAAGGCGCGTGTATTTGTCCCAGAACGGATCCATATGAACGACCAAGTCGCGCATGGGCTGGAAGTTCGGCATCGGATCCACTTTGATCGTGCCGGTCTCGTCCATAACCGTATTGCAGGGCGTTTTGCACGCCAAGCCGGTGACGCCGTTGATGTTCATCGAGCACGAACCGCAGATCGCCGAGCGGCACGAGCGGCGGAAGCTGATCGTGCCGTCCACTTCGGCTTTCGCCGCTTCGAGCGCGTCGAGCACGGTCGTGGTTTCCGGAATGTCGACTGCGACGACGTCGCGGTGCGGAATGGTGTCGACGGCTTCGTCGAAGCGGAAGATATCGAGTTTGACGTTTGCCATGGGTTAGTAACTCCGCACTTCGGGCTGCCACTGCGTAATCGTGACTTTACGCGAGTAATCGAGTTTAGGATTCGCGCCCTGTTGCCGCCATGCCAGCGTGTGAACCATCCAATTCGCATCGTCGCGTTCGGGGTAATCCGTGCGCGCCTGCGCGCCGCGTGATTCTTTGCGCGCCAGCGCACCGTTCGCGACACACATCGCCGCGTCGATCAAGAAGTCGGTTTCGAGCGTGTTGACCAGATCCGTGTTGAACGTCTTGGACTTGTCCATCACGTACGTGTCTTCGTCGAACCGGCGGCGCACGTCGAGCAGGCGGTCGACGGCCGTGGCAAGCTGCGCTTCGTTGCGGAAGATGAAGACGTTATCGCTCATGATGTTCTGCATCGCAGCGCGCGACTGCGGAGCGCGGGTGCCGCTCGATTTGTCCATCCAGCGCTGCAGGCGCTCTTTTTCCGCTGTAAGCGTGCGCGTCGAGGGGCGTACTTCGCCCACCGATTTAATGTAATCGCAGGCATGACGCGCCGAGCGAGCACCGAAAACGATCGTCTCGAGCAGCGAGTTGCCGCCCAGGCGGTTCGCACCGTGCACGCTGGGGGCGGCGCATTCGCCGGCCGCATAGACGCCCGGAATGCGCGTCGCGCCGTTGATGTCGGTCTCGATGCCGCCCATCGTGTAGTGCATGCCGGGCAGAATCGGAATCGGATCGTCGATGGCATCTTTGCCGGTCGCGTCCAGTGCCAATTCCCGGATCTGCGGAAGACGTTCCAGAATTTTCTCGCGTCCTAGATGACGCAGATCGAGCAGCACGCAGCCGTCGATACCGCGGCCCTCTAAAATTTCCGTCCATTCTGCGCGTGAAACCACGTCGCGTGAAGCCAGCTCGCCCTTGTTCGGCGCGTATTTGAACATGAACCGCTCGCCCGTATTATTGAGCAGGTAGGCGCCCTCGCCTCGGGCCGCTTCGGAAAGCAGCACGCCGTTTTCTTTGAGCGAGGTGGGATGGAACTGCACGAACTCCATATCCATGATGGGAATGCCCGCGCGGTATGCGATGCCTAAACCATCCGCCGTAGAAGCGTAGCCGTTCGTCGTTTTTGCGTACATGCGGCCGCATCCGCCCGTCGCGAAGATCGTGGCTTTCGCCTGGATCAGATCCAGCTCGCCGTTGCGCATGTTGTATGCGACCACGCCGCTGCCGACGCCGCTCGTACTGCCGCCGGACGCTCCGCCGCAGATTCTGGCGATCGTGACGAGCGGCAACGTGATGCATGCGGGCGATACGTTTAGCGGAACGGTGATCACCTCGACGAACGTTGCGGCCGTCGAAGTGCGTCTTGCCGGACGAACGATGCGCTTATCACGAACGGATTCCGGTGTGTGGCAGACGAGTTACGTCGTGCCGAAGGTACCGTTCTGGAT
>JBHEMM010000013.1:3840-15052 GCA_046262595.1 Vulcanimicrobiaceae bacterium
CACCAGACCCGTCACATCGGCGGAGTAGCACGTGCGCGGCGAACCCGCCCCGCCGAACGGGCGCTGCGCGATACGGCCGTCCGGCAAGCGTGAGAAGATGCATCCGCGGTGCTCGAGCCAAATGATCTGTCCCGGGGCGTCCTCGCACATGGCCAGAATCGCATCCTGGTCGCCCAGGTAATCCGACCCCTTGGCGGTGTCGAAGGCGTGATTGAGCGGCGAGTCGTCTGCGCGGTTGCCCAGTGCGGCGTTGATGCCGCCTTGAGCCGCGCCCGAATGGCTGCGGACCGGATGCATTTTACTGACGATAGCCACGTCTGCGCCGCGTTCTGCCGCTTCGACGGCGGCGCGCATGCCGGCTAAGCCCCCGCCGATGACGACGACGTCGTGCTTGATCATTCTCTCTTTATACTACTCCCCTTTCGGGGGTCCCACGATTTTAGTCGGGCGGTGTGAGCGCCGTCGATGCGGCGCGGTTGTAGAAACGGTAGCCGTTCTTGCCGGCCTGTTTGGCGTGGTAGAGCGCCTCGTCGGCCGCGAAGAAGAGCGTTTGCCCTTCTGTGCCGTCGTTCGGGAACATCGCGATGCCGATGGACGTCTGCAGGCCGTTGCGCCGCAGCGCCGCCATGATCCGCTCGACGCCCCGCGTTGCGGCTTCCCGCCCCGTCTTGGCCATGATGAGCACGAATTCGTCGCCAGCATACCGCGCGACGATGTCGCCTTTGCGCGCCGCCTTTTTTAGGACGTTCGCAAAACGCTTGAGCGCGAGGTCGCCCAAACTGTGCCCGCCCGAGTCGTTGATCTTTTTGAGGTCGTCCAAATCGAAGATCGCGAAAGCGAACGGCGTGTCATAGCGTTCGGAGGTGTGCAGCTCGCGATCGAGCAGTTCGGTAAGCGCGCGGCGGTTGTGGATGCCCGTGAGCGAGTCGGTGAGCGCGAGGCGCTGCGTCTCTTCAAGCAGCCGCCGCGTCTCTTCATAAAGACGGGCGTTTTCCACCGCGATCGCCGCTTGCGCCGCAAAGTCGAGCAAGACGCGCAGCTGGTTTTCCGTCACCTCGTCCGAGGGCGGATCGTCCACGTACAGCATGCCGCGTACGACGTCGCGCGCGACCAGCGGGGCGATGCAGTACGAACGTTTTGCATCCTTTAGCGGCTTGTCCGGGTCGTTCTCGTTACCATAGGCAATCTGAAGCACACCGCGCGCAACATCGTTCAGCGTCGAGCCGGGCAAGTAGTCGAACGCCTCGGGGGAGTGCTGCACGTTGCCCATGGCGTCGGCTTCGAGGCGCCGGATGATCGTGCCGTGCTCGTCGACGTCGAAAAGGATCACGCGACCGAATTTCAACGCTTCGCAGACGCCGCGCAGCACCATGGAAAGGATATCGTTGATGTCGAGCGTCGAATTGATCGTAGAGAAGACCTGCTGCAGCACGAAGAGCTCGGCGTTTTGCTGCGCGTATTCGTCCCGCTCGGCCTCGAGCATGGCAATGCGCGAATGAAGGCGCTCGATCTCCAAAAGAAGATCGGCCTTCCCGGTGATGTGGAGGGCCGGCGGTGCGGCCTCCCGGGACAGGTTCACGCCCACCCTTACTGTAACGTCTGTAGCCGCCGTTTTCTTTAGTGATAGGGGTCTACGCAGCCGTTCCGTGAGTTCGTTCGTTCATCTCCACGTCCATAGTGAGTACTCGCTGCTGGACGGCGCGTGCCGGGTCGACCGGCTCTGCAAGCGGTCCGCGGAAGACGGCAGCCCGGCAGTGGCGCTGACCGACCATGGCGTCATGTACGGCGCCATGGAGTTCTATTACACCGCGCGGGACTTCAAGTTGACGCCCATTATCGGGTGCGAGGCATATGTCGCGCCGCGGGGCCGCTTCGACCGGCTGGTCCGCGAGGAGGCGCACGTCACGCTTCTGGCGGCCGACCACACGGGCTACCGGAACCTGACCGCCCTGATCTCCAAGGGATTTCTCGAGGGCTACTATTACAAGCCGCGCATCGACCTCGACTTGCTCGCGGAACACCACGAGGGGCTGATCGTTCTTTCCGGATGCATGTCCGGGCTCGTGGCGGCGCCGCTCCTGAAGAACGACTACGCAAAAGCACGCGACGCGGCCATAACGTACCGCCAAATCTTCGGCGACCGCTTCTACGTGGAAGTGATGCGTCACGGCATGCCCGAGGAAGAAGCCATCAACACCGGGCTCGTGCAGATCGCGCGCGAACTGAACATCCCGCTCGTCGCCACCAACGATTCGCACTACTTGGAACAGAAGGACGCGAGCGCGCACGACGTGCTGCTCTGCATCGGCACGGGGAAGACCGTTTCGGATACGAGCCGTATGAAGTTTTACTCCGATCAGTTTTACGTCAAGAGCGACGCCGAGATGCGCGAACTGTGGGCCGACCTGCCCGAAGCGTGCGACAACACAATCGGGATCGCGAACCGGATCGACATCCGCATCCCCGAGAAGATCTATCACCTGCCGGCGTATCCCGTGCCGCAAGAAAGCGGCGAGAAGAGCGACAAGGAGTATCTGCGCGAGATTTGTCTGCGCGGGCTGACGGAACGGTACGGCGAACGCGCGGCAAACGACGGCGCCTTGCGCGAGCGCTTCGAGTACGAACTCGACGTCATCTTGAAGATGGGGTTCGCGTCGTACTTTCTGATCGTCTGGGACTTCATCAAATACGCCCGCGACAACGGCATACCCGTCGGGCCGGGCCGCGGCTCCGCAGTCGGCTCCGTCGTTTCCTATTGTCTGAAAATCACCGACCTCGATCCGCTTAAATACGATCTGCTGTTCGAGCGTTTCTTGAACCCGGAACGCATCTCGATGCCCGATATCGACACCGACTTCTGCGTGGAGCGGCGCGACGAAGTCATTAAATACGTCACCGCCAAATACGGTGAAGATCGCGTCGCGCAGATCGTTACGTTCGGCACGATGGCCGCACGCGCCGCGGTGCGCGATGCCGGACGCGCGCTCGCGGTTCCACTGCCCGATGTGGACCGCGTCGCGAAAATGATTCCATCCGGCCCGACGGGGCTTTCCATCGAACAGGCGATCGACCAGATCTCCGATCTGAAGATGCTCTACAGCGGATCGCCGGAAATCCGCAAGTTGCTCGATACGGCCAAGGCGATCGAGGGTCTGGCCCGCAATGCCGGCACGCACGCCGCGGGCGTCGTGATATCGCCCGGACCGCTCGTGGAATACACGCCGCTCGCCAAGAGCGAAACGGGCATCAACACGCAGTACGACATGGTGTGGGCCGAAAAGATCGGCTTGCTGAAGATGGACTTTTTGGGTCTGCGCAACCTGACGGTCATGAAGAACGCCGTGGACGAGATCAAGCGCACCACCCATGCGGATTTCGACTTGGCGCTCATACCCGACGACGACGCGACAACGTTTGACATGCTCTCGCGCGGTGAAACGATGGGCGTCTTCCAACTCGAGTCGGAAGGCATGGTGCGCGTCTGCATCGATCTGCGCCCCTCCGACTTCAACGAAATCATCGCGCTCGTCGCGCTGTACCGCCCGGGGCCCATGGAGTGGATCCCGCAGTACATCAGCAACAAACACGGCCGCACGAAGCCGACGTATCTGCACACCAAGCTCGAATCGATCCTCGGGCAAACGTACGGCATCGCGTGTTATCAAGAGCAAGTGATGCAGATGGCACGCGACGTCGCCGGCTTTACCATGGGTGAAGCGGACGAGCTGCGCAAAGTCATGGGCAAAAAGCAAAAGGAGAAGATTCCGCAATACCGTGCCAGGTTTGTCGCCGGCTGCAAAACGCACAGCGGCATCGATGAAACGCTCGGCGCGAAGATCTTCGAGTTTATCGAGCCGTTCGCCGGTTACGGATTCAATAAATCGCACGCTGCGGCGTATGCGTGGGTCGCGTATCAAACCGCCTACCTTAAAGCGAATCATCCGCTTGCGTATCTCACGGCGCTGATGAGTTCGGTGCGCGACAAAACGGACAAACTCGTCGAGTACATCGACGAGGCCAAGAAGATCGGCATTCCCGTGCTTGCGCCCGACGTCAACCTCTCGCTCGAAGATTTTGCCGTGGTCGGCGATCAAATCCGCTTCGGGCTCTCGGCGATAAAAGGTGCCGGCGAGGGCGCCGTCCGCACGATCATCGAGGCACGCGAGAAGGACGGACTTTTTACCGGCCTCTTCGATTTGGCGCGGCGCGTTGACGGGAAACAAGTGAACCGCCGCGTGCTTGAAGCGTTGGTCAAATGCGGTGCGCTGGATTCGCTTCCGGGCAATCGCGCGCAAAAGCTCGGAGCGTTGGACACGGCAATGCAGATCGCGGCAGCCGAAAACCGCGATGCCGAGCGCGGGCAAGCCTCGCTCTTCGGCGACGCGCCCGCGGTTGTTGCCGCCGGCCTGAGCCCAAGCCTTCCGCTTCAACCGCCGCCCACGACGATGGTCATGCTGCAGTGGGAGAAGGAAACGCTGGGCATCTTCGTTTCCGGTCACCCACTCGCCGACGTGGCTGAAGCGCTCGCACGAACCGGCGCGGTGCCGATCCGGGATTTGCGCACGCGCGAAGACGACAGCTTTGTCTGCATCGCCGGCATGGTGACCGGCGTGCGCCGCACCTTGACCAAAGCCGGAGCGCAGATCCTTATCGCCACCATCGAAGACACGAGCGGCACGTGTGAGGTGGTGGTCTTTGCAAAACTGTATCCGCAGGTTCAGGGCTTTTTCGAGCAAGACAAAATCATCGTCATCAAAGGGCGCCTGCGCATGCGCGAGCGCCTGGGCACAAAGCCGGGCGAAGAAGCGCCCGTGGAAGTCACCGTAAGCGCGAACGAAGTTGCCCCGTTCGAACGCCCGGCCCGCAGCGCCGCGCCCGCGGGCTGGCACGTAACAGTCAATACGCGCGAACAGATCGATCGCCTGGCATCGCTCTTAGACGAATGGCCCGGAACGGTCCCGGTCATGGCCCGCATCGGCGAGCGCACACAACGCCTCGCGCGCGGCCTCGCGGCCGATTGGCGCCTCAAACTCGAACTCGAACGGCTCTTCGGAAAAGCAAATGTCGCCGAAGGCTTACCGCAATGAGGCTGCCCGCGGGCGTGCGGGATTGGCTTCCGCAAGAGTTTGCGTACAAACGCGAGATCGAGGAGACGATCCGCGAAGTGTTCCGCACGTGGTCGTATTCCGAGGTGCTCACGCCGACGTTCGAGAGTGAAGAAGCGCTCGTGCGCGGGCTGGGCGAGAAACTGATGCAGCAGACGTTCCGCTTCGCGGATCCTCTCGGCGCCTCACTGGCGCTGCGCACGGAGATGACGACGCCGATCGCGCGCGTGGTGTCGGCGCGCCTTCGCAGCGCGTCGCTGCCGCTGCGCCTCTCGTACGTCGCGAGCGCGTACCGCTACGAAGAGCCGCAACTGGGGCGCATGCGCGAGTTCACCCAGGCCGGTGCGGAGCTGATCGGCGGCCCCGGCATCGACGCCGAGGCCGAGGCGCTGTTCATGGCGGTGGAAACGCTCGATGCGGTGGGATTGAGCGACGCGGGGTTCGACATCAACAATGCGGCGATCGTTGACGGCGTGCTCGCGTCTGCCGGGTTGTCCGGCGAGGCGCTGCACGCAACGAAGAAACTGATTGCGGGCCGTAACGTCGTGGCGATAGACGATCCGGCGATCCGCGAGCTTACGATGATGCGCGGGCGGCAGGACGTGCTCGATCTGGTGCGCCCGCTGTGCGGAACGCCCGAGTCGCTGGAGGCACTCGGCCGTCTCGAACGTCTGCTGCAACGCGCGAAGGCGCTCGGCTACGAAGAACGGATCAATATCGATTTCGCGCTGCTGCGCGATCTGGAATACTACACCGGTTTCGTGTTCGAAGGCTACATCGCGGATCTGGGCTTTTCACTCTGCGGCGGCGGGCGGTACGACAATCTGCTTCCGCGATTCGGCTACGACGTTCCCGCCGTCGGCTGGATGGTCGGCGTCGAGCGCATTCTTTTGGCCCTGGAGCGCCGCCGGGAAGACGATCGCCCGCGTACCGAGGTGGACGTGCTCGTCAGCGGCTCCGACGGCGCCGCCGCGCAAGAACGTGCGCGCGGTCTGTCCGTTCGCGTGGATGTGCGCGGCATGGATCGCGAAGCGTTGCTTGCGTACGCGCGGCACAAACGCATTCCGCGCGTGATCATCGGCGGCGAGCACGGCTCCGAAGAGATCGTGCTGCCGTGAATGAGGCGCCGATCGTCATAGCGATGCCGAAGGGCGCGTTGTATGGCCCGTCGGCGCGTTTACTGCGTGAAGCGGGCATCGAAGTCCCCGCGGAAACGGGGCGGCGCCTGACGCTTGCGAGCAGCGACGGAAAAGCCGAGTTGCTGCTGTTGCGTCCGACGGATGTCCCGGCGTACGTTGAGTTCGGCGCCGCGGATTGCGGAATTGTCGGCAAAGACGTGCTCTGGGAAACGGACCGATCCGTGAGCGAAATTGCCGATCTGCAGTTCGGCGCGTGCCGCCTGGTCGTCGCCGCGCGGCGCGAAGACCGCTATCACGAAGGCGCTCGCTATCCGACGTTTCTGCGCGTCGCGACGAAGTTCAAGCGATCCGCACAATCGTACTTTTCCGAACGGGATCTTCCTTGCGAGATCATTGCGCTGCATGGCTCCGTCGAGCTCGCGCCGCTGGTCGGGCTTTCGGACGTGATCGTCGACTTGGTCGCAACCGGCAATACGCTGCGCGAGCACGACATGGTCGTCGTCGACGAGATAGCGAAATCCACGGCGCGCTTCGTGGTGAATCCGGTGCGTTTTCGCGCGAAATACAAGCGGCTGCGCGAATTCGCGGACCGCTTGCGCGCCGCGGCCGTATGACGCTGCGCATCACCGAGGCGTCGGACGCGCGAGCGTTGGATGGGCTGTACCGCAGAGGATGGTTTGTCGAGCCGGAGGTGAGCGCAGCCGTGGCACAAATTCTTGCCGCCGTCCGGGAGCGCAGCGACGATGCAGTCATCGCGTACGCGCGGCAATTCGATGCGCCTCATTTTACGGACGGGCAGATACGCGTGCCCGTTGCAGCGGCGGCGGACCTGCGGCGCGCGATTCCGGCGGCGGTCGGCGATGCGCTCGATATCGCTGCCGATCGCGTCCGCGCCTTTCATGCGCGCCAACTGACCGCCGATGTCGAGTATACGGATCCGGACGGCACGGCGTACGCTTTGCTGAACCGGCCGCTCGGCGCAATTGCGGCGTACGTGCCGGGCGGTACTGCAGTGCTGCCGTCATCCGTCATTATGACGGCGGTGCCTGCCAAAGTTGCGGGCGTCGGACGCGTTGCCGTTTTTACGCCTCCCGCGCGCGATGGGACGGTGCCGCCGGCCGTGCGTTACGCGTGCGCGCTGTGCAACGTTGACGAGCTCTATGCCGTAGGCGGCGCGCAGGCGATTGCGGCTGCGGCGTACGGCACGCAGCGCATCGCGCCGTTCGACAAAATCGTTGGCCCGGGGAACCGGTGGGTCACAGAAGCAAAACGCCAGATTTTCGGCGTGTGCGGCATCGACGGTTTAGCGGGCCCTTCGGAGGTGCTCGTCGTCGCCGATGAATCGTGCGATCCGGCGTTGGCCGCTTCCGAGATGCTCGCGCAGGCGGAACACGATCCGTTCGCGCGTGTTGCGGCCGTCTCGGAGTCGCGCGACGTTTTGCAGGCGTGTCTGATGCACTTGGAGCGGCGTGAGAAGACCGGGCGCGATGACGTCGTGCGCGGCGTGCTCGAGCGCTCAACGTATGTGATTCATGCGCGCGGCCGGGCAGAAATCTTCTCGGTCATCCAGCGCTTCGCGCCCGAGCATCTGGCACTGTTCGTGCGCGCGCCGCGCGAATTTTTGCCGCATTTGCAAAGTGTCGGCGCCGTCTTCTGCGGAGCAGCGACGCCGGTGGCATGGGGAGACTATCTGGCGGGCACAAACCACGTGCTGCCGACTTCGGGGGCCGCGCGCTTTTCGTCGGGATTGCGTACGGCCGACTTTCTGCGAACGTTCAGCGTCCTTGAGAACAGCGCGAAACGGGCGAAGGACGATGCGGCGCACGTGGCGGCGCTCGCCACGTTTGAAGGCCTGCCGAACCACGCGCGCACGGCGGAGCAGCGCGCTTGATGCAGCCGCTCCTGGTGGCGCTGGATCTGGACGGAACGCTTGTCGGTACATCGCTGCAGATCCGCCCGCGCGTCCTTGAAGCGGTTGCCGCGATGCGAGCCAAAGGCGTTCAAGGCTGCGTTGTGACCGGCCGGATGTACCGCGCGGCGCTGCCCTTCGTGCGCGGCTTGCGCTTTACGGCGCCCGTCGTCTGCTATCAAGGCGCCGCAGTGATCGATCCGCAGAGCGACGACGTGCTCCAAGACGTACCGCTGCCCAACCGCGAAGCCCTTTTGCTTGAAGCCTACGCGCGCGAACAGGGCTTGCACGTTCAGCTCTATGCCAACGACCGCTATTACAGCGAGACGTTAAACGCTTACGTCGAACTTTACGCGAGTATTTCCGGTATTCAACCCGTGCTCGTTCCCTCGCTAGCCCGGCAGTTCGAAACCTGGGGCGCGACGAAAGGCTGCATCATCGCCGAGCCGGAGATCGTCCTCGAACATTTGCCGCGCGTGCAGGCGCTCCTGGAGGGTCGCGCATACGTCACCCGCAGCATACCGTATTTTCTGGAAGTGATGAACGTGCGCGTGAACAAAGGCCGCTCGCTGGACATCGTCGCGAATCACTTGAACGTGCCGCTGGATCGCGTCTTGGCTATCGGCGATTCCTGGAACGATGCGCCGCTGCTGCAGGCGGCCGGGTTCGGCGTTGCAATGGGCTCGGCGCCCGAGGAGCTGCGCGTGGTCGCCGACGCGATCGTCGCGGATGTCGAGAACGACGGCGTGGCGGAAGCCATTGAACGGTTCGTGCTCGCGTGACACGCAGGAAGCGGAAAAAGAAAACGGCCGCATTGGCGCTGCGTCCGTTTTGGTTCATCTTTTTTGTTTTAGCGGTTGCGGCCGTTGCGGGCGGATTCTACGCCGCCGCATGGCCAGGGTTCTACGCTCATACGGTGCGCATTACCGGCAACCGTATCGTGCCCGCCGGCCAAATCGGGGCGCGCGCGCAAATAGCAACGCACACCAACGTGTGGCTTCAGGACATGGCTGCAGCAGCGGCGCGCGTGCGCGCGATACCCTACATCGATGCCGTGCGGATCCACCGTTCGCTGCCTGCGCACGTCACAATTGCCGTGACCGAGCGCGTACCCTCCGCTGTGCTGCAAGGCAATGGCTCGCGCGTTTTCGTGGACTCGGCGCTGCGGGTTCTTCAGGCGGCGACGGGGGATTCGGCGCTGCCGGTGATTTATGCGCGCGTGCCGCTACCGGCTCCCGGTGCGTTCGTGAGAGACGCGGACGTTCAGCGCTTGCGCAACGACGCGGCGCGGTTGGCGCAGGCGCACGTCATCGTGCGCAGCGTGCAATACGACACGTACGGCGACTTAATCGCCGTCATGAGCGGCGGCGTCCGCCTGCTGCTCGGCGATGACGCGGATCTGGCGCAGAAGAGTACACTGGTCGCGCCGATTCTCTCGCAGCTCTCGGCGCAGGGACGCCGCATCGCGGCTATCGATCTGCGCGCGCCGAAGACCCCCGTCGTTCAGTACCGCTAAAAAGAAGAGGCCCGCCGGATGCGCAGCCTCTGGATGGTTTGCTGTGCGTCAGGCGCACTAGCACTTGTAGACGGCGACGTATCCTTTAATGAGCGACATCATGATACTGTCGTTCGCCTTGCACTTATCGAAAACGACATGCGACCGGTCGGTCGTCAGCTGTGCTTCCATGCCGTTCTCCATTTTTACCAGGATGTGCTTGGTGTCGACGACCTTCTCGACGACGCCTTTATAGGTTCCATCGGGAATGAGCGACGGGTCGACGGTGGCCGCCAGAACGGCCGCAGGCGCCGCCAGCGTGGTCAACAGAGCTGCGAAGGTGAGAATTTTACGCACGTTTTCTCCAGAAAAGGGCAGCAGTGCCATATTCCCGTCCCCGACGGGTTCTAGCCTAAGATGATAGCGCAAGTGACCGCTGATCCTCTAGGGCTTGACGATCTTTTTGCTTGCCCGGTAAACCGGCTTGCCCGTTTTTGCCGACCTCGAACTGCGCGACGAGGTCTTGCAAGCCTGACGCCTGCTGACGAACTTGCTCGGTCTGCCCCGCGACTTGAGTGACGGAATCGGAGTTTGCGCGGCCGAGGTCGGACGTGTGACCGATCGTCTGACCGAGCGACTCGATTGCGACCTGCTGCTCTTGACTGGCCAGCGCCACCTGTCCGGTGCGCTGCTCGATCTCCGAGACGCTTTCCAGAATCTGATTGGACGTGATCGCTTGCTCGCGCATCGTCGCGGCCGCTTCGTGCGTCATCGCGCCCATCTGTTCGCTCGCTTTCGCCAGTTCTTCGGAAGCGCGCGCCTGCTCGGTCGTCGCAACGCTGATCTCGCTGACCAGCTGCGCCATCTCGGTCACCCGCTTGCTGATCGTCTCGATCATGTCCGTCACCGAACGCGCCGAGACGGCGTTATTCTGCACTAAGTTGTTCGCCTTGGCGGTACGCTCGAGCACCGCGGTCGTGCGGCGTTGGATGTCGGCGACGAGTTGACCGATTTGCTTGGTCGAGCTCGCGGAGTTTTCCGCGAGTTTGCGGACTTCGTCGGCGACGACCGCAAAGCCGCGCCCGTGCTCGCCCGCTCGCGCGGCTTCAATCGCCGCGTTGAGTGCGAGCAAATTCGTTTGGTCGGCGATCTCTTCGATCAAGCCCAAAATCTCGCCGATCTGCCGCGAAGCGTGATCGAGGCTCTGCATCTCGGTGACGACGCCCGCAACCGTTTCGCTGATGCTCGACATGCCTTTGGAGAGTTCGGCCACTTCGTTGCGGCCGTCGCGCACCTGTTTGTCGGTGGTCGTCGATTCTTGGCGCACGCGTTCGGCATTGCCCGCAACCTGAACGATCGATGCCGACATCTCTTGCGTGTTCGCGACGGCCTGCTCGACCACGGTTGCAAGGTTCAGTAAGTTTTGATCCATCTCTTGAATCGACGCGGTCATCTGGGCGACAGCGCTCGAGATGTCGGTGACGCGGCGTGCCACTTGTTCGGCGTTGTCGGTGACCGTGCCGGCGGCGATACGCCCCGGCGTTTCAGAACCCTTGTCCAGGCC
>JBHEMM010000013.1:15062-15916 GCA_046262595.1 Vulcanimicrobiaceae bacterium
AAAGTCGGCAGCCCGGGCGAGTGCGAGCAACTCTTCAGCAACGCGCGATTCGACTTGTCTTGCAGTTTCGTTCGTTTGCTGGCTGGCGTTCTGCACGGTCATGACCGCATGTTGAATCGTTGCGATGATCTGCGATAAGCTCTCTCCGAGCTGATCGACCGCTTGGCCCAAGCGCCCGAGCAGATCGCGGCCGCTCCAACCAACGCGCGCCGTAAGGTTTCCGCGCTCCATCGCCTCGAAGACTTCAAGAACGCGTTCCAATCCGCGGCTCATGGCGCGCCGGAACCACAGCATCGCGCAAAGCGCGATGAGCGCGGCAATGGCCGCTCCGACGATTTGCACGCCCAGGGCAAAGTTGCGCGCCTGGAGCAACGCGGCGAAACGCACGTCGGAGCTCTTCTTGAGCGCCGCGAGCAGTGCTTCGCCGTCGCGCGACTGCTGCTGGTAAGCGGCGTAAGAAGCGCCGTGCACCACGTTAAGCGCGTCGGCCTTTTTGCCGTTCCCCAAATCCGTGACGGCGGTGATGGCCTGAAAGTCATACATGCTCGAGCTGGCCTTGAACTTTACGACCAGCGGCGCAACGGCCGGATCTTTGCTCGTGAGGTCTTCCATGTCGCGCGCGTCTTTGGGGAAAGCCTCCATCGCGGCTTTGGCCGTCAGATACGAGGCTTCGGTCTTACCCTGGTCGGGGTTTGTCGCAGCATCTATAGAGGAAGCGCGCAGCGCGTCGGCGTCCGAGGCCACCTTCACGTACGCAAGCTCGCCTTGAATGATCGTATCGTGCAAAACCTGCGCTTGCTGCGATATCCCGCTCATCGCAACGTACGCGACGGGGATGATCAGGATAACGACGA
>JBHEMM010000013.1:15926-27651 GCA_046262595.1 Vulcanimicrobiaceae bacterium
TAGCGTTTCCGCCTGCGTCGAGATCTTGGCCATCACCCACAGCGAGGTCGGGATGACGCCGAAAATCAGAATCGCGATGACCGCGGCGAACGATAAGATCAGCCCGCGTTCAAGACTCGTGCGTTTTGAATTCATGACCTGTTCTTTGTCGGCTTCGTGCACGTAAATGTTGAGCAAGCGGAACGAACCCGCCATGAGATCGCGGCGCGGCGGCAAGCGAGGCCGGAATCCGGTCTTTATTCGCAGATCGCCCACAGGTTGCTCGCAAGGAGACGCTGTGCGGCCAGATAACTCCAGGCTAACCTTTGGCGCCCGGACGCTACACGTTGTAGGGTTTCGGCGGGGCGGCCCCAATATATGGGGCCATTGCTCGCTTTTGTAGGAGTCGGATGAAGCACGAGACCGTGGCTGGGCTCGATATCGGCACGACGAAGACCTGTGCCGTCGTTGCCGCCGATGGCCCCAACGGCCTGGAGATTATCGGCTACGGGGAAGCGCCCTCCGGCGGCATGCGCAAAGGCGTGGTCACCGATCTGGAAGAGACCATCAAGGCGATCGAACTTGCGACCGAAAAAGCCGAACGCATGGCCGGCGTGCACATTCAGGACGTTTACGTTGCAATCACCGGCGAACATATCCGAAGCACGAATAACCGCGCCGTCGTCGCGGTCCAAAGCGACGATCGCGAAGTGGGCGTGGCCGACGTGCGCCGGGTCGTCGACGCGAGCAAGATCATCAACCTTCCGGCAGACCGGCAAATCATTCATGCGCTGCCGCGCTTTTTCACCGTTGACGGCCAGGACGGCGTAGAAGATCCCGTCGGCATGGCCGGCGGCCGCTTGGAAGTGGATACGCACATCATCACCGGCGGCTCCAGCTTCATCACGAACGTTTTGAAGTGCGTTCACCGCGCGGGCCTGGAGTCCGCGGGCTTAGTGTTCGAACCGCTCGCAAGCTCGGCATCGACGCTGCTTCCGGAAGAAAAACAAGTCGGCGTCGTGCTTCTCGACATCGGCGGCGGGACCACCGACATCGCGGTCTACAGCGGCGGCGGAGCGATCTACACGAGCACGATTCCCGTGGGCGGGAACATCATCACGAACGACATCTCGCTCGGTCTGAAAACCACGAGCGCGGAAGCGGAGCACATTAAGCGTGCCTACGGCTCGGGAGGCTCCGACGGCGCTGCGGAGCAGCGTTTTCCGGTGAAGACGCTCGATGGACGCAGCACGAAAGAAGCGACGTGTTCGCAGCTGCGCCAGATCGTCGTGCCGCGCATTGCGGAGATGTTCCGCATGACGAAGAATAAAATCATTGAAAACGTACCGCGCGATCTCGTGCTCGGTGAAGTCGTCATCACCGGCGGCGGCGCGCACTTGGCCGGCATCGAACCGCTCGCGGAAGAGATTTTCGGTTTACCGGTGCGCGTCGGACTGCCGGGCAGCGTCGCGGGTGTGACCGACGCGCTCAAACAGCCCGAATACGCAACCGCAATCGGCCTGGTGCTTTTCGGCCCCAACGGCGGCATGGAAAATCATCAGTACGTCAAGCGCAGCCCGTCGATCGCCGGCAAGGTCGGCAAATGGCTCGGCGACCTATGGAACTAGAAGAAACCACCGATCCCCAAACCACACTTTTTACGGAGGCTCACACACCCATGGCTGATGCAAAGCGCTACGTTCCCGAGCATTCGGCGACGATCAAAGTGATCGGTGTCGGCGGCGGCGGCTGCAACGCGGTAAACCGGATGATCGAAGCCGGCCTTTCCGGTGTCGACTTCTTCGCGGTAAACTCCGACGTGCAAGCGCTGCGCAACTCGCAAACGGAAAATACCGTGCAAGTCGGCAGCAATTTGACCCGCGGCCTGGGCGCGGGCGCGAACCCGACGCTGGCGCACGAAGCCGCCGAAGATTCGCGCGAAGACCTCGCGATGATCGTCGAAGGCGCCGATTTGGTGTTCATCACCGCGGGCATGGGCGGAGGAACCGGCACGGGCGCCGCTCCCGTGATTGCGGATATCGCGCGCGAGTCGGGCGCGCTCACCATCGCCGTCGTGACGAAACCCTTCGCGTTCGAAGGGCGCAAACGCATGCAGGCGGCGGAGCACGGCATCGCCGAGCTCGAACAAAAAGTCGATACGCTGATCACGATACCGAACGAGCGCATTCTGCAAGTGATCGAAAAGCGTACGCCGTTGAACGAGGCGTTCGCGTATGCGGACGACGTGCTGCGTCAAGGAATTCAGGGCATCTCCGACCTCATCACGCAGCCGGGCCTGATCAATCTGGATTTTGCCGACGTCAAGACGATTATGTCCGACGCCGGTAGCGCGATGATGGGCATCGGTGAGGGCTCGGGCGAACACCGTGCCGCCGACGCGGCGCAAAAGGCCATTGCATCGCCGCTGCTCGAGACGACCATTGAAGGCGCGCGCGGCGTGATCTTCAACATCACGGGCGGCCCCGACATGGCGATGTACGAAGTCAACGAAGCGGCCGAGATGATCAGCCGCGCCGTCGACTCGGAGGCGCAGATCATTTTCGGCGCGAGCATCGATCCAACGATGGCAGGCAAGGTGCGCGTCACCGTTTTGGCCGCCGGTTTCGGAGCGGCGCGTTCGCATTCGCGCGCGTCGTCGTCGTTCAACTTCGCCGACACGAAGATCGATGCCGTCGCGCCGCTGAACATGGACGATATCGAAGTGCCGGCGTTCCTGCGCTATCGCGGCTAAGCAGGCGCTCTGATAACAAAACGGGCCGGAGTGATCCGGCCCGTTTTGTTTTGCTCCCGGGTCACCCGGAACGTTGCACCGTCGAAGCCATCGAGCTGCTCGACTGCGGGTGCGTCGCGCGCAATCGCAGCCGAAATCAGTTCGGGCGGTGCCCAGCGTCCCATCCGTTATCCAATATTTGGCTGACTGTTGTTTAAGACGCGCCGCCGCTGCACATCGTTTCCGGGCTCGCATAGGCGGGATAGCGGGTCCCGGCGGCGTACCGGGCGGCGATGAATGTTCGTTCAGCCGCCGTTTGTTTGGCCGTCTGCGGTCTGCTTGCTTTCTGCGCAGGCGGTGTCGCGCGGGCAAAGCCGATCAACGTCGAGCAGCGCAGGCAAAGCGACTACGTGCAAAATCTGCGCACGCATGTCAGACACGTCGTCGTCATCATTCAAGAGAACCGCTCGTTCGATAACTTTTTTCACGGATTCCCCGGCGCCGACACCGTCGATTCCGGCATGAGCCACGGCGGCACCGTGCCGCTGCATGCGGTGAACCTGGACGCACCCATCGACGTCGATCATCAGCATAAAGCGTTCGTCCAGCAATACGATGGTTCGCGGATGGACGGCTGGGACCGCGTCGACACGCTGCCGCGGCAAGATCCGGACTTTCCGTACGCCTACGTTCCGCGCGAGCAGATCCAGCCGTATTGGCGGATGGCGCAAGAGTACACGCTCGCCGATCGGATGTTCCAATCAAATACCGGCCCGACGTTTCCCGCACACTTGTACCTTATCTCGGGGCAGTCCGACTTTACCGCGAACAACCCGAATCACATGGAAACGACGAGGTACGCTTGGGGATGTGATTCGCCCCTCAATGCAACGGTGACGCGCATTGCGGAAAACGGCGAAGAAGAACCCGGTCCCTGGCCGTGTCTGAACATGCCGACGATCGCCGACACCGCGATGGCGAACGGCGTGACGTGGAGCTACTATGCGCCCGGCTTGGACGATTTGGGCAATATCTGGTCCGCGTTCGATGCGATCCGGCACATCCGTTATTCACCGTATTGGGGCAACGTCATCTCCCCCGAGACGCGCGTACTGCGCGACGCTAAGCGTGCAAGTCTGCCTAATTTGGTATGGGTCGTGCCGAACGCGCAAAACTCCGACCATCCGTTCCCGCACGAAATCACGGGCCGCGACCTGACCGTGACCGGCGCCTATGGCCCCGAGTGGGTCGCGTCGGTCGTCAATGCGATCGGCCACAGCCCCGACTGGAACAGCACCGTGATTTTCGTTTTGTGGGACGATTGGGGCGGATGGTACGACCACGTGCCGCCTCCGCAACTCGACCGTATGGGGCTGGGTTTCCGCGTGCCGCTGATGGTGATCTCGCCCTGGGCGAAACGCGGATATGTGTCGCACGTGCAGCACGAGTTCGGAAGCATCGTCAAGTTCGAAGAGACCGTGTTCGCGCTGCCGTCTTTGCACACGACGGACGATCGCTCGGACGCCTTGCGCGATTGCTTCGACTTCATGCAAACGCCTGCACCGTTCCGCACAATTCCCGCCATGCGCCAGGCGGCGTTCTTCGAGGACCGGCAGGTTGACGGATCGCCCGATTCGGATTACTGAGCGCTTAGCGATCTTTTCCGGAGCGAACGTGCGCGAGCGGCATTGCGAAGAGTGTACCGTTTGCGGCGCCGATGACGAGTGTCTGTCCGGCGACGACCGGTGAGCCGACGTTGAACGGCACGTGCATTTTACGTGCGCCAATCACGCTGCCGTTCTTTGCATTCACGGCCCACAGATAGCCGCCGAAGTCCCCAAAATACAGCACGCCGCCTGCCTCGACAATGCCCCCTTTGACCGGCCCGTGCGCGCGGAAACGCCAACGCACCGATCCGGTCGCCGGATCGAGCGCGTGCACGTATGGTGCCAAACTGCAGCCCAAATACAGCGTGCCGTGCACAAGCAGGGGGATCGCCGCCTCGTTGCGTTTCGGGACGATGCCGCGCTCCAGCGGCGCGTCCCACAATTTCTTGCCCGTTGCCGCATCGAGCGCGTACGCACGAAAGATGCTGCTGCGTTCGGTCTGCATCGGCACGCCGCTCGCGGGCGGCGTATCGTAGTCGCAATAAATGCGCACGCGATCGCTCACGGCGGGGCAGTCGCCGATGCCGGACGCGGATGCCGAGAAGACGGAGCGCCAGATGACGCCGCCGTCGCTTGCGCGCAGCATCAACACTTCGTTGGGGTCGACGCCGGCTGTCGCAAAACGTCCGCCGCCGAGCGGGAGCGCCGCGGTCATTGAAGCTATTGCCGTGACGTTGCGTGCATAGGCAACTGCGCCGTCTGCGGGATTGACGCCCAAAACATAACCGGCTCCGTTATGCTGCACCAGCATCCCGTCGACGATCGCGGGCATCGGCATGCCGCTGCCTTGCAGCGCGCGCTCCCATACGATCGCACCGGTCAGGCGGTCGAACGCAACGAGCGCGTTCGGCGGCGAGCCGACGTGGATCGGGTCTGAGGGCGTCGAGCCGTTGGGGCTTTTCTCGTTGCCTTCCCCCACGATCACCAGACGGCCGTAGACGATAGGCACCGCCATCAGCGGATTGTGCACGCGCGCAGTCCACTTGACCGTTCCAGTCGCCGGGTCGATGGCGTACATACGGCCGGCATTGTTGCCCACATAGAGTACCCCGCCGGCGATCGCCGGCGAAGAAGAAAACGGCCCTGCCGTCTTCAGCGTCCACATTGTCTGCAGGCTGCCGCGCACCACGGCGTTATTGCTGGATGCCAAGCGGAACTGGGTCCACGTCTGCGGGCTGTCGAGCGAACCCGTAGCTAGAGCCAACAACAGTGCGATCATGGTACCAGCATAAGGTTCCCAGTCGCGCCGATCAATGCGCACAGCCACGCCGTTCCGAACATCGCACCGCCGAACACATCGGAAAAGTAGTGCGCGCCCAGTGCTAAACGCGACCAGCCGATACCGACGGCCCACAGAACAAACGCGCACGCAAGCGGCCATCGCAGCCCGGGCGGCAGCGCGCTATGCAGAATGATAACGGCCCATCCCATATAGCTGATAACTGCCGTGGCCGCGTGGCCGCTCGGATACGAGTGGCCTTTGTCTAAACGGCCCAGCCAGTAATCCGGCCGCACGCGCTTATATACGAGCTTGAAACCCTCCACAACGCTTTGCGAGGCAATCTGCGAGAGCGCCATCACGATCGGGATCCAGACGTGCAAATGGCCCAGCGCGAACGCCCCAAGCGCGACGGCGTAGGCTGAAAGCAGCGGGCGCGTGCGTCCCGAGGCGGTCAGCAGAAGCGCCGCGCCGAGAAATTGCGACCGGAACGAACGCGCCCGCACGTCCCAGAGCACGCGCGGCCGTTTGACGATTGCCAAACCGAGCAGCACGAACAAAAAAAAGCAAACGAGCGAAACCAGATAGAGGCGAGCGCTCAATGCTTAGTCGCGCGCCTCAAAGTGTTGCGGGACCAGTACGCGCAACGCTTTGCGCGCGACGCGAAATTTCGCATTCGTTTTTCCGAGAAGGTGTCCGTCGATGCCGATCGCCTGTTTCGGCTTGCACTTGATCGCGATCTCGGGCGCAGCGAAAAAATGCGCCCCGTCCATCTGCGTTTGGTGTCCGAGCACCAGTGCCGCATTTGTTTTTACCACATCCGCCGCGTTGCTTCCGGCAGCGCAGAAGAACGCAAGTTCGCCGCTGCGCACGCCGGCTTGCGGCGTGAGCGGCTGCCAGCCGTAATATTTCCCCGCGGCTAAAATCGCTTGGTGCGTAAGGATTTTCAAGTCGTTGCCCGGCCACTTCACGCGCAGCTCGAACGGCTTGCGGCGCAAGACGGGAATCATACCGACGCCGTACGCGAGCGGTCCGATGATCTTTTTTAGGGGCTTCGACGTACGCTCCGCTGCTTCGGCGAGGATGCCGATCGCCGCAAAGTTCGCAAAGTACGTTCCGTTCACGCAGCCGACGTCCACGCGCATCTCTTTTCCGCCGGCGATCGTTTCGATAGCGAGGTCGATATCGTTCTTAATACCTAAGCCGAGCGCAAAACTATTGCCGGTTCCGGCCGGAACCACGCACATGATCGTATCGCTATAAGCAAGCTCCGCGACAGCCGCCGTCTGCGTGCCGTCACCGCCAACTACGACGATGTATTCTTTCTTCGATTTGATCGCTTGCCGGATGCGCTTTTTGAGCTCTTTGCGCTTTGAGACCATGTGCGCTTCGACGATCTTCACGCCGCGTTTGGGCAGCTCGTCATTGAGGCGCCGGTAGTAATTCTGTCCGTCCTTAGAACTGAGCCGGCAGATGATGACAACTTCGCGCAAAAAGAACCTCCGGTGTGTGCCCGTGCGGGTGGCCTTTGGGACATCAAGTCCGTATTATGTCCAAAATGTGTCCAAACTATTGACACGGTGTGGTAAATATTTGCTACAGGGTTCCCGGGCGTCAATTACATTGCACTTTCCCACGGGAGCGGGTGTGGCGGCAACGCAAGGCGCAGCACAATTCGAGATCGAGCGCTCCGGCTTAGAACCCGGCGGCGCGACGCATGACGCGGCTCTCGCTGCGGCTCGGGCGGACGGGCGGCTTCGCATGCCGGATATGACGGCAACGCGAGCGCTGGACGAAATTCACGCCTCCGCCATCGCAAACGGAGCCTCGGACATCCACCTCGAGCCGCTTGATTCCGGAGGACGCGTGCGTGAACGCGTCGATGGAACGCTGCGCGTCGTGCGTTCTTGCGGCCCGGACCTGTTCGCTCAACTCGTAGCGCGCGCAAAATTACTGGCCGGGATGGACATAGCGGATCGACGGACGCCGCAGGACGGCCGCTACGCAATCGAGGGCGCCGCGCGGCGCGTCGAGTCGCGCGTGAGCTGCATGCCGACCATCGCCGGAGAGAAGGTCGTTCTGCGGCTGCTCGATCATCACGCCGACGTTCCGGCGCTGACGGATCTCGGGATGCCGCTCGAATCGGTGCCCGCGTTCCGCAGCTGCATCCATGCACCTCATGGGTTCGTGGTCGTTTGCGGGCCGACCGGCAGCGGAAAGACGACGACGCTGTATGCCTCGCTGCGCGACCGCAATCGCTCCTCGGACAACCTGTGCACCGTGGAAGATCCGGTCGAAATTCGCTTGCCCGGTGTCGCGCAAGTCCAGACCAATGCTCGCGCCGGTGTGACGTTCGCGAGCGCGCTTCGCGGCTTTCTGCGCCAAGATCCGGACGTCGTCATGATCGGCGAGATGCGCGACGAAGAAACCGCCGGCGCGGCGGCTGCGGCTTCACTGAGCGGACAGCTGATCCTGACGTCGCTGCACGCAAAAGATTCGTTCGCGGCGGTGAGGCGTTTGGTGGAACTCGGCGTGGCGCCGCACTCGCTCGCCGCCGGCTTAACGGCAGTGCTCTCGCAGCGGCTTTTACGGCGCACGTGTGCCGCATGCTTCGGCCGCGCCGGCGGCTGCGCCTCGTGCTACGGCGCCGGTTTTGCAGGGCGTGTTCCGGTTTTTGAAACGCTTTTGCTCGATGATACGATGCGCGCGCTGATTGCGGACGGCGCTTCGGCCGCGATACTCGCGGCGCACGCGAAACAGGGCGGGTTCCGCCCGATGCATATGCATGCGCAGGAGCGGATCGCGGCAAATCTCACGAACGCCGAAGAGGTCCGGCGCGTCCTTGGAGACTGCGCGTGAGTGCGGAACTGGCACAGGTGCGCATCGAGGAAACGCTGCGCGTGGCCCGCAGCCGGGGCGCATCCGACGTGCATTTGACATCCGGCGCCGCGCCGGTGTTCCGCGTAAACGGCGTACTCGAAAGCCAAAACACGCTGCCCATCGCTTTCGACGAGTTGCACAGCATCGCAACCTTACTGCTCGATCAGGCGATGCGCGCGCATTTGGAGCGCGACGGCGACGTGACGGTCATGTATCGCGCAACAGGATGCGCTCACGCGCGGGCACACCTTTATAAAACGCATCAAGGAACGAACGTCGCATTCCGGCTGCTTGCGGCCCAGGTTCCAACGCTCGAGTCGCTGCATCTGCCTGCCGTCGTCCAATCGTTTGCGGTACGGTCCGGCGGCCTGATCCTCTTTGCGGGCCCGACCGGCAGCGGTAAGTCAACGGCGCTCGCAGGCCTCGTCGATCGCATCAATAGGACGTCTGCGCGCCATATTATCACGATCGAAGATCCGGTGGAGTACCGGCATGAAGCGGTGAGTTCGGTGCTCGGTCAACGAGAGATCGGCACGGACGTGCCCAGCTTCGCCCGCGCCGTCTACGGCGCACTGCGCTGCGATCCCGATGTGCTGCTTATCGGCGAGATGCGGACAGCCGAAACGATGCATGCCGCCTTGACGGCAGCGGAAACGGGACATTTGGTTCTTTCAACACTGCACACCGGCGATGCCGTACAAACGATCGATCGCATCATCGGATCCTTCGAGGGAGCTTTGCAGGAACAGGTCCGCATTTCACTGGCACAGACGCTCGTCGCCGCAATCTGCCTGCGGCTGGTTCCCGCTTTGTGCGGCGGCCGGCGTCCCGCGGCCGAAGTGCTCCTTGTGAACCATGCCGTTCGCAACCTGATTCGCGAAGGCAAAACGCATCAAATCCGCAACGTGATGGAAACCTCGCGCAACGAAGGCATGCAAACGCTCGAGGCGCACTTGGGCGACCTCGTTGCCCGTGGTGACGTGTGCGCAGACGCGGCTCTGGCGGCAGCCGCACGGCCCGACGCACTGCAGCGTGCAATGGCGATGCGCTGATGGCAGATGCATTTCACTACACCGCAAGGGACGGGAGCGGCGCGTTGATTCAAGGCACGCTGCAATGCGCCGGGCAGCAGGCCGCACTTTCCTCCCTGCACGAGCGTGCGCTGTTCGTTACCTCGCTCATTGCCGTCACATCTCCGCGCGGACGGGTGGTGAACGCGCTGCGCGGCCGTGCCTCTCATACCTGCATTGCAATGCTCTTCCGGTCGCTTGCAACAATGGTGAAGGCCGGAGTGCCTATCAGCCGCGCCCTGGAGGTCGCCGCCGGCCAGACGTCCTCAAACCGTCTGCGCGAAGCGCTGCGCAGCGTGCTGCACGATGTTCAAAGCGGTTATTCGCTGAGCGATTCGCTGAAACGTTATCCGAACGATTTCACCGCCTTGCACACCGTCATGGTTCGCGCCGGCGAACTGGGCGGCGCCTTGGACATCGTTCTCGAGCGGCTGGCAACGTCACTAGAGAAAGAGCGCGCGCTTCGCAAGCGCGTCGCAGCGGCGCTTGCGTACCCCGCATTCGTCGCAGGCGCGGGCGGCGCGCTGGTACTGTTTCTAGTGGCATCCATCGTGCCGATGTTTCAGTCGATGTACGAGCAGATGCGCGTTCCGCTTCCGCCCGCAACCGCTTTGCTGATCCGCGCCGCCGCCGCGTTTCATTCGCCGTGGGCGGCGGCCGCATTCGTAGCCTTACCCGTTAGCATTATCGCGGTAGCGCTGCACGCGCGCAGACGCCATGGCGCCGTGGCGTTCGAAGACGTTCTCATGAACGTTCCGCTTGCCGGTGCAATCGTGCGCAAATCCATCCTTGCGCGCTTCGCGCACCTTTTTGGAACGCTGCTGCGTTCCGGAGTGGACGTCGTCGCAGCGATCGAGACTGCCGCTGCAGGCCTAGGGAGCACAAGGTACGCTTCATCGCTTGCGGATTTGCGGCGCGCACTGGGCGAGGGTGCGCCGATCTCCGGGCCCCTTTCCGCGTCTCCACTGTACGATGGAATGTTCGTGCAACTGATCCGGGTTGGAGAAGAAACCGGCACACTGGACGCGATGCTGCTTCAGCTCGCCGACTACTACGCCGTGGACGTCGAGGCCGCCCTTTCCACGCTAAGCGCGCTGCTCGAGCCGGCGCTTATTCTGCTGCTCGGCGGCGCTGTCGCGGCGATCGTTTCGGCCATTTTTATCCCCCTTTATTCGCTGATTGGAAGCATTAGATGATAGCAACGGACCCGGCGCTCGACGTTTGCCTGCACGAGCGGACCGCCGAACGCCGCGAGCGTGTCGTGATGCAATATGTTTATCTTTGCGCGCGCGGAGCGCGTAAGTTCCACCGGACCGGACTGGACCGCGCCGACTTGGAACAGATCGCCGCAATCGGCCTGCTAAAAGCGTACGATCGCTACGATCCGAAAAATGGTACGCCGTTCGAAGCGTTTGCGTGGCTGTTTATCGTGGGCGAGCTGATGCATTTTGTCCGTGACCAGGAACGCATCGTGCGCGCTCCGCGCCGGCTTCGGGCGATCGAGCGGCGAATTCATGCCGCGGGCGAGCATCTGGCGGCGCGCAACGGGTGCGAACCGACACGCGACGACCTCGCACGGCACTTAGGACTGGATCGCAAGACGGTCGATGAAGCGTGGCATTACCGGGATCGCGCGAACGTCGATTCCATCGATGCGATGACACCGCGGCAGATGCGCAGCTGCATGTACGAGTTCGAGGGCGTGGAAGACGCGCTGCTCGTTCAGCAAGCGCTCGCGCGGCTCACGGGTTTAGAGTGCTCCATCATCGTCGCGATGTATGCTAACGGATACACGCAGAACGAGGTCGCGTCGCGCCTGGGTTATTCGAGGCGGCATATTTCGCGTCTGCATCGCTCCGCATTAAAGAAGATGCAGCCTGTGTGGGTCTCTACAATCGACTGATTGGGCACTACGCCTGCTGTAAACAGAAGGAGGCGTCATGAGATATCAACGCGGTTTTACCCTGTTGGAGATGATGGTCGTCGTGGCGATCATCGCCGTGCTCGCCGATCTCGCCGCCGGCATCTCGGTCGGAACGATATCGGCGCGCTTCCACGCCGGCCTGGCGAATACGACCGCCCAGGTGATCGCGCTGATCGCGCGCGAGCTGGAGCTCAAGACCGCCGTGCTGTCGGGCGGCGTCTTTCAGAACAGGCTGCTGCTCGAGCTGACCGTGCC
>JBHEMM010000013.1:27661-41804 GCA_046262595.1 Vulcanimicrobiaceae bacterium
ATGGCGGCGATGAGCGGATATATGAATCAGACACCGATCGATCCTGCCGCAGGCGGCTCCGCATATTATACCTACACGAACACCAGCTCCGGCGGGGTGTATAGTTACAACATCGACTGCCCGGGCGTCCACGACCCGAACACGCTGCAAGCGATCACCGGCGGCGCAACGACCACCAACACGCACATAAAGTACGACAGCCAGCAGGGCTTCGCGACGAGCTCTTCCTGATGATTGACTTCGGTTCGGGCGCGATGCTTGCGGTTGCGCAACAGCAGCCTGCGGCTTATGGACTCGTCTTTCTCGCGGGACTTGCCGGCAGCGCCGGCCCATGCGTCGCTCCCCGGTTTGTTGCGGCCGCGGGTTTGGCGGCAGGGACTTCACCGCTGCATGCTCGCACTCGCGTTGCGGCGATGATCGCCGGACTCGTGGCCGCGTACGCCTGCTTTGGATGCTTTGCGTCGTTGATCGGCGTTGCTGCGGCATTTTCTCCGGCCATTTACGCGCTTGCCGGCGCCGCCATGCTCTTTTGTGGAATTCGCACGCTCGTAAGGGAACCGGTTCATGGTTCCCCACGGTGCTCGGCGGCGCGTCCGGGCGGCGCATTTTTCTTAGGTGCGTCCTTTGCGCTGGTCGTCTCTCCGTGCTGCACGCCGGCGGTGCTGGGAATTCTCGCGTATGCCTCGGCATCCGGCGCCCAGCGCGCGCCGCTGCTTTTGGCGTGCTATGCGCTGGGCCATGCCGTTCCGTTAGGGTTTGCCGCTATGGGCAGCGCGGCGCTTCGCGGAGTGTTCGCGCGCGCGGACATCGGCCGCGGCATCGACGTGCTTGGCGCCGCTCTTTCCGTGGCGCTCGGCATGTACTACATGGTAATGACATGAGGGAACCGTTCGGCAGGCCGCGGCGCTGGATCGTCGTGCTTACCGCGCTTGTCCTTGCGCTGCTGTTTTTTCATGCCGCGCTCGCGCGCTCGCTGGTGGTGCGCGGCGACGACTTTCTTTATCGCAGCGATCGAGCACAGGCAATCGCGCATTACAAACGAGCGCTGCTGTTCGACGGCGGCTCCGAAGACGCTTCTGACCGGTTGATTTTTGCCGCGCTCATGGAGCGTACGCCGGCGACCCTGCGCGAGGGAGTCCGCGAGGCCGACCGGTTTCTTCGCCGTCATCCTGCGAGTGTTACCGTGCGAGCCGACCGCGCGTTATGCTATCTTATAACGCGCCGCTACGATCGCGCTTATGCCGATTTCGAACGTGTCGCCGCGCAGACGCACCAGGCACGTGATTATGCCTTTGCGGGATGGGCTGCGGCGCATGCGGGCGATCGCCGGGCGGCGCGGGCGCTCTGGGAACGGGCCCTGCAGATCGAGCCGCACTTTGCGCCGGCCGTCAACGCATTGTCGAGGCGTTCGTGATTGGTTTAGCCGCAGCGATTGTTTTCTCTGTTACGGCGCTCGCTGCAGCGGCGTGTGCTGCAACAGCCGTCTCCGAACGCTGCGGGGTAACGGTACGCCTTTTCGCGCCGGTTTCGCTAACGGTTCTGATCGGGTCCGCCGCGCTCGCATCTTATGTTGCAGCAGGCAAATTGCCTGCTGCAGCGGCGGTGGTCGTTATTGCCTGCGCGTGCTGCGCCGTGTGCGCAGTGTGCGACGCGCAGACGGGCTATGTGTTCGACGCCGTTACCCTGCCCGCGTTAGGATCGATCGTGCTTTTATCTTCCTTACAGAACGCTGCAACGCCGGCCTTGACCGGAATGCTGCTGGCTGCCGGGGCGCTCTTCGTGCTGTTTGCGGCTTCGCACGGCCGGGCGCTCGGCTTCGGCGATGTAAAATTGGCTGCCGTCCTCGGCGCGGCGATGGGTTCTGCAGAGGCGCTGCCGGCAATTGGACTGGCATTCATTGCCGGCGGTGCACACGCAGCGTATCTGTTGCTATCAAGAAAGGCCGGACGCGGCGATGCCATGCCGTTCGCGCCATACCTTTCGGGCGCATTGTTCTGCATGTTGCTCTCAAGAACCACGGCATGAAGTGCGCGCCGCTGCCGCTTGGAATTGACATCGGCGCCGCACGCGTGCGCGTCGCGCACGCTCATCAGACGCCTCAAGGCCGCCGCGTGCGCGCGGTTGCCGTGCGTACGATTGCCCCGGGTGCGTCTTCATCGGGAAACGTTGCGGACGCCGAGTATGTCGGTGCGCTCATTGAAGATGCTCTCGCGGAATTGAATACGAAGGAGCGCCGCTGCGTCTGCGCGCTCGGAGAACCCGACGGCATACTGCGTTCCATCCAGTTACCTGCGATGAAGGCGCACGAACGCGAGCGCGCGTCGCGCTACGAGGCGTCACGCTACGTGTCGTATCCGATGAGCGGTGCGGTCGTGCGGCTACACCGCTCGCCGGTGCCTGGCCGGTGGATGCTCGGCATCGCACGGGCCGAAGCGGTCCAGTCGCGTCTTGCCGCGTTACGGCAAGCGAACGTGCGGCCCGTGGCGATCGATCACGAATCATGCGTCTTGGCGCGTGCTTTGCCCGGTTTTGACGCGATCGTCGACATCGGCCTCGACCGCACGACCCTGCATGCGATAAAGGACGGCGTACCGTTCTCATTTGTTGCGTCCATGGGAGGCGCCTCAGTGACACGCGCAATTGAAGAAGAGCTCGGCCTGCAGCCGGGAGCGGCGGAAAAGCGCAAGCGCATCTTGGGAACGGCCGGAGCGGGGGAGCACGCGCGGTCGGCGCTGGTCGGCGAGATCGCAAAGATGCTGGTTGCCGCGCGCGCCGTTACCGCTGTTGGCCGAATTGCGCTCTCGGGAAACGGCGCGCGACTACCGGGCGTAGCGCGCGATCTCGAAATATCGTGCGCCGTACAGGTAGAACTGCCGGTGAGTTTCGCGTTGCGCGCAGCGGCCTATCCGGAAGACGTGCTACGATCCGCAGCGCCCGATTGGAATCTGGCTGCGGGCCTCATCCTGTGGCAGCGGAACGCGTGAACGGATTCGATTTCCTACACTCTCCCTTGCCTGAATGGCTGCTTCGTGCGCAACGTGTGCGCGTTTGCACGGACGTGCAACTCGCAGCGCTCGCCTTCGCCGCCGCCTTGGCCATCGCGTGCGGAGCGGGCGCGATCGAACGGCACCGCTGCGCGCGAGCATTTGTACTCGAGTACGCCTACGCGCAGCGCGAGCGGCAAAGCGGGGCGCGGCTCGCCGCCGGCAACCTCCTTTACCGCCGTGCGGTTGAGCTCGTGCGGCTGGACGGGCTTGCTCAAAAGATCGTTTCCTCAGGAGATGACCACGTGCGCCGTATTGCCGCCGTCGCTAACGCGGTTCCCCGCCGCACGTGGTTAACGGCTATTCGGGGCGAGAGCACCGGTCTTTCGCTTGAGGGCGGCGCGAGCGATTTTGGCAGGCTCGGCACGTTAATGCGCAGTTTCATGCAATCCGACGCACTGCACAACCCGTCGATCAAAGACGTAACGCTCGTATCGGACCGCCCGCATTCCAACACCGTAAGATACGAGCTGCACGTGGATGCCGTACGATGAAACGACGATCGCCCGAGGCCGATGCGCGTACAGCCTGCTTCGGACTGCTTGTCTGTGCCGGGGTCGTGCTGTTTGCCGGCGGCGGCGGACTCATCGCGCATTACGAACGTGCGATCGCCGCGGCGCAGTCGCATTCCGATGTCCTGTACGCGCAAACCCTTTCCAACGATCGCGTGAGCACGCGCGCTGCCGCGTTTACCGGCCTCGCGAGGAGCGCCTCGCGCGACCTGGCAACGCTTGGCCTGCAAACGAGCCAGGCCGGCGCAACCGCGGAATTTATTTCAACGCTGCGTGCAGCCTCGCGTACATTCCGCGCGCGCGTGGTTTCAGTAGAGTTTGAGGCGCCGCCGCTGAGTGCGGCGCAAAGCGGTCCTTTCATGCGCATGTCGGTCGTTGTAAAAGTTCGCGGCCATTTTGCAGACCTCATGCGCTTTGTGTCAGCACTACCGCGGCAGCATGCACTGATAGGCGTTGACGGTCTTGCGTTGACATTGGCCGGTCCAGCGGCGTCGAATGGGCGCCCGCCGCTGCTCGAAGCCGTCATGCATGCGACCGTGTACCGCCTCGTTCGTCCTTTGCAAGGAGCATGGAATGCATGAAAACCGCCGCATCGTTTTAGCATCGGCCTTGGCGGTCTGCGCGATCTCGATGTGCTTGCTGCCGCTTGCGGCGCGCTCATCGCTCGAAATGTCCGAGGGCACCGCGGCCTCTGCCGGCCGCTTTGAGCATGCGCCGGTGCGGCTGCGTCAAACCACAACGCCCCCGCTTGTCTTGCGCGATCCGTTTATCGCTGAGGGTGAAGGCCCGGCGCATGACCTGCATGCGGCAATGCCGTCGGCCGTGTTTGTGCGCGCCGTGATTACCGGATCTTCGCCGCGCGCGCTCATCGAGGACGGCGGGAGAATTCGCATCGTGCAGCCGGGCGATGCGGTCGCGGGCTCGACGGTGCGGTCCCTAGGCGTCAAGGGCATCGTGCTTGAGAACGGCATTCGTCTGCCGCTTGCAGCTCAGTCGCTGTGAAAGCCGCAGGCGCTCTCGCACTGGCGCTGCTCTTGTGCGGCATCGCCGCACGACCGCCCGGCGCCGCAATCAGCATCGACGTTCGTGATGCGGAACTGACGGACGTGATTGCGTTGTTGGCCGCCGAGTCCGGGGCAAACATCGTTGCCGATGCATCGCTGGTTCCTCAGCGTATCACTCTGCATCTGCATGGGGTCACATTCGGAGATGCACTTGACGTGCTCGTGCAGTCGCGAAGCCTTCAAATCAGGCGTATAGGCGGCGTGCTTCTTATCGGCACTGCGGAGTCCATGAGCCGGCGATACGGCGATACAAATGACGCACAAGGCAGTAAAACGGCGGTTCTTGCGCTCGCTCGCGCGCAACCGGACGATGCCGCGAAGGAACTTGCGGCCGGTTTGCCGCCCGGAACGGTCCTTATTCCGGACAAGCGGACGGCCAGTATCATTGTCAGCGGCAGTGCGCAAACGATCGCGCGCGCGCGCGTGCTGCTGACTGCGCTCGATGCGCCGAACCCCGAAACCGGCACGAACGGCGCCCACGTTTACCGGCTACGGTACGCCAAGCCGCTGGCGATTGCGGCGAACCTCAAAGGTGTTTTGCCCGACGGGAGTTTTGTGGCGGACGACGCCCAAAATGCGATCGTCGTGAGCGGGAACGACGACGTGCAGCGTTCTGCGCGGCAATTCATAGCAAGCATGGACGTCGAAAGCGCGCAGGTGCTGTTCGAAGTGCGTGTTGCGGACGTGATTCCGGATTTGGAGACAAGGAATGTCGGCATCGAGTTCGGCGGCTATGACTTCTCGGGGCAAACCCTGAGCGGCGCAGCCACGTACGCTTTTGCAAAAAGCTCGCTCGCGATCAATGCAAAGTTGAACGCACTCGTGAGCACCGGACGCGCGCAAATCCTGGCAACGCCGAAACTGGTGAGCTTGAATAATAAGGAAGCGGATCTCTTGATCGGGCAGACATACCCGGTGATCTATTACGACGCGCGGGTAGGCGGCCAGCAAGTGCAGTTCGTTGACGTTGGGGTAAAATTGCGCCTAACCGCGACGATTGGCTCGGAAGGCAGCGTCACCGCTGAAATGCATCCGGAATACAGCGCCATCCAGTCGTTCGTCGGGGGATATCCCGTCATTGCAAACCGCAAAATCGATTCGACGCTGCGTGTTCGTGACAACGAAACCATCGTGCTTGGCGGTCTGCTGAGCGACATCGACTCACAGACCGTCACGAAGGTCCCGTGGCTTGCCGACATCCCCGTGTTCGGAAAAATCTTTCAAAACCGCCAGAGCACGCGCGAACGCGACGAAGTGGTGTTTTTCATCACGCCGCATATCATGCCGGCAGCGGCCGCGCAGCCGTAAAGCGGCCGGGCTCCAAGCGGGGCAGGACGGGAGCTCCATGCGCAGGCGGTGAACTAGCGCTTCCTAGATGCTTTGGATGCTCTCCGTCGCTCTGAATACCGTCATTGCAGCGGCCTTCGTCATGATTGCCTATACGGCCGCGCGCGGGCTGAGCCGCAGCGGTCAACTCACCTCAAATATGCTCGGCGTCGCCACAGCGGCGATGTTCGCCTCATGCGCCATCAGTCACGAGACGCACGCCGTTCATATGCTGCTGCCGGCGCTCGGCCTGGAGCACGAAGCAGGCATGGCGATGCGCAGGGCCATCGACTGGCACCTCGATGGCGCCGACTCCCTGACTGCCGCTATCGCCTTATGGTATTGGACGCAGCGGCCGAAGTTCAACGCGCTCCTGGATGGCGGCCAACTGTTCGCCGATCTGCATCAACGGCTCGAGGTAACCGGACGGGCGCTTGCCGAGAAAGGCCGCATCGCCGACGCGCTTCAGCGAGCGCTCGCGCCAAAAGATCTGCCGTTCAACGATAAGCTGTCCTTTCATGCGGCGTATTTGCCGGCTGACGAGGAGGCGCAAATCGGCGGCGACTGGTACGACGTGTTCGCGTTGCCGGCCAACCGCATCGGGTTCATGGTCGGCGACGTTACGGGCCACGGCCTGGAAGCCGCCGCTATTACGAGCCGCGTCCGAGAGTCGATCATTGCTGCAGCGTTCGCGAACGACGACCCCAGTATTGTGCTGCAGCGCGTCAATGACATTTGGTTTCTGCGCGCGGCCCCTATCGTCACCGCGACGTACGGCGTCGTCGATCTCGACACGCTCCACGTACGCTACGCTACGGCCGGCCATCCTCCGCCCGTTTTTTGGTCACGCGCCGAGGGCGTGCGCTTCGCTCCGCACGACGGCCTTCCGCTTGGCGTCGAGCGCGATGCGGCGTTCCCGACGGCGTCTGTGCAGATGAGTGCCAATTCGGTGTTCGTGCTCTACACGGACGGCGTCACGGAACACAACCGCACGCCGGTAGACGGCGAGCGGCAGTTGCTTGCGGCGGTGCGAGCGTCGTGCGAGCAGAACCGTCGGATGCTCGCGCGCGACATTCTCCACGGGGTCCTCGGGCGTTCGCGCACGCGCGATGACGCCGCCGTGCTCGCGATAAAGTTTGTCGGCGAGCCGACGCTCGTGCGCGGGAGGGACTCTCTGCGCTGGACGTTCGACGTCGCCGATCCCGAGGCCGCAAACAGGCTGCGGACACGCGTCATGATCGCCGTAGCTGAATACGGCGCAAGCGGCTGCGACATGCCGGCAACCGAGCTCGTGTTGGGCGAGCTGCTTGCAAACGTCGTCCGGCATACGCCCGGGCCGATCGTCATCGAGCTCAGCGGCCGATCGCCGGCATACGTGCTGAGCGTAACCGATGCCGGCCCGGGTTTTGCACTCTCGCGCGATCTGCCCGAAGACCCGCTGAGCGAGCACGGGCGCGGAATGTTTCTCATTCGTGCGCTCGCGGACGACGTCGAAGTGACGCGAGCGCCACAGGGCGGCTCAACAGTGCGCGTCGTCCTGCCCGCGGCACGCATGCACGCCTTCGATGGAAGCGCCGGCCCCGCTGTCGCGATGCACCCGTAAAGCGCGCGCCGCAACCGTAGCGAAGACGCGCGTCCAACGCACGGCATCTGCTACATTCTCAAACGCTCCGGGTTGGTGATAGAGCAGGCGCCAATGCGACGAAGTACTGTTTCATCACGCCGCAGGTCATGTATCCGGGCCGACGGGCTCGATGATTCGTACCGCCGGGGGTCCGCACTTGAAGTGTGGAGGCGCTTGCCGGCCGCGCTTTTGTTGCTGTCGACGTGTCCTCTGCGTTTTGAGGCCGCTCTAGCGATCGTCAAACGCTTTTTGCGCAGCGTACACTTCGGCGATATGATCGTTTGCCCAGCGCGCCAGCTCGCCGATCGGCCCGCAGAGCGTGCGGCCCAGCGGCGTAAGCGCATACTCGACGCGCGGCGGCACCTGGGGAAAAATCGTGCGCTGCACGAGCCCGTCTCGCTCAAGGTCGCGCAGCGTTTGGGTAAGCATCTTTTGCGAGATTCCGACGATCGCGCGTTTGAGTTCATTGAACCGCATCACCCGCGCCTGAGCGAGCAGGCCGACGATCAGCACCGTCCACTTGTCGGCCACGCGGCCGAGCACCGTACGCATCGGACATGCGCCCAAGTACATCTCTGCGTCGGTGGGGATCGGGAGCGCGACGGTTTCCACGGAGTGCCTCAGCTCCTTTCGCGTGCGTGCTTGTGAATCATTGCCTAGTATGAAATAGTTACTTACATAACGGTAGCACACTTGCCGCCGGCCAGCAACCGCTCAAGGAGATCCTATGGAAACCCAAACCGCGCTAAAAACGGTCTACGCCATCGACCCGAGTCACTCAATGGTCGAGTTCAGCGTCCGGCACCTGATGATCAGCAAAGTCAGGGGGCGTTTCACGGCGTTTCAGGGCAGCATCGCCGTCCCGGCCGGCAGCGACGTCCCGAGCGAGCTCGAGGTCACCATCGAGGCAAAATCGATCGACACGCACGAAGCGCAGCGCGACACGCACTTGCGTTCCGCCGACTTTTTCCATGCCGAGCAATTCCCGAGCCTCACGTTCAAAAGTACGGGCATCAAGCGCACAAGCGGCGGCTCGTTCGAAGTCACCGGTAACCTCACCATGCACGGCGTGAAGAAGTCCGTCACGTTCGATGCGGAATTTGAAGGACGCGGTAACGACCCATGGGGCAATCAGCGCGTCGCATACAGCGCGCACACGAAGCTCGATCGCAAAGATTTCCGCTTGAACTGGAATGCCGCACTCGAAGCGGGCGGCGTGATGGTCAGCGATGAGGTGAAGATCGAACTGAACGTCGAGGCGAGCGCAGCGAAGTAAACGCATGAGCGGCACCGCACAACCGGCAATCTTTTTCGGGCACGGCAATCCGATGAATGCCATCGCGGCGAACCCGTATGCGCCGCGCTGGAACGCGATCGGCGCCGCGCTCGAAAAACCGAAAGCGGTGCTCGCGATTTCCGCGCATTGGTACGTCGAACAGAGCGCGGTGACGGCCGTTGCCGCGCCGCGCACGATCCACGACTTTGGCGGTTTTCCCCGCGAGCTGTTCGACGTGCGTTATCCCGCGCCCGGCGAACCGCAGCTCGCGCGCCGCGTGCGCGAATTGCTCGCGCCGGCCGCATCAATTGCGTTGGACGAGCAATGGGGCCTGGATCATGGCACGTGGTCGGTGCTCATGCACGTCTTTCCGCGTGCCGACGTGCCGGTTGTGCAATTGAGCATCGATGAAACGCAGCCGCCGCGCTATCACTACGAACTGGGCAGACGTTTGGCGCCGCTGCGTGAGGAAGGCGTTCTTCTTGTGGGCAGCGGCAACGTCGTGCACAACTTGCACGCCTTCGCCTGGGGGCGCCATTCCGTCGAGCCTTTCGATTGGGCGCAGCGCTTCGAACAGCGCTTGCGCGAACGAATCTTAGCCGGCGACCACGATCCGCTGGTCGATTACGAATCGCTGGGGCGCGATGCCGTGCTTTCGGCGCCCACTCCCGACCATTATCTGCCGCTGCTCTACGTCATTGGCGCGCGCCTGGCGAACGACACGGCGAGCTTTCCCGTGCAGGGTGTGGACGGCGGATCGATTTCGATGCTCGCCGTCGACCTGCGGTAGTTCCCCCTATGCCTCGCCGCGGATCGCGCGGACCATTTCGCCGCGTTCAACGGAGGCGAGCTGCATCTCGCGGTCTTGTTCGCACGCCGAGCAAAGGGAACCGGCGCGCACTTGGCGGCCGCAATCGGGGCAATGCGATTCGAGTTGCATCATAGATGCTCGCTCCTTTCGGTAAACGGAGCCTCCTTTATACCCGGTTTGCGACCAGGGTATCCGCCGCCGGGCGCTTGAAGCGTAGGTGGTGTTCCGATATCTGACCGCAGGCGAATCGCACGGCCCGGCACTGGCCGGCATCCTAGATGGCATTCCGGCGAGGCTTCGCTTGGACGTCGGACAGATCAACATTGAATTGAGCAAACGCCAAGGCGGTTACGGCCGCGGCGCACGGATGCAAATCGAGAAGGATGCAATCGAGTTCCTCGCCGGCGTCCGCGGCAGCGAAACGCTCGGTTCACCCATCGCCGTCGCGATTCGCAACCGCGATTTTGAAAACGTGCGCGCGCTCATGGACCCGGTCAGCGGAAGCGGCAAGCCGCTGACCAATCCGCGGCCCGGCCACGCCGATTATGCAGGTGCGCTCAAATACCGGCAGCGTGACCTGCGCAACGTGCTCGAACGCGCGAGCGCGCGCGAAACGGCAATGCGCGTCGCGCTCGGGGCGATTTGCGCGCAATTCTTGCAGGCGCTGGGCATCCGGACGCAATCGTACGTGCATCGGATCGGATCGGTCGAAGCGCCGGTGCTCGACACCATCGATGCGCAGGCCGTCGAAGAAAGCGACGTGCGCTGCCCCGACACGCACGCATCGTCGGCGATGATCGGCGCAATCGACGAAGCAAAGGCCGCCGGCGACACGCTCGGCGGTCAGTACGTCATCGTGGTCGATGGCGTACCGGCGGGCGTCGGGAGCAACCGCCAACCCGACACGCGGCTCGACGGCGTGCTGGCCGGCGCGATCATGGCGATGCAGACCGTCAAAGCCGTCGAAGTTGGCCTAGGCGCGGACGCGGCTTCGCGTCCGGGCTCCGCGGCGCACGACGAGTTTGCAATGAGCGGCGGCGCGGTCGTGCGCACCACCAACCGCGCGGGCGGTATCGAAGGCGGCATGAGCAACGGCCAGCGCATCACCTTACGGGTGAGCGTCAAGCCGATCCCAACGTTGATGAAAGCGTTGCCCTCGGTGAATCTGCACGAGAAAACGGGCGCGCCCGCATCGATCGTCCGCAGCGACGTGTGCGTGGTTCCGGCCGCCGCCGTCGTGGGAGAAGCGATGGTGCGGCTCGCGTTGATGGCGCCGGTCTTGGAAAAATACGGCGGCGACTCGATGGAGGAAACGCTCGACAATCTGCAGCGCAGCACCGGCGCCGCGCGCGAGCTGTTCCGCTGATGCGCCGCCATATCGCCCTCACGGGCTTCATGGCTGCCGGCAAGTCGACGATTGGAAAGAAGTTGGCGCGCACGCTCGCCTGCGCCTTTTACGACGTCGACGACCTGATCGTCGAATCGCACGGTGCGATAGCCGACATTTTTTACGCGCAGGGCGAACAGCAGTTCCGCGCTTACGAGTACGACGCGATCGAGCACGTGATCGAAACGGGAGAGCCCGGAATCATGGCGCTCGGCGGCGGCGCAGTGACGTACGAGAAGACGCTCAAGCTGCTCAAGAAACGCACCTATCGCGTCTTCATCAAAGTGCCGCCCGAACAGATTTTGGGGCGTTTGCGCCGCAGTAAACGCGTTCGGCCGCTCGTTGGCCCGGCGCCGTCGCTCTCGAAGATCAAGGAACTGTACGCGCATCGCATGCCGGCCTATTCTCACGCCGATCTCGTCGTCGAAGCCGACAACATGACGACGCCGCACATCGTCGAGCGGATCGTCGAGTGGCTGCACCACAAACACATCAAACTGTGAGCGCCGCGCAGATCACGGTCGAAGGTTCGGTGCGCGAGCCGCTGCACGCGTTCTTGCGCGAACGCGCCGGCCCGTGCGTCTTTCTCTGCGATGCCGCAGTTGCGGAAAAGACACGGTCACTTGCCCGGGGCTTTCCGTCGAGTTTGGGTGTGCACGCTTTTGGGCTCGGCGAACGGCGCAAAACGCTGGCAACCGTCGAGGATGTGCTGCAAAGCTTGCTGCGCGCGGGCGCTGACCGGCACACCACGGTCGTCGGCGCCGGCGGCGGCGTCGCGAGCGACGTGTTCGGCTTTGCCGCGGCCATCTATATGCGAGGCGTTCCCTATGTGCACGTGGCGACCACGCTCGTCGCGATGGTCGATGCGGCGATCGGCGCAAAGACCGGCGTCGACTTGCCCGGCGGAAAGAACCTTGCCGGAACCTTCCGCGATCCGCAAGCCGTCTTTGCGTGGGTAGACGCGCTGCGCACGCTGCCGTACCGCCATCTGCGGGAAGGACTTGCCGAGGTCGTCAAGCACGCCATCATTGAAGGCGACGAACTGTTCGATTCGCTGGAAACGCTCTGCCCGCATCCGTTTTGGCGCTGGCCGTGGGAAACGCTCGTCGCGCGTGCGCAGCAGGTCAAGATCGCCATCGTGAACGACGATCGCACCGAGCAAGGCATGCGCGAGACGTTGAATCTGGGGCATACCTTCGGTCACGGGATTGAGACGGCGTCGCGCTACCGCGTTTCGCATGGGGCGGGCGTTTCCGTCGGCTTACGAGCCGCAGGGTTGCTGGCGCTTCGCACGGGCCGTTTCTCGCGCGAGGAGCATCTGCGCATCCTGACGCTGCTGGCGCTGCTTCGCATGCCGGCTGTCACCTCCGTACCGCCGGACGCCGTCTGGAACGCGATGCAGTCCGACAAAAAGAAGCGCGACGGACGCTTGCGCTTCGTCCTGCCGCGCTCCATCGGCGACGTTGAATACGGCGTGCACGTGGCGGACCGCACGGTGCAAGCCGTCCTCAAGGATCTGCAGACGGTACCGGGAGGCCGCGAATTCCGCTAGTCCGCTGCGTCGATGTCGTCGCTGCCATCCGCTCCTCGCGATTCGACATGCCGCTCAGCTACGACGCCGGCGACTTGACGCTGGAGATCGGCGATGTCGTGCGCGTGCCGCTCGGCCCGCGCGAACAGCTGGCGTTCGTGGTTTCGGATCCGAAGCCGCCGGCATCCGAGCGCGCGTTGCGGCGCATCATCGAACGCGCCGGAGTTCCCCGCGCGTTCGATGAAACGGGGCTTGCGCTGGCGCGGTTTCTGGCGGACCAGTATCTGTGCACGCTCGGCGAGGCGCTGACCGCCGTCGTGTTGAGCGCAGCGGTCCCGCGCGCGATCGATACCTTCGTGCCTTCCGCCAACGAACCGGACCGCTCGCGGTATCCCTCCGTGCCGGGCCGTTTCCTTGCGCTGCTGTGGGGCGATCTGCGCGAGGGATTCGCTTTGGAGCGGCTGCTGCGGCATCCCGAAGCGCGGCGCGCCGGCGATCGTTCCGCGCTGCTGCGCTACGTCAACGCGCTGGTGCGCAATGGAGACCTGCGGCGCGAGCGGCGCTTCATCGATCCGCGCACGAACGAATACCGGATTCGCGTGCTGCATTTGGGCGATGCGCCGCTGCGCGGGCCGAAAGCGGCGTCGTTGCTGCAATTCGTGCGCGAGCAGCCGGGCGTTCCCCGCGCCGATGCGTTGCTCGCCGGCTTTTCAAACGCGGTCGTCGCACGCGCCGTTAAAGCGCGCGCGCTGCGTGAAGAAGAAGTGGCTCCTGCGCGCCTCAGGCGCAAAACACTCGAGCCGCCCACGTTCGAACCCACGCCGGAACAACGGGAAGCGATCGCGGCGTTGCTTGAGCGCATCGATGCGCGGGCGTTCAATGAAACGCTGCTCCATGGAATTACCGGGAGCGGTAAGACGTTCGTTTACATTCAAGCAATAGCGCACGTGCTGCGCTCGGGCGGGCGCGCCATCGTTCTCGTTCCGGAGATCTCGCTGACGCCGCAAACCGCGCGCCGTTTCGAACAAGCCTTCGGGGAGCGCGTTGCGGTGCTGCACTCGGCGTTGTCGGAGCGCGAGCGGTTTGACGCGTGGCGGGCATGCGCGCAGGGAGAGATCGACGTCGTCGTCGGCGCCCGCAGCGCCGTGTTCGCGCCGTTGCCCGGAGTGCGGCTGCTGATCGTCGATGAAGCGCACGAATCGTCGTACCGGCAAGACAGCTCGCCGCGCTACCATGCGGTGGCGATCGGGCGCGAACGGATGCGCTTGGCTGAGGGTGTGCTCCTTTTGGGAAGCGCGACGCCGGCGCTCGAGACTTATGCGCGCGCGCGCCAGGAACGTATCGGTTTGCTGCGTTTGCGCACGCGCGCAACGCAGCAGCCGCTGCCGGCGGTCCGCGTGATCGACATGGCGAAGGAATTCGAAGCGGGCAACCGGCGCATCTTCAGCAGCGCTCTCGCGCAGGCACTGGACGATCGGCTCGGCCGCGGTGAGAAGGCAGTGCTTTTCCTAAACCGCCGCGGCAGCGCCGGTTTTCTGTTATGCCGGGCATGCGGCGACGTTCCGGAG
>JBHEMM010000013.1:41854-45944 GCA_046262595.1 Vulcanimicrobiaceae bacterium
TTCCTTGACGGTTCACCGCTCCGAGGGGCTGCTGCGCTGCCATTACTGCGATTACCGCCGCGCGGTGCCCCGCGCTTGCGAGCTGTGCGCGAGCGATACGATTCGCGAGTTCGGCGTCGGCACCGAACGCGTCGCGGATGAAGTGCAGCGCCTGTACCCGAATGCGCGCGTCATCCGCATGGATAGCGACACGACGACGCGCATCGGCGATCATGCCCGGCTGCTGGATGCGTTCGGAGATGACGGCGACGTTCTGGTGGGGACGCAGATGGTTGCGAAGGGTTTAGACTTTCCGCTTGTGACGCTCGTCGGCGTCGTTGCGGCCGATATCGGCTTGCACGCGCCGGACTTCCGGGCGGCGGAACGGACCTTCGATCTCGTAACGCAAGTGTGCGGCCGCAGCGGGCGCGCACGGCCCGGTGAAGCGGTCGTGCAAACCTATTCGCCCACGCATCCCGCGCTCATCTTTGCAGCGGACCACGATTACGACGGATTCGCGCAAAACGAGCTGGCGGAGCGAGAGCACTCCGGTTTCCCTCCGGCGAGTGAACTGATTTACCTGGGCGTCGCCGGACGCGATCGCGCTGAAACGCTCGCGCAGGCGCAGCGGTACGCAAGCGTTCTGGAGCAAGGTGCTCCGGCGATGAACGTGCTGGGGCCGGCGCCGTATCCAATCGCTCGCCTCAACGCGGACTGGCGCTTCCGCATCGCGCTTAAAGGGAACGATCTGGATGCGCTGCGAACGGCGGTGCGTGATGTCATTCAACCGCTCGCGCGCGCGCACCGCACCACGCGCCTTGCCGTTATCGTGAGCCCTTGACGGTGTTCGACGGCCTCACGCACGACGCGGCGTTCATGGAGCGGCTGGGCGGCGCCGTCGTCGTCCTGCTGCTGACGGTTCTCGTGGCGCGTTTGGCCGCGCGCTGGGTCGGTTCGATCGGGCGGCGCACGGAACACCGCCTGTTCTCGATGTCGTTGTATTCCACGCTCGTTCAAGTCGCGATCTTAATCGTCGGCGTGCTGACCGTTTTGAGCACGCTGGGGATCGCCATTGCGCCCGTGCTCACCACGCTGGGCCTAGGCGGGTTGGCCGTCGCCTTGGCGCTCAACGACACGCTCACCAATCTGTTCGCCGGCATCCAGATCATCACGGCGCATCAACTGCGCATCGGCGATTATGTCCACTTCGATTTTGCCGAAGGCGAAGTGACCGACATTCAATGGCATAATACCACGGTGCGGGATCTGCAGAACAATCTCGTCGTCATACCGAACGCGAAAGTGAACACGTCGGTTTTTACGAATTTTTCGCGCGGCGATAAGCTTGTCATCCCGGTTACCGCTTCGATCGCATGGAAAGGTTCGTACAGCCGGCTGCACGAGATCGCTTCCGCGGCGGCGAACGGCGCGCGCGTGCGTATGACCGCGATCAACGAAACGAACATTCAGGTCACTGCGTACTTGCCCGCGCACGGCTACTCGCAGCGCAACGAGTTGACCGGAGATTTCCTGGAGCGCTTACACGACGCAGCCTTAAGCGCCAATATGGGCGTCGTCGCGAAACCTTAGCGTGATGCCTTAAGCCGCAGCGGTGCTGCCGGCACGAGCAGCTGCGAGAGCAAAAGGCCCGCAACGATCAAAATCGCCGCCAGAACGGCGCTGGTCGCCAAACTAGCGGCATCGCTGTAGTTACGAGAGACGACCCACAGAACGCTTTGGTAGCTTAGTGCCCCGGGGACGAGCACGTGCAGCGCCGGTACCAGCATGATCGGCTGCGGAACGCGCAGATACCGCGCCGCGCCGTTTGCCACCAAACCGCAGATCAGCGCGGCAATGAACGGGGTGACTTGATGCGCGGGCAGCATATTGAAATAAAATTGCGAGCCCATTGCGACCAGACACGCCAGCAGGACCCACGGATAATCGCGCAGGCGCGCGTCCAATTCAATCGAGAGACCTGTCGCGAGTAAAACGATCGCGGGCAACCAGAAGGCCGGCGCCACCGGGTGCGGGTGAACGTCGCCGGTTTGCAGCAGCGACGATCCCGTGATCGCGAAACCTAATATCGCGCCGCAGCCGAGCGCCAGTAAAATTGCAAGCACCCTTCCCAATCGCGCCGTTCCGGCGATCAGATCTTCGTTCGCAAGCTCGTGAAGCGCGAGCGTGAGTGAGTATCCGGGCAGCAGCACGACCACGCCCGCAACGATCGCGATATACAGATTGACCGGTCCCACGAAATGCATGTACGCGGCCACGATAAGCGTCGCGGCAAAAGCGGCAAAGAATTGGAACAGCCGGTCCATCGTTGCGTTGCGCGTTGTAAAGTACGCGAGCACGCCGGTGCACGAGCCGATAAGCGCTGCAACGAGCAGTTCGTGCAAGCCGCCGCCGAGCAGCGTCGCGACGCCGGTTGCGACCGCAGCCAGTGCCAAAACACTCGCGATTGCGTTGGGCGGCGGGCAGCGGTCGTCGAGCGAACGAAGCAGCGCCGTGGCGGAATCGAGCGTAATATTGCCGCCTTGCAGTTCGTCGAATATTTCGTTGAGCAGCGCCAGTTTGCGCAAATTTGGATGCGCCGGCTCCAGCCGCAGCATGATGATCTGCTGGGCGTGCGGCGGTCCGATGGCTATCGTGACGTTGGTCGGAAGGGCGAAGATTTCGGTCTGCAGGCCTAACGTCGATGCGATCGGCCCGATCGTGTTCTCAAGCTGGTCCGTTGCAACGCCCGCACGGTGCAGCTCGCGCGCGAGCTGCGTAATAAATGCGGCTTCGGAGCTTACCGCGCCGATTTCTTTTTAGCGCCGGGCTTTTTCGCCGAGCTTTTTCTGGCTGCGGGAGCGGTTACGGCTGCAGAGCCGGCTTTCGCGGAAGCGTTCGCTAGACGCGACTTCTTGCGCGCCGCTTTGTTGGGATGGATGATGCCCTTTTGGGCGGCCTTATCGAACTGCGCTTCGACGGACGGTTTGCCGGCGGCGTCCGGCGACTCGGCGGCCTTCTTATAGACGGTCTTCAAGCGCGTCTTGACGTCGAGATTGCGTTTGGTCCGCTTTTCCGTCTGCCGCACCCATTTTTCGGCGGCTTTGATGTTGGGCAAGATGCACTCCTGAAAAGAGAAAAGTCGCGTTACGGCTTTTCATAAAGCCGCAGGTCCGTTCGGACTCCATACGAACGGAAACTATAACACAAGCCTGACGTACGGTCCAGGATTTAAGCCGACCTCCGAGATAACGCCCGGTACCTTGCCCGGCGGCTTCGGCTCGCCCGCCCGGTCCTCGCGAACTAACTGAGGATGTGGCGGTAACTCTCGTAGCGGGTGGGTGCAATCGCGCCGGCTTGCCGCGCCGCGATAACTGCGCAGCCCGGCTCACGCAAGTGCGTGCAGTCGCGGAAGCGGCAAAGCGCAGCAGGCCCGCGCATTTCGCGGAACCCGGCAGCTAATTCGTTGGGCGCGATCGCTCCTAGGCCGAACTCCGCAACGCCGGGGCTGTCGATCAAGAAGCCGCCGGCGGTGCGCAGCAGGCGCGCGGCGGTGGTTGTTTGACGTCCCGTGCCGTGGCGTGAGACCTCGCCGACAACGGCCTGCCCGCCCAGGGCGCGGAATGTCGAACTTTTGCCCGCGCCCGAGACGCCGGCAAGCAAAGCGTGCCGCTGCTCGAGCGCAGCGCGCAGCGCATCGACATTGTCGCCCCGTTTGGGATTCACAACGATCGTCTGATAACCCAATGCGGTGTAGATGGCCGTTAGTGCTTCGGCCGCGCCGGGCTGCGCTAAGTCGGGTTTCGTGAAAAGCAGGACCGCCTCAATCGATTCAAGTTCCGCAAAGGCGAGCAGTTGATCGAGAATGAGCAGGCGCGGCGGCGGGTCGGCCAGCGGAACGACGGTGACGATCGTGTCGACGTTCGCCGCCATCGTTTTTGCGCGCCCCTCTGTCGTTCGCCGCTGCAGCACGAAGCTGCGCGGTTCTCCGGCAATGGCATCGGCGAGGATCTCGGCATAGGCGACACACGCGCCCACCGCCTCAGCGGCGCCGTGCGTTGTGGCGCTCTGCCGCGCGGCCACCTCCCTCAGCTTGTCACGATTGTTCCAGTAG
>JBHEMM010000013.1:45954-52828 GCA_046262595.1 Vulcanimicrobiaceae bacterium
CGGCATTTTTACCGACGGAAACAACGCGCGCCGGGAAGGTTGCACTCACGCGGCTAACGATGCACTCACTGTGACTTGGTCTCGCACGCTGCGCATCGACGCGGAAGCTGAAGAAGCCCGGCAGCGCATCGAAGTGCTTGCCGGATACGAGGGCGTGCGCGCGCGCAGCGGACCCGCCGGCGAATATGGAAGAACGTATGTGCTGGTGCAAGCTCCCGGCTCGGTCGATCCGGCGGAACTTGCTTTGCGGTTCCAAGCGCGCTGGTTTGACGAGGCCATTCTCGCTTTGGCAATTGAACCTCAGCCTCCCGATGCCTTGCCGCAGCTGCGCACGGCACTTGCCGGTGCCGGAGGTCTCGCGGGCATTTTATCCGCACGCATCACCGGCGCCGCTCTGATCGTTGAGTGCGCGCCGCGCACCGCCCCCGAACTGCTGCGTTCACTCATCGATGCCGAGCTGCGCCGGTTCGGCGGCACGCACAAGACGCGCATGCTGGCTCCGCTGCCGGACGATGTGCTCGCCGCAATCGCCGGCCGCGGTCTTCAGGCACCGGAAATAGCGGCCTCTCGGATTTTGGAATCCTTATTGGAAGCAGCGCATGTGGAGTAACATGACGCAGTACGTCGCGCCGGCGGATGTGGTCGATATCTTGGCGACCAGCGTCCTCATCTATTACTTCATGCTGCTGATCCGTGGAACGCGCGCGGTGCAGATCCTCACCGGCGTCCTCGTTTTAGTCGGGCTGCTGGGGTTGTCGAATTTGCTGCATCTTCTGGTGCTCGGGACCATCCTGCAGCTGATCGTCGTCGGCGCCGCCGTGACGCTTCCGATCGTCTTTCAGCCCGAACTGCGACGGGCGCTGGAACAGCTCGGCCGCGGCGGGTTCTTCCGCTTCGGCGAAAGCGACCAGAATGCGGCCAAACGCACGGAGGATAAAGCGATGGCGACGCTCGCGAAAGTGGCGTTTCTCCTTTCGCGAAACAAGTCGGGCGCATTGATCGTGATCGAGCAGCAGACGGGCCTCAAGGAATTCATGGAAAGCGGCACCACGCTGAACGCGGAACTAAGCGCGGAATTGCTGCTCTGTTTGTTCGTTCCGCGCTCGCCGCTGCACGACGGTGCGGTGATCGTGCGCGAACGGACCGTCCAGGCGGCCGGCTGTTTTCTGCCGCTCGCCGAACAGTCGCTGGCCGAACGCCGCCTGGGCACCCGCCATCGTGCAGCTTTAGGCCTTTCCGAGCAGACCGATGCCGTCGTCATCGTCGTCTCCGAAGAGACCGGCGCCATTTCCGTCGCGCGCGACGGCAAACTTTCGCGCGCAATCGAAGAAGAAACGCGACTGTTCCGGCTGCTCGTCGCCTCGACGCGTCCGCGGCGCGAACCGCGCGCGCTGCCCGGCGATCTGGTCACGCATCTGCGTTCGCGCTTGATCCGCGCGCCGCGGGCGCCCGAGGAAAACGCGGAACAAGCATAAGCATGGTCAGCGCAATCCGCCGCAACGCGGGACTCAAACTCCTCTCGCTCGTGCTGGCCATTCTCGGCTGGGCGTATTTCCGCTTCGCGAACAATCCGTTCGTGACGGCGCGCTTCGATCAGCAGTTCAGCGTTCCGATTACCGCGATCAATACCGGTAACGGCTACGTCGCGAAGTTTTCGGACCGGACCGCAATCGTAACGGTCGAACCCAAACGCGGCGACCCGGAAGTCAAAGCGGACGAGATGAAAGCCGTCGTCGATTTGGGTAACCGCGGCGCCGGTGTCTACAACGTGCCGGTGCAACTCGTCGCGCCGAGCATCGTCGTCCAGTCGCTCAGCCCGGCCTCTGTCACGCTCGAGATCGAAAAGATCGAGCAGAAAACGTTTCCCGTCGGGGCGCATTACGCCGGTAACGGCAGCGTCGTGGTGAGCCGTTCCAGCATGACGCCGGCGTCGGTGACGGTTCGCGGCCCGACACAGGAATTGGCCCAGGTCGCAAACGTGCGCGTCGAATTCCCGCTCGATGCGGCGAGCCGCGACTTCACGAGGATGGTGCGGCCGGTTGCCGTCAATTCGGCCGGCGAAGAGCTGCACGACGTGCAAGTGATTCCAAACCTCGTGCGCGTGGAGGCGCATTTTTTGCCGGCCAGCGCGCACTAAAGGGAAGTAATGAAGCGATGAGTATTTTCGGAACCGACGGCGTGCGCGGCGTGGCGAACACCGAGTTAAGCCCGCAGCTGGCGTTCGCGGTCGGGCGCGCGGGGGCGAGCGTCCTTGCCAAAATGAGCGATCGCCACCGCCCGATCGTCATCGGACGCGACACCCGCCTCTCGGGAACCATGCTCGAGGCTGCGATAACCGCCGGGATAACCTCCGTCGGACGCGACGTCGTGAGCGTTGGCATCGTCCCGACGCCTGCCGTGGCGACGATCGTCGTACGAACCAAAGCGGCGGCGGGCGTGATGATCAGCGCCTCGCACAACCCGATTGCGGATAACGGAATCAAGTTTTTCGGTCCGGACGGATTCAAGCTTTCCGATGCGCTGGAAGACGAGATCGAAGCGCTTGTGCATTCCGAGGATCTGCCGCGGCCAACCGGCGCGGATATCGGCGTCGCTTCGGTTGCGCAACATCTCGGCAAGCATTATTACGATGAGCTCTATGCGCGTGCCGGGGATCTGAGCGGCCTGACAGTGGTTGTTGATGCCGCATGCGGCGCAGCGTATCAACACGCGCCGTATGCTCTGCGCAAATTGGGGGCCCGCGTGCACGAGATCAATTGCGAAGCGGACGGCGCACGCATCAACGTGCACTGCGGCGCGACCGATCTGCGCGCACTGCAGGCGCGCGTGCGTGAACTCATCGCGGCGGGTGAAACGCATGCCGTCGGCGTTGCGTTCGACGGCGACGCCGATCGCGCGCTGTTTGTCGACGAAACGGGCGCGGCATTGAGCGGCGATCACATCATGCTGGCGATCGGACGCGATCTGCACGAACGAGGCGAGCTTCGGGGCGATGCCGTCGTGGCGACGGTCATGAGCAACATCGGTTTGGAGAAGGCGCTCGCCGCGCATGGCATCGCGCTGCTGCGCGCGCCCGTCGGCGACCGGTATGTGCTCGAGCGCATGCGGGAGGGCGGGTATATTTTGGGCGGAGAGCAGTCCGGGCACATCATCGACTTGCGCAACAATACGACGGGCGATGGCCCCATGACGGCGGTGTCGCTCTTCAGCACCATGATGCGAAGCAAAAGATCGCTGCACGAATTAGCGAGCGAGATGACGGTGTATCCGCAAGTGCTGGTCAACGTGAAGACGCCGCGCAAAGATGTTTTGCAGTCGCCCGGGGTTCAGGCTGCGGTGAAAGCCGCAGAAGAAGAACTCGCGGGGTCGGGACGTTTGCTGATCCGTCCGTCGGGCACCGAACCGCTTATCCGCGTAATGGTGGAGGGCGATGATCAGCAGCGCATCGACGCGCTAGCGCACGGCCTTGCCGAACGTATCCGCCAAGCCGCGCTTGCTTGCGGCGCTTAATGCAATTCGCCTAAATTTAACCGATTCGCGCCGTTCCTGTTACATCTGGGGGTGATGCTCCCGGCCACTCCGTGGTACGTTTGGACGCGTTGGAGGCACCCGCTGTGTATTTGCGGGCGGGACGCCGATAACAGAAAGTACCTGTGAGTCGATCCGGGGAAGGGAAACCCAACCGCGGATTTAAATCACGGCGATGCGTCCGAAGCTAAGCAGCCGGGCGCTAACTAGCCTGCCAAGTAATCACTGAGTCCGGGGCAGCCCGGAGCGGGGGATAATCCGGTAGGGGTGAGTGGGCCGGTCCGGCCCTAGGGCGATCTTTCACGTCCGAACCCGTCAACTAACCCCGCAAGTGTTCTGAAAGAGGAGCAGTTTTTGCGTTATCTTCTAGCCACTGCGGTATTGGCGTTTTCCATCGCCGGTTCGAATGCATTTGCGCTTGCCGACCCGTCCGCAGCCGCGCTTCCTGCGTCGCCGCCGGCCGCCGCGGCCGCCGCTGCGCCCGGCGCCCAAACCGACGGCCCCGGAACGGCCGTAGACAGTCCCGATGTCGCCCAATGGACCGCCCGGCTCATCCACAACGAGCAGACCGCGGCAGCGCATCGTAAAGAGGTGCCGCACGGCCTGAACAAATTTGCCAGCCGCATCCTCGCGCGCACGACCACCATCGCCAAGAACCTGACGCATGCCGCGCTGCGCTTTCTCGGGACACCCTACGTGTTCGGAGGCACGAGCAGGTCCGGGTTCGACTGTTCGGGCTTCACGCAGCACGTGTTTGCGATGCTGGGGGTCAACATTCCGCGCACGGCGGACGCGCAGTACTACGCCGGCGGCCGCATCCGCGGAACCATGAAGGCCGGCGACCTCGTGTTCTTCCAAACGTACGAACCCGGCCCGTCGCATGTGGGCATCTACCTGGGCAACGGACGCTTCGTGCATGCGAGTTCGAGCCGCGGCGTGATGGTCAGCCATCTTTCCGACTCGTACTGGTCCGTCCGCTACCTGGGCGCCAAGCGCGTTATCGCTTCGCGCTGAACTCCGCTCACGACGAACGGGCGGCCGGCGAACAGCGCCGCGCCGCCATCGGTTATCTCATTTGGCCGGCCGCGCTGTACGAGCAATTCGCCGCACGCGAGCCGGCTTCGTCTTGGTACCGCATGCAGGTACGCCAAGCGGCGCGTTTTGGGAACCGTTGGGCCGCCATTGCGCTCGCCGCGCTTTGCTGGCCGCTTTTGGCGTCGCTGCTGCTGGGCACGATCGCCGCGACGATCGTCATTTACGCCGTGGCCCTCGCGCTCGATGCGGCGCTTTTCGTCGCATGGCTGCGCGCGGCGGTGCAGTACAGTAAACGGGCTTCCCGGGGGGAGACGTTCGCGCTCAAAGGGTAAAGAAAACGTCCGCACTACCCGGCTCGATGGGGCGTCGCCAAGCGGTAAGGCAGCGGGCTTTGAATCCGCCATTCGTTGGTTCGAATCCAGCCGCCCCAGTAATAGAAGAACCCGTCTTTACGACGGGTTTTTTTCTCTGCAAGGGGTCCACCCTCCGCGCCGGAACTTCGCGTGCATGCGTAAGCTTTTATCGATCGCCGCCGCTTTTTGCGTGCTGGCGTTCGCCGTGCCGGCGCAACGCGCAAACGACGTGACGATCATCGTCGCAAAGTAGCGTGAGCGTCAACGGGCTGCATATCACGAACGGCGACTCGGTCCTGTATTTGTGGAAAAAGTGCGGGCTGCTTGGGACGCATGTCGCGTGGCGCGACGTGCTTCATGAAGGGCCGGTGCCTGCCGGCCTGAGCGTCGAACAGATGAGCCGCGTTCGCGCGAACTATTTGATTTCCCGCGGTTACGGAAATCCGATCAAGATCAACCACGATTTTGAAAAGCGCGATGCGACCGTGCGTCAAGCCGCGCGCTTCGATGAGATCGTCTTATGGTTCGAGCACGATCTCTACGATCAGTTGCAGCTCCTGCAGGTGCTCGGTGCGCTTCGTGCGGCCGGAATCGGTGCGGGCCGCGTCGAGCTCGTCCAGTCGGATCACTATCTCGGATTGTTGACGGCCGATGAACTCATGGCGCTGTATCCGAAACGCAAATTCGTGACGGCGGCGACGGAGCAGGGTGCGGCCAAGGCTTGGAGCGCTTTCACCGCTGCGGATCCGCACATGCTCCTTGCCGCTGCGGATGAGAAGTATCCCGGCCTGCCGTTCATGCGCGACGGCCTGCGCCGGCTGTGCGAAGAATATCCGGCGCTCGATACGGGCCTCTCGCGGACCCAGAAACAGGTCCTCGACGCATGCGCGCAAGGCGCACGCAAAAAAGAAGAGATTTTCGCCCGATCGCAATCGCGTGAAGAAGCTTCGTTTTTGGCCGACAGCGCCTCGTTCGCAACGATCGACGACCTCTGCTCACCGCCTGCGCCGCTGCTCGTTCCGCTGGATTTGGGATATGAAGTAACCGTTCTGGGCCGGCGGATCATAGCGGGTGACGCCGACTGGCTCGAACAACAACCGTTGGATCGCTGGATCGGCGGCGTGCATCTGCGCACGCAGTCGCACTGGCGGTGGGACGAGCGGCAAGAAACATTGCTCGCGCGCCGTACTACCGTGGAAACGTAAGGGGAGGAGAGACTATGCCGCAAGACGCCTTATCCGTCGAGATCACAACCGAACACGACGGCGACGCCATCGTGTACCGCCTGGGCGGCACCCTTGATTTAGCCACAGCACCTTCGCTGCGCGCTGCGCTTTTGGAGGCCGCCGACGACGGCAAGCACGACATTATCGTCGATTGCTCGCAACTGGAGTTTCTCGATTCGACGGGACTAGGCGCGCTCATCGGAGCGCACCGCCGCGCGCTCGAGAACGGCGGCCGCGTCCGCTTGATCGTCAACGAGGGGCCCATCCTGCGCTTGCTGACCATTACCGGCTTGATGCAAGTCCTTGCCGTCTACAAATCGGTGGCGGCGGCGCTCAACGGCGAAGAGCGTCTCTCCGCGGCGTTCTAACGCCGGTACGCGTCGTCGAGCACTTCGATGACGTGCTTGACGCGCGTTGCGCTGCCCGCGCGGCGCAGGTGCGCCTTTAACTGCATGGCGCAGCCGGGATTCGAAGTAGCCACGATGTCGGCGTCGGCCTGTACCACATTCGCCGCTTTGCGTTCCCCCAGCCGTCCGGCCATTTCGGGCTGCGTGAGATTATAGATGCCGGCGCTTCCGCAGCAGATGGAACTTTCGTTCATTTCGTTGATCGTGATTCCCGGAATCTGCGCGAGCAACCGTCGTGGCGCGGCCGTAATGCGCTGTGCGTGAGCAAGGTGACATGCGTCCTGCACCGTCACCGTTGCGGCGAGCGCGGCGGGCGCATCGCGCA
>JBHEMM010000013.1:52838-60176 GCA_046262595.1 Vulcanimicrobiaceae bacterium
TCTGTGCCCGTTCCACGACGAGAAGACGCCGTCGTTCTCGGTGAGCCCCGAGCAGGGTTACTACCACTGCTTCGGCTGCGGCGCCGGCGGCGACGTCATCACCTTCGTCCAGGAACTCGAGCACGTCGCGGACCTTTGAGGAGAATGCCTGCGCACGCTGCGCCCAACGCGGGTCGTCTTTAAGCAGGTGTCCGTACTCTTTGAGTGCAGAGCCGCACCCTGCCGCGTTGACGATATACGTCTGCGCGCCCGAACGTTCGAATGCCGCGATATTTTTGCGCGCAAATGCGCGCGCCGTCTTCGGTTCGCCTGCGTGAACGGCGATTGCTCCGCAGCAGCCTTGATCGGCAGGCACAACCACGGTGAAGCCGTTGCGCTGCACAACGCGCACGGTCGCTTCGTGCCACGCTGCAAAGGCGACTTGCATGATGCAACCCGTGTGCAGCATCACCATGCCGCGTGCGGCGGCCGCTTCGAAGCGCTGCCCGCGCGGCACGAATGGGCGTTTTGAAAGCGGCGGCGCCAACGCTTCAGCCTGAGCAAGGCCGAACAGGCGAAGCACGCCCAGACGCCTCGCGCCCGCCTGCAGCCCGCTCCATTGCGCGAAACGCAGCAGCGCGGCAAGCGCGCGCATGAGCCACAAGTGGCCGAAAAGGACGCGGAACACCAGCAGGCGGCCCAGAGAAGCGGCCGGCGCGCGGGCCGGCTCCTTTGCGGCCTCGATGCGCGCGCGAGCGCCCTCGACGAGCGTACCGTACTGCACGCCGCTGGGACAGACCGCAGAGCAAGCGCGGCAATCCAAGCATTCCGACATCTGATGAACGAAGCCCGCAGAAAGCACGTCCAACTCACCTCGATCCACCGAACGTATCAGACTAATTCTGCCGCGCGGACCGGACGTTTCTGTCATAGTTTCCAAATATGTGGGGCAAGTCGGCAGGCACAGGCCGCACCGCACGCATTTGTTGTATTCCGAGGCCTCGATCATGAAAACGCCAGTTCGACCCGGAAAAACCACAAGCATTTCACCCTCCGGTAAAGAACACAAAAGCGCCACACGGCAAGGAGAAGAAGTTTTTGGCTGACGCCGCCACCGCCGAATACCGGCTTTCAACCGAGCAGCAGCTCCAAGGCTTTATTTCTGCCGTTCTGCAGAAGGTCGATGTCGCGGCCGAGCACGCCGCCGTGGTTGCCGATGTTCTCACCGCGGCGGACTTGCGCGGCGTCGAATCGCATGGCATCGCGCGTTTGGAGTCGTATTACGTGAGCCGCATCCGCGCCGGCAAGCTGCAAGCGCGGCCGAAGTACGAAACCGTGCGCGAAACCGACACGTCGGTGCTGTACGATGCCGGCAACGGGCTCGGCCACCCTGTCGCAAAGATCGCGATGCAAAGCGTTCTTGAAAAGGCGCGCAAAACGGGCGCGGCGTTCGGCGCCGTGCGCAACTCGAACCATTTCGGCATCGCCGGCTACTATGCGATGCTTGCACTCGAGCACGACATGATCGGCATGGCGTCCACGAACTCGGTGCGTTACGGCGCGCCGACCTTCGGTAAAGAGGTGATGCTTGGCACCAATCCGCTTGCCTACGCAATCCCGGCGGATAAGGAACCGGCTTTCGTTTTAGATTTCGCGACGACGACGGTTCCCAAAGGAAAGCTCGAAGTGTATAAGCGCAAAGGTCTGCCGCTTAAAGAAGGATGGGCCATCGACGCGCAAGGCCACCCCACGACCGATCCCGACGAGGCATTGCGCGGCGCACTGTTGCCGCTCGGCGGCTACGGTACGGACAATGGGGGCCACAAAGGCTACGGTTTGGGAATGCTGGTCGACATTCTGTGCGGCGTTCTCTCGGGCGGAAAGTTCGGCACGGGGCTGCCGCTCGTAAACGACACGATGGAAGGCGCGATCTCCCATTGGTTCGGCGCGTTCCGCGTCGATGCGTTTCGCGATGCCGCAGCATTCAAAGCCGATATGGATCGCCAGCTGCGCGCGTTTAAAGACAGCGAGAAAGCTCCCGGGCACGATCGGATTTACGTCGCCGGCGAGCCGGAATTCGAAAATACGCGCCATCACCGCACGCACGGCGTTCCGGTGCACGTCAAAGTCTGGGATGGCTTGGAGAAACTCGCGGCCGAGCTGAGCGTGCCGTTCGATTTGGCTCGCTGAGGTGCATCTTACGAGCGGCGAGCAGTCCGGATCGCCGGTGCACATTAGCGTCGCATCGCCGGCCGGCACGTACACTGTCGGCAACGCTTCGTTTTTCCGGTACATCGTGCGCTTAGCGGAAGCCGACCTGCATTTGCGCGCCGACGAGCGCGAAGCGCTTGATCTGCTCGCTGCAATCCCGCATGCCTTCTTCGAGGATGAGGAGCTCCAATGGGGACGCGGCTGGCGCGTCGTGCCGGCCTCGTCGCTGGACGATTGGCCCGTGCTCGAATCGACGCCGCAGCGCGTGAAGGCTGCACTGGAAGCTGCGCGGCGCATTCTGTGGGAAAACGCGGCGGCCGTCGGCGTAAGCGCGCGGGAGATCGTCGCGATCGAAGATGAGCTCGACGCGGTATTCGCGGTCCTGGAGCGCGCGCAGAAAGCCGGCTTTCCGGTCAACATCAGCTACGTCAGCTAAGCGCCCGATGCGCGAGCCGCCGCAGAAAACAGCCGGCGCCTTTTTGACGCCGGCTGTTTTACCTTTACTCGCTATTCAAGGTGGAGGGGATACTGCTTTCTTCCACACGGCCGTCGGCAAATCACGTTGCATCCGGGCGCTGGAGCGCAGGGCACTCAGGCAGGCGCTGCCGCAGTGCGCAGTTACGGAAATCAAAACGTGGCAAGCGGTTATCGTGCGAGGGCGAGGCTGAGCGCGAGCGCCGCAACCCCGACCAAGAGTCCAAGTTTAAAAAACCGCCACGCCGTCATCGTTATTCCGTTCGCTCGGAGAATGGCGATCCAAAGAATCGTTGCCAGCGAACCGGTTATGGCGACGTTGGGTCCGAGGTCGATTCCGATGAGCGCGCTGTGGCTGCCGCCCAAAGCGTAATGCGCGAGGACTGCTGCGGGCAAATTGTTCAGGGCGTTCGCGGCAAGCGCGACGGCAAACCCCGTTACCAGCGGCGGACCTTCGTGCGGCAACGGTATATGCAGGCTAAGCAGCGCCCGAATGATGACGAAAAGCGCAGCCACTAAGGGCACGATCGACCACGTGCCATGGCGAAGCGCCGCACGCAGCGGTTCGAGTCCTCGCGCGGCCAGCGTAACGCACAAAAGCGAGCCCGCCGCGCACGCAGCCGCAGCGATGCCGAGGGGAAACCGGTACGCAGCCGCCGCGACCAGCAGCGCGCACGAGACCGAAACGGTCACGAATGCGGCTTTCCCTTGGCGGTTGAGCGCCGCGGGCGCGAACGGGGTGTTCGGGGCGCGCACGAACGAAGAACGAAAAACCGCGTACAAGATCGCGCCCGTAGCAGCGATCGCCGCTGCGGATGAGAGAGCGAACGACGCAAGCCATGTGCCGAGCGGCGGCAGTTGCGCGAAGACCACGAGGTTCGCCGGATTGCTGATCGGCAGAACGAAACTCGCGGCATTCGCCACGAAAACGCACGCGAACGCGTAAGGCAGCGGCGGCTGTCCGGACCGGCGTGCCAACGCAATCGCCACCGGCGTGAGGAGAAGGACGGTTCCGTCGTTTGACAGCAGCGCGGTCACCGCTACGCCCGCGAGATACACGATGACGAACAGCCGGGCGCCGCTGCCTTTGCCGGCGCGCTCCATGGCCGAGGCTATCCAGTCGAAGACGCCTTGGCTTCGCGCGATCTCGGCAAGCGCGATCATGCCGGCCAGAAAAAAGTAGACGTTCCATCCCTCAAGGACGGCGCTCGCCGCCGCAGCCGGAGCGAGCGCGCCGCACAAAACGAGCGCTGCGGCACCGGCGCATGCGATGATCCACTCCGCAACATGCCGCGGCCGCAGCAAGATCGCGCCGAAGGCAACAACGGCGATGGCGATCGTCAGGATGATGGGTTGGCCTGGGGAGGCGTCGAAACCGGCGTTATGCGCGTGAGCACAATTCGGCGATGATTACGCATCTGCGCGGCGCCCAGCCTCCAAGCGCCGGTTTTCGCAGGCCGAAGAGATGCGGAAGACGGCAGACGTGTCCACAGGGATGTCCACTTCCACCGTATAATCACAAACAAATATTTGCGATAGTATAGGAGGCTGCGGATGAAGGGCCTGCGTGAGGCAACTGAACCCGATTGGCCCGGTTTGCGCGCCTTCAGCGAGTACCTGCTGCTCGAGCTGCGCCGTTCCGATCGGACGGCGGCCGAGTATCTGGGCGATTTAAAACTTTTCGCCGCTTTCGTGGACGGCGAGGCGGCGCCGGACCGTGTGCTTCTCGAAGCCAGCACGTCGAACATCCGCCGCTTTCTCATCGACATGACGCGCCGGCGCCTGAGCGCGGCGGCAGTGCGGCGCCGGGTCGCGGCGCTGCGTGCATTCTATAAGTTCGCAAAGCGCGAGAATTTGCGCGGCGACAATCCGGTCGTGGACATCGGCATGGTGAAATTGCCCGGGCGCCTGCCCAAGGCGATATCCATTAAGGATACCGAACGCCTCTTGAGCACCAAAGGCGCCGCCGGCACGCCCGAGTGGCAGCGGCGGCGCGATGCGGCGATCTTGGAGCTGCTCTATGCCACCGGCATCCGGCGCGCCGAGCTCGTCGGCATCGACCTCTCGGACATCGACTTCGATCAGCGCACGATTCGCGTCGTCGGAAAGGGCAACAAAGAGCGCTTCGTCATGTTCAACGCGTTCGCCGGTGAGGCGCTGCAGCGCTATCTTGCGGTGCGTCCGCCGAGCAGCGACGGCGCGCTGCTCGTGAGCCGTCTCGGCCACCGCCTGAGCTATCCGCAAGTCGGCAACATTTTTCGGCTGTTCGTGAAACTCAGCGGCCTGGAAGGTAAAATCACCCCCCACACGATGCGCCATAGTTTCGCAACGCATCTGCACCAGCGCGGCGTGGACATCATGACGATCAAGGAGCTGCTTGGACACGAGAGCGTCGCAACGACGCAGATCTATTCCAAAGTAACGCTTTCGCACATCCGAGAAGCGTACGACGAGGCGCACCCGCGCAGCGGACGGTCGAACGGGCAGGGCTGAGCATCGCGGCAACGTTTTTCGGCAACCCGTGCTCTCGCTCAGCCTGCATGCGGCCGCTTCGCCTTTTGCTTCGGGCCGGTGACTTCGATTCCGGCCTTCTCGTGCAGGACGCGGATGGCCAGTACCACGGCGGCAAAAACGAATAGGATCGCGCCTTTGACGAGGATCGGTATACTGTTGATCAGCACGATGCCCGCCGAAACGTACGGCAGCAGTGTGACCAAATAGCCGGTCCATTCCTTGAGCCAGCTCCAGCTGCCCGGGGCCGCTTGATCGTCCTTGAGGGGGCGTTTAGCTGCAGTCTCCATGTGTGCATGCACAAATACCCGCGCCATGCCGCAGCTAATACTTGTGCAAACGCGGCGCCAAACAGGCGAACGCCGCGTCGAAACCCTAAGAAGAACGGGTGAAACGGCTTCTTCTTCCGGCCATGCTCTGCGCGGGACTCGCTTCATGCGGTTCGGGCGCGCCGGCGCTCAAGCGCAGCGGCATCCTGCAGCCCGGCGGCTCGATCGTCGTTCGCAACTTGACGGGAGACGTGAACGCGTACGCGCCTGCGCGCGGCGGTCCGGCGGACCGCTTTTCCGTGGACGCGTACGCGGCTACGGCGCACGACGTCGACGTTTCCGTATCGCGCCTGCTCGTACGCGCGCAAGCGCGCGCTCCGGGGGTCCGCTTTCTGGTACGCGCGCCGAAGGCCACCGCCCTGGACCTTAGCACGATGCGAGGAAACATCGGCGTGCAGGATTACGAAGGCATCGTGAACGCGCACACGGACGACGGCGACATCAAAATGCTTATTCCGGCGTATGGCAGCGCATCGGCGGGGCGCGGCAGCATCAGCGCGATCTTCGCCTCCGATACGTGGCCCGGAACGCTGCATTTCAGCACCGGCGCCGGTAACGTGGAAGTGTACGTGAACCAGTACGCCAAAGCGCGCGTGCGCATGCATACCGCCGACGGAACAGTCTTCAGCGACTTTGACCTGACCGGAACTTCTCACGGGCAAAGCGAGACGATCGACGCCTCGATCAACGGCGGCGGTCCGCGCTCCATCGACATCGAGGTCAAGCACGGCTCGATTCGCGTGATGCAGCTGAAGCCGCAGGTCTAAACGCTGCCGGCTGGTTTTCCGCGAAGCCGGTCGAAGGCCCGCTTATGGCTACAATTGCAGTTACCGGAGCGAACGGAACGATCGGCTCGCGTCTTTGCGAAGCGCTCGAAAAACGCCACGACGTCGTACGCATCGACCTGCACGGGCCCGGCGTGCATGCGGACGTGCGCGATTTTGGTGCCATGCTGCGCGCATTCGCGGGCTGTGAAACCGTGATCCATTTAGCCGGCGTCGTCGCCGTGGATTTAGATTGGGAAACCGTCTACGGCGTGAACATCGGCGGCACGTATAACGTGTACGAAGCCGCGCGGCGCGCCGGCGCGAAGCGCATCATCTTCGCCAGTTCAAACCACTGCGTCGGGATGAATGAAGTGCAAAATGCACCCGCGATTTACGAACCTGGGTTTGGGCGTGTGATCGGCACGGACGATCCGTACCGCCCTGACGGTTTGTATGGCGTATGGAAAGCGTTCGGCGAGGTGCTCGGGCGCTATTACAGCGATCGATATAGCCTGCAGGTGTCGTGCATCCGTATCGGGTCGATTACCCAGGCGGACGATCCGCGCGATGAGTCGGTGCGCGAATCGAGCGGATGGCTGAAGCTTACGGACGAGGAGAAATTCAAACGCTACGCCGCGACGTGGATGTCGCACCGCGATTTTGCGGCGCTCGTGGAAAAGATTCTGAGCGTGCGGGTGGCCTACGCCGTCGTTTACGGCGTCGGAGACAACGCGACCCGGTTCTGGGATCTGGAACCCGGGCGCGCGGTCTTCGGCTTCTGGCCGCAGGACGGAGTCAGAAGTAAGCTTTCGTTTTAAGGAATCATCGGGTGGTGATTCGGATACGCCGGGGGCTTGAACTTTTGCGGCGGATGCTCGCGCAGTAGGCGTAGGGCGGTGTCGATCGCGGTTTCAAGCTGCGGATCGCGGCCTGCGCGGTACGCTTTCGGATCGGCCCACACGTCGATGTCCGGCGCAATCCCCTCGCCTTCGACTTCCCACTTCCCGTGCAGGCCGCCGATCGCGATGCGCGGCGCCATGACCGATCCGTCGTCCATCAACGGCGGG
>JBHEMM010000013.1:60186-60593 GCA_046262595.1 Vulcanimicrobiaceae bacterium
AACCGCCGATGCCCACTAAACCGCCCCACGTGCGCACGCCGACCAGCGGGCCAAGTTTGGCTTTCCGGAAGTACCAGGGCATCGCATCGCCGCCCGAACCGGCGTACTGGTTGATGATCATGACCTTCGGGCCGTAGATCGCCAGCGGCGGATCGAGCGCTATTTTTCCGTCGCGCGGCACGGTAATACTCATCGGTTTACGGCTGAGCATGTCAATGATGTAATCCGCGATCTGGCCGCCGTGATTGAACCGCTCGTCCAGAATGACGCCCTGCTTGTCGACTTGCGCAAAGAAGTAGCGGTTGAAGTTCGTGAATCCGCCGTATGCGGTGTCGGGCAGATACACGTAGCCCAAGCGGCCGCCGCTGAGTTTGTCGACGAGCCGCCGGTTGTCTTCGATCCACGCG
>JBHEMM010000014.1:0-12927 GCA_046262595.1 Vulcanimicrobiaceae bacterium
TTGCCGCGCTGCTGGTCACGCCTGCCGCTGCGGCGCAGCAACTCACGAACCGCTTTCACTACATGATGGCGTTTGCGGCGCTCTTCGGCGCGATCTGCGCGCTGGGCGGGTTGTACGCCTCATACTTCTTGCAGAGCTCGAGCGGCGCGACGATCGTGCTTGCCGCAACGCTCCTGTTCTTTATCGTACTCGGCGCGAAGCAACTACACGGGCGAGCGTAGAACGCGCCAAGTCTCCTCGCCGGTTTGCTCCAAAAAACCGTTCTGCGCTAGGGCGTCGAGCGCTTCGGCCAGGGCCGCTCGCTCGTTTTTGTTCGGCATTCCGGCCCAGCGCATTGCGGCTTCGCTCAAATGCACGTCGGAGCCGCGGCGCAGAAGTTCGCCGAGAAACGCTTTCGGAAGTTTGACGCGTTCCAAGCGGCGTGAGACCGGGTCGAGCGCGCGTTCGAAGTCCGATTGCTCCGGCTGCGGCTCGGGCTGCGGAAGCGGCGAGGGCTGCGGCGCTTCGGTCGGAGCCTCAACCGGTGCGGGTGCGACGGGCGGCGGCGGCGCGTTTTTCATCGAGTTGTCGGTCATCCCCGGGAACCACTCGCCCAGCATTGCGAAGAGCGTATGCCACCACACGCCGTTCACGCGGCGGGGCCGCGTTTGAATCGCGCGCAGAATCACGCGCGCGACGTCGGCGGGTTTTGCGGGCACCCACGACGGCCCCATCGTCGCAATCCCGGCAACGCTTGCGAAATTCGTCCTCACGGAACCGGGGTCGATGTACGTGACCGCAACGCCGCTGCCGCGGATCTCACGCCCCAACTGCGTGACGCCGGCTCGCACCGCGGCCTTTGCCGCGCAATACGCGCCGTAGTACGGCGAAGGCACGCGCGCAAGGCCCGAACCGGTGAAAAACACCTGCCCTTTGCTGCGCTGCAGCATCTCCCACGCTGCGCGCATGATGCGCAGCGGAGCGGCGAAATGCACTTGCCACTGCTCGTCGATTTGCGCTTGCGTTTGATCGAGCAAACGGCCCGCCGTCGCGAAGCCGGCGTTGTTGATGATGACGTCGAGGCGGCCGAAACGCTGCTGCGCAGCGCTGACGATGCGCGCAGGCGCATCGGTTGCGGTGATGTCGAGCGCGAGCGGAACGCACGTGCCGCCGTCGTTCACGACTTCCGCAACGAGATCGTCCAAATGCGGCGCATGTTTGGTCACGGCAATCACGGCGTACCCTTTGCGCGCCGCTTGGAGCGCCAGCTCTTTGCCGATGCCCGAACCTGCACCGGTAATAACGATAACGTTACGCTCAGACATGCGCGCTGCCATTCATTGCAAGATATTGATCATACATCGCCCGCTGATAGGCCTTGTCGGGATGCGCATACCACTCGCTTTCAAGCGCTATGGGTTCCGGTGGCGGTACAACGGCGCGCTGCTCGCGCGCGAATCGCTGCAGCGTGAGGGCGACCGGCTTGTACGAACCATCGTTGCGGATGATCCCGAACGAGAGCTCGTGCGGGGCGCGATCGAAGGGCGGCGTTTCTTTGAGCGTATCGGCGTAATCCGCCCAGTTCCACCAAAAGGCGCCAAGAGCGCCGCGGCGCTGCAGCCGATGCAGGACGCCGTAACAGTAGCGCGCCATCTCCTCTTCGGTTAAACACGCGTACGGCGCCGCATTTTCGGGCAGATGCGCCGGTTCGGGCGGCGGCTCGCCCGGCAGCGGCACGCGGTCGAACGGTGAAACGGTGCCCGGCGGACATGTCGGATTGCCGAACTCGTTGAAGAGCACGGGCTTGCCGGAGAGCGACTGCATCACTTGGCAAAGAAACGGCACCACTTCGGGATCCGTGCGGCTGCGCGCGAAGGCGCTGTAGACCGAATACCCATGCATCACCGCAAAATCGAGCGGCTCGCAAAAGGACGATGGCCGGATGCCGCGGTCTTCGGTGAGATCCTCTCCATGCGTGCCGGCGCATGCACCAACGCCGGAGCACTCGCGCAGATCGCGCGCCAGCGTGCGCGACCACGCGGCAGCCGCCTTCGGCGAAGGCGCGCTGCGTACATTGCTGAATTCATTGCCGAGATCCCAACGATACAGACCAGGGTGTTCGCGTGCGCGCTGCGCAACCGCGCGAACGTGCGCGCGGGCATGCTGGAACAGTTCGCCTTGATAAAAATCGCCGGCGCCCCACGGCAGCTGCTGCATCCCCCGCGAGAACGTGCGAAAGCGGCCATGCGGCCGCGCGCGATCGAGCGCCCACGCCGGCAAGTAGTTGATCCCGCTCATGTGACCGGTGAAGAACGTCGGCATGGCCGTAAGGCCTGCGGCGGCAACGGCGTCCATGACCGCGCCGAAGCGGCGCAGCATCGGCGCATTCATCACGCCGGCGTGCGGTTCGAAGTCGTCCCACATGATGAAGAACCGCACGACGTGCAGGCCGAGCGATCGCATCCGGCTCAAGTCCTCGCGTATCTCGCCCAAATCGAAGCGCTGCCACATATACATGGCGCTGCGGCGCGGCCAATAGTTCACGCCCAGCAGAAATCGGTCCATGCAGGGCTTTTTCCCCGCATTCCCGCAAAAAATCTGCCATGGCCGAATCTCAAGCGCCGCTTGTCGGCGTCATCATGGGCAGCGTCTCGGATATGGAAACGATGACCGCCGCGCGCGATATGCTCGAAACGTTGGCGATTCCGTACGAAATGCGCGTGGTCTCGGCGCACCGCACGCCGCAAGAAATGTTCGACTACGCGCAAACCGCGTCGGCTCGCGGCTTGAAAGTCCTGATCGCCGGTGCCGGCGGCGCCGCCCACTTGCCCGGTATGACCGCATCAAAGACGCTGCTGCCCGTTATCGGCGTGCCCGTGCCCACAAAAGCGCTCGGCGGCTTAGATTCCCTGCTCTCGATTGCGCAGATGCCGCGCGGCGTTCCCGTGGCGACGGTCGCAATCGGCAACGCCGCGAACGCCGCATTGCTCGCCGCGCGCATCCTTGCGCTGACCGACGCGGCATTGTCGGCGCGTTTAGAGCAATTCGTGCGGCGCATGCATGACGACGTCACGTCGATAAAACTTTAAAGCGTGATTCAAACGATCGGCGTCATCGGCGGCGGCCAGCTGGGCCGCATGTTTGCGCTCGACGCTAAGCGCATGGGCTACGATGTCATCGTGCTCGACCCGCAGCCGCGATCGCCTTGCGGGCAGGTAGCCGACGAGCAAATCGTGGCCGCCTACGACGACCTCCTGGCCATCGAAGATTTAGGAAAACGCAGCGACGTCGTCACGTACGAATTCGAGAACATCGCGATCGACTCCGTGCGCCATCTGGAAGCCAACGGCTTTCCCGTGACGCCGGCCAGCTCGGTGCTTGCCATCACGCAAAACCGCCTGCGCGAGAAGACGTTTGTTTGCGAACTCGGCATTCCCGTTGCGCCGTTTGCACCGGTGCAGAGTGAGCGCGATGCGGCGCAGGCGGCTCAGAACGTCGGTTTTCCGGCAGTACTGAAGACCGTGCGTGGCGGCTACGACGGCAAAGGGCAGTGGCGCCTTCACGACGCGGTGTCAGTGCAACGTGCACTACAGCAAGCTGAAGGCGCTCCGCTTATTTGGGAGCGTTTCGTCGACTTCGAACGAGAGATCAGCGTCATCTGCACGCGCAACGCCAAAGACGAGATCGTCAGTTATGCGCCGGCGGAAAACGTGCACGATCGCGGCATTCTTTCCATGTCGATCGTACCCGCTCGCGCAAGCGGCCAGACGCAGCGGCTCGCGCAAGCGCATGCTGCGAAAATCGCCCAAGCGCTGCAGATCGTGGGGACGTTCTGTGTCGAGTTTTTTGCCATGATCGACGGAACGCTGCTGGTGAACGAAATCGCTCCGCGCCCGCACAACAGCGGACACTATACGATGGATGCAACGCCGTGTTCGCAGTACGAGCAGCACATTCGCGCCATCTGCGGACTTCCGCCCGCGCAGCCCCAACTGCTGCGCAACGCGATCATGGTCAATATTCTGGGCGCCGGTACCGGTGACATCTTACAGGGCACGGGCGATCTGTTGAAATATCCGGCGCTCGAGTTGCATATGTACGGTAAAAAGCACGCGGTGGACCGGCGGAAGATGGGCCATTTCACGATGCTCTTTGAAGGGCCGGTTACTGAAGCGGAGATTGCGCAGGCGCAGGCGGCACTCGCACTACTGCGTTGGAGCGATGCACCTTCTCGTCGTTGAAGACGACGCGCGCCTGTGCGACGTCCTGCGGCGAGGCTTGTCCGAAACGGGTCACGTCGTCGACGTTGCGACCGACGGCGAGGCCGGCGAGGAGTGGGCGAGAGGCGGCGGCTACGATGCGATCGTGCTGGACGTGAATCTTCCTAAACGCGACGGCCTGAGCGTCGTGCGCGCGCTTCGCGCGAAGAACGTCCGCACGCCGGTTTTGATTCTTACCTCGCGCGACACGGCCGGCGACGTCGTCGAGGGGCTCGATGCCGGCGCCAACGATTATTTGCGTAAGCCCTTCGTGTTCGGTGAGTTGGAAGCGCGTCTGCGCAGCATCGTGCGCCGTCAGACCCAGGAATCGCTCGACGCGCAGTTGCGGTGCGAGGATCTGACGTTCGACCTGCGCAGCCGTTTGACGCAGCGCAGCGGGCGCACGATCGAGCTGACTGCACGTGAGGGCGCATTCCTCGAATATTTCATGCGCAACGCCGGCCGGGTCGTGCTGCGCACGATGATCGAAGACGCGCTCTTCGATCGGGAAAGCGACACGACATCGAACGTGGTGGACGTGTACGTCAGCAGGCTTCGCTCGAAGCTCACCGCCGGCGGCGAGACGCAGCTGCTGCACACCGTGCGCGGGGCGGGATACCGGTTCGGGCCGCAATGACGGTTCGCTCGCGGCTCGCCGCTTTCTATGCGCTCGTGATCTTCGCGGCGCTGCTGATCTTTGCGTTCGCCGCCGTCGTGGCGATCGATCGAACGCTGCGTTCGTCGATGGACGCGCGGCTTAGCGGCGAGGCGCGCGCGGCATCGGCGGTCGTCGATATTCAAAACGGCCGTATCGTGGCTGATCCAGACGATCGGCGGCAATTTCTGACGCTCACGAGCACCGGCGATAACGCCTTGGTCCTCGATTCGTCGGGGAACGTGCGCCTTTCGAGCGCGTCGAAACCGCCGCCCGAAATGCTCGCGCTGCCGTCGCATCGCGAGGCATACTATTCGACGGGCAAGGGCCAACGGGAAGCACGCGCATTCGTTATGCCGCTCGCGCGGGACGCGCGCCGCGTCGCAACGGTCATCACGTGGCGCGATAGCGATTGGATCGACGAAACGGATCGCGGCGCTGCATTCGCGTTTGCAGCGGTGTCGCTCGTGATTTCGCTGTTGGCCGTCCTAGCCGGCAGCGCGGTGACCAGACGCGCGCTGGAGGACGCCTTTTCGCGTCAACGCCGTTTTACCGCCGATGCATCGCATGAACTGCGCGCGCCGCTTGCGGTGATACGGGCTGAAGCCGATCTCGCGTTGCGCGGCGATCGCCGGCGCAGCGAATACCGGACGGCGCTCCAAACGATCGCTGATGAGGCCGACCGTATCGAGTCGCTTATCGGCGATCTCTTGCTGGCGGTACGCGCGCAGGGGCGGGCCCGCGTGCAGCACATCGATCTTTTGGCGCTTGCGCGCGACGTCGCCGCGCGGCTTGCACCGACAGCCACCGCGAAAGCTGCGCGGCTCGAGGTGTTGGGCAACCATGCGATCGTCAATGCGGAGCGCGAAAGCCTGGAGCGCGCAGTTCTCGCTATCGCGCATAACGCGGTGTCGTATGCACCGCACGGCGGCCGCATTACCTTCCTCGTTACGGCGTTGGGCAGCGCCGCCGAGTTGACGGTCTCCGACAACGGCCCCGGCTTTTCATCCGAAGCGCTCGAGCATGCTGACGAACGCTTCTGGCGCGATGAAACGGGGCGGTCGCGAGCGGGCAGCGGACTCGGTCTTGCCATTGCGAAGGCTATTGTCGAATCCTGCGGCGGCACGATGACGCTCGCGAATGCTGCAGGCGCCGAAGTCAAACTGCGATTCCCGGCCATCTGACGTTCATCTTGCAGTCATATTCAGCGGGTACGGTAGGGGCATGACGTTTAGAAACATCGCCGGCTCCCTGCTGGCCGTCGCCCTTAGTGGAGGCGTTGCCGCCGCCGCCCCTACCCAGCAACAGCTGGCGCACCAAGCGAAAATCACCATGCCTGCTGCGCGCGCGATTGCACTTAAAGGCTTGCCCGGCGGTAAAGTCGTCGGGCAGGAATTGGAGACGGAAAAGGGCGGCAGCGGTTTGCGCTACAGCTTCGATATCCGTTGGCACGGCAAGACGCGCGAAGTCGGCGTCGATGCCAAAACGGGAAAAGTTTTGGAAAACAACGTTGAGGGCAAGAATCCGGATTAACGTTTGAACCTCGCAATGCTCGGCCTGCGCCACCAGAAGACGCTTGCGTTCCTGGTGGCGATTTTGGCACTGCTCGGTGTCTGGGCGTACACCGCGACGCCCGCCTCAATCTTTCCCGACATGTCGTTCGCGCGTATCGACGTCGTCGCAGACGCCGGCAACCTTCCGCCGGAGCAAGTACGCGTCGCGGTCGCGGCGCCGCTGCAGCGCGCCTTTCTGGGCTTGCCGTCGGTCACGCGCGTCATGACGACCTCGTCCCAAGGCAGCGCCGAGTTGATCGTCAGTTTCGATCCGTCTACCGACGTGCGTTTCGATCTGCAGTACGTCAATCAAGCGATCTCCCAGGCGCGCGCGGCGCTGCCTGCCGATGTTGCCGTCAACGCCGTCATCGTCAATCCCAACAGCGAGCCCGTCGTCTCGTTCGCACTGGTCGCGCACGGGTTTTCACAAACCGTCCTGCGCGAGCTCGCTCAGCAGACGCTGCTACCGCAGTTCTACGGGATTCCGGGGCTTGCGCGAATGCTGCTCGTGGGGGGACCGGCGCGCGAATACCACATTACGCTCGATCCGGCGGCGCTGAGCTCGTACGGACTATCGGCCCAGGACGTCTCACGCGCAATCGCGGACGCGAATACCGTTACAGCCGTCGGTGTTCGCCAGCAATACTATCAGCGCAATATCATTCTCGTGGACGCGCGTCTGCGCGATCCGTCGGCAATCGGCCGCATCTTGGTTCCCGTTCCGGGAAAGAGCCCGGTCAGCGTGAGCGCGCTCGGTACAGTCAGTCTTGGCGTTGAGCCGTTGACGGTACAGATGAGTTACGACGCGCAGCACGCCGTCTCAATCAATTTTTACGGGCTGCCGGGCGCCGATGCGGTGAAGATGGCGGCAGCGGTCAAGGCGAAGATGGACCGCATTGCGCGCGGATTGCCCACGGGCGTGAATGTATACCGGTATTGGGACCAAACCGATTTGGTGGTCGATTCGCAAAAGAGCCTGCGCGATGCGATCGTCATTGGCGCACTGCTGGCCGTCCTCGTCATTTTGCTGTTCCTGCGCAACCTGCGCATGACGCTCGTCGCCGCCATCGTGATCCCGATCGCGATGGCCATTTCGATCTTCGTGATCAATCGCGCCGGGCAAACGCTCAATCTCATGAGCGTGGGCGGATTGGCCGTTGCGGTCGGCCTAATCATCGACGACGCGATCGTCGTGGTGGAAAATATCGCACGTAACTTGCATCAGTATCCCGCCATGCGCAAGATGGACGCGATCGTGCTCTCGATGGGCGAACTCTCGGCGCCGATGGCCGCCTCCACGTTTACCACCGTGGTCGTGTTCGTGCCGCTGCTGCTGCTTTCGGGGGTGAGCGGATTCTTTTTCCGCGCGCTGGCGCTCACGTTGGCCTCCTCCCTCATCGTATCGCTCTGCTTGGCACTCTTCGTCACGCCGCTGCTTGCATCGTGGCTGATGCCTCAGACCCGCGTACACAAAGACGACACGGGACTCATCGCGCGCCTGCTCGCGCGGTACGAACCACTCCTGCGTTGGACGCTCGCGCATCGCGCAGCCGTATACGCCGCTTCCACCGTCGTGCTCATCGTGACATTCGTGCTGCTTGCGCGTCTGCCCAGCGACTTTTTACCGCATCTGGACGAGGGGCAGTTCGAAGTGCGATACTCCATGCCCGTCGGGACCACAATCGGAGCGAGCGATGCCGCTGCGACAACACTCGAGCGCATTGCTACGCACGATCCGGCCGTGCTCTCGGTCGGCCGCTTCACCGGTATCGACACGAACGGCTATTCACCGACGCCGGTGCGCACTGGGACCATTCGCATTCGGCTGAAACCGCAAAGCAGCCGCCAGCCGTACGAAGTGGTCAGCGATCGCCTGCGCGCCGAATTTTCTTCCGCGGTGCCCGCCGCGCAGTTCGACTTCCATCAAATCCTTGAAGACATGATCAACGATCTTTCCGGCGCGCCCTCGCCGATCGAAGTAACGCTCAGCGGTGTCGACCAGCAGCAACTGGTAAAACTCGCAAACGGCTTAGCAGGGCGGATTGGAAAAGTCCCGGGCATTGCCGACGTCTTCTCCGGGGTAACCTATGACGATCCGTCGCTGCGCCTCAATCCGAACGGGTCACGGCTGGCTGCGCTGAATATCACGGCGGCCGACTTGGGCTCGGCGGTGCAGGCGGCTTCACAGGGCGACGTTGCGACGAGCATTTCTGGTCCGCTCAACCTCGTGCCGGTGCGCGTCAGCTTGCCTGGCAGCAGCACGGACTTTGGTTCGATGCTGCTGCCGACGGCGAACGGTCCGGTCGCTCTAGGCTCCGTTGCAAACGTGCAGTCCGATCGTCTCTCCACCGACATCACCGAGATCAACGGCGAACATGTCATGAATCTGAGCGCCAACTACGGCGGCGCAAATCTTTCCACCGTCGTCGCAGGCGTGAACCGCGCAATCGCCGATGCGCATCTGCCGCCGGGCTACAATGCGTCCATCGGCGGCGCGTACCGCGCGCAGCAGCAATCGTTCCGTGAGTTTTTCGAGGTTATCGTTATCGCCGTTGCGCTGGTCTATTTCGTGATGCTGGCGACGTTTCAGTCGTTCCGGCTGCCGCTCGTTATTCTCACCGCCATTCCACTGGCGCTCATCGGCGTTGCAGCGGCGCTTTTCCTGACCGGCACGCCGTTCAACGTATCGTCGTTCATGGGTCTGCTGCTGCTCGTAGGCCTGATCGTCAAGAACGGCATCTTGCTGATCGATGTTGCGAACCGCAGGCGCCGTGAAGGGGCACCTGTCCAGCAGGCGCTGGTCGATGCCGGGCGCACGCGGTTGCGGCCAATCGTCATGACGACATTCGCTGCGATCGGCGGTTTGCTGCCGCTCGCATTCGGGATCGGCGCAGGATCGGCTATGGAACAACCCCTGGCAATAGCCGTTATCGGCGGCCTTTCGACGGCGACGATCTTTACGCTGGTCGTCATCCCCGTGCTTTATGCCGGTATTGCGGGAAAACGGCAGTTCGTATGATTGCGGCAGTTATCTTCGCGGCGCTCATGAGCGCACCGAAAGAGTTCGGCGCTTTGCCGCTGCCGGCGGCCGTGCAAGACGCGGTCGCAAACTCGCCCGACGTCGAACAAGCACGCCAGCACGTCAACGAATCGGCCTCCCTTCTTGCGGCGGCCCGCAGCGGCGCCGCTCCGGCACTGATCGCAAATTACGCGCAAGCGCCGCAAGGCGGCAACAAGAACAATACGATCACTCAGCGGCTAACGACCGTGGGCGCGCAAGTCACGGTCGGCGATTATCTCATCCGCGCACCGCTCACGCGGCAGGCGGAGTTCGCCTTGGATCAAGCGCGTTTCGATCTGATCGCCGCGGAGCACACCGAGCGCGTAAAAGCTATCGGCTTGTACTATTCGGCATTGCGTGCTTGGGCGACGCTGCAGTTGCGCCGCACGGACGATGCGGGCGCCGGCGCCGATCTGCGTGCCGCGCAGATTCGCTTTAAAGCCGGTGACGCACCGCGGCTCGACGTCGTGCGCGCGCAAGTTGCGCTGGCCGGCGCACAAGCCGCGCTCGATGGGGCGCAGGTCGAGGTTGAAAACCGGTACCGCGCCCTCGAAGTAGAAACCGGCACGTCATCCTCGACGCTCGTACGTATCGGGCTCGCACCGCGGGCACTGCCTGAAGCGATCGACCCGCATCGTGCCGTCACGCGAGCCCTGGCATTCCGCGGCGATCTATCATCGGCAAATGCCGCGGTGAAGAGCGAATTGGCAGCCGTCGCCGCGGCGGATCGCGGCGTGCTGCCGTCGGTGACCGTCAACGCGGGATATACACGGGGCGTCGATTCGGGCATTACGGTCGGCGGTCCGTCGGCCAACGTGAATTTGACGCTCCCCGTTTCGCATGCCGCCTCGTACCGCGCGCAAAGCGAGCGTTTCCGGATGGCCGCCGCACAAGCGCGCGTCGAATCGATTAAACGGCAGATCGCCGTGGAAACCGGCGCCGCTGCGCGCACGTATGCCGAAAGCATTCGCGCGGCGCACTCGGCCGCGCAGGCGCGCGCCGCTGCAGACGAAGAACTCCGTGCAACGCAAACGGGATATCGAAACGGTGCGAGTTCCAGTTTGGATGTCGCCGACGCGCGCCGCACGTACGTTACCGCGGCCTTGAACGAACTCGACGCGGTATATGCGCAGGCGCAATCCGCCGCACTGTTGGAAATGGAGATGGAGCCGTGATCGCGCGAAGGTTTTGGCCGCTTGCGGCGCTCGCACTGCTTGGCGCGTGCACGGGCGGTTCGCAGGCACCGCACGACACGCAGCCCTCCGTCGAAGTGACGACCGTCAAGCCAGGCGTTTACGCGGAACGTATAACCGCCGTGGGACGGATCGGCGATCCTGGCGGGACCGAAGCAAAACTGGCGTTCGCCGAGCCCGGCATACTCCGCTCCGTACTCGTGCACATCGGGGCGCGCGTTTCGGCCGGCGAGCCACTCGCGCAATTGGATACGGGCGGACTGTCGCTCTCGGCATCGCAAGCGCAGGCGGACGCCCGCGCCGCCGCCGCCAACGCCCAGCAGTCCGCCGTAGATAGAACGAGCACGCGCATTGCGGTTGACGAAGCCGCGCTGCGCCGCCAACAGGCCTTGTATGCTGCCGGAGTTGCCGCGCTAAAAGACGTGCAGGCGGCGCATGCACAGGTTGCACAAGACCGTGCCGACGCCGCAAGCGCGCACGCACAGGTGTTTGGAACGAGCGCGCAATTGCAGAGCGCAGAAGATCGCGCGGCCCTAGCGCAGCGCGATTTGGCGAACGGCACGCTCCGCGCGCCGGCGGACGGCGTCGTTACCGCGATTTTCAAACGTGAAGGCGAAGCGGTCGATACGAGCACGCCTGTCATCGGCTTAGGCGCCGCGAGCACCGGCACGGTGACGCTTGCCGTGCCCGCTTCGGACGCGGCGCGCGTTCACGTAGGTTCGGCTGTTGAGCTTTCGATTCCGGGCACGTCGCTGCACGGCAACGGACGGGTCAGCGGTGTATCGCCTGCAGTCGATGCCGCCACGCAGACCGCAACCGTCGTTGTCGCCGGCATTCCAAGCGGAGCGCCGGCAGGAAGCGCCGTGCAGGCGATGGTCGACATTGCGCGGGCGCACGGGATCGTCATTCCGCAGTCTGCAGTGGTTCAAGATCCGCAAAGCGGAGCGACGCTCGTCTTCGTGCGTACGCGCGCACAGAACGGCGAGGTAAGGTTTACCCAGCGCGACGTGCGTGTCGATAAACAAAACGGCGGACAAGCGCTGATCGGTTCAGGCTTGCACCCCGGCGAGGTTATCGCGACACAAGGAGCGTTTGCTTTACTTGCACCCGCGGGCGGCGGCTAGACGTTACCGGTAGACGAACCCCTGAACGAAGTCTCCGGATGGCGTTCCCCAGACCACCCAGAAGCGGCCGGTTTTGAAGTCGACGCCGACCGTGTGCATACCGCGCGCGACTTTGCGGATGCCGACTTCGACGGGCGCGCGCTTTCCGGCCACTTTATACAGCACCAAACTGCTGTTTGCCGCACAGGCGAGCATGTGGCGAGCGTCGTCGAACGTGCACTGATCCACCCGCGCCGGCATCGATACCGTCGCCAGATGTTTGCCGCGGAGCGTGTATAAGCTGAGTTTACCCTTACCGCCGACCAGCAGCGTGCCGTCGTCGATATCGATTTGCAGCGGGTGATTGTTTGCGATCTCCGGTGTGGGAATCGTGCGCACCACTTTGAGCGTCTTGGGATCGACGACCGCAATTTCGCTGTTCGTAGCGATGTTTTGATAGACGACGTGCGTCTTGGGATCGATAGCCAAGTACTCCGGCTTATGCCCTGGCAGCGCGACGGTGCCGATCTGCTTGAATGTTCGCGAATCAATGACGAAGATGCGCGTACCGTCGTCCTCGTCCCCATAGATCCGGTGCAGCTTCGGGTCGTATGCGATTGCGTCAACGTGTCCGGCGACGGCAACGCGGTGCACTTCCTTCATCGCTACCGGATCGACCTCGGAGATCGCGTTATTGTCCCCATCGCCGGTGAACACATGACCATCGGCCGCATCGACCGCGACGCCGGCCACTCCTCCGGGACCTCCGCCAAGGTGCACTTGTCCAAGCACCTTGCCGGTGTCCGCATCGACGATCAACAGCGACGAGTTTCCGCCGTGGCCGGCGTACACGCGCCGTCGCGCGGCATCCGCCGTAACGTAGTCAAAGCCGTGCCGTGCCGTCGTCGAAACGGGCTGCGGCGGAACGAACGGAAGAATGAGCACGATGAGTCCCTTTCTGCTAAAAAAACAAGCTCTTCGGCTTGGCGGGAACTTCCGTAAACGCCATCGGCCGATCCCACCAATCGTGTTTGCGCCAACGCAATTGTTCGGAAGTTGGCGGCGCGGGCAGTTTCTCTTGCAGTGCGGTCTCGTATGCAACCAGGTAGCGGTCGATCATCCGG
>JBHEMM010000014.1:12937-39687 GCA_046262595.1 Vulcanimicrobiaceae bacterium
GCGTCCAGCCGGCGCAGCGCGCGCAGGAACACGCGCAGCGCGGCGCGCTCCTCGTCGTCGACGAACAGGATCCGCAGGGGGGCGTCGTCGGCGCGCGCGGCACGCGCGGCGGTCCAAGCGTGCGAGATCGCCGACGCGGTCCACGGCCTGCTCGACGCCCTCGCATACGAACCCCGTTTTGCCGTCCACAACGATTTCGGGAACCGATCCCGTGTTCGCACCCAGTACGGGCGTGCCGCACGCCATCGCCTCGATCATCGTAAGGCCGAACCGTTCCGGCCGGGTCGTCATATGTACCAAGGCTAGGGCGTTGCTCAACAGCTCGTTGCGCGCTTCGCGTTTGACTTCGCCTAAGAATTGAATCTGCTCGCCGTCGATATGCGGTTCGACTTCCGTGCGGAAATACGCATCGTCGTGCGATATGGCGGCGATCTTCAGCTGCCGCCCGCTGCGCTTGGCAATCTCGATTGCGAGATGCGTGCCCTTCTCGGGGTGAAAGCGCCCGAGGAAGACGAGATACTCTCCGGGTTTCGCGGAGAATGTAAACTGCGCGGGGTCGATGCCGTTGTAAGTGGTGGCCAAGTACGCCAGGCCGGGATCGCGGTCCGCATCGCTGATCGAGCAGTAAAAGCTGCGCTGGGCGCACGCGTAATAGGCGGCGAGGATCTGCGGCGTGGAAAAACCGTGAATCGTCGTCAGCATGGGCGGCGCTGCCGCCGCAAGCGCGTACGTCATCGGCTTCCAGTCGAAGTTGTTGTGGATCAGATCGAAGCGCGAGGCTTGCTGAAAAAGATTTGCGATGTGCAGCGCCCCGAAGACGTCGCCGTTGAGTGCCGGGTCTTGCGCGCATCCGACCGGCACCACGGACTGCACTGCGCCCTCGAACGCCGAGTTCCCCGTCGCAAACAGCGTGACGTCAAGGCCCCGCCGGCGCATTCCGTCGGCGATGTTGAATGCAACTTGCTCCCAGGGTCCGTATCCGGGGGGCGGCGTCGGCCAAGTGATGGGCGCGAGCACGGCAACGCGTAAGCCTTGAAGGTTCACGGCCCTGCTGTTACGCAATCTTTCTTATCGCGCCTTTCACGTTGGAGGGAAAAGCAATGAAGCGTTACTCCGGTCCCGCCGCGCTCTTCGCAGCTGCGGCGCTGCTCTGGCCCGGCTCCGCGTTCGCAAAACCGCCCGTCATGGGCGGCGCGAATCAAGCGGCGGGCGTGCAAGTGACCTACCCGCACACGGCGTTCAACGGCTCCGTCCGCATCAAGCCCAAATATTTCGGGCCGGCGCGCGCCCAAGACACGATTACCGAACAACCCGTAGCCGGAAAAAAGGTCATGGTGTTCGACGCGGTGATCAGCAACGGCCGCACGCAGCCGTACCTGGACGATCCCTCGATTTTGCTCTCCGACGCGGACGGCATCACGGCCGATACGCGCAGCATTCAGCCGAACGGCATCATTCTGCAGCAAGCTGCGGCTGCGCGGTTATACGTCGTGTTTTGGGTTGCGGACGGGTTCGTTCCCGATCACATCGTCTATACGTGCCAAAGCGCGCGCTGTAGGCCGATCCGGATCGCGTTCAAACACTAACGCCGCCTTTTACGACGGCTGCAGGCTCGCGCAACGTTCGCAAATCGCGCGCGATGTCGGCTTGCAGCAACAGAAAATCCGCCGGCTCCCCCGGCGTGAGCGTGCCCGCGTGCAGGCCGATGAGTTCGGCCGAGACGGCCGTTGCCGCGTGAAGCGCCGCCCGCGCGCTCATGCCGATTTGCGATTGCATGAGCAGCACTTCTTCGGCGTAGTTCTCGTGAAAGTTGAATGGCGTGCCGGCGTCGGATCCGCCGGCGAAACGTACGCCCGCTTTGAACGCGCGCTGCAGATTTTCCGTCATGCGTTCGCTAATCTCGCGCGCCTTGCGCACCACCTCCTCGGGCTGCCCGCCGGACTCGGCATGCTCGATGATGCATGCCGGCGCGGTCAAGGTCGGCACCAAAAACACGCGGCGTTCTTTGAAGAGTGCGATCGATTCATCGTCCAGCAGCATGCCGTGCTCGATCGAGTCGACGCCGCTGCGCAGCGCATCATTGATCCCTTGCGTCCCGATAGCATGGGCGGCGACACGCAGGCCGTGGCGATGCGCTTCTGCGCATGCCGCCGTCATCTCGCCCAGCGTCAGCTGCGAGACGCCCGGAACCGCGCCCTTGGTTAATACGCCTCCGGTGGCGATCAATTTGATGCAGTCGGCGCCCGCGAGCCGCTGTTCGCGTACGGCTTTATGCGCGTCGTCCGTACTGTCCACCGCGCGCCCGATGGGCCAGCCGTGGCCGCCGGTCATGCACAACACGTTCCCTGCAGCGCGCATGCGGGGCCCGGCGATGCGGCCTTCTTCGATCGCGTCCCGAACCGCGATGGCGATGCCCTCGGATGCGCCGAGATCGCGAACGGTCGTGACGCCGGCTTGAAGCGCTTTACGCGCGTTTGCAACCGCGCGCACCATGCGCTGCATCGCCGTCACGGTAAGCGCCAGGTTCAGCGGATCCGGCTCGCCGCTCATCTCCAGGTGGACGTGCGCGTTTACCAAGCCGGGCGTAATGCAGGCAGCGCTGCGATCGCAATCGCCCTGCGCATCGCGGATCTCGCGCACCCTGCCGTCTTCGACGATAAGGTCGGCGTTGCGCCGCGGCTCCTTCGTGGAGCCGTCGTAGAGAACGCCGGCCCTAAAGATCAACGGCGCGCTCGAAGGCCTGATACGCCTTACTCGTGAGTTCGTGGCCCAAGACGCCGGAGATGAACCGGGAGGCGTCGCGCACTTTCTTCATCTCGACGCCCGTTTCGATATTCATGCCGTGCAGAAGGTAGAGCAGGTCTTCCGTGCCCAGATTTCCGGTCGCTCCCGGCGCATAGGGGCAGCCGCCAAGGCCGCCGCTGCTGGAGTCGAAAATGTGCACGCCGTGCTGCAGGGCCGCATAGACGTTGGCGAGCGCCGTGCCGCGCGTATCGTGGAAGTGAAGCGCGATTTTCTCCAGCGGAACATCGCGCAGCAATGCGCGGACGAGCTCGTCCACCTGCGTCGGAACGCCCACGCCGATCGTATCGCCGATCGAGATTTCATCGCAGCCCATGTCCAACAATTTACGCGTCACGTCCGCCACCATTGCGGGCGTCACTTCGTCGCCGAAAGGCGAGCCGAAAGCCGTGGAGACGTAGCCGCGCACCCACATGGCGTTCGCTTTCGCGTTGCGCACGACGTCGCGGAAGATGTCGATCGATTCATCGACCGTCATGTTGATGTTGCGTTTGGTAAAGGCTTCGGATGCCGCGGTGAAGACTGCGACGGCATGCGCTCCGGCGGCTTTCGCGCGCTCGAACCCTTTAAGGTTCGGCGTGAGCACGGGGTAGCGCACGCCCGGGCGTTTCGCGATGCGTTCGAAAACCTCGGGCGCGTCGGCGAGCTGCGGAATCGCTTTGGGGCTTACGAACGAGGTCGCTTCGATCGTCGTCAGACCGCTGAGCGAGAGCAGGTCGATGTAGCGCACTTTGTCGGCGGTTGCTACAAACGCGTGCTCGTTTTGCAGGCCGTCGCGCGCGCCCATTTCACAGATCCGGACAAACTTGGGAAGGCTCATACCGCTACAGAGTGTTCGACGGCCGGCTGCGGTTGCGCTGCGAGAAAACGCGTAACCGCGCGCAACGTCAGCGGCCAAACCCGGTCGTTGGCCAGGAAGCCTTTGCTGAGCATGATGAGCGGATCGAAGTGGCCGATGATGTTCATGTGATTCGCGTGCGGGCCGACGATGAAATGCGCGGGAATGCGGCTGCCGAGCGTCGCGGAGTCGCCCCACACCAGGCCGTCGTTATCGCCGCCGCGCGCCGGGATCAGCCCTGCAATGGCGAGCACCCGCGATCCCGGCGGCGCGATCAACGGCTCGCGATCCAGCGTCCAATGATAACTCCCGCGTTTGTTCGGCATCCACCGCCCGCGCGTCCCGTTGAGCCACTCGATGAACGCCGAGTTCAAGTCCATGTCGGCGAACGACTTATCCGGCGTGCGCAGCATCGCGTGGATCTGGGGCAGCAGCAGCGTCTGGACGCCCCAATTCGGCGTTGCGACCAGAATGGTGCGGTCAATCTCGCGCGCCCGCTGCGGATACCGGCGTAAAAATCCACGCACGATCAGGCCGCCGAGCGAATACCCGAGCAGCGAGACGGGAAACGCAGCGCCGCCCTCCCGGAGAGCCGTGATGAAGCGCGCGAAGCGATCGATGCGCTCGTCCAGCGTGTCGTTGTATTCACCGAAGGTGACGCACGTGACGCCGAACCCGTCGAGCCCGCGCACGAGCGGCGTGCCGCGCCGCAGCAGATCGAAATGTTCGGGCGGTTCGTTGTAGCCCGGAACCAAGACGAGCGTCTGTGCGCTCATTTCACGTCGAGCAGAACGGCGCCGGCGGAAACCATTTGACCTTGCGCAACGTGAATGCTGCCGATCGTGCCGTCAGCGGGAGCCTCGATGCGGTGCTCCATCTTCATGGCTTCCAAAACCAACAGCAGATCGTGCATTTTAACGGCATCGCCGGGCGCGACGGCGACCTTCGCGATCTTGCCGGGCATCGGCGCGGTGATGCGTCCGTTCGCAGGCGCCTGCGCGCCGTGCGTCGCGCTTTGCGCGCCCGGCGGATCCGAAAAGCGCACCGGTGCGTCCGTGTGCGCACCGCGCAGCGCAATATCTCCGGTGTAATCGCCCGTGAGACGCCAAACGCCGGGATCTCCCGTTGCCTGCGCCTCCATGACGACATCCGCGCCGCCGATCTGCAAACGCAGCGGAATTCCGACGCCGCCGATCCGCCACGGCGCGCTTCCTTCGCGCAGGATCTTCGCCGCGGCGTTCGCCAGTTCTTGGGCGCCCGGTGCTGCACCGCGCGAAAAAATCGCTTCGTCCAAACGCTCGCTCAGAAAGCTCGTCGTCGTGTCGCCGGCGCGGAACGCTTCATCGCGCGCGATCCAAAGCAGCAGCGGGACGTTGGCGCGAATTCCTTCGATGCGGAAGTCTTCCAGCGCGCGCGTCAGGCGCGCGATTGCCGCGGCGCGATCTTCGCCCGAGACGATCAGTTTGGCGAGCATCGGATCGTAGTATACCGGAACCTCGCTGTCCGTCTGCACACCGGAATCGACGCGGATGCCGGGCCCCTGCGGCGGATGCCACGCGGTAATGGTCCCGGTCGAAGGAAGCAAGTGATTCGCCGGATCTTCAGCGTAAACGCGCGTCTCGATCGCCCACCCGCGCGGGCGCACCGCCTCCTGCGCGATCGTCAAACGTTCGCCGTTTGCGATGCGCAGCTGCCAGTGCACCAAGTCGACTCCGTACGCGAGTTCCGTTACCGGATGCTCCACCTGCAAACGCGCGTTCATCTCGAGGAAATAAAACGCGCCGTTTTCGTCCAGCATGAACTCGCACGTGCCCGCGTTGACATAGGCCGCCGCTTGCGCGGCGCGTACGGCAGCAGTGCCCATACGCTGCCGCAATTCGGGACTCAGCGCGACCGAGGGCGCCTCTTCCACGATTTTCTGATGGCGGCGCTGAATGGAACATTCGCGCTCACCCAGATGAATGGTATTGCCGTGCGCGTCCGCGAGAATTTGAAATTCGATATGACGCGGCCGGCGCAGATAGCGTTCGAGCAGCACGGCATCGTCGCCGAACGCCGCCAGCGCCTCGCGTTTCGCGGCTTCCAGCGCCTCTTCGAAACGATCCGCGCTCTCGACGACGCGCATGCCGCGTCCGCCGCCGCCGGCGCTGGCTTTTATGAGCAGCGGGAAACCGGCGGACACGGCCTCCACCCTTAAGCGCTGCAGCGATTGGTCATCGCCGTCGTATCCCGGAACCACGGGAACGTCAAAAGCGCGTACCCGGCGCTTGGCTTCGATCTTGCTGCCCATCGCTGCCATCGATTCCGGCGGCGGCCCAACGAAGATCATGCCGGCATCGAGCACGGCTTGCGCGAACTCCGCGCGCTCGGAAAGAAAACCGTAGCCCGGATGGACCGCATCCGCCCGCATGCTTTTCGCTGCTGCGATCACCGAGGCGATGTCGAGGTACGATTCCGCCGCCGGCGCGGGCCCAACGCACTGCGCTTCCTGCATAAACTGCAGATGATACGCGTTCTCGTCGGCTTGCGAATAGATGCCCAGCGGCACGATGCCCATCTCGCGGGCGCCGCGCGCGACGCGTACGGCAATTTCGCCGCGGTTCGCGATTAGCAGGCGTTGAATCAAGCGATCCAGTTCGCTTTTCGCCGCTCAAGAAAGGCGCGCAAGCCCTCTTGGCCTTCCGGCGAGGTGCGTTGCTTGGCGATGGCCTGCGCGGTGAGCTCGCGCGAGTCGTCATACGATGATGCGGCGACAAGCGGAATCAACGCCTTTGCCGCGCCCACCGCATTGGGCCCCGCGCTCATTATCTCGTCCGCAACGCGCTCGATGCACACGTCCAGCGTGTCGGCGACGACGACTTCATGCACGAGGCCGATGTGAAACGCGCGTTTGGCGTCAAAGCGTTCGCCGGTGAAGAAGAGTGCGCGCGCGTGCGTGACACCGATTTTTGCCAGCACGAACGGCGAGATGACGGCGGGAATGATGCCGAGCTTGACTTCGGTAAAACCGAAGACGGTCTCCGAGCCGGCGATGACGATGTCGCACACCGCCGCGAGCCCGGCGCCGCCGCCGAGCGCCGCGCCATGGATGCGGCCGATCACGGGCTTGGGGCAGCGGTCGATGCAGCGGAACAGCTCCGACATGGCGCGTGCATCGGCAACGTTGTCGTCGTACGAGAGATCGAGCGAGCCGCGCATCCACGAAATGTCCGCTCCGCCGCAGAAGGTTTTGCCCTCGCCCGATAAGACGATGGCGCGCACGGAGCCGTCGGAAGCGAGCGATTCGAAAGTCTCGCGCAGCCGGGCAACGAGCTCGGCGTTGAAGGCGTTGCGAACGTCCGGACGGTTGAGCCGCACGGTCGCGAGCGGGCCTTCCTGTGAGAGGTGAAGTATTGGTTCGCTTGCCATGGCGGGGGCGTTCATTCGGTGCCCGATCCAAAGCGGCCTCGCGTGCGTTATCATGTCAATGGTGCACGAACCTCGAACGGTCTACCGTCACTCGCTCGCCACGCGCCTTACGCATTGGTTCTTTTCTATCGCGTTTCTGGCACTGATCAGCAGCGGGCTGCAGATCTTCAACGCTGCGCCGTACCTGGACGCCTCCGATAAGACGGATGTGCACCGGCGCGTCCTGGCAATCGGCTCACCCCGGGAAGGCACCGGCGTGACGGCGATCGGCGGGCTATCCTTTACGACCTCGGGCTGGCTCGGCTGGACACCTGACGGCATGGGCGGCATGGGGGCGCGCGCGTTCCCCTCTTGGCTTACCATTCCGGCGTATCAGTCGCTCGCGGACGGGCGGCGCTGGCATTTCTTTTTTGCGTGGATCATGATCGGGTGCGGCCTCGTCTACGTCGTTTGCGCGTTCGCGCGCCGCGATCTCTCCGAGCTGGTCTTGCGGCCGTCGGACGTGCCCAAAATTGTACCGATGCAGCTCTACTATTCGCGTTTACGCAAAGACCCGCCGCCGCACGGAAAATACAATCCGCTGCAAAAAGCTGCCTACACCACCGTGCTGTTCGCCTTCGCGCCGCTAATGGTCCTCAGCGGCCTCGCGCTCTCGCCCGGATTCGATGCATGGATGCCGTGGCTCCCGCACGTGCTGGGCGGAAGGCAATTCGCTCGCCTGTGGCATTTTGTTGCCATGATTGCGCTGACCGGTTTTCTTCTAGCGCACGTCGTTTTAGTGCTCACGACCGGTGCGTCCAACCATCTGCGCTCGATGGTGACAGGGTATTACCGCTTGGGCGCGCACGACGGGACCGGCGTATGAAACGCAAGATGTTTTTGGCAACCGGCCTTTCCGCGGCTTTGACCGCCTGCGCGCCGATCGGCACGAAACTCAATGAGAACACGGCCTTTCACCGTCTCCTGGAATCGGCGGAAGGTTTGGATGCGGCCGCCATCGGAACGCGCGGGCGTGCGGTGTTATACAAGCCCGCCGACATTTCGTCCGATTTTCCGATCGACTCGCTCGACACCCCGGCGGATTCGGCGTACGAAGCAATGCGGCACGATGCGTTTTCGCGTTACAAACTGGTGGTTGACGGCGCCGCCGAGCGGCCGCAGGCATTCTCGCTCGGGCAGCTGCGCGCGATGATGAACGTTGACGAGGTTACACGCCACGACTGCGTCGAAGGCTGGAGCGCGATAGCGCAGTGGCAGGGCGTGCGGCTCTCCTCCGTGCTCGCGATGGCGCAGCCGCGCGCCGGTGCGCGGTACGTCGTTTTCCACAGCTTCGATCGGGATGCCAGCGGCGTGCCGTATTACGAAAGTTTGAGTCTCGAACAGGCGGCGCATCCGCAGACGATTCTCGCGCTCATGCAGAACGGCAAACCCATCGCGCCGGACCGCGGCGCGCCCGTGCGTTTAAAAGTGCCGACTCAGCTGGGATACAAAAGCGCGAAATGGGTCGCGCGCATCGAGATTGCCGCTTCATTGCAACCGCTGGGTTCGGGCAAGGGCGGCTACTGGGAAGATCAGGGGTACGAATGGTTCGCTGGTATGTAATGGCGCTGTTTCTCGCGCTGGACTGGACGGCGGCGTCCGCGCACGGTTGGAGACTGCTGCCCAAACCGCCCGGCGTCGTCGTGCAAGACCGCACGGTGTCTTTGACCGGTGAAGGAATGCGTTCGCATTGGCGCGCCATCGTCAGTAAAACGCTTGCCGGACGAATGAGGGACGGCGCCGCGGTATACCAATGGCACCTCTCGATCTATGCGCCTGCCAGCGGCAATTCGGCGCGCCTTGCTTACCAAAGTCCGGGACGCTCGGCGCTGCTGGCAACGGTGCAGAAAGCGCGGGACGCGCCGATGTACTTTCCGCTTCAAACGCTCAGCATCGTGGGAACGGCGGAGCTGGAACGCCCCGCGGTGCAAGATTTGGTGGTCGCTTTTCAGGAAAGCGGCGCGGATTGCGGCATGGCCACCGTGGCGGTTCTGGGAGCGGACGCGCATGGGCGCATCAGCGTGCGCAAGTCGTTGACCAATTATTGCTCGCTCCATGCCGCCGTCGTGCGGGGCGGCGAGCTTGCGGCGCTGCGCATCACCGGCCCATACTACACGGCGCGTTCCGCGGTGTGCTGCCCCGCCAAGGCAAAGGCAACCGCGATTCTGCGTTATCGTAACGGCGCGTGGATTCTTACGCCGGCAATTTTTCCGCCTGCGGCCTCGCGTCTGCCCTGAGGGCGAAGAACACGCCGGCGATCACCAGCGCCGCCCCGGCGCCCTCCTGCACGCCGAAATGTTCGCCGCCGAAGAGAATGCCGACGGCGACCGCAATAACCGGAATGATTAGTGCCGACATCCCGACGATCCACGCGCGTACGCGCTTCAAAAGCCACAGATTCAAAAAGAAAGCGACGGCGCTGCCGGCGATCGCCAGATACAGGATCGCAATGCACGAACCGGCCGAAAACGCGCGCGCCGGATCGAACGGTTCGGTCAGCAGGCCGAAAATAAAAACGGCGGCCCCCGCCAGCAGCATCGACGGAGGCAACGTTGCAAGTGGGTCGTTATGCGAGTGCCGTTTTGCATACACGTTCGCGAACGCCGAGGAAAGCGCCGCGCCGACAACGGCGAGCACGTACCAAAACGAGCCGTGCGTGCCCGTTTCCAACGAAATAACGCAGACACCCGTGAAAGCGATGGCCGCGCCGGCCCACGTCATGCCCGCCGTGCGCTCGCCCAGCAGATAGTGCCCGAAGCCGAACATAAAAAACGGAAGCACGCCGAAAAGGACGGCGGTCAATCCGGAGCTGACATGCGTTTCCGCAAGATACGTCAGGATGTAGTTGATGCCGAAGAGGCAGCTCGCAAGGACGCCGACCAGTTTCCAAGGCAGGGCGCGCGGCGCAACGAGTTTGCCGCGCGCCGCGGCGAATGCGTACACGATCAGCCCCGCGAGGATAAAACGCATGCCCGCGCCGGTCGCGGGTGCGACGTAGTGCAGGCTGACCTTGATGCCGAGCCAGGTCGTTCCCCAAATCAGGCACATCAGCGCGTATGCCGCGATCACGCGCGCGTTCAGCATTTTCGGACGGGATAACGTTTCATTGACGTACCGTAAACGAGCCGTGACGTCGGGCGTTGGGCATCAGCGCTCACGGTTACCGTGTGACAGATGGAGAGGCCCGCCAGAACGATAAGAATGAAGGCTGCTGGGCAGCGCGGCACGCGCGCTAAGCGCCGAAAAGATATTCCTTGGGCGTGATTCGTCCGCCGAAGAATGCGGTGACGTCGATTCCATAAGCATCTGCTAGACGGTTCAACTCGTCTTCATCCAGCGCGGTTTCAGCATCTTCGGCCAGTGAAAGACGCTCGGCCGGGATGTTCGCGCGCCGTGCCGCTTCTTCGAGCGGCAAACCCAGCCGCGCGCGCTGCAAGCCCAACTGCTCGGCCACTTGGTCGACGATATCAGCCATTACGTTTCAAACGGCGGCATCCGCCGCATCCCTTCAGGATACGACGTTGGATGCTGCTCCATAAAATCCATGGAGAGCACCGCAAGATATTCGAAGTTTTCCCAGATGCCGGGATCGATTTTGCGACGCACGGCGGTGACGGGCAGCAGCGCGTTCCAAGAATTCACCACCACGCCGCACCAGAGGTCGCACGCGATGCGGCGGTCGATGATCCCATGGCGCACGAACGCGCCCATCGACTCGAAGAAGTTCGCCACGTTGCCGGCGGCACGCAACTCCGCAGGAAAAAACGGCTGCTCGAGTTTTGCGCGCATCTGCGGATCTTGCATGAGCGCCGGCAGCGCAAGTGCCGCAAACTCGCGAGCGTCTTGGAACTCGGCCGACTCCAACGTTTCCCGGCATTCCGTCAGAGCGACGATTTGATTGCTGCCGCGCATGTGCCGCAGCTGCATGAGCGCCGCGATTGCCGATGCCGCGATAACGACGAACGTCCCGAGCGTTGCAACGGCGGTCAGCCACTCGGCGGTCATCGAAGACTGCGTTGGCGCAGCTTCCAGCGCTCGACGATCAGTGTGTCGGCCGGCATGCGCGCGACGCCGGGCGGATAGGTGCCGCCCGGGTGCTGTTGGATGAAGTCCGTTCCCAGACGGGCGAGGTATTCGAAGTTCTCCCAAATGGATGGCGACTGCAGTTTGTGGCGCAGCAAAGCGGCGACGGGCGAGATGGATCGCCACGCGCTCGTCACGTTCTCCGAGTACAGCGTGCATACGATATTTGAATCAAGCAGATTGGTCAGCACGAACGCGCCCATGTCTTCAAAGAAGTTCGCAATGGTGCGAATGGCGGCGTATTCGCCCGTGAACGGCGGCGCTTCGGCTAACTCGTCGAGCACGCTGTCGTCTTTGAGCCGTTCGGGCAGAACGCTTCGTACGTAAGCAAAGGCGAGTTGAAACTCTTGCGTGTCGAACTCGGCATTATAAGCCGTAAAAAGCGAGATCGCGTTTCCGCTGCGCATGTGCCGCAATTGCATCAGCGCGGCAACTGCGGACGCCGCGATGACCGCAAACGTGCCGAGCGTCGCGAGGGCTGTGACCCACTCAGCCGACACGGTGCGTGACCTTTTCAAGAAGCGAATGATCCTTCGGCATGCGCCGCATCTCTTTTGGAAAGCTGCTGGGCGTTCTCTGCGCGTAGTCTTCGGAGAGCACGGCCATATATTCGAAATTTTCCCACAGCGAGTCGTTGCCGATGCTGTTGCGCACGAAGGCCGTCACGGGAGCGAGTGCGTTCCAATTGCGCAAAACCACAAACGCCCAGAAGTCGCAAGCGATCTCGCGGTCGATGATGCCGGCTTTTACGAACAACCCCATGCTCTCGAAGAAATTCGCCACCGTCCCGATGGCCTGATATTCATCCACGAAAGGAAGCGTTGCGGCGCGCGCGCACTCGCCAGGATCGGAAAGCCGTTTGGGGAGTTCGAAGGAAACGAAGCGCTGTGCCTCGCGGAACTCCGGTGACTCGAGCGTTTCCCGGCATTCGGTCAAGGCGACGATCTGATTGCTGCCGCGCATGTGCCGCAGCTGCATCAGCGCGGCGAGCGCGGACGCCGCGATGACGACGAACGTGCCGAGCGTGCCCGCGGCGGTAAGCCACTCCGCAGTCATCCGCCTTACATCCTGAAAATGCCGAAGTTCGTTTGCGCAAGCGGCGCGTTGGCGGCGGCTTCCAGTCCGATCGCGATGACTGCTCGCGTGTCGAGCGGGTCGATGATGCCGTCGTCCCACAAACGTGCGGTCGAATAGTAGGGGCTGCCTTCGGTTTCGTATTTTTCCAAAATTGGACGCTCGAATTCCGCCTTTTGCTCGGGCGTCATCTCTCCTTTGACGGTGGAGAGCACGCTTGCGGCTTGCGGCCCGCCCATCACGGAGATGCGCGCGTTGGGCCACATCCAGAGCTGCCGCGGCGAGTAGGCGCGGCCGCACATGCCGTAATTTCCCGCGCCGAAACTGCCGCCGATGACGACGGTGAACTTCGGTACTTCGGCGCAAGCCACGGCTGTCACAAGTTTGGCGCCGTCTTTGGCGATGCCGCCGTTCTCGTACTCTTTGCCCACCATAAAGCCCGTGATATTCTGCAAAAACAGCAGCGGCGTCCCGCGCTGCGCGCACAGTTCGATAAAATGCGCGCCTTTGAGCGCGCTCTCGCTAAAGAGGATGCCGTTGTTTGCGATGATGCCGACGGGGTGGCCCTCGATATGCGCGAACCCCGTCACGAGCGTGGTGCCGTAGCGTTCCTTGAACTCGTGCAGTTCCGAGCCGTCCACGATGCGCGCGATCACTTCCCGGACATCGTATCCCGTGCGGCTGTCGGCCGGAATCACGCCGTAGATCTCGCGCGGATCGTATTTCGGGGCAAGCGGCTCGCGCGTATTCCAGCGCCGCGGCAGCTCACGATGGACGTTGGAGAGGATCGACCGGACGATCGCGAGCGCATGTTCGTCGTCGTTGGCGAGGTGATCCGCAACTCCGGAGATGCGCGTGTGCACGTCGGCGCCGCCCAGTTCTTCGGCGGTCACCTCTTCGCCGGTCGCCGCTTTCACCAGCGGCGGGCCGCCCAAGAAGATCGTGCCGTTGCCCTTAACGATGACGGTTTCGTCCGACATCGCGGGTACGTACGCGCCGCCGGCGGTGCACGAACCCATCACTGCGGCGATCTGCGGAATCTTCTTGCCCGACATCCGCGCCTGGTTATAGAAGATACGCCCGAAATGATCGCGGTCCGGAAAAACCTCGGCCTGCAGCGGCAAGAACGCGCCGCCGGAATCGACGAGATAAATGCACGGCAGATGGTTCTGCTCGGCAATCTCTTGGGCGCGCAGATGTTTTTTCACCGTCATCGGGTAGTACGTGCCGCCTTTAACGGTCGCGTCGTTTGCAACGATCACGCAGTGGCGTCCGTGCACGATGCCGATGCCGGTCACCATTCCGGCGGCCGGCGCGCCGCCGCCGTACATGCCGTTCGCCGCTAGCGCCGAAAACTCCAAAAACGGAGCACCGGGATCGAGCAGGCGGTCCACGCGCTCGCGCGCCGTAAGCTTGCCGCGCTTGCGGTGCTTGGCAACCGCCTCCGGTCCGCCGCCGCCGCGCGCGCCGGCAAGCGCTTCACGAAGCCCCGCCATGAGGGAGTTCATGCGCTCGACGTTCGCGCCGTACGGTTCGCTGCGCCGGTCGAGGCGCGTTTGAAGCACTGCCATCGCCCGCCGCTTTCGTCTAACGCTGCTTTAAGACCGTTTTGGCGCCCCCTGCGTTACCATAGCCCTATGGCAACCGCGCAGATTTCGCAGACCGACGTGGCGGGCATCAACCGGCCCGCGGGCATACTGGACGCCGGCGGCGCGCTCGCTCCTTTTCAAGGCGCTTGGTCGGCCCGGCTGGCTGCGCACCTTTTGCGGCGGGCTGGATTCGGCGGAACGCAGGACGAGATTGCGCGCCTTGCCGCGATGCCGGTGAGCGGTGCGGTCGAATCACTCGTCAATTTTCCGGATACGCGGACTTTGCCGCAGCCGGATGATGTCTACGATCCGCGCCAGGATCTGCAAAACGACCTTCCCCGCACAATGCGCGCCTTCATGGGCAGCCCCGGCGCGCGGCAAGAGTTGTTAAAACAGATCCGCAAGCGCGAGCGCGAATCCGTCATCTCGCTGCAAAACTGGTGGCTGAACCGCATGCTCACCACGCCGGCGCCGCTGCAGGAGAAGATGGCGCTATACTTTCACGGGCACTTCACGACCGCAGCGATTCAAAAAGGCGTCACGCCGGTGATGACGTTCGAGCAGAACCAGCTGTTCAGGAACGCCGCGCTCGGCAATCTGCGCGGGCTCACGCAGCAAGTCTCGGTAGGCCCCGCAATGCTGCTTTATTTGGACAACGCGAAGAGCGATCCCGAGCATCCCAACGAGAACTATGCCCGCGAATTGATGGAACTGTTCACGCTCGGCGTCGATCACTACAGCGAAGACGACGTGCGCGCCTCGGCGCGCGCATGGACCGGATGGGCGGTGATCCGGCGCACCGGTGAAGCTCGCTATAATGAAGCGCGCCACGACGGCGGCAGTAAGACGTTTTTGGGGCGAACCGGTAACTGGACGGGCAAGGACATCGTCGACATCATCTACGATCAGCCGGCGTGCGCCGAGTTCTGGGCGAACAGTCTGCTCAATTTCTTCGTCTACAACGATCCGGAGCCGCAACTCGTTCGCGCCGTGGCGCACACGATCCGCAAGAACGATTTCAACCTCAAGCCGGTGGTCTCGACGCTTTTGCGGAGCAACGTGTTTTTCTCCGATCGCGCGTACCGTGCGCTCGTGAAGAGTCCGGTCGAGTTCGTCGTCGGCACGTATAAGACGCTGGGCGTTTCACCGATCGACGTGCGCGCGCAGCAGGCGCTCAATCAGATGGGCCAGATTCTCTTCTATCCGCCCAACGTCGCCGGCTGGCCCGGCGGCGTGAATTGGCTGACCTCGCAAACGATGATCGTCCGTCAAAACTTCGTCGCTTCGCTCGTGAACTCGCCGCTGATGCAAAACGCCGGCTGGATGACGCAGGTTCCGGTGAACGCGCCGCAAGCGGCGGCCAATCTGGTGCGGCGCATCTTGTCCGGCGATGCTTCCGGGGCGGGCGTTGCGCAGTTGGTCGACTACCTCAACGGTACGGATACTTCGGCGCTCGGCAAGCTTTCGGGTGAAAACTACGACGAGCGAGTGCGCGGCGCGGCTTACCTGACGATGGCGATGCCCGCCTATCAGCTCAACTAATATGCATTCATACGACGCCGCCCACGCGCAGGCCATCGATCGCGGCGGCGCCCACGAGGAGGCATTTGTGCTAGCAGAATCTGTACGCGCCATGCGGTCCATGGGGGCCCCATTGCCTGCAATGGGGGGCGCGCAGGCCAGGCCGGAGCGCCCTTCCAAATGAAACGCGCCAATTTTTTACTCGGATCCGTAAGCGGCCTGGTCGTCGTTGGCAGCACGCAGCATATCTTTGCGCGCGCGCTGGCGGATGCGCCGCTTCCAGGTCTGCCGGCGGCGGCGGATCGTGTGCTCGTCGTGGTGAACTTGCAAGGCGGCAACGACGGACTGAATTGCGTCGTTCCGCACGCGGATCCGCAATACTATCAGCTGCGGCCCGGCATCGCCGTTTCGCGTAACGACGTGTTGCGCGTGAACGACCGGATTGGGTTGAACCCCAACATGAGAGCGTTCAAAGATCTGTTCGACAAAGGCAGTGTCGCGATCGTTCAAAACGTCGGCTACCCCGATCCCGATCACTCCCACTTCCGTTCGACCGAAATTTGGCAGACCGCGGTTCCCGCCAGATACGAGCACACCGGCTGGCTCGGACGTTATTTGGACGACGCCGGTCTGCCGAAAGCAAATCTGTTCAACGGCGTCGCCGTCTCGCAAGTGCTGCCTGAAGCGTTTGTAGCAAGCCATACCGACGTTCCGGCGGTCGCGCAGATCAATGGTTACGGGCTCGCGAGCGATCGCAATGACGCCGCGCGCGACGCCTACGCGAAGATCGCCGGCGAAGGCATGCCGTTCAAGTCGCCTTATTTGGGCCATGTGGCGCAGATCGAAGATCACGCGCAGCGCGGATCGGAAGAACTTCCGCGCCTGATCGCGGGCTACAAGCCGGCCGGCGCGTACCCGGCGACGCCACTCGGCCGCAGTCTTGCGCTGGCTGCGCAGATCATCGGAAGTAAAACGGGAACGCGCATTTTGTACGTGCAGCACGGCTCGTTCGACACGCACGTGAGCCAGAAAGCGGTTCAGGACCGCTTACTGCTGCAACTCTCGGAGGGCATCAAAGCTTTCTACGGCGACCTTGCCGCACATGGCAACGACCGGCGCGTGCTTACGATGACCTTCTCCGAGTTCGGGCGCCGTGCTGCCGAAAACGCGAACCGCGGCACCGACCACGGCGAAGCTTCGCCGCTCTTTTTAATCGGCGGCGGCGTGAAGGGCGGCGTATACGGCGCCTACCCGGACCTCGCCAATCTGAGCAATGGCAACGTGCGATACAATACCGACTTCCGCAGCGTCTACGCGACGATCCTCGAGCGCTGGCTCGGCCGCTCGTCCCAGAACATCTTGCGCGGAAGTTTTCCTCTGCTGGCCGCATTAGGTTAATAAACGGACCGGGCGCTTAAACGCAGCGTAAAGATAAGAGTAACGGCGCCCACTTTTCTCGCAGGGTACAACCGGCCAGCCGACAAACGTCCAGCACGCTGCACTCGGAATGGGCGAGCGGGCCCATGACGGTTTTTTTGGAGAGACGGACCTGGCATGAGAACACTCGCGCCCAGCCCCGACGTCGTCGCCCCGTATCGCGAGGCGGGCCTTCCCCCGAAAGGCACGCCGAAAAATTACCTGATGGCTTGGCTGCTTGTCATGCTTAAAGAGCAGAACCTGCACGGCTACGAAATCATGAAGGCGCTCAAGTCGAAATTCGACGTAATCTCGGACCCCGGTACGGTCTACCGCGCGTTACGTCAACTCGAGCGAGACGGATACATTTCCTCGTGGTGGGATCCGAAAGACCAGGGACCGGCGCGCCGGATCTACACGCTGACCGCACAGGGGAATCAAGCCCTCGCCCTTTGGAGCATCGCGCTCGAGCAATATCGCTCGAATCTCGATGCTTTTTTTACGCTGTACAGCGGCGAGTGGGCCGCGGCTGCGGGGGAGTAACCGCTGTTCGCGGCTGCGAACCGCGAGCGAGTGTCTGAAATACTTTTCTTGGGAACCGGCGGCGCGCGTTTTGTCGTCGCGCGCCAATTTCGCGCGTCCGGCGGCATGTGGATGCGTTTGGGCGCCACGCAAATCCACATCGACCCGGGGCCGGGAGCGCTCGTCCGCGCGCTCTCCCACGTTCCGCCGTGCAATCCTCGCGAATTGGACGGTATCGTGCTTTCGCACAAGCATTTGGATCACGCCGGCGACGTTAACGTCATGATCGAAGCGATGACCTCGGGCGGATTTCAACGCCGCGGCGTGCTGCTGGCGCCGCGGGACGCGCTCGAAGGCGAAGCAGTGGTCTTCCCGTACGCGCAAAGATTCCTGGACCGCGTCGAGATCGCACGCGAACGCGCGGGGCCGTACCGCATCGCAGAGGTGGAAGTGCGCACGTCGGTGCGCCATGTGCACGCCGTCGAGACCTACGGCATGCACTTCAGCGCGAACGGGCGCACCGTCTCCTATCTTCCTTGCGGCCGCTACTTCGAGGGTCTGGCGCAGGATTATGCCGCGCACAAGCCCGATGTACTCGTCATCAACGTGCTGCGTTTCCACGACGGCATGGACGTCGACCATCTCACGTTCGATCGCGCGCGTGAAGTTATCATGCAAGCGGGTGCGCCGGTGACCGTCATGCAGCACTTCGGAACCAAGATGCTCGAACAGGATCCGCGCCGGCTCGCCGGCGAGCTGGAGGACGAACTCGGCCGTCGCGTGATCGCCGCGTACGACGGCATGCGCTTGGACGTGGACGTCGAGGTTGCAGCCGTTGGCGCTTGAGGTGCTGCGGGTGCAGCCGGGAGCCGTACGAGATTTCATAAGCAGCCGAGAGCGTGAAGCATTGAAAACGTTTTACGGCTTCAGTGTCGTATGGCACGAGCAGCAGCACGCTTTTCTCGCTGAAGACGAGGGCGAGGCGACGGGCGCCGCGCAGATCACCGTCGCTGCTTCGCTGGCGCACGTCGACTGCGTTATCGTCTCGGCGGAACGGCGCCGCCGCGGCGCCGGCCGCGCGCTGCTGCAAGCAGCGGCGGATACGGCCAACTATTACAACTGCCACAAGATGACGGCGATGGTGCCGCACTTGAGCGGCGCGCAGACGTTTTTCGAACGCTGCGGCTATAAGGTAGAGGCGGTGCTTGCACAGCACACGTTCAAGGCCGACATCGCCGTCCTGCGCAAATTCTTGCTCTAGCGCCCCACTTTTGCTGCACGCGCGCGTTCTTGCGCAGCGATCCGTCGTACAGGAAAACCGTTCCGTTGCCGGCGTTCAGCGTAACGACCGGGCCGCCGCCGTTCACGATGGCTTGCGTATCGGTCGGCGAACCGCTCACTGCCGCGCCCGGCCGGTCAAACGCGGAAACGATGCGGCCCGTCGCGCTATGTGCGCCGATCTGCACGCCGCCGCTTGCAACGCCCAAGGCAATGTTTCCTTGCTGCGTTTCGAAGCGCGCGAGCCCCGGCGCAAACGTGCCATTGTCGTAAACGATGTTCCCGCGAATGCTGCTCACTTCGATCTGGTGCGCGCTGCAGCGGCTGAAAAAAATATTGCCGGCGGCAGTCCGTGCGCGGATGCGTCCGTACGTCGAGTCGGAAACGGTGATTGTTCCGCGCGCCGCTTCCACGTACGCTTCTCCGCTGGAATCGTTGATGTCGATCGGGCCGTTGTGAAGACGTGCGACCAGAGCGCCGTGATAACCGTTCACGTGGACGGCCCCGCGCCCCGCCATCACGAGCACGAGTGCACTGTCTGCGGGCACCGTTACGGTGATCGACGCGCCGGAATCGCCGCCCAGGACCGCCACGCCGTCGTGCTGCGAACCCGCGATGCCGTCAACGGGAAAATCCTCTTGCTGCAGACGTAGCGCGCCCCGCGGGGTCTTTATCTCTGTGCCGAACACCGGCACGTCTCCACCGGGGATGGCGCGCCGGACGGCTTGCGCGGAGAAATGGCGGGCCTCAACCGGTGCGCTGGAAACGATCTGCACTTGAGCGCGGTCCCACGCGCGAAGCGTCAGTTCCGCCCAGCGCGCCTGAATGCGAATCACGGGTGACGAGCCGGCTTGCAGCAGCTGTGCGTTGGCGGTTTGCGCATTCGCCGGCGCAATGCAGAACAGCGCCGCGAACAGCGCGGCCACGGCGGTTAGCGGGCGAATGCGCGGCCGGTCCACGATCTCATTGTAGGTGTGCGCGCGTGCGCGGCCATGAGAATCTAATGAAGACACGGCAGTTTGACCCGGAACACGGTGCCGCCGCCGGGCGCGCCGTGCGCTTCCACACTGCCGTCGTGCACGCGTGCGATCGAACGCACGATCGCCAAACCAAGACCGGTTCCTGGAAGGGCGCGCGTGCGTGATTTATCGGCCCGGTAGAAGCGGTCGAAGACGAGCGGCAGTTCGGCCGGGGCGATTCCAGGACCGGTGTCGGCGATTTCGGCGACCGCCCAGCCGTCCCGCTCTGCGACGCGCACGCTTATCGCGCCGGCAGGCGTGAATTTGATGGCGTTGTCGATCAGGCTCGTGATCATTTGCCGGATCAGTGCGGCGTCGCCGCTCACGAAAGGCGTTGCTTCAACGGTAATCTCAAGCGAGAGGCCCTTTTCGAGGGCGCGTGCGTGCGTTGCCGTCACCGCTTCGCGCGCCGCATCCGCAAGACCGACGGGCTGCTTGGGTAGCGAATCGCCGGAGTCGGCTTTTGCCAGCGTCAGCATGCCGTTTACCATCGCCGCAAGCGACGAGCTCTCGTCGACGATCGTCTGCAGGCTTTCTTTGCGCACCGCCTCGTCGCGATCGCCCCAGCGCGCAAGCATCTGCGCGTTGGCGTTGATCGAGGTCAGCGGTGTTTTCAGTTCGTGCGAAGCGTCGCTGATGAAGCGCCGCTCGCGCGCGAACGCTTCTTCCAAACGCGCGAGCAGGTCGTCGAACGCAGCGGCGAGGCGTCCCACTTCGTCTTGGCGGCCCTTCCAGCGCAGACGCCGGTGCAAACCTTCCGAACCGATACCGCGCATCGCCGCGGCAAGCTGGTTCAGCGGTGTGGTGACTTCGGAGGCCAGCACGAACGACAAGGCGCCGACGGCCAAGATCGAAACCAAAATGATCAACGCTATCGAGAGTTCCGTTTGACGCAGTGCCTCATTGAGCGCGTCGAGCGGTTCGCCGACTTGCACGATGAGGGCAAAATTTCCGCTGCTCAGCAATGCCGCTGCAACGAGGAACGGCCGCCCCGACGCGCGCGTTTCGCGCATTGTAAACGGCGTGCGCGCCGTGATGCCGCTCGCTCCGAACGTGGAAACGCTGCCCATGTTGAAGCTTTTCGCCAGCGTGTAACCGCGCAAGTCGTCAACTTCGATAAAGGTATTCAGTGCCGACCAGCGTTCCAAGTTATCCGGGTTTTCCAGCCGCAGCAGCGCATCCGGTTCGCCGATCAAGAATTCGCCCGGTGCGGATGCCACCGAGCGCGCAATGTCCTGCATCGTGGAGGTCAGACGTGCCTTGGTTTGGTCACGCAGGATCGATTCGAACCGCAGCGTGATCGCGATGCCGAGCGCGAGGATCGCAACGATGAGCAGCAGCGCATACCAGGTCGCAATGCGCAACCGCAGCGAATGCATGGCCGCTAGTCTTTGATCGTGTAACCGACGCCGCGAACCGTCGAAATCAGCTTCTCGTCAAAGCCTTCGTCGATTTTGCCGCGCAGATACCGGACGTACACGTCGATTAAGTTTGAGTCGCCCAGAAAATCGCTTCCCCACACGCCGTTGAAGAGCTCGTCGCGGGAATGAACCTTGTTGCGGTGGAGCAGGAGATATTCCAGCAGGGCGTATTCTTTCGCGGTGAGTACGACCGGTTTGCCGGCGCGCGAAACTTCATGCCGGTCGCGGTCCATCACCACATCGCGATAGGCTATCACGTTCGTGACCGGAGTTTTTTCACGCAGGCGGGCGCGGATGCGCGCGAGCAATTCAGCGGTTGAAAAGGGCTTGGTGAGGTAATCGTCCGCGCCGCAGTCCAAGCCGGCGACGCGATCCGCCACCATATCTTTTGCAGTCAGCATAATGATCGGCACGCGGCTCTTGGCGCGCACGCGCCGGCACACTTCCATGCCGTCCATGCGCGGCAGCATCAGATCGAGCACAACGAGGTCGGGTTCTTTGAGCGCGCGTTCCAAGCCCGAGAGGCCATCGCTTGCGACGTCCACCGCGTAGCCTTCGTGTTCGAGCTCGAGTTTGAGCACGCGGCTGATCGCGGCGTCATCCTCAACGACGAGGATATGATGCGGGCGCTCGCTGTTCACCATACCCTTGTTATCGGCGGACGGTGCGTGAAGCCCCCGGCACGATCATTAAATTCAGTTGAGAAATCCAAAAGGCCGCGCTTGCGCCGACTGCTATCCAGAACAGCACGTCGAGGCGCGCAAGTGAAGTGAAGGCGTATGAAACAAGAGGCGCCGCGCTCTGGACTCCGGGCACGCCGCCTTGCGCCGCAACGATCACCAGCCAGGCGATAACTGCGCACAGCGCGCCGGCGAACGAAACTTCCCACGCCCGGATCGTGATGGGGGCGCGGTAGATGGTGCAGGCCAAAATATTCGCGCGCAGATCGGTGGGCGGCTCTTCGAGGTCGAGGGCGAAGAGCGCGCGTTCCAGTTCGTCGTCAGGTTCCGATGGTTTCATTCGCTCACTCCCGCCGGGCTTTCGCTCAGCAGTTTGCGCAACTGGTCCTTCGCGCGGAACAGGTGCGTCTTTACCGTGCCGATCGGCATCTGCAGCACTTGGGCGATCTCCTCGTATTGCCGGCCCTGCAAGTGATACAGCGTGATAACGGTGCGGTATTTCTCGGGAAGGGCGCCGATTGCCGCATGCAGCCGGCCGGCTTCGTCTTTCGCGACGGCTTCGCGTTCCGGCCCGGCCGCGGGGTCGGCGCGCTCGGGCAATTCTTCATTGGAGTAACGTTTGCGGCGCGCCAAACGGTCGCAGCAGGCGTGATAGGTAATGGAAAAAATCCAGGTTGAAAATTTGGCCTCGGGCTTGAACGTGCGCAGGGCGCGGTAAGCTTTGAAAAATGCTTCTTGGGCGGCGTCGCGCGCCTCTTCGCGGTCGCGCAGCGTTCGCAGCGCCAAATGAAAAACAGCGCGGTCGTATCGCTCCACAAGCGTGCCGAATGCTTCCGGCCTGCCGGCCAGCGCATCGGCCGCCAAGGCCGAGTCGGAAATCAGGCCGGCCGGATCTATCGCTGGTGCCTCCATCAATACCGCAGCCACGCCCCACGTACGCGCCGCCCGCGAGCAATGTTTCGTGAAACATCCCGAGCCGCCCGCCGTAAATCCGGCATGCGGAATTCGCGCACCGACCAAATCGGAACCCGGGACGGCAGCATGCGCATCACCACGAACGGAGACCAATAGGTTATGGAAAACGCCGACTTGACCGCCATCGTTGCGATCCTCGTCATCTTTGGAATGCCGGTCGCATACGGAATCTCCAGCCGGTGGTTCGCGCATCAGGAACGGATGGCCATGATCCAGCGCGGCATGACCCCGCCCGAGCCGCGCGCCGGGCGCCGGACGCCGCCTGGAGGGCCGGCTCCCGTTCCGCCCGGCTACGACATGGACTACGGCGAGTGGCAGGCAAACCGCATGCTCCACAAGGGAATCGTGGTCGGCATGATCGGCCTGGCCATTCTCATCGGCCTTTCGTTCATCGACGGCATCGTCGGCTTTCACGGCCCGTGGCTTCTGGGCGGATTGATTCCGCTCTTCATCGGTATCGCCCAAGTGATCATCGCGCTGCTCTCCGGCGCGCAGCTCGGCAACTTGCGCGGCGCGACCGCAGGCCCGCCCCTGGGCCGGCCGTCGACCCATCCTGGCCCGGAGATGTATGCGCCGCCGCCGCAACGCGACGTCACGCCTGCTCCTTCCGGTTGGCGCCCGGGAGTCATGACCGAACTCGAACGGCCGCCCACTCCGCCCGACAACCGCTAAACAAAAAAGCCCCCGGTCGCAACCGGGGGCTTTTTTTGCTGCAGCTTATCTGTTTAGGCATTCGAGGGTCACTTGCAGCTGACCAGGGCGATCGCCCATCCGGCTGCAGTTCTTGTACGGACGAGATATCCGTCCGAAGTGCGGTCATAAACTTGATAGCCCGCTCTGAGCGCGTCGGCTAACGACTTAAAAACCATAAGACCTGCCATTGTTTTTTCGGACCCTCCTTTCCATATTTGCTCTCACTATACCCTATAACGGCCGCAGGGTCGAAGAAGTTCAGTCAAATGTCGCATGTTAATGAAAAGTTTGGTTACGCAAGTATGTCGGATTTGTAACGAGAACCCTGCGGTATGCCACTCACGTCGACGGCAATGGTGCACGAGGTTCGCGTTTCCGATCGCGAGCAGCTCGCGCCGGGCGTGATCCTTCTTGGTTTTGACGCTCCCCGACTTGCACCCGTGACGAAACCCGGACAGTTTGTGATGGCAATTCCTCCGGCGGGAGAGCGGGCTGCAACCGCGCTCGGCATATACGAGGCGCAAGACGAGCGTGCGTCGATCCTGTTCTTCGTCTGCGGCCCGCGCACGCGCGAGTTGGAGATGTTGCGCGAAGGCGATCGGTTTGCGGTCACCGGTCCGCTTGGTAATGGTTTCACATTAGGCGATGCGCGTGACGTGGCGATCGTGGCAGGCGGCGTAGGTATTGCGTCGGTGCTGCTGGCCGCCCAAGCCGCCGTCCTATCGGGGAAGCGCGTGCGGCTGTTTTACGGTGCGCGCACGGCACAGCTGCTGGTCGAGGAAGGCCGTTTCGAACGTGAAGGCTGTGAGATACACGTGGCGACCGATGACGGCTCGCGCGGACACGCCGGGTTTATCACCGAAGCGCTCGCATGCGTGCCCGACAAACCGGATCTGATACTTGCGTGCGGCCCCTCGCCGATGCTGCGCGCTACGGCGTTCGTGGCGGCGGCGATGGGCATACCGGCGCAGCTCTCACTCGAAGAAACGTTTGCATGCGGCGTGGGCGGGTGCTGGGGCTGCACCGTGCCGCTCGCGCGAAGCAGCGCGCAGGCGCCGGGTTTTCCGGACGTCGCCGCAGGCGGCAGTGAGGTCGTCAACGCGCGGATTTGCAAAGAGGGACCCGTCTTTTGGGCTCACGAGCTGCGCTGGTGAACGGCATCGATCTCTCGGTAACGATCGGCGATCTGGATCTGCCGTATCCGACGCTCATGGGCAGCGGCTGCTATGGATCGGGCCTGGAGTTCGCGCCGTTCGTCGATCTTGCGCTGATCGGCGGTGTGGTGCTCAAAAGCGTCACGCGTGCGCCGCGGACGGGAAACCCAACTCCGCGTCTGGTGCAAACTCCGGCCGGAATGCTCAACGCGATCGGGCTGCAGAACCCGGGCATCGACTACTACTTGGAGCACGAAGTAGGCAAGTTCGCATCGCGGCCGTGCAAAGTGATCGGCAGCGTCGCGGGTTTCAGCGTGGACGACTATGCGTACGTCGCCGAGAAGCTGAGCGCTCGTGACGAAATTCATGCTCTCGAAGTGAACATCTCGTGTCCGAACGTCGCCGCGGAAGGCGAGACGTTCGCATGTGACCCGGCGCTTACGGCCCGCGTGGTTCGCGCGGTGCGGGCCGTGACGAAGAAAACGATTATCGTCAAGCTTTCGCCCAACGTCACCGACATCGCGGCGATTGCGCGGGAAGCCGAGGCTGCGGGCGCCGATGCGTTGGCCGTGATCAATACGGTGCGCGGCATGGCGATCGACGTGAACGTTTGGCGTCCGCGCTTAGGCAACGTCACCGGCGGTTTGTCCGGGCCGGCGATCCGGCCGATTGCGGTCCTCGCCGTGTACGAGGTCGCGCGCGCCGTCGGCATTCCCATCGTCGGTCAAGGCGGCATCGAAACTGCAACCGACGCGCTCGAGTTTTTTCTGGCCGGCGCAACCGCCGTTTCGATCGGCACCGCGAACTTCACCGATCCGCGCATTCCGGTGCGCATTGTGGAAGACGTTCGTGCCTATCTGCAGGCGCGCGGCTTGCGTTGCCTGCGCGACATCGTCGGAAAAGCCAATGTCGGATTCGCGACCGCATACCAGTATGAAGGAGATGAGGGCTGATGCCGCAGCTGATCGTGGCGCTCGACGTCGCGTCCGCGCAAGAAGCGGAGCATCTCGTCGATGCGCTCTACGAGCTGGATGTGATTTTTAAAGTCGGAATGGAACCGCTTTACGGGTACGGCGACCGCCTGTTCGCGTATTTCGAAGCGCGCGACGTGCGGCATTTCATCGATGCGAAGCTGCACGATATTCCACGCACCGTGGCTGCGGCGGTCAGGCAACTCGTGCGTCAGGGGACGCACATCATCAACGTGCACGCATTGGGCGGAGCCGCAATGATGCGCGCGGCGGTCGAAGCGGCGGTGCAGCGCGCCGCCGAGCTGCCGGTGAGCCCGCCTCCCCACGTATTTGCCGTGACGGTTTTGACCAGCATGGATGCACGCGATCTGCAAGCCGTCGGATTGAGCGGGGACGCTTCAGCAAACGCGCTGCGTCTCGCGCGCCTTGCCAAAGACGCCGGCTGCGCGGGCGTCGTGTGCAGCGCGCATGAGGTGCAATCGATCAAAGCGGCGCTCGGCACGGACTTTCTGGCGCTCACGCCGGGCATTCGGCCTGCGGACGATGAGGCGCGCGACCAAAAACGCGTTGCAACTCCGCAGCAAGCCGTCCGCGCCGGCGCGGATTATCTGGTCGTCGGCCGGCCGGTAACCGAAGCTGCGGATCCGCTTGCGGCCGCGAAGTCGGTGCTGGAGGCGATGCGATGAACTTGGAAAGCGAGCTCGTCCAGCGCGGCGCCCTGCTGGAAGGGCACTTCAGACTCAGCTCCGGGCGGCACAGCAACCGGTTCATTCAAAAGTTTCGCATTCTGGAAGATCCGGCTCTACTGGAACCGGTAGCGCGCGAGATCGCCGCCGCATTCGAGCAGGTGCGTCCGACGATCGTGGTGAGCGCCGCGGTGGGCGGCATTCTGCTCGGTTATGCAGTGGCGCGCGCGCTCGGCACCAGAGCGATCTTCGCTGAAAAAGAAAACGGCGTCCCGGTTTTGCGGCGCAATTTTCAACTCGCCGCCGGCGACCGCGTGCTGATAGTGGAGGACGTGGTGACGACGGGCGGGTCCGTGATGGAAGTGATCGATCTCGTGCGCAAAAGCGGGGCGGCGATCGCGGGCGTGGGCATCATCGTTCAGCGCGGCGCCGCGGATTTCGGCGTGCCGACGCGCGCGTTGCTCGATATGCCGATCGTTTCATACGACGCGGCGCAGTGCCCGCAGTGCGCGGCGGACGAACCGACCTCGGATCCCGGTTCGCGGCGCGCATGAGCCGGCCGCTCGTGCGCGCGATGCAAC
>JBHEMM010000014.1:39697-56215 GCA_046262595.1 Vulcanimicrobiaceae bacterium
ATGCAACCGTACGTCCCGGGCACGAGCATCGAAGAAGTGCAGCGCCGCCTCGGATTGGCGCGCGTCACCAAGCTCGCTTCCAACGAAAACCCGCTTGGCAGTTCACCCAAGGCGATGGCGGCTCTGGCGCACGTCGACCGGCTGCACCTGTATTTCGACGACGCGCACACGGCGCTGCGCGAACGCCTAGGCGCAGCGTATGGGCTGCAGGCGGCAAACGTCGTGCTCGGGCATGGCAGCAACGAATTGATCGCGCTCGCGTGCCAGACGATGCTCGAGGCGGGCGACGAAGCGGTGATGGCAACGCCCAGTTTTCTGCTCTATCCGCTGGCGGTTGCGCTGCGGGGCGCAACTGCAATTGAAGTGCCGCTGCGGGACGGCGTACACGACCCCGGCGGGCTGCTCGACGCAATCACGGGACGGACAAAGCTGCTGTTTGTTTGCGATCCGAACAATCCGACGGGAACGGCATTGACGCCGGCGCAGTGGAACGATTTTTTACCGCGCGTGCCGGAACGCGTTACCGTCATCGTGGACCAAGCGTATCGCGAGTATATGGATGCCGGCACATTCGATGCGGCGCGCACGGTCGCGCAGCGCCCAGGAACGATCGTTTTGCGGACGATGTCGAAGATCTACGGCTTAGCCTCCCTGCGCTTCGGCTACGGTTTCGGCGATGAAGAAACGATCGGATGGCTCAATCGCGTGCGTTTGCCCTTCAACGTGTCGCGGCCGGCGGCGTTAGGAGCGATGGGCGCTTTGGATGACGAGGCGTTCGTCGCGCGCAGCATCGCGGCGAACGGCGAGGGCAAAGCGGCAGTGTTTGGCGCGCTCGAACGGTTGGGGCTGCATGCGTATCCGACGCAGGCGAATTTTTATGCGGTGGAAGTTCCGGTGAGCGCCGCGCGCGCGTACGAGGATTTACTTGCGCGGGGCCTTATCACGCGATCGGGCGATGCGCTGGGGATGCCGCGGCGTCTGCGCGTTACAATCGGCACGGCGGAGCAGAACGCGGATCTGGTGCGCGCGCTCGAGACGTTGCTGCCGCTTTGGAGTGGCGCGCAATGAGTTCGCAGACGGCCATTCGTGAAGGCGGCCTCGCCGATCGCGCGTTCGCGCTGGACCTGGGCAAACGCACCATGGGCGACAGCGTGGCATCGTTCCGCTACCACACGCAAGCGCTCCTCGATGCCAGCTACGAAGGATTGCTCGAGTACGTCTTCGCGCAGTCGCACGTGCTGCTGGTCGCCGAACGGGACGGCGCAGCCGCCGGCTTCATCTTGCTCTTGGATACGCTTCCCGACGAGGTCACGCGGATGCCCCAGGCGTTCGTGGTTTACATGGCCGTGGAACCTTGGGCGCGAAGAAGCGGTATGGGGAAGCAGCTGCTCGCCGCTGCGGAGGCCGCGGCGCGCGAACGCCGCTTGCCGTATATGGGATTGATGGTGACCGAAGAAAACGAAGCCGCGCGGCGGCTCTACGAGAGCGCCGGCTATTTGAGCGAACGCAGGCTCCTGTGCAAACCGCTGTAGATCAATCCGCGCGGCGCCGGATCTTGTTGGCCGCTGCGAGCATCGTGCTGCTCGCGCTGGCCATGTGGTTTTCCGCGCGCATCCCCAAAACGATTGCCGTCTTTGTGGTCGCGGCATTCGTGGCTTCCGCGGTACATCCCGTCGTCACCGTGTTGGAGCGCCGGCGTATACCGCGTCTTTGGGCGATTACCATCGTTTATGTGACGCTCATTTTACTGACCGTCGTGGTGCTCGTCGTGGTGGTTCCGTTGACGGTCGAACAGGTTCAGGCGCTGATCAACAACGTTCCGCACTATTTGCAGTCGGCGCAGGCGTGGCTCGTGGGCGCGCAGGCCGCGCTGCGTCAGCATTTCCCCGAGCTCAATATCCCCCGTCAGCCGATGGACATCCAGCAACTCGGCGGTGCGCGCATTACGGAACTGCTCACGCTTACCGTCGCATCGCTGGGAACGCTCGCCTTGGATGTGGCTACGGGGTTGTTCATCGCGTTTTCCGCGATCATCCTTTCGTTTTTCTTTCTGCTCAACCATGAATCGCTCGCAGACGGTTTTGCCGGCTTCTTCCCGCCCAGCAAACGGCGCACAGCCAGGAAACTGTCTTCCGAAGCGGTGGGCGTGTTCGGCGGCTATATAGCGGGACAGGTGATCGTGAGCGGCATTACCGGCATGTTGATCGCGGCGCTTGCTGCGATGTTCGGGTTCAAATATGCGCTGCTGATCGGCCTGGTTAGCGCCATCGGTTATGCGATTCCGATCATCGGCATGCTCGTCGTCCAGCTGCTTGCGCTGATTTTGGCCGCGCCGCAAGGCGCGTTCGAGATCGTCACAATGCAGCTCATCGTTTTCGGCGTCGCTCGGATCAGCGACAATGTGCTCGTGCCCAAAATCATGGGCGGCGCCGTGGGGGTTTCGCCGATTGCCGTCATGTTTGCGGTGTTTGCCGGTGGCGAACTTTTCGGCTTGCCGGGGCTGATCTTGGGGATTCCGGCGGCCGCCATCGCGCGGTTGTTGTGGCGCTACTTTCTGGGGCCGTGGCTGCACGGGCAAATCGACGCGGTGGACGAGCCGTCCGGGCAGACGCACATCGTCGCGTGAGCAGACGCTTCGTCTCCGAGCCGCTCGTTCCGGCGCAGAGCGCGCCGGCGCAAGCCGGCGAACCGCAGCTGCCGCCGGCCTTCACGTGGCGCGGACAAACGCTTACCGTGGCGCGCGTGAACAACGTTTGGCGTTCCACGAAAGAAGACCGCGGCGATGTGTATCTCAAGCGGCATTGGTTCGAGTTTGAAACCCCGCAGGGATGCACCGCAACCGTCTATTTCGACCGCGCGGCGAAACGCGGAACGCCGCATTGGTGGTTATATGCCATCACAGCTGAAACGTAGGAGGTTTCTTTGCCGGAGTATCTTTTGTTCGACGTTTTCGCCGAGCGGCCGTTTGAGGGCAATCCGCTTGCCGTGTTTGCGCATGCTGATGGTCTGGAAACCGCGACGATGCAGCGCATTGCCAACGAGCTCAACCTTTCGGAGAGTGTTTTTCTTACACGGACGGGCGATGAAGACCGTCCCGCACGGGTGCGGATTTTCACACCGGCAACGGAGATGGCATTCGCCGGCCATCCGACGATTGGCGCAACCATCGCTATCGCCGAAGAGCTGCGCTGGACCGCGAAAGACGCATTCGTGCTCGAAGAAGGCGTGGGCGACGTACGGGTGCGCGTCACGCGCGGCCCGCAAACGACAGCGTGGCTGCAAACTCCGGCGATTCGTTTCGGCGAGGTGTTTGCGCGCGAGGATGCGGCCGCCGTGCTGCAACTTCCGCTCGAGAGGATACGCGCCGATGCGCCCGTCCAGCTTGCAGGCGCCGGCAATCCGTTTCTCTACGTGCCCTTGGTTGATGAAGCGGCGGTGGACGCGGCCGGAATGGACGCCGCGGCCGTGCGGCGTTTCGGCGGCGATGCGGGCGATCTGAACGGCGTCTTTCTGTTTGCGCAGACCGCACAGGGAACGTACTCCCGCATGTTCGCTCCGATGTCCGGCATCGCCGAAGACCCCGCCACCGGCAGTGCGCATGGGCCGCTGTATGCGTATCTCATCGAACACGAGCTGCTTCCCAACGCGAGCGCGTCGTACACGGCACTTCAGGGCGTAAAAATGCGGCGGCGCAGCGTCATGTTGATACGCGTGCATGCGGGTTCGCCGCCCCGCGTTGACGTGGGGGGCAGCGCACTGCTCGTTGGTTCGGGGAAACTACATGGACTCCGGAGCGCTCACGCCGATCATGCTTAAGACGGCGGCCAGCACGGTTTGCGCGGCAATGCACAGCGCAAGACGCGAGAGCCGCTGGTCGCGATCCTCCACCAGCACGCGGCTTTCGTGGTAGAACTGGTGGAAATCCGAAGCGACGTCGCGCGCGTAGCGCGTCAAGCGGTGCGGCGCCAGCTGCGTCACGACATTTTCCACGACCTGCGGCATCTCCGCTAAGCGGCGTGCCAGCGCGATCTCCGCCGGCGCATCGAGCGCGGCGGTGTATTCGCCGCTCCGGGCGAGCTCCACGTCGGTGCGGCGGGCGTTTCGGAACACGCTGCAAATGCGCGCGTGGCTGTACTGCACGTAGAAAACCGGATTGTCGTTCGATTGCTCTTTGGCCAGCTCGAGATCGAACGTGAGCGGCGACTCGGGCGCCGGCATGATGAAAAAGAACCGCGCCGCGTCGACACCGACTTCGTCGATGATATCGTCGAGCGTGACGATGTGGCCCGCGCGCTTGCTCATGCTGACCTGTTCGCCGCCGCGCATGAGCGTGATCTGCTGCGCGATAAGCACTTCAAGATGATCGCGGCTGTAGCCCAGCGCTTCGGCCAAACCTTTCAAACGCCCGATGTAGCCGTGGTGATCCGGTCCCAGAATATCGACGACTTTATCCGCGCGCTGCAGCTTCTCGTAATGATACGCGACGTCGTTGGAAAAATACGTCGGCCGGCCGTCGCTGCGCACCAGCACGCGATCTTTATCGTCGCCGAAGCTCGTCGCTTTGAAATAGAGCGCGCCGTCGCGTTCGTAGGTGTGACCGCCGGCCTTGAGGCGCTCGATGCCCGCGCTGATGCGGCCGCTCTGGTGCATCTCCTGTTCGCTCTGCCACAGATCGTAGCCGATGCCGAAGCGCGCGACGGTTTGCAACTGTTCCGCAACCAGCGTATCGCGTCCGAACTTGGCGAAGTACGGCATCCACTGTTCTTGCGGCGCGTCGATCCATTTGGGGCCGTCGGCTTGTACGATGCGCTGCGCGACCGGCGGCAGATAATCGCCCGGATAGCCTTCTTCGGGGAAGGGAAAATCGGGCTGAAAGATTTGGCGGTAGCGGGCATAGAGCGAGCGGGCCAGCGTTTCCATCTGTCCGCCCGCATCGTTGATGATCCACTCGACGAACACGTCGTATCCGCAGAACAGCATCGCATTCGTCAGCGCGGCGCCGATGCTGCACGTGCGCCCTTGCACGACGACGAGCGGCCCGGTGGGATTTGCGCTTCCGAACTCGAGCGAGATGCGCGTTTTTTCCCGGGCCGCACGGCGCGGCGGGGGACCTTCGCGAACGATCTGCGCAACGGCGCCTTGCCACACCGGCGCCGCCAGACGCAGGTTAATGAATCCGGCGGCGGCTGCCGCACCGGAAAACAGTCCTTGCAGATCCGGGTCGGCCGCGAGCGCCGCGGCAAGCAATTGGCCCGCGAGATCTTGGGGCGGCCGTTTCGCCGCGCGGGCGAGCGCGAACGCGGCGTTGGTCGCAAAATCACCGAACTCGGCCCGGCGCGGCGCCTCGAAGGTGATCGCGGGTTCGGGCACATCGGGAAACTGCTCGAGAATGACGGCGCGCAGCGCCGCGGCGAAGCGTTCCAAAGCGGTTTGCGGTAAAACGGGAAGTCCGGTGCTGTGCGTCATGAGCGCGAAGGCTTCGCTGCAAGGCAGAGTTCTTCCAGCCGGCGGGGAAACGTCGCCACCATGGATGCACTCGATTTAACGAAAGCGCCGCCGCGCGGTCCGCGCGAGCAGCTCGCGGGCCTGGTCATGCTGCCGCGAACGATCGATAAGGTGCGCGCGACGCTGCCCGGCGGCAGTCCCGGCGAATATCACGTCAGCGGTTTGTCGCAGCGCTTGCTGGACGCGCTCGGCATCGATCTCGAAGCGCTTACGCAGGCGGTGCGCGATGCGGCCGGTGACGATGATGTCGCGCAGTGGGTGAGCGCGCACAGCGATCCCTCCAAGTATCCGGAAATAAACGAGGCGATGGAAAACCGGGCGCAGAGCCGCATGGATGCCGGCGCTCGTGCGGTCTTCGAAGAGAAGTACGGTGCCGACGTGCGCGTTCACGACAAACTCTTCGATGTCATGGAAGCTGACGACCGAAAGACGTTCGCCGCGTCTTAGTGGTGGTACGGCTCGTTGCGGACGATCTTCGCCGCGCGATAGAGCTGTTCCATGACGATCATCCGCGCCCACTCGTGCAGAAACGTGAGTTGTGAGAGCGACCATATCGTGTCGGCGCGCTCGCGCAGCGGCTCCGCGGCTCCGTACGTACCGGCGATCACGAGACACAGGCGGCGCACGCCGCTGTCGGCCAAGCCCGTCAGTTCGCGTGCCAGCTCCTCACTTGAGAATTGCGTGCCGCCGCGGTCGAGCAGCCACACGCGGTCGTCCGGCTGGATCGCGGCGAGCAGCCGCGCCGCTTCTTCGCGCATAACCGCTTGAGGGTCACGGCCTTTTCCCACGCGCGCTTCAAGAACCTCAAAAGCGTAGTGCCGTGCGAGGCGCTTAGCGAACTGCGCGCACGCCTGCGCGGCATACGGTTCGCGAAGTTTTCCGACGGCGAGCAAGCGCACGTGCATTCCGGCTTCTTCGCAACGCGCATGCGCGGCTCCGGGTTTTAAGCACAGAAGTGACGCAGCAGACGGATTTATTCGGTGCAGCCCCCCAAATCTTGGCGAGCGGCGACGGCGGCGCGATCGTCTATCATCCCGCCGTGTTTGCGGCGCAGGAGTCGCGGCAGCTGTTCGAGCGGTTCGAACGCTCGCTGCCGTGGACGCGCGAGACGATGTGGATGTACGACCGCACGGTGGACGTGCCGCGATTGATCGCCCGGTTCGGCGATACTGCGGAGATGCCGCCGGAACTTCTTGATGTCAAGCAGCGCATCGAATCATATCTGCACACGGCGTTCAACGCCGTCTCCGTTCAATATTACCGCGATGCCGCCGACAGCGTTGCTTGGCATAACGACCATCGGGACGAGCTGGTGCCCTTACCGGTGATCGCGCTGCTGAGCCTGGGCGCGACCCGCCAGATGCAGATCCGCAGCAAAACGAAGCCGCGGCGCAACTTCCGCATCGACCTGCAGGCCGGCAGCGTGCTGGTGATGAGCGGCCGTTCGCAAGAGTTTTGGGAACACACGATTCCTAAATCGCCGCGGCCGGTCGCGCCGCGGATCAGCGTCGCGCTGCGCCAGCGCCGGTGACGCGCGCGTAGCATTCGCCTGGGCGCGCTTCGACGAAGCCTTGGAGTTCGAGCAGGCAAAGCGCCGCCAGAATGTTCGCGGGCGGTTCGTTTGCAGCACGCATAAAGTCGCCTAGCGTCCGTTCGCCCGCCTCGAGCTGCCGCAAGATGCGTGCCTGCAGCGCATCCGCCGGCTGAGCGCGCGTCTTGCCTTCCGGCTGCGTTTGCGCTTGCGGCAAGATGCGCAGATCCTCCAGCACGTCGGCGGGCCCGCGCGCCAGAATCGCGCCGTCGCGGATCAGCGCATGGCAACCGGCGACGTGCGCGCGGTCCACATCGCCCGGCACGGCGAAGACCGGAATCCGTCCGGCGGCCCAGCCGGCCGTGTTGAGCGCTCCGCTGCGCGCCGGAGCTTCGACCACTACGACGGCGTCGGCCAGGGCAGCCACAATGCCGTTGCGCTGCAGAAAGTATGCGGGCTTGGCCGCCGTGCCCGGCGCGAACGGGGAGAGCACCGCGCCGCCCGCATCGATCATTGCTTCGGCGAGTTTGCGGTTGCGCGACGGGAAGAAGCGATCGTGTCCGCTGCCCAGCACGCCGATCGTCCGTCCATCGCCCGCGAGGGCCCCGCAATGCGCGGCGGCGTCGATGCCCAGCGCGAGCCCGGAGATCACACAGCACCCATGCGCAGCAAAGGCGGCAGCAAAACGCGTCGCAAGCGCTTTGCCGTACGCCGTAGCGGCGCGCGTGCCGACGATCGCAATGCACGGAAGAGCCAGGCCGTCTAAGCTGCCGGCGGTCCACAGCCCCGCAAAAGCCTCGGGGAGCGGGCGCTCGCCGCGCCGTGCGGCAAACCGCTCGTAGGGCAGACAGACCGGCGCTTCCATCGCTTTTCCTTCACGCGCGCTCGTGGAACCTCTAGAGGGCGCCTAGGGGGAAAGTACCCGATGCCTGGGAATAGAGCGGCCGAACCACCCGGTCCGGAGGAGAAATCGTGGCAGCTGAAGCCTATTGTGTGAAGTGCAAGTCGAAGCGTCAGATCAAAGACGCGGTGCAAATTACGATGAAGAACGGGCGCCCCGCAACCGAGGGCAAATGCCCGGAGTGCGGCACCAAAATGTTCAAAATCGGAGCGGCGACCTAAGGGTCGCCGCCCCTTTTTTTGCGCCGAGCACCTCTAGTGGTCTATAATAGCCGTACCCACAATATGTGCCAGCTTTAAATGAACTGTCCAACCTGCCGCAAGAGCGAGACGCGCGTCGTCGATTCCCGTGATGACGAGAACGTCGTCCGCCGCCGGCGCGAGTGTCTCGACCAGCGCTGCAAACACCGCTTTACGACGTACGAACGGATGGAAGCTCCGCGCCTATTCGTCGTGAAGAAAGACGGACGCCGTGAGCAGTTCAACCGTGAGAAGATTTTAGGCGGCTTGCGCCGCGCGTGCGAGAAGCGTCCGGTGTCCGAGAGCCAGATGGACGCCGTCGCCGCCGATTTGGAGCGCGATCTGTTCGCCCGCGGCGAGAGCGAAGTGCCCTCGACGACCATCGGCGAGAAGCTCATGGAAGCACTGCGCAATTTGGACAAGATCGCCTACATCCGCTTCGCCAGTGTTTACCGCCAATTTCGCGACGTGGAAAGCTTCCAAGAAGAGTTATCCGCACTCCTTACTAAGTAGGGCCGCCCATGCCCGAACTTCGTCCGGTCCTCATTCAGCGTCTTCCCGAAGGCCGCGGCTTACCGCTCCCGGCGTATATGAGCGACCATGCAGCCGGCGCAGACATTTGTGCCGCCGTGTCCGATCCGCTCGTGCTCCAGCCCGGGGAACGGGCGTTGATTCCCGCCGGCTTCGCGATCGCGGTGCCGCAAGGCTATGAGGCGCAGATCCGCCCGCGCAGCGGCGTTGCACTGCGCAGCGGCGTGACCTGTTTGAACTCCCCCGGCACGATCGATGCCGATTACCGCGGCGGCGTGGGCGTCATCCTCGTGAACTTGGGCAGCGAGGCGTTCACCGTTTCCCGCGGCGACCGCATCGCGCAGCTCGTTCTTGCACCGGTTGTGCGTGCGATGTTCGATCTCGTGGATGAATTGCCGGGCACACAGCGCGCGGGCGGCGGCTTCGGCTCGACCGGACACGCGTCGTGAAGGTTTATATCGTCGGCGCGGGCGCGGTCGGAACGTATCTGGGCGACGCGCTGCAGTCGGTGAATCTGCAGGTCGTCTACGCTCCGCGCGACCTGGACGCCGTGCAGCCCTTCGACGCGGACTTGGCGATCGTCGCGGTAAAAGCGTACGACACCGAGGGCGCCGTCACCACGCTGCGCAAGGCGATTGCCTACCCGGAAAAATGCGTCTTCATGACTCCGCAAAACGGCGTGGGGAACGAAGAACGCCTCGCGGATGCCTTCGGCGCGGACAACACCGTGGCCGCGGCGCTCACTACGCCTGTCGACCGTAGTTTGGCGCTTGACGGCCGCGGCAAAGCGGCCGCGCGCGAGGGCGGCCTGGCGCTCGCGCCGTTGGGCAAGAACGCCTACAACTGGCTCGTCGCGACGTTCGCGAGTGCGGGATTGAAAACGAACACCGTGTCCGATTGGCGCACGCTCAAATGGAGCAAGCTCGCGCTCAACGTCGTTGCGAACGCGAGCTGCGCCATCCTGAACGTGCTTCCCAACCGCCTCGTGCACTTCGATGAGATCTTCACGCTCGAGATTCGCGCAATTCGCGAGGTGCGTGCGGTAATGAGCGCCATGGGTCTGACGCCGATCGATCTGCCGCGCTACCCCGTGCGAGCGCTGCAAGCCATTGCAACGCTTCCCAGCCCGATAGCACGGCGTCTGCTCACCGGACGCGTAGCGGGCGCGCGCGGCACGAAGCCGCCTTCACTCTTGCTCGACTTGCGCGCCGGAAAGGCGCAGACGGAAGTAGACTTTCTCAACGGCTCCGTCGCCTCAGCGGCGCGCGAACACGGCATCCCGGCACCCGTCAATTCCGTTTATGCGCGCGTGCTCGACGACATCGCCCATATGCCGCAATTGTGGGCGAAATATCGCGAGCGCCCTGATACGCTTGCCGCAGAGGTAGACGCCGAGGTCAAACGCGTCAAAGCGCTTTCAAGGGGGTAGTGCCGTGCGTCATCCGGACGTAAACGAAACGATCGAGGGTTGGTGGATCCTGCACCGCATGTTCGCTTTCGACCGCCGGCGCTGGTCGCGCGAGCCGCGAGAGGCGCAAGCGCGCATCCTGCACGAAGCGCTCGCCGTGCTGCAATCTTTGAAGGGCAGCGAAGACGCTGACGTCGGCCTCGTACAGATGCTCGGCCACAAAGGTGACTTGATGTTCACCCACTATGCGCGCCGGTACGACGGCCTCGCCCAGGCGCAGATACAGCTTGACGCGTGCGAGCTCGTGGATTTTCTGGAGCCGCGTGATTCGTACACATCGGTTCTGGAACTCGGCCTGTACGAGGCGACCGGTAAAATGCATGCAGCGCTTCAAGAGCGCGGCCTCAAGCGCTTCACGCCGGAATGGAACGAGCAATTCGATGCACTCGTGGCCGAACAGGAACGCCACCCGCGCAACGCCGGGCGTCTGTGGGCGCGCATTCCGCAGCGGCGCTACGCCTGCTTTTACCCGATGGATAAGCGCCGGGAGGGCGCCGACAACTGGTACTCGCTGCCATTCGCGCAGCGGGCCGCGTTGATGGCGGAACATGGAAAAATCGGCCGCACCTACCATGGTCAGGTGACGCAGGTCATCTCCGGCTCCATCGGCTACGACGACTACGAATGGGGCGTCGACCTTTACGCCGGCGATCCGCTGGTCTTTAAAAAGCTTATTTATGAGATGCGTTTTGACGAAGCAAGCGCCCGGTATGCCGCTTTTGGGCCGTTCGTGAGCGGGCTCCAGTTCCCGGTCGAAGGCCTCGAACATTTTGCCGCCGGCGCCGAGATGCCCGCATTGCCGGGCGACGCTTAACGGCCAAGCGGCCCGCCCCCGCTTTACTGGACCCTTCCCTATAGGGTATAACGATAGGGTTGCACTACCCCCATATCGCTCAATTTGCCGGTTCGAATGACGACACGCTCATAGAGCGTGTCGCGCAGTATTTCCGTCAGGGGCTCGAGCGCAACGCCGTCGGCATTCTGATCACGAATGAGGAGCGGCGCAGTAAGATTCTCGAACTGCTGCCCGAGACGGACGCAATCACGTGTTACGATGCCCGCGAAACGCTCGGCAAATTCATACGCGGCGGCAAAGTGCATCCGGCGTCGTTCGATGCGGTCGTCGGCCACGCGGTGCGTGAGGCGATGAGCGTCGCGCGCGGCCGGCCGATTTACGCTTACGGCGATATGGTCGGCGAGCTTTGGGGGACGGGTAAACGGCAAACGGCCGCCGACCTCGAGTGGTTTTGGAACGATCTGGGTTCGCAGATTCCGTTCACGCTCTATTGCGGTTATCCGATCGATCCGCAAGACAGTGCGCAGGCCGACGTGCAGATGATCGCCGATCTGCATTCCTCTATCGTCGCCTAGCCGCACGCCACACCGCGGCTGCGTGAAGTAGTCCTCCGTCATGAAGCTGCTGTTCGAAATTTTGCTCTCAATCTTTTTGCATCCGATTGCAATGATTTTGATGTGGATCGATCTCGCGCGCCGGCAAACTATCGACACCAATCGGAAGTTGATTTGGTTCGTCGTGAGTTTGATCTGGGGCTTAGGGCCTATTTTGTATATGCTCGTCGATGGCGGAGCGTTGTGGTAGCGCAGTAGCGTGCGTGCGGCAGGCAGCGACTACGGTGCGCCGCCTGGGTACAATCTGAAACGCAAAGGAGACGAACCTTGAAATACTTCTACGCTTTATTGGCTTGCTTTCTCTGCGCCGGCCCGGCCCTGGCGCAAACGGCGCCGGCTTCACCACCCGCCGGCGCGTACGTCGACACAAGCTGCGGGTCGTGGCAGAACGACGTGTGGGTCGACAACGGAACGTGTACGGCGTACGTCACGGTGGTGCGGCACGATAGCCTGACGGGGACGATCACCAGCGTTCAGGGCCACCTGGTAACGCTGCAGCAGACGAACCGCCAGGTCGTCGTCAACGACCAGCCGGCGCTCGACCGTCAGCAGACCGGTAAGGTGGCCAAAGGACGTCAAGTGGTTGCCTACGGATACTGGCTGCACGGCACATTCTACGCGACGGCTATTTACTAAAAACAGCTCCTGCGAAGAAGAACGAAAGGCGCACGCTTACACAGCGGCGCCTTTCGCATCTTGGCGCTAATGCGGCGGAATGACGACCGAATACGGGCTCGTCGAGCCGGTCGAGAGGGGCTTTCCAACGCGTCCTGTCGCCACGTTGACGGGCACGATCGCGCTGTCGCGGCGCAGGATTACCCACGCCGTTTTTCCGTCTGCGGTGAACGCAATGCCGTACGGCGCCGCGCCGACGGCAATGTCGCGCGCGGTGCGCGCTGCAACGTTTATCGCGGTAATCGTGTCCGCCGAAAAATTGGAAACGTACGCCACGCGCCCGTCGGGAGAAATCGCCACCATTGAGGGGTCGAGTCCTGCATGGATGTCCGGCAATGGGCGCTGCGCGGCGAGATCGATCGGCGTAACGTCGTTCGAACCGGAGTTCGCGACCAGCGCGATCTTGCCGTCGGGAGTAATCGCGATGCCCGACGGATGCGCGCCCACCGCAATGTCGGTGCGGCGTTCGCCCGACGGCAGCGCGACCGGCGTGACGGTGTTGCCGTTTTGATTCGATACGTACAGCATGCGGCCATCGGGCGCGACGGCAATCCAGCGCGGATTCATGCCGACCGCTATCGGCTTGCCTGCCCGGCGCGTTGCAACGTCGATGGCTTGAATGGTGCTGTCGTCGTAATTTGCAACCCAGACCGTTTTGCCGTCGGGCGATACCGCCGTGCCGTTGGGCGACTGACCGACTTTTACAAACGTCACGGATTCGTTCGCCGTATCAACGATTGCGAGCGACTGCCCCGCACGGTCCGCGACGTACAAAAATCGTCCGTCCGGTGAAAAAACCGCATCGCGCGGTTCTTTGCCCGCCGCTAATGGTGTCCCGATGCCGCGCGTGAGGGGATCGAAGGGCGTTACCGTGTCGTCGAAACGGTTCGCGATATATGCAAGGCGAGCAGGAACGCCGGGATCTTGCACGCTGATTGGAATCTGCAGCGTCGGAAGTTTTGCGCCGTTCGCGGTTTGCGCGCTAACGCGCAGCGTCCAGAGCCCAGGCGTCGCATCGTTAATCTGCAGCATGAACGGCAGCGAGGCGGCCGTGCCGCTTGAAAGAACGACCGGCGCGCGGTGCGCGGGTTGCACGTTGAGCGGTGACGCAACGCTCGCATTCACGGTTACGCGTTCTTGATGACCGCCCGGCGGGTTCGTCAGCGTGACGCTCACACCGTTTGCCGACTCGCGCGCCGCGGCGAGCTGCGGCGTTGTGGCGCTTAACGTCAGTGCGCTCGCCGCCGGAAAGCGTACGCTTCTCAAGGCGAATGAAGGCGGCGCGTCCTGCGGTGAGACACCCCAGCTTTCGGCCGGCTCATTGCCCAAAACGAAATCGAGCGTCGTCGTGCCTCGCAACGGAAGCGCAATCCAGGTTTTTTGCGAGGGCTGACCGTTTACGGAGAGCGCGCGCACGTAGGGCGCGGTGCCCGATGCTTGCGGCGCGCGAATATCAATGACCGGACCCTGCGGCGGGCGAATGGTCACGCGCGTGAAAAGCGGGCTGCCGACGTCGAGAATGCGCACGGAGGGATTCTGCGGATAGAGTCCCATCGCGCTCCACATGTACCACGCGCTCATCGTGCCCAGATCGTCGTTGCCGGGAATGCCGTGGGGCGTATCTGCGAACATCGTGGTGAGCGCTTGACGGACGATTTCCTGCGCGCGCCACGGTGCGCCGGCGCTCAAATACACCCACGGGCTGCCCAGCGTCGGTTCGTTGCCGAGCCACGCGTACGGCTTGTCCTGCCCGGCGTTGATTTGGGCGAAGAACGTATCGAGTTTTTGCCGTGCCGCCGCGCGGCCGCCCATCCCGGCGATCAAATCGCGGAGATCTTGCGGCACCATCCAGGTGTACTGCGCCGCGTTGCCTTCTTGAAATCCGCTTTGGCCGGCCGCCGTGATCGGCGTCTGCATGAATGCGCCGTCGGCATCGCGCGGCGCCACCAGGCCCGTTGCGGTATCGAAAAGGTTCGCCCAATTCGCCGAGCGCCGCATGAATGCGCGGTACGCGCTTGTGTTTGCGAGTGCGTGCGCAAACTGTGCGATGGAGAAATCGTCGAGTGCGTATTCGAGCGTCTCGGAAGCGCCGTTCGGAACCGGCGAAACGGATGTCGTATGCGTGTTCACGATATAGCCGCGCCCAAGATACTCTGCGAGTTCCGGACGCTCCACATACCATCCGTCCGCAGCGCCTGCCCTCACGTCCGAGGCACCCTTCACCATCGCCGCTAGCGCGCCGCGCGTATCGAACGCGCGCGCGCCGAATGCATAGGCGCCGGCAATCACGGGATCGACGGAGTCGCCGCCCATCACGCTGGTCGCGCCGTTCACGAGCGCCCACCGCGGAAGATACACGTCTTGCTTCGCCGCGTCGACGAGCGATTGCATCATATCGCTCACTTCACGCGGCGCCACTAACGCCTGCAGGGGCACGAGGGTGCGGTAGATGTCCCAGTCCGAGAAGTTTGCGTATTCATGATGGCCGGCGCGCACACGGTGCACGCGGCCGTCGTAACCGCGATACCGCCCGTCCGCATCGTCGAACACGTTCGGATGCAGCATCGCGTGGTAATACGCCGTGTAAAATTGCCGCTGATCCGCCGGCGTTCCGCCCGAGACGGCGATGCGGCCGAGCACGTCTTCCCAAGCCGCGGCGGCTTGCGTGCGTACCGCGGCAATGTCCCAGCCGTGGCGGTCCGCCAGCAGATTCGCGCGCGCTCCCGCCGCATCGACAAACGACAGACCGACGCGCACGTGCACCACCGACGACGGCGCGAACGTCACCCAGCCGCCGCTTGCGGCGCCTTGCACGCTCGCCGCTTGCGGACTGGCCTGCGCGCCCTCCCAGGTCCCGTACGAAGCGATCGGCGCGTCGAATTGCGCGTCGAAGTACACGCTGTACCGGTCGGGCATACCGCAGAAGCCGCCGGTATCGGCAAAACCGGTCACTTCGTGCGTTCCGACAACGGCAAAGCCGGCGTTGCGTACGCCGGCCTGATCGGAGGCGGCATTGAAGAGCAGATTCGCGGGAACGCTCGCGGGAAACGTGAACTGCGCGATTCCGGTGCGCTGCGTGACGGCGATCTCGGCGCGTATCGCCGGATTGCCGAGCGAGACGGCATACGATCCCGGCGAAGCGACTTCGGTTGCGTGTGCGAAGGGCTGCTTGGCATTCGCAGGATCGGCGATAGCGCCCGTCGTCGGCAGAATCCGGAAGTCACCGAAGACGCCGCATCCGGGGCCGCTCAAATGCGTAAGGCTGAAACCGGTGATGTCGTGGTCGTTGTATTCGTAGCCGCCGCCTGCATTCTGTGCCGGCGTGTCCGGACTCCACTGCACCATGCCGAACGGCACATCCGCACCTGGGAAATCATCAATGACGTCGGAGCCGTCCGGCGTCGTGGACGTTCCGAGAAACGTATCCACGAGCGAGATCGCGTTCTGCGCTCGGATGGGCGAGGGCAGCAAAACCGCGAGCACCGCGAACAAGACGGGGAAAAAGCGCTTGTGCATGGGCCGGGAGGTTCTTGCCCGCCGCGGCTTTTCTTGCGCCGCCGCGCGTGCAAGACCGGCCGGCTTTACCGCGAGTATTCGGCGCTAAGCAGCCCTCGTGTCGAGCCGTTCCAAACTGCGGTAGTGGATCGCTTCGGCGATGTGTTCGGGGAGGATGTTCTCGCTCGCGGCCAGATCGGCAATCGTTCGCGCTGCACGCGCGATGCGGTCGAGCGCTCGCGCGGAAAATTGGCGGCGGGAACTAGCTTGCGCAAGAACGTGCATGGCGTCGGTGCCCAGAGCGCAGTATGAGCGCACACTGCCGGCCGGAATTTCGGCATTGCACGAAATGGCCGTTCCGGCAAAACGCGCGGACTGGATCGCGCGCGCGGCAAGGACGCGCGTGCGAATCGCCGACGACGGCTCGGCGCGGTCGGCCCGAGCCATTTCGTCGAACGGTACGCGCGTCACTTCGATCTGCAGGTCGATGCGATCGAGCAGCGGTCCGGAAAGTTTGGACACATAACGCGCCACGGCAGCATCGTCGCAGCGGCATTCGGCGCTGCGCGAGCCGCGATATCCGCACGGGCACGGATTCATCGAAGCAACAAGCATGAAGCGCGCGGGATAACTGAATGTGCCGGACGCGCGAGCGATGGTGACGACGCCTTCTTCCAGCGGCTGGCGCATGACCTCCAGTGAGGCGCGTGTGAACTCCGGCAGCTCGTCGAGAAAGAGCACGCCGTGGTGGGCGAGGCTCACC
>JBHEMM010000015.1:0-22260 GCA_046262595.1 Vulcanimicrobiaceae bacterium
ATGCTGCGGAAAGAGCCTTTCGGCATCGCTCGTAAGGGAAAATTCATACGTGGGCTTGGTCTTGCCGCGCCGGACCGAGCGCTCGGCAACCAAGCCGTCGCGCTCGAGTACGACCAGCTGCTGGCGGATCGCGTTGGGTGAGAGGCCGAAGACACCCGCCAGATCGACGGCCGAGGCCGTCCGGCGGCGCCGCAGCTCATCGACGATGCGTCCGCGAGTGGTCTGAAAGAAGCGGTCGGCCTGCACCGGCCCTTACCGCGCCCTACGGCAGTACATATCCGGATGCTAACACGAATGTGAGAGATAGTCCAGGTTTTCCTTGACTTTCTCCCTAAGACTCCGTTACGATTTACCAGCTAGAAGGAGTTACGACGTGTCCGAGAAGGGCCTCATCATCCGCGACCTGCGCGCCGGCGTCGCGGGGAATCACATTCTGAAGGGCATCAATCTGCAGGTTGAGCCCGGACGCGTGCATGCGCTTATGGGGCCGAACGGCAGCGGCAAATCCACGCTGGCTTTTTCGCTCAGCGGGCATCCCAATTACACGGTCGAGTCCGGCACCGCTGTTTTAGACGCCGAAAAACGCGCGAGAGCCGGACTGTTTCTCTCCTTTCAGTACCCCGCGGCGATCCCGGGCGTGAAGGTTGCAAACTTTTTGTTCGCGGCGCGCCAAGCGGTGCGTCCGGGCGATTTGACGCCCTCGAAGTTCCGCGCGCTGCTCATGGAAAAGCTCGAAGTCCTGGACATGGATCCGGTCTTTTTGGGCCGCTACCTCAACGACGGTTTTTCGGGGGGTGAAAAAAAGCGCTTGGAGATGCTGCAGATGGCTGTGCTCGCACCGAAATATGCGGTACTGGATGAAACCGACTCGGGGCTGGACGTCGACGCGCTGCGCGCCGTGGGAGCATCGGTCAAGTCGCTACGCGAGAGCGCCGAGGGGAAGCAAACCGGTTTCTTGATCATCACGCATTACCCGCGCATTCTGCAGCACATCGAAGCTGACGTCGTGCACGTGATGATGGACGGACGCATCGTCAAAGAAGGCGGCCCGGACCTCGCGCACCGCATCGAACGTGAAGGATACGACGTCATCCGTGAGGAGACGCAGTCGATTGCCTAGCGCGATAGCGGGCGCCGCGTTCGCGCCGCTCGACCCGCAGCGCCGCGAGGACCTCCTGCGCCGTTTCGCCGAGCTGCGCTCGGGCCGCGAAAAGCCCGGCCGGTTCTGGCGCATCGACCTCGAAGCGATCGCCGTTCCGCAAACCGCGGCCGCGTACACGCCGCCCGAGATCCGTACGCCCGCGATCCGCGGCGGTTTTGCGATGGACATTCTGCGCGCGGCAAAGGAACATCCGCAGCTGTTCGCACGCGCCTTCGGCAGCGCCATCGCACACGGCGATCGCAAATTTGCAGCCCTCGCCGCGGCATCGTGCAATACCGGCGCCTTCGTCTACGTTCCCGCCGGCGTGGCCGTGGACGAACCGGTCGAAATCGTGTATGACGCCGGCAACGGCGCACTTTTCCCCTATACGCTCGTTCTGGCCGAGCGCGGCTCGCGCGTCACGATCGTCGAGCAGGTACGCGGCGCGCAGCGCTCGTTCGTCTGCGGCATCGACGAAGTGGCCGCAGGCGAGAGCGCAGCCGTAACGTTTGCGGCTTATCAGGATTTACCCGACGATGCGACGCTAATCTATACGCGCGATGCAAGCCCGCGGAAAGACGCCGGCGTCACTTGGTCCGTCGCTCATCTGGGCGCGCACCTGACGGTCGATTCGCTCGACGTGCACATCGGGCAACCGGGCGTCGAAGCCGCGATCAACGCGCTCTTCTTTCCCGGCGGCACGCAGCACGTCGATCTTACGTCGACGGCAACGCATGATGCCGGCGATTCGCGTTCGCAGACGCTTATTAAGTCGGCAGGCACCGGCAGCGGTCAAGGCCGCTACGTCGGCAACATCCGCATCGCGGCGCACGCGCAGGCCACAGAATCGGGGCTTCGCGATGACGCGCTGCTTCTTTCAAAGCACGCGCACATCGATTCGGTGCCGGCATTGGAGATTGCCGCCAACGACGTGAAAGCGTTTCACGGCGCGACGGTCGGCGCGATCGATGAAGAGCAGATCTTCTACATGATCAGCCGCGGCATCGCGCGCGAAGATGCCGAAAAGATGATCGCGCTCGGCTTTTTCGAGCCGGTTGTCGAACGCTTTCCGACCAACGCCCTGCGGGAAATGCTGCGCCGCGCGCTCGAAGCGAAGGTTCTGGCGTGATCGCCGATCGCGAAGCGAACGCGCTCGCAAGCGATTTCCCGATCCTTTCGCGCAAAACGTCGCGCGGTAAGCGCCTCGTCTACCTCGATTCGGCGGCGACCTCCCAAAAACCGCAAGTTGTGATCGATTCTCTGGTGCGTTACTACAGCGAATATAACGCGAACATTCACCGCGGCGTGTACGAGATCGCGGTCCTCGCAACGGATGCCTTTGAAAACGCGCGCACCAAAGTTGCCGGTTTTCTCAATGCGCAGCCGCAGGAGATCGTCTGGACGCGCAACACGACCGAAGCGATCAACTTGGTTTCGTATTCTTGGGGACTGAACAACGTCGGGCGCGGCGACGCGATTCTCACGACGCAGCTCGAGCATCACTCCAATCTGGTGCCTTGGCAATTGCTCGCCGAAAAAACGGGCGCCGAACTGCGTTTCATCCCGGTGGACGAGCGAGGCATCCACGTGCTCGACGGTTTGGACGAGCTGCTGCAAGGCTGCAAGCTGCTCGCGCTCTCGCACGTGAGCAACACGCTGGGGACGATTGCGCCGCTCGAGCGGATCATTCCACGCGCCCATGCGGCCGGGGCGGTCGTCCTGGTCGACGGCGCGCAAGCCGCTCCGCATATGCCGGTTGACGTGCAAGCCTTGGACGCAGATTTTTACGCCATGAGCGCTCACAAAATGTGCGGTCCGACAGGCATCGGCGTGCTGTACGGCAAGCGCGCGCTGCTCGAAGCGATGCCGCCGTTTCTCACCGGCGGCGATATGATCCGCAAGGTCGAGTATGCGTCTTCCACGTTTAACGAGTTGCCGTGGAAATTTGAAGCCGGAACGAGCAACATCGCCGGCGCGATCGCGTACGGCACCGCAATCGACTATTTGGAGTCCGTCGGCATGGAATGGATCCGCAAGCACGAGCGCGCGCTCATGGAGTACGCGTTCGAGCGCCTGCGCGCGTTCGAGCCGCGCGGTTTGACGATTTACGGTCCGGGCGAGGCGGATCTGGTCACCGGCGCGATCTCGTTCAATTTTGCCGACATCCATCCGCACGACTTGGCTTCCGTGCTGGACACCGAAGGCGTGTGCGTGCGCGCGGGACACCACTGCACGATGCCGCTGATGGAAAAGATGGGCTGGCCGGCGACGACGCGCGCGTCGTTCTATCTGTACAATACGTTCGACGACGTGGACGCGCTCATCGCGGGGCTCGAAAAGGCCGCGTCCGTGTTTAAACTATGAGCGCGTTTTAATGGACGACTTTTACCGCGACTTCATTCTCGATCACTACCGCAATCCGCATAATTTCGGCCATTTGGAAGCGTTCGACGCCTTTGCGGAAGACTTGAACCCGCTGTGCGGCGATCAGATCCGCGTCGAACTGGCGATCGACGCGCAAAAGAACGTGACGGACGTGCGCTTTTCCGGAAAAGGCTGCGCGATCAGTCAAGCCTCGATGTCGATGCTTACCGACGAGATCAAAGGTAAAAGCCTCGATGAGATCGCCGTGCTGCCCAAAGAGGCGGTGCTCGACAATGTCGGAATCGGCATCAGCCCGGCGCGCATGAAATGCGCGATGCTCGGATTGAAAGTGCTCAAGAGCGCAGCCGTCGGCGAGCTCGCCGCGTGGCCCGACGAGCCTACGGCTTAATCGCCGTCTTCTCCAGGATCCGCGCGCCCGATCCGTTCGGCGCCACAACAAACGTTTCTCCGTATCGCCCCTTGACGGTTTGTAAGGTGACGGCGACTTTGTAGCTCCCATCGCTGTTACGCGTGCTCGTGAGGCTCGTGATACGCGTAGCGCCGTCGATGAAGTCTTCATCGGGCGTTCCGTTCCCCAAGTACGCCGAGGCCGCTTGCGGATCGCCGCGCTTGAGCGCATCGATATAGGCGCGGACCGTGCTCGAGGCGATGTCTTCCGGCACGGGCGGCGCTGCCGTGACGGCCGCACGAGGAATCATGGTGCGAATCGGCGCGGCCGTTGCTTTCTGCGGCGCGGCCGTTGCTTTCTGCGGCGCGGCCGTTGCTTTCTGCGGCGCGGCCGTCGCCTTTGCCGGCGCGGCCGTCGCGGGCGCCGCCTTAGGCGTTGGCGCAGCGCTCGCGCGCGCGGTAGGCTGGGGCGCGCGGGAAGACGGAGGTGCGGCCGCAGGCGTCGCGGCGTTGACCGGCTTGGCGGCCGGCTTGTGCGTGCTCTTCGGGGCCGGTTTGATCAGCGGTCGCACGCTGGCCGTGGGAGAGGGTTGCGACGGAGCTGCGGGCTGCGGCGAAGACGTCGCCGCGGCCAGCGGGGCGGCGGTTGCAGCGGGCACAGGCTGATCGTTTTTCGATCCCAGCATATGCGCGAGCCCTTGTCCGAGAAACCAGCCGCCGGCAACGACGACGAGCGCGGCAATAATCGTCAGGATCCACGGATCGGTCTTGTTTGCGCCCGAACGCCGCGGGCCTCGCGGTCCAAGCGTGCGCCGCGGCCGACCGCCTTCCTCGCCGTTCACTGCGCGGCCAACTTCGCGGCGATGCCTTCACGCAGCGGTGTGCACAGCTCCTCCACGACGTCCGGGTGGTCTTCGATCAGCACGATCGCCGCTTCCTTGAGCAGGCCCGGGTTTGTTTTCGCATATGCGATCAACGTGCGCACGGCGAATTCGTCACCGCCCGTGATCGCGCGCAGTTCTGCGCCGGCTCCCTCTGCGGCGTCTTCCGAGGATTCGCCGCGCTGGCGGAACGCATCGAAGATGGCTTCAACGAATAGCGCGCGCGATGGCGCCGACATGGTCCGCTCGCTCTGCTCAAGCGCATCGCTCAGATCGCGTTCGTTCATTTTACTGACGAACTTTTCTGCAGCGTCCGCCACGTCTGCGGGATCGTAGTTGCCGAAGGGCGACATTGGTAAAACCTTACTCCCTCGCGGCAGGCGGCTCCTCGGAAACCAGCCAAACTTGACGATGTGATACAGGTTCGAGTGCCGCTCGACATTCACGCCGTCGCTGAAAACGGCTGCGGCGCATTCGCGTTCGCCACGCCGGTGCGCGTGCGTGACCTGGTGTCGCTCGCAGTGCGCGAAGCGATCGGTGCGCGCGCGCCGCACGAGAAGTTCGCCCGCAGCGTCCGCACGACGCTGCACGGCCTGGCCGGCGGCCGTTTCTGCGTCGACGTCGACGGACGGCGTTTTACCGATGCGGACGACGTCGTGATGTGCGCCAGCATAGTGCGCGTGCGCTTCTTCCTGCCGTCACGGCTGCAGCCGGTTCATCATTAGCGAACCGCGGCCCACGCGGCCCATCGGCGTGGTTTCCGCCCGGCTGCTACTCAAACGATGGCCGCTGTATGCCGCCACACTTGCCGGCGGCATCGCCATTCAAATGGTTCTTCTACAGTTCGTGCGCGGCAGTCCTCAGACGTGGTCCTTCGTTCAGCTAATTGCCGCGCCGCTCGTAAACGCGATCGTTTTGGTCAACGTCGGCGCCGACGCTGCCGGCGTCCTTCCCGCGAACGGCGCGCGCCTGGAGCGCCTGCTGGAGCGGGCGTGGGCGATCATTTTAATCGACGCCGCGCTCACAATCAGTCTCGCCGTGGCCCTTGATACGATGAACAAAGGCGATGCGGGTGCGCGTCTCATGGCGCTCATGGTTGTGTTCATGCAGACGATGCTGATCTACGCGGAGCCCTATGCGGCGCTCGACGAACACGTGAGCGCGATCGCGCTCATACCGTTTGCGCTGCTGCGCAGCATGATGCTCTCGTGGGTCAATATCGTACGGATCTGCACGATGTTCGTGCTGCAGCTCGCCGTGATCACAGGGAGTTATCTGCTCATCCTGGCCATGCACGGCAGCGCGGCGCCTCTAGTCGAATACGCGAACATTGTTTACGGCACGGCCGCGACGGCGGCACTTTCAGCGTTATATGCGGTGGCTTATTTGGACACGCTCAGTCAAGAACGCGCGAGCGCGCCTTAACCGCCTCACTGCGACATCGACTGAAGGACGGGCGGCAGACGCCCTTGCCGCCCCAGCATGAGCTGAGCAAAAAGCGCGTTCGGCCACGCGAAATCCCTGCGCGTATACGACGCCGGCCAATTCGCGTCGAACGATTCGTGCAGCAGATGATCGCCGGTGTCGCTTGCGGCGATGTATCCCATGACGCGGTTCACTTCGACCGGATCGGTTGACGTCAGCACCTGCATGACCAGCGAGAGCGGCCAAACGTACCCGTGCGGCGTATGCGGGCTGCCGATGCCCTGAGCAAACTTTCCGCTGAAGAAATACGGGTCCCGCGGCGAGAGCGCGAACTGGCGCGTCGCTTTGTAAACGACGTCTTTCGCGTCGACGTAACCGAAATACGGAATCGAGAGCAGCGAGGGAACGTTCGCGTCGTCCATGAGATTCGCGTGTCCGAGTCCGTCCACTTCATAGGCATAGATGCGTCCGATGCCCGGCATATTGATGAGCCCGTTGCGCTCGATAGCGCGCTGAATTTGAACCGAAAGGCCCCATGCGTTTTGCGCCGCGCGTCTATCGTGGTAGACGCCTTTTTGCACTTCCGTCAGGTCGCGCAGCACGACGACGGCAAACATATTGTCCGGAATATTGTATTGATACCGCGCCGCGTCGTCGGAAGGACGGAACCCGGTCCATACTAATCCGGTAAAGGCGACGTGCGTCCCCTTTCCGCCGTTCGCGAGTTCGGGGTGGCGGTAATGCGAACGCGTTGCATGATGCTGTTCCGTGCGAAGCGTATCGAGAACGCGGCCGAACGCGCGCGAGACTTCCGGCGTGAAGACGGTCCGGTCGCCGGTTGCCTTCCAGTACAGATACGCAAACCACACGGGGTAGAGCAGCGAATCCATCTCGAATTTACGCTCGGCGACGTGATAATCGCCGGTGAAGGCGTTGGCGTACGGGTCGAGCGAGATGTAACGCGCTTGACGCACGATCGTGCCGCGCAGCATCGCACGCACATACGGGTCCGTCACGGCAAGCCCGATATAGGGCGTCATCGTCGCGCTCGAGTCGCGAAGCCATTCCTCGCCGATATCGCCGGTTGAAACGAATGTCGTGCCGTCGGGTTCAACAGTGGCGTGGCGGCTATAGGCCTCATCGTACGCGCGCTGATAGATCTTCTGCAGAGCGACCGTCACGCCGGCCGGATGCACCGGCATCTCGGCGGTGGGTGCGGCCGCAACGGGAAACGGGGCAGCGGCAAAGGCAACCGCCAGCGCCGCTGCGGCTACGAGCCTACCCAAGCTCACCGTTACCATATGCATCCTTATGGGTCTTATCGGCAGTCATGCAAACACCGGCCACGAAAAAGCGTTCGTTTGGACGTTTCGCCGGACTGCAATTCCTGGGATAATGTCCAAGAAGACCTAGCAGCGAGAAGAGAAAGAGAGCGCCGCCATCCGCCGTTTGCACGCAAAAGTTTCGGGCCTAGCCCTGGCCGCGGCACTGATGCTGTCGCTCCCGGCGCTCGCAGACCAGCGTTATGCCGTCGCAGGAAACGACCGTTACCAGATAGGCGACTCGGAACTTCAGACCAGCATTTCATATGCGGGCACGCAAGATCTGCTGCTGCGCAAAGACGGCGCGCACACGCGCTTGACGGCGCGCGTGCAGTACACGCGAAGCGACGCGGCCGGAACGGTGCCCGCGCAAGCGACGTTCGTGCAGACGATGAACGGCGCCGGCGAACTTCAAGATCGCACCGATTCGGACCCGGATTATTTGACCGTGCTGAATCAGCCGTTCGCCGTAATGCTGGACAAGGCGACCATGGGCGAGCTGCTGCACCTGCGCGGACGCGTGCCGTTTCTGTTTCCGGCGCCCATGATTGGCAGTTCTTTGCAAGGTCATTTGATGAGAGGCCCCATTTCGCGGGTGGATGCGCGTCCTGCGCTTGCCGTCGACTTCGATGCGGCCGGCCCGATGATGGGCCCGCTGCCCGATCATTCGGGCATGTCCATTACCGGCACGATGCGTATGCGGGGCACCGCGTATTATGCCGTCCGCGGAGCGGCGCTGCTGCTCGCACTCCATGAAACGTTGAGCATCACGGGAAGGTTGCGCCAGCACGGCCGCTCCTCCCCGGTAACGATCGTGTATGAACGCTCGATCAAAGCGGCCGGCGCCCTGCCCCCGGACACGGAGGCGTCCTCGCACTGATCTCGCGCTAAGCGGTCGCGAGCAGATCGACCTGCAGCGGATGCGCGAAGGGCCGCTCGGCGAGCGAGACCAGCGGCGTGAACGATAAATGGTTCTGGTGACAATCGATGAGCATCTCGATGCCGCGTTTCACCGAGCCGGTTTCCTGGACGTACTTATTCAACTTCTTCGTAAAGTAGCTGCGCGGGTCGCGCAGCACTTTGGCGTAATACGGATCGTCCGTCAAACCGTCCGCCGAGATGCCTTCTTTGGGAACGAGCCAGACGATCCAAGGATCTTCCGAATGACGGTAACCGATGAGCAGCAGCGGAATGGCGCGCGACGAATCGAGCGCCGGCAGAAAACTGCACATGGTGTACGCCTCGAACGAAACTTCACGCGGCGCAAGAGATACTTCCATCATCGAACCTCAACGTGCAAAAAAACCGCAGGCGGTATGCCGTGCGGTTTAGAGTGCGATGCCGTCCTTCCAACGATCCGGGACGACATCGAAGATTTTCATGAAGACCGATTCGGTGGTCCGGCGTGCCGACCTTTGCAAGCGGCCAAGGAAAAAGCAGCGCTGAGGGCTTAACTGAAACCTTTATCCCGTGGTGCGGGGTTGGACGCCACATGAGCGTGCTCGCCGCACCACTCCTCGTCGGGGAGTTCACCGTGCCAGCGTCGGTCCCAAAGAAGGCGGCCAAGAGTTCGAACGGCCCACCGCGGACCGGGCACCCGCCTTCCGTGGAACGTTTCGATGTAATCGTGGGCGATTATCAGCGCCGTCTGTACGGATTCGCTTTGCGCATGACCGGCAACCGTGAAGACGCCGAGGAAATCGTCCAGGACGCGTTCGTGCGTGCTTACCGCGCGTTGGGCAAAATGGCTGCCGAACAGCGGGCCGAGCTGCGTTTGCAGCCCTGGCTCTACACCATAACGTTGAATGTCACGCGCAACCGGCTGCGCAGCAAGCGGCCCACGAACGTCGCGTTGGATGCGCTCGCCGACCCGGACGCTCTGCTGCGCGAAGCCTCCAACGAATCGCCCGTGCAGCCGGAAAAGATCGTGGAGCAGAACGCCGACATGGCTCTGGTGGAGCGGGCGCTGCTGCAGCTGCCGATGCACCTTCGGGCCGCTGCGACGCTGCGCTTCATCGAAGGGCGCAGCCATCCGGAGATTGCGGAAATCCTCGACCAGCCCATCGGAACCGTCAAATCGCACGTGCACCGCGCCGTGCGGATCTTACGGCGTATTCTCGGACCGCAAATCGGCAAAGTCGTGCCGGCCGCAGGAGCAACGGTTCATGCGCTGCCGTGAAGTCGAGGCGCTCTGGGACGAGATCCGCGAGGGCGATTCCTCGCTGCGCGACGCCGTCCACGCGCATCTGCGCCACTGCCCGCCCTGCCAGGACCTTTACGAGGAATACGAAGGCGTAGCGTACTGCCTCTCGTGCCTCGCCCCGCCGGCGCCTTCATGCGACTTGGCAAAAAAAGTGGTCGAACATCTCGCCTCGCTCAAATTCGGCGCCCGCACGGCGCCCGCGACGCTGACGCCGCTCGTCACGCCGATTGGCCGCGTCTATGTGGGCTTCAAAGACGAGCGCATCGCGTTTATCGCGTTGGACCGCGGTGAAGACGCCGAAACGGTTCGCGCGCGCATCGAGCGCCGGCTGCGCCGTCCGGTTCGTTCCGGCGACGCCCCACCGTGGCTGACGCGCCTCTTCGATGAGTTCTTCAAAACCTGGCGCGTGGACGAGAGCGCCGTCGACATCAGCGATCTCACGCCGTTCGAGCAAGCCGCGCTCAAAGCGGCCGCGCAGATTCCGCCCGGCGAGGTGCGTTCGTATGCGTGGATCGCGCAAGCGATCGGCAAGCCGAAGGCGGCTCGGGCGGTCGGCCAGGTGATGGCGCGCAATCCCGTGCCGCTTTTCTTCCCGTGCCACCGTGTCGTCGATTCGACCGGGGCCTTGCACAATTACGGCTACGGTCTCGAGATGAAAGCACGTATCCTGAGCTTGGAGGGCTATCGCTCCGGCCGCTGAAACCCGGTGTGCATATTAGTCCGCGGCCACCCTCAGAGAGAGACAAAACGAGGGCAAACAGCGGGCGAAGGAGGTGGTCGTCGTTAGTACAGACAGTAGTAACATGATCGGAGGTGCCGCGCGTTAGCGCGGCACCTTTGTTTTAGCCGCTCAAAGGTTTCACACCGAAAGCGCATAATTTTCGAGAAGGTGTCCAAGCACGTCCTGATTACCGGGTTCGAGCCGTTCGGCGGCGAGAAAATCAACCCGAGCGAACTCGTAGCGCGCAGCCTTGAAGGGCGGCTTATAGCAGGCCGCCCGTTAGCCGTGCGCGTTCTACCGGTCGAAACGCGGAACATTGCCGAACGGATGCAGCGCGCAGTGGAAGAGTTCGCACCGGACATCGTCATCTGCACCGGTCAGGCCGGCGGACGTAACGCAATGGCGCTCGAGCGCGTCGCCGTGAACGTTCTGGATTTCGATCAAGCCGACAACGTCGGCGTGATGCGGCGCAACGATGCAATCGTGCGCGGCGGCCCCGATGCCCGGTTCTCTCCAATGCCGTTCGCGGAAATCGTGAGCGCGTGGTCCGACAACGGCATACCGGGCTACGTATCGAACTCGGCGGGCACGTTTATCTGCAATCAAACTTTATACGAAATGCTCGCCATCGCCGAATTGATGTCCCCGCCGATTGTGACGGGGTTCGTGCATATGCCGTATCTGCCCGCGCAGTCGGCGCTCATCGGCGCCGAAAGCACCCCTTCGATGTCGCTGGACCTGCTTAAACGCGGCATAGAAATACTAATCGAAACGGTTGTGCCGTGGGTCGAAAACCGCTCGGTGGAGCGGGGACCTTCGCGCGCCGCCAAGGGACCGCAAGTCTGGATCCCGCGTGGAGTAAAGGAAGTAGAACGCTGAGCGACCCCCGCATCCCCGCCATCCCCGACGTGCACGGGCACGCAAAGGGCGAACACAAGCCCTTTGCCGAGGAGCGCCCGATAGCATATTCGCCGCGGATGCTGTTCCTTTGGTTCTATCATGCGTGCAGACGCGGCGCGCCGCGCTTTCTGATGGTGAGCGATCACATCAACTATTTGACGTTCGAGGATCCGGGTGCGGTGCACACGGTGCGCCGCGCGCTCAAACTCGCCGAGGCCGGCGATCTCTATGGTGCGGCCGAGACCGCCGGCGTCGACGTCGCACATGCGGCCGTCGTTTCGCAAGGCTTGCGCCGCGGCATGCGTTTTTCGATTGGCGCCGAGCTCGATAACGATCCGCGCGCAAGACCAGATGCGCAGAACATCGTGGATGCGATGCGGCCCGACGGAATGATCCGCGCCGTGCATTTTCTGACGATCGAACATCCCGAAAAGGGCGCCGATTACCAGTGGGCTTTCGACAATCCGGAATTTCGCGAGCTGTATGACGTTGTCGGCACCGAGCGCGTGTGGGATCTTTACGTCGCCAAACTGATCGAGGACATCGAAAAACTTCCCGGCCATATCGTCGCGCACTTCTACGTCCCCGCGCAGTTCGGTCATTGGCCGGATCCTCAAAAACTCGAAGAATACGAAGATCGTTTGCTCGATGCATGCGCGCTGCGCGGCATGGCGGTCGAGTTTAATACGCGTTTCCTCTACCGTGAGAACGATCCGCAAGAAAAAGACCGGTACCGCGCCGCAATAGCGCGTCTCATGAAAAAGGCGAAGGCAAAAGACGTCGGCATCGCCATCGCTTCAGACGCGCACAGCCCCAAAGACCAAGGCAACGGCTTCAACGAGATTCTTAAATTGCTTGACGAAGCGAAAGTGAACGAGGTTGTCTTTCCCGTTGGCGGGCGTCTTGCCCGTGTTGCGCTGCGCGCGACCAAAGAACATTTGCAGAAGGTCAAGGCGCAAGAGCCGGCGCCGCAAGCGGGAAGCAGTATCAGCGGTTTCAGCCGCGCCGAGCTCGGCTTGCCCGAACGCGACGAAGCGCAGGAACGCGTGCTCGCTGCCGCGGCGGCAGCCTCGAAAAAAGCGAAAGCAAAAGCGGCGAAAGCAGCGCCGAAGGTCAAGGTTCCCAAAGTCAAGGCCGAACCCAAAGCCAAAGCGCCGCCTAAATCCAAGCCCGAACCCAAGCCGAAGCTCGAGCCGAAGCCCAAGCCCGAGCCGAAGATCAAAGCTCAAGCCAAGCCGAAGCCGGAGCCTAAACAGCCGGACGTCAAGGCCAAGCCGCAGCCCAAAGTCAAAGCCGAAGCGAAGGCGAAAGCAGCCGTCAAAGCTGTGGTAAAACTCGTGCCCAAAGCTGCGGCCAAAGCCGTGCCGAAGGCGAAAACGGCGGCCAAAGCGGTGAAAGCTGCGGCGTCAAAATTGGTGAAGCCCGCGGCTAAGGCGCTCAAGCCGTCTGCAAAGAAAGCCGCGCCCCTTAAAAAGATCGTGCCCGCCGCGCTGAAGAAAGCACCCAAGAAAGCTGCGGCGCCAAAAAAACCGGCCGCCATAAAGAAAAGCGCACCTGCTAAAACGGCAAAGAAGATCGCGCCCGCGAAAAAAAGCGGGACACAAAAGAAGACCGCCGCGCCGCTCAAAAAAGGCGCGCGCAGCGTTTCCACACCCAAACGGACGGTAACGAAGAAAACTACCAAGCGCCGGTAAGGAGTCTCGTATGGCGACGGACGTTTCCCGCGTTCGCAACATTGGCATTGCAGGTTCGCACCACGCTGGAAAAACGACGCTCGTTGAAGCGATCCTGAATCACTGCGGCGCGCTCACGCGCAAAGGCGCCGTAACCGACGGCACGGCAACCACCGACTACGAACCGGAATGCATAGCGCACGCGCAATCGACCACCGTCGGCTTCGCGCACTGCGAATGTGCCGGAGGCGCGCATGCTCCGATCGACATCACGCTCATCGACTGCCCCGGCTTCATCGATTTTTTCGAAGAAACGAAACTGGCTCTGGCAGGCTGCGACGCCGCGGTCGTCGTCGTCGACGGCGATCCGGCACGCGTGCAGCAAACGCGCACGCTGCTCGAATTCATCGAGTCGCGCAAGATGCCGCATCTGTTCGTCATCAATAAAATGGATCGGCCCGGTTCCGATTTCGGCGCGACGCTGGCGGCGCTGCAAGAGTCGTTCGGGCGGCACGTCGTCGCCGAACAATGGCCGATCGGCAGCGCGGAATCGTTCAAGGGTTACATCGATCTGGCGGATCGCAAAGCGTATGCCTACGAAGGCGCAAGCGTGAAGGAGGTCGCGCTGCCGCCCGATCTCGCAGAGCAAGTCGAAGTCTCGCACGGACAACTGCTCGAAGCGATGGCCGACTTCGACGATCACCTGATGGAAGAGCTGCTCGAAGGGGCGGAGCCTGCGCCGGATGAGGTGCAGAACGATCTGTGCGCCGAGTGCTCGCACGATCAAATCGTACCGGTGCTCGCCGCTGCGGCTCTGCCCGGATACGGCGTGCCTGCGCTGGTGCACGCGATCGAAAAGTGGTTTCCCTCGCCGCTTGAGAGCACGCAAGCAGACGCCGAAGGGCGCCCCGTCGAGCCGAAAGCCGATGCGCCGGTGGTCGCGCAGGTGCTCAAGACGATCGTGCATCCGCAATCCGGCAAGCTTTCCGTCGTTCGCGTGCTCAGCGGCACGCTCAAGGCCGATGCGACACTGACCAACATTTCAAAAAACAGCGAGCGCGCTCGATCGGGCGGGTTATATCGTCTGCACGGAAAGAAGCAAGAAGCGGTGCAGCAGGCGGGGCCTGGAACGATCGTCGCGATCGCGCGGCTTGAATCGGTTGCAACCGGCGACGTGCTCACCGAAAACGGTCATAAGGTGCTTCTGCCGCGCGTGGCGCAAGCAGAACCGGTGTTCGGCGTAGCGATAAGACCGAAAGATCGCATGGACGAGGCAAAGATCTCGCAAATGCTTGCGCGCATTATCGACGAGGACCCGGCGCTTCGTTTGGAGCGCGCTCCGATCACCAACGAGCTGCTGCTTCTGGGCAGCGGCGAACAACACGTCAATATCGCCGTCGAGCGTTTGACGCGCAAGTTCAAAGTCGAAGTGCTCACGGCTCCCCCGGCAATTCCTTATCAGGAAACCGTCACATCGGGCACGGAAGTGCACTCGCGTTACAAGCACCAGACCGGAGGCCACGGGCAGTTCGCCGACGTGAAGCTGCGGTTCGCACCGCGCGAACGCGGCAGCGGCATGGTGTTCGACGAACAGATCGTCGGCGGCGTGGTTCCGCGGCAGTTCATCCCCGCCGTAGAAAAAGGGGTGCGTGAGGCGCTCATGCGCGGAACGATCGGCGGTTATCCGGTGACCGACATTCACGTCACGCTGTTCGACGGCGCCTATCACGATGTCGATTCCAGCGAGCAATCGTTTCGGACCGCTGCGGGCATGGGTGTTCGCGACGCGCTTGCGAAATGCAATCCGGTCGTGCTCGAGCCGATCGTGCGCGTCTGGGTAACCGTGCCGGCCGCATACACGTCCAGCGTCATCCAGCAACTCAGCGCAAAGCGTGGACAAATTTTGGGAATGAATCCGGCAGAAAAACCCGCTCACGACATCATTGAAGCGCATGTCCCGCAAGTGGAGCTGGCGCGCTACATCACCGAATTGCGGACGGCGACGCAAGGCCTTGGCACCTACGGCTGGCGCCACGAACGCTTCGATCCGGTCCCCGGCAAATGGAGCGGGCCGAAGGCTGCTGCCGGAGCGTAGCGAACAGCGCCCTTTCCTAACCCGTATGATGTGGAGGTCACGACTGTTGAAACGTCTGATTGGGCTCGCCGTGCTTGGCGGGCTTCTTGCCGGGTGCACGCAAAGCGGAAATTCCGCCTCATCGGGCACCGCGGCAACGGCCGGATCGGGAACGCTGCGGGTTGCGATTCAACAGGACGTCAAGAACCTCAACCCGCTGCTCAATTCGAACACCACCGACGGCTTTATCGCGCGTCTGATGTTCGAACCGCTGGTATCGGCCGACGACAAAGGCGGCACCGTTCCGATGCTCGCCTCGCCGGTACCGACGCTTGAGAACAAGGGCATCAGCAAAGACGGTCTGACGATCACGTACCATCTGCGCAAAGACGTGAAATGGAACGACGGCGTGCCGGTCACATCCAAAGACGTAAAGTGGTCGTGGCAAGCCATCATGAACACGAAAAACAACATTATCTCGCGTCACGGGTATGACGTCGTAAGCTCGGTCGATACGCCGGATGCATACACGGTCGTCGTGCACCTCAAACAGAAGTTCTCGCCTTTCATCAACTCGTTCTTCGCGGATTCCGATCAGCCGTATTCCGTCGCGCCCGAACATGTGCTCGCGAAGTATGCCGATATCAACCAGATTCCGTTCAACGCCAATCCGAACGTCAGCGACGGCCCGTTCCGGTTCGTGCGCTGGGTGCACGGCGATCACATCGAACTTGCCGCGAACGACCAGTTCTTCATGGGCAAGCCCGGGCTGCGAAACATCTATCTGCGCATCGTGCCGAGCGAAACGACCACCGTAAACCTGCTGCGCACCCACGACATCGACTGGATGTTCCAGGCGTCGGTTTCAAACTATCCCAGCCTCAGAAATATTCCGGGCGTGAAACTCGTCTTTGTGGACGTGAACGGTTATGAAGACGTCCAGCTTAACGTCCAGCGCCCTGCGCTGCAGGACGTTCGCGTGCGCCAAGCCGTCGCTTACGCGATCGATAAGCCGCGCATCGTGCAGACCCTCACATACGGAACGCAGCCGATCGCGCTTTGGGACATGCCGAAGTTCATGTGGGCCTACGATCCGAACGTGACGCCCGTCTACACGCATAACGTGCAGATGGCCAAAAAACTGTTGGCCCAAGCCGGATACACGCGTGGCGCGAACGGCATGGTTTCCAAAGGCGGCGAACCGCTTACACTCGTCATGGTGAGCAACAACAGCAACGTTACGCGGCGAAAGAACACCGTTGAAGTGCAGGCGATGCTGCGTGAAGTCGGCATCGACGCGCAGATCAAATACTACGATGGTGACGTGCTGTTCGCGCCCGTGGGCGAAGGGGGCATTCTGCAAGGCGGGAAATTCGATCTGGCCCTCGCCGGCTGGTATGCCGGCGTCGACCCCGACGATTCCTCGCAGTTCGCTTGCGCGAACGTCGCGCCGGCGGGCTACGACTACTCGCGCTACTGCAGCCCGGAGATGGACGCGGCGCAAAAAATGGCGCTTGAAAACTACGATCTTCCCACGCGCAAGAAAGCGTATTCACAGATCCAGCACCTGCTCGCACGCGATCTTCCCGAAATCTTCTTCTACGATCTGCGCACGATGGAACCGGTGAGCGAGAACTTCAAAGGTTTCCGTCCGAACCCGGTGATCGAATCCTGGAACGCTTGGGAATGGAGTATTTAGGCTCTCCCGACCCTATCGGCAGGGTCCAAGATCTTACGTGGCTGCGTAAGATGATCGTCGAACGCGCGCTGACGCGCGGAGATTACGTCCTTTCCGGCGGCGCACGCAGCGATTACTATATCGACAAGTTCCGCCTGTTCTCCGATCCGCACGTTCTGCGCCGCATCGCGCGCCTGTTCGTTCCGATCGTGTCGGAGATCAGTCCCGATCTGATCGCGGGAACCGAGTTGGGCGGCGTCGTCATCGCGACCGCAGTTTCGCAACTGGCAAACATTCCGTTACTCGCGGTGCGTAAAATGCCCAAAGGCTTCGGCGCCTTTCCGGGGGAGTACGTCGAAGGACCTTACGAAGCCGGCCAGCGCGTGCTGCTGCTTGAAGACGTGGTAACGACGGGCCGCGAGCTGCTCGCATCCAAAGCGCGGCTCGAAGAGCTCAACCTGCGCGTCACCTGCTGCGCCGTCGTCAGCCGCGGCCTCGCGCCGGTGCGCTCGCTGATTCAATTCTCTTTACCGCGGGGTCAAGCCAAAACCGACAACTGATGCAAATGCGTCTTAAAACGAAGCGAGGACGTCGGCTGCATGGCCTTCCACGGAGACTTTCGGCCATACTTTGATCAGCGTGCCGCTCGCGTCGAAGAGAAACGTCGAACGTTTCTCGCTTCCGCATGCTTCGATCAGCCTGCCTTCAGTGTCGGCGAGCAGCGCAAACGGGATGCCGTACTTTTCTTTGAACTTTTGGTGCGACTCAACGGAATCGCGACTCACGCCCACGATGCGCGCGTTCTTTTCGTCGAACGTGGTTAAGGCGTCGCGAAACTGCGACGCTTCGTTCGTTCAACCCGGAGTATCGTCTTTGGGATAAAACCACAAGACGAGCGGGCGGCCGGCGAAATCGCCGGTATTGACGGTGTTGCCGGTGTCATCCGCTAAGGCGATACGCGGCAGAGCCGCGCCGGGATTTAACATATTGCCTTCCTCTTCATACCGCTTTGAATTGCGCCGCCACGAGATCGGAGAGCCGGTCGCCGGCCTCATCCGATCAAAGTCGTGGGCCGGAATCAACTCTCCTTCCCGCCAAGGTCATTGACGCCGGCCACCATAATCACAGGCAGCGAACGCATGAGCCACCTGTCGCCGCAACCGGCAAACATTCGGCCCCACCCGCTCGCGCGCGAGCTGGCGCAGCGCCTGGCGCCGGGCGCCGCCATTTTGGAGATCGGCGCCGGCGCGAGGCGCAATGCGAACGCGTTGGCGGCAGCCGGATTCGCGATGTACGCCGTCCCAGACGACGCCGTCCTTGGGTTCACCGCAAACGACGCGCGCTTCGATGCTGTTTTGAGCACGCACGGATTTCTTCACGGACTGCTCGCGCAGTTGGAGCAGCTCACCGCGCAGACCGCGCGCAGCTTACGGCAGGGCGCGCTCGCGCATGTGACGCTTGCCTCGACGGCAGACGCGCGATTCGGTTTGGGCCGCGCGATCGCATCGCAGACGTTCGTTCAAGAAAGCGGCGACGAGGCGGGGGTCGCGCACACGTTTTTCGACCGACGCACCGCTCGCGCGTTGTTCGAAACGCACTTCATCATTGAGTCACTCGAGGAAACGCACGTGGATGCGGTTGCCGGTGCGTGGGCGCACACGCAGCCGTCGCACGGGCGTGTGCATTGGTTCGTGCGCGCGGTGCGCCGCTAGTACGTCCCGATATCCGGGTCGACGCGCTCCGCGTACGCGTCGATGCCGCCGGCAACGTTGAGGACATGCGCGAACCCGTGCGCCTTCAAGAAGCGAGCCGCACGTTCCGATCGCCCGCCGTGGTGGCACATCACCGCGATTTCGGACTGCGGGTTCAACTCGTTCAAACGTGCCGGCAATTCGCCCAGAGGAATGTGCAGCGCCCCTTCTAACCGTGCCGCGTCGAGTTCGAACGGTTCACGCACGTCCAAGAGCAAAAAGTCGCGGCCCGACGCGCGCCAGTGCGCCAGTTCTTCCACCGTCAGCTCATTCAACGGCGATCAGGTCCTGCATCGGACTCGATGCGTTGGCGTACAAGCGTTTCTTCATCCGTCCGGCGAGAAACGCCAACCGGCCGGCCCGCACGGCGTACTGCATCGCCTGGGCCATCGCAACCGGATCGCTCGCGCACGCGATGCCGGTGTTCATGAGCACCGCGTCCGCTCCGAGTTCCATCGCCAGCGCCGCATCGCTCGCCGTTCCGACGCCCGCATCCAAAATCACCGGAACGCCCGCGCGCTCTTTGATAATGCGGATCGAGTACGGGTTGCACACGCCCAGACCGCTGCCGATCGGCGCCGCCAGCGGCATGACGGCAGCGCAGCCGATCTCCTCGAGTTGTTTGCAGGCGACGGGGTCGTCCACGATATACGGCAGCACCGTGAAGCCATCGGCAACAAGCTGTTCTGCGGCGGCAAGCGTCTCGCGCGTATCGGGGTAAAGCGTTTGCCCGTCGCCGATGACTTCGAGCTTGATAAGATCCGTCTCGAGCAGTTCGCGCGCGAGCTGCGCGGTCAGCACGGCTTCTTTGGCGGTATAGCAGCCGGCCGTATTCGGCAAGATCGCGTACTTCGAACGGTCCAGGTAGTCGAGCATCGTCCTGCCTCCGGCGTCGTCCAAACCGATCCGCCGTATGGCGACCGTAACCATTTGCGTGCCGGACGCGTCATGCGCGGCCTGCATGATCTCAAGCGAGGGATATTTTCCCGTGCCGACGATCAAACGCGATGCAAGTTCGTGTTTTCCGATGTGTAGCGTGTCCATGTTATCCCCCGGCGACCGCCGTGATGATCTCGATGCGGTCGCCTTCGCCGATGAGGCGGTCTTGAAAATCGCTGCGCCGCACGACTTGCCCGTTTATCGCCACGGCAATGCCGCGTTCCGGCGCCTGCACGGCGCTCAAGAGTTGCGCCACCGTGTTGCCTTCGGCCACGTTTTGCGGTTCCCCGTTTATCGTGACGTTCACGCTCAAGCCGTCCTAATGCGGCGGTGAAAACGGTTGACGGAGAACGCCTCTGGCGCGGGCTCGCCGCGTTCTACGGCGTCCGCCACGCAATGCGCCGTTGCCGGCGCGAGCAGAATGCCGTTGCGGTAATGTCCGGCCGCCAAGAAATAACCCGCCCGGGAAGTTCCGCCCAAGCACGGCAGCGCGTCGGGCGTTGCCGGCCGCACTCCGGCCCACGACTCGCTCACCGTAAATCGCGCAAGCGCGGGTGCTGCCCGTACTGCTGCGTCCAGAAGCATGCGCATGCCGCCGGCCGTCACGCGCGTGTCGTCCGCTTCTTCCACCGTTGCTCCAACCAGCAAACGGCCGTCGGCGCGCGGGACCAAGTATGCTCCGGGAACCCACGTCGCATGCCGCATCAAACCGGCGGGCAGCGCAAGCGAAAGCATTTGGCCTTTCACCGGCCGCACCGGGACGCTGCATTCCTGCGGAACGCCCGCAATCGCGCCGGCCCACGCGCCCGCCGCATTGACGACGACGGGCGAGGCGATATAACCGCGTTCGCAGCGCACGCCGAGCACGCTGCGCGCATCGAACTCGATGCCCATCGCGCGCACGCCGGTTTGAACGCGCACGCCCAACGCCTCGCAGGCGGCAAGCAGAGCGCGTCCCAGGCGCCGGTTATCGACGTGTCCCTCTGCGGCAGCGAGCAGCGATCCGCGCACCAATCCGGCAAGCGCCGGTTCCATGCCCAACGTCTGCTGGCGCGTCTGCATCGAGACCGCGATGCCGCGCGCCTTCAGCGCAGCGGCGCGCTCGCTCAGCGTCTGGAGTTCGCCGGAATTATAGGCGACGCTCAGAATCCCGTCCAATCGCAAGTGCGGATCGATGCCGGAGCAGCCGGCGACGTCGCGCGCAAACTGCGGATACATCCCAAGCGACATCTCGCACAGCGCTTGCATCGCGCCCTGCCCAAGGCCTTCGGTAAACGGCGCGAGCATGCCCGCGGCAGCCCAACTGGCCGCGCGAGCCGGCTGCGCGCCTTCCAAGACGCGTACGGCGGCGCCTCGGCGCGCCAGTTCGAAAGCGACCGACAATCCGATGATCCCCCCGCCGACGACCGTAACCGTCATGTTCCGCTGCGCAGAAACGAGCGGATCGCCGCGGGAGTTTCCACCTCGAACGCCGTGACGGTGATCTCTTTCCCGGTTTGCGCAGAGGGCGCCGTCATAACGTTCTTGCTGACGACAATGCCGCGTAAGTCGCCCCTCGCGTCAAAAGCGCCGGCACCCGAGTCGCCGCGCGCGCACGTCGGGCAGAACAGCAGCGTTTCATGAAGGTGGTGTTCCGCCACACCGGGCGATGCCGTCCAACTTCGCGCGCCGGGATGACCCATGACGACGAAGCGATCTCCGCTCGAAAAGCCGGCCACCGCGAGATGCGCCCGTGCATGCGGCGGCAGTGCGGTTGCATCCACGTACACCAGCGCCAAATCGCGCGAACGGGAGAGCACGATCTTTTCGGGGCGGCGGAACGTGCGATCCGCGAAAAGCACGAACTTGCGCCCGCGGTGCGTCACCAAATGTTTCGCCGTAAGGATTTCGATGCGATGCGCAGCCACAGCAAGCACCACGCCGGCGCCCATGTATGCCGTTGCCGGCGAGGTGCGAGTTGCGACGATCACCGTCAAGCCGCGCAACTTGCGCTCAAGCGCCGATCCGGCGCTTGCACGATACGCGGCACGTACGAGACGTGCGTCCACGAACATGTCTTTCTGCTGTTGCGCGAAAACGACCAAGCCGCGCTCCGCGGAGGGCAGCATGCGCAGCAAGTGTACGCCGGCGGCAACGAGACAGAGAAGAGCTGCGGCCGCGAACAGAGCCGACCAATCGAAACGCGGGCGCACGGTCACATGCCCGTGTAAACGGGGCCTTCGCCTCCCTGCGGCGGCACCCACGTGATGATTTGATACGGGTCGGCAATGTCGCACGTTTTGCAGTGCACGCAGTTCGTGAAGTTGATCGTCAGCGCGCCCGTAACCGAACCATTGGTTTTTTCAAAAACAGGCTCGTACACTTTGGCCGGACAAAAGTACTGACACGGATTTCCATACTCGACCGTGCATTTGTCCCGGCAGATGTCAGTGTCGGAAACGTGCAGATGGCAGGGTTGATCTTCTTCGTGAATCGTTCCGCTGTTATAGACGTCCGTGAGTTTGTCGAACGTAACGATGTTGTCGATGGCGGCGCGTTTGGACTCTTTGGGCCTATAGCCGCGCTTCTCCATGCGCGCGAAACCGGTGCCGCCGTGCAAACGATCCGAAAATCCGAAGCCGCGTCCTGCGGTGAACATCCCCAGACCCGTGTTTAGCATTCCCGCGAGCAGACCGCTGTGAAAGCCCTGATGGAAGTTGCGCGCGCTGCGCATTTCTTTGTGCGCCCACGACGCCCGGAACTTGGTTTCCATCGCGCTCAGGCGCGCGGCGGAAGTATCG
>JBHEMM010000015.1:22270-44031 GCA_046262595.1 Vulcanimicrobiaceae bacterium
CCCACGAGCAGCAATCCGTCGCCGTACAGGCGCGGCATGGCGAAGTAGCCGCCTTCCGGTATCGCTTTGGCGCCGTAGCGGATCAGCTTCGCGTCTTTCAGTAACGCGCGCACCGCCGGGTGCGTCTTGAACAGCTGAAACGTGTTGTGCGGATCGGTCGTGGGATCTTGATAATCCAGGCCGGTGACGAAGCCGACGTCGAGCACGTCGTTCGCCATGCCGTAGATGAACCCGCCGCCGAACGTGTCGTTCGGCAACGGAAATCCCAGTGTGTGAATGACGCTGCCGGGCTTCACGCTTCCGGGCGGGCACTGCCACAGTTCTTTCACGCCGGCCGCGTACACTTGCGGATGGCGGCCTTCGTCTAAATTCAAATGGGGCACGGCTTGCTTTGTGAGCGTTCCGCGCGGGCCTTCGCCGAGCACGACGACTTTGGCAAAGATATCTGCTCCGGGTTCGTAGTTCGGTTTCTTCTTGCCGTGCTTGTCCACGCCCTTATCGCCCGTGCGCACACCGATGACGCGATCGGCGTCCCAGAGCAACTCCTGACCGGGAAATTCGCCGAACACTTGCGCGCCCGCATCTTCGGCTTTGGACCCCAGCCATTTCGCGATCCGCTGCAGTGACGCGACGTACTTGCCGCTGTTGTTCATCATCGGCGGAACGATCGGCGCTTTGATCTTTGAGCCGCCCAGCAATACCCACAGTTGATCGCCCGTGACCGGCGATTCAACGGGCGCCTCGCTGCGCCAGTCCGGCAACAGCTCGTCCAGCGCCTTGGGATCCATCACCGCACCGGATAGGCCGTGATTGCCGATTTCGCCTGCCTTTTCGATCACCAGCACTTCGAGTTCTTTTCCGGCTTGTTTTGCAAGCTGCATCAGACGGATCGCGCCGGCCAGGCTTGCCGGTCCCGCGCCCACGAAAAGGACGTCTACTTCGAGTGAATCGCGTTCAGCCATGACGCAGCTGCTTCGAAGGCGCGCCGAGCGCGGCCTTTACCGCAATCCGGTGAATGGCGATACGTTCCTCGAGCGGCAGGCGGCTGGGCGTTTCAAGCGTGACGGCGTGCGGTACGGCGCCCTTGAGCAGGCGCAGCGTGTACGACATTCCGCCCAGCGTTTGACGTTCCAACGCCGGGTCGGGGCGCAGCACCGCCTGCTGTTCCACGGGGAAGCCGGCCGCGCGCACCGCTGCAGCGGCGGCCTTGCCGGAAGCGCCGCTGCCGTATTCGTAGCAGTAGAAGCCGGCCATCGTATCGTCTTCGTGCAGATCGAGCGCCAGAACGAAGCGGCGGTTGCGGTTCGCGGTCAATATCGCGCGCGCTTCAGGAGAGCTGCCCGCGCCGGCGAACGTGCGGTTGACGTCCAAGCCGCCGGTGTTCTCGCGCAGACCCGCATCGAACCCCGTCGGATTCGTGCACGGCCACAGGCGGTACGCGTACGCCGCATCGAGCTCGCCGTTCTGCGCGAGTTCCAGCAGCGCCCATGCGCTTGCGGGTTCGTCGCCGTGTACGGCGGCAGAGATCGTGACGGCGGGCAGTGTCTGCTCGCCCATTTCCGCGCAAAGCAATGTGCGCGGCGCACCATGACACGCGACTTCTCGAACCGCAACGTCGCCTCGTTGGCGCAGTGCTTTCCAGCTTCGTTCGAGCTCGTTGTACCCTTTGGTTTCCTGCAAAAGGGGGCCGCGGTCTTTCCGGCACAAGTACGCGCCATGAGAGTGCAAATTGGTGTGATGGGTGCCGCGGGCGGCATCATCACCGATGCGGAGCTCGACCTAGCGCGAAGGCTCGGACGGCGCATCGCACAGCGCAACTGTACGATTGTCACCGGCGCGTGTCCCGGCCTGCCGCACGCGGCGGTGCTCGGCGCGCACGAAGCGGACGGAGTAAGCATGGGCGTCTCGCCGGCGCTCTCGCCGGAGGAGCACGTGAACGTGTACGGCTCGCCGCTGCAGCCGTACACGACGATGGTGTTCACCGGCTCGGGTTTGATGGGCCGTGAAACGCACAACATTCATAGTTCGGACTTTGTGCTGTTCGCCGGCGGACGAAGCGGAACGCTGGGCGAGTTCTGCATTGCGTACGATGAAGGCAAGCTCATCGGCATCTTGCAGCATTCGGGCGGCATCTCCGATCGCTTGGAGCAGATCATCGCGATGGTGCGCAAAGAAACGGGCTCCACGATCGTCTCGGACGACGATCCCGAACGCCTCGTCGACCGTTGCTTGGAAACGTATCGTACCAACGATCTTCCCAGCGCGAAAGTGTTCGACCGCACCGCTGTACCGCCCACGCCGCCCGGAAGGCCGCGCACGCGGATCGCGCAGGAGACGCGTGGCTGATTTAACGTTCGTCGGCGCTGCGGGCACGGTGACCGGCAGCAAACATCTGGTCACGCACAATGGCCGCCACGTGTTCGTGGATTGCGGGCTCTTTCAGGGGTTGAAAGACGTCGTAGCGCTCAACAACGTCGCGCTGCCGGTGCCGGCAAAAGAAATCGATGCGGTCATTATCACGCACGGGCACATCGATCACGTCGGGTACTTGCCCAAGCTTGCGCACGATGGATTCCGCGGCGCGATCTTTGCGACACCGGCGACCCGCGCGCTGATGACCATCGTGCTCGAAGACGCGGCGGGGCTGCAGGCACACCTCAAAGCGCGCGGCATGCACAACGAACACTACGCGCCGCCGCCGTTCTACGGCGAGGCCGACGTGCAGCAAACGCTCCAACTCACGAAGTCCGTTCCGCTCGGGCAGACGTTTACGGTTTGCGGCATGAATGCAACGTACCAAAACGCCGCGCACATTATCGGCTCGGCGTTCGTGCAGCTCGACATCGACAGCCGCCGCACGATTTTTTCGGGCGACCTGGGACGTTATAACCGCGATTTGCTGTACGATCCTGCGCCGCTGGGCCCGGCGAATACGCTGGTCTGCGAGTCGACGTACGGCGATCGCGTGCATCCGCCCGATGCACTTGGCGATTTGGAGAAAACGCTCTGCGAGGGCGCCGCGCGCGGGGGCGCCATCGTCATCCCGGCGTTCGCCGTCGAGCGGGCGCAGGAGTTGCTGTTTTCGATCGGTGCACTGCAGCGGCGCAACGCCGTTCTTGCGAACGTGCCCGTATTCTTGGACAGCCCGATGGCGGCGAAGGTCGACGATTTGTTCGAACGCTTTCCGGACGCGCACAAGCCCATTTCGTTCGACCGCGACGGCATGCCGTTCGGATGCGCCAATCTGACGATTGCGATAGAAACCGAAGCGTCCAAAGCGATAAACGGCGTGGACGGGCCGCACATCATCGTTTCGGCAAGCGGCATGGCTGCGGGCGGACGCGTGCTGCACCATCTCTACAACCACGTCTCCGATCCGAAGGCGACGATTCTCTTCGTCGGATATCAAAGTGCGGGCACGCTGGGTTTCTTCCTCGCGCACGGCGCCCGAACGATCCGCATCTTCGGCGACACGCTTCCCGTGCATGCGATTGTCGGGCAGATCGCCGGATACAGCGCTCACGCCGACCGCAATGAAATTCAACGCTGGTTCGACACGTGCACAAGCAAGCCGCAATTGTATGCGGTCCACGGCGAGCCGGCAGCGGCGCAAGCGCTATGCGATGCGACCGCAGAGAAATATGCGTGGAGCGCGTCGCCCGCGCAGCGCGGCGCCACAGTCAAGATTTAACGGCGCGTCATTGGCGCTCTAGTCGTGCGTCCAGTCGAGCATGCCTTTCCATTCGGGCTTAGGATAGCGCTGCTTGGATTTAATCGTTTCGACGTACTTGCGCTTGCCGCTGCGGTTGCCTTTGCCCATGAAGCATCCGCCGACGAGCCGGTTTTCCCAAAAGTAGAGCGCGCGGTACCACTTCTTCTCGGCGTCGACGGAAAAGACGGTTTCAATATCACCGCGGTACTCCGGCGAAAGGCCGAACTGTGTAATGGTCTGGCCCTTGAAAAGCAAACTGGAGTATTCGGGAACGTCGTCGTATAGCGTCTCGCCGCCCATCATGTTCTGCGCCGCGACCTTTCCGTGCGCGCCCGCATTGTTCCAGGTGCCCATCCGATAGCGCATCTCCAAGATGGGATCGTAAAAATCGGCGATGTCTCCGGCGGCGTAGATGCCTTTGACGTTCGTTTCCAAACGCGCATCGCACAAAATGCCGTTCTTGCTCACCTCGACCGGCGTATCCGCGAGAACGTCCGTGTTCATGGTTAGTCCCAGGCCAACGCCGTAGCATTGCGCTTCGATCTCGGTGCCGCTTTTTAAACGAACTTTGGTTGCGACGCCGTTGCTGCGCACGAACCCCTCGATTTCATCGCCGTAGTGCATGTGGACGCCGTCGTTCTTCGCCGCCTGGTCGATGAGACCGCCGGCGATCTCGTCGAGCATCCGGTGCAGCACACGCGGCCCCCGCATGATCCAATGCGTCTCCGCCTTGCGCGAGATAAAGGCCTCGGCGAGTTCGTACGCGATGAACGATCCGCCGATTGCCACAGCCGTTTTTGCCGTTTCCAGCTCGCGAGAGATCGCAAGCGTGTCGGTCATGTACTGAAAGTTATAGACGTTGTGCGCGTCCGCTCCCCCCGACGGATGCGGGTTGGGCCGTCCGCCCGTTGCGATCAGCAGCGCATCGTACGGATACGAAACGCCGCCCGCAACGACGCAGCGTCCGCCGGCGTCGACCGAATCGACGCGCGTCTCGAGGTGCAGATCGATGTTCAACTTCTCGTGCCAAGCCAGATCGCGCATGATCACTTTTTGCTCGGTGACCTGCTTGCGCAGCAGCGGCGGCAGCGCGATGCGGTTGTAGAGCGTGTAGGCTTCATCGGTGAACAGCGCAATGCTGCACGAAGGATCGTGCTTGCGCAGTTGTTCGGCCGCCGTCGTCCCGGCAAAGCCGTTCCCGACGATGACATACCGCCGTGAATCTCCGGCTTCGTTCACCCAGGCCCGCGTTCGGCGCAGCGGGAACGCGGCCCTCGCGCGCGGCCGTCGGCGAAACACTGGAGCGGGTACGGCGGTAAGCATGACGGCAATACCTCACCGTGACGGAGACCGGATGAACGACGACCTTTTGAATGCGGCTAGAGAACAGATGAACGAAGCGCTCAAGAAAACGCAGACGCAGTCGCAAGAGGCGGCCGCGCAGCTCGGCGGCTTGCTCCGCTTCGGCGCAAAAAAGCTCACGCAGGCCGCTGCGGCGGCAAGCCAAGCCATTCGCGAAGACATCGATAAGCGGCCCTAACGCGGCGAGCCGGTGGTGCCGGTCTCTCCCCTGTGATTCTCAGTAGAGGCCTGCAGCAAATCGCAGTTGCGCAATTCCTTGACGCAGAGCAGCTTCTGCACGCGTCAGCTGCTGCTATGCCGGCCGATTGTTTATTCAGCCTCAGAGAGATCTGCGCTTGCTGAAGGAGCGTTTGCGCCTGCAGCGACAGGTGCGGCGTATAGCCGTTGTGCGCAGGCTGCCGCCGCCAAGCGTGGAAAGCGCGCCGCAATGATCGACGAACTCCTCCGGCACCGGCGCCACTTCCACCAATTTCCCGAACTTTCGCTGCAAGAGTTCGAAACGGCGGCGTACATCGAACGCGAACTGGGCGCGCTGAATTTGGATGGCATCCGCACGAAAGTCGGAAAAACCGGCGTGCTGGCCACGCTGCGCGGCGGCAAACCGGGCCCCGTCACGCTGCTGCGTGCGGACATCGATGCGCTGCCGGTCACGGAGATCGCGCAGACGCCCTACCGTTCCACGAAGCCCGGCGTGATGCACGCATGCGGACACGACGCGCACATCAGCATCCTGCTGTGCGCCGCCAAGGAGCTGGCACGGCGGCGCGCCGAGGTGCCCGGTACGCTCGTTTTCTGTTTCCAGCCCGGCGAAGAGGGCTACGCCGGAAACAAGCTGATGATCGAAGACGGAGCGCTGGAAGATCCGCACGTCGACCGGTGTTTTGCGCTGCACGTCTTCAGCGGCCTGGACGCGGGAAAGATTGGCGTGCGGGACGGCGCATTTTTTGCAAGTTCCGACGAGTTTCATCTGAATATCACCGGCAAAGGCGGCCACGGCGCGATGCCGGAACGAACGATCGACCCGATCGTTGCGGGCGCACATTTTATCACCATGCTGCAAACGATCGTCAGCCGCGAGATTGCGCCGAAAGATCCCGCCGTTTTCACGATCGGCAAATTCGACTCCGGTTCGACGTTCAACGTCATTCCCAACGACGCGCGCATGGAAGGCACCGTGCGCAGCTTCGATAAGGACGTGCGGGCGTCGATGCCGCAGCGCATGGAGCGTATTTTGCGCGGGCTTTCGGAGGCGATGCGCGTAGAGTACGACTTGAAGTACCGTTTCGGCTATCCGCCGACGGTCAACGATCCGGCGATGAACGCCATTGTACGCGCGGTCGGCGAACGCGAACTTGGCGCGCAGAACGTTGTTTACCCGCACGACATCGTTATGTGGGCCGAAGACATGTCCTACATGCTCGAACAGCGCCCCGGCGCGTATTTTATCGTCGGTGCGCGCGGCCCCGAGCTCGGCGTTTTTCCGCAACACAGCGCAAGCTACGACATCGACGAGCGCGCGCTGGAAGTCGGCTTTGCGATGATGGTTGGGCTGGGACTGGCTCCTTAACAAGGATTTCGGCCTGAGTGCGCCTGACTACGCGGGGCTGTGCCCTCCAAAACCACGTCCGCCCAAGATCAGTTCGAGCGCTTCGGCTTAACCGACGAACAGCTCGTCGCCATTTGGCGCACGATGCTCACGCACCGGCGCTTGGAGACGCGCGGCTTCGAACTGAACCGGCAGGGGAAGATTCCGTTCGCTTCGGCCGGCGAAGGTCACGAGGCCGTGCAGGCGGGCGCCGCCATGGCCTTCGAGCGCGGCAAGGACATCCTCGTTCCTTACTATCGCGATCTAGGCCTGGAGCTGGGCATCGGGTTGACACCGTATGAAGTGCTGCTTTCCCTCTTTGCGCGGGCCGCGGACCACAGCGGCGGACGCCAATTTCCGCACCACTACGCGAGCCGGCGGCTCGGCTTGTACACCATCAGCTCGATCATCTCGGCGCAGACCTCACACGCGGTGGGCGCCGCCTATGCCCTCAAACTGCGCGGCGAACACAATCGCGTCGTACTCACGACCTTCGGCGACGGAGCGACCAGCGAGGGCGAATGGCACGAAGCGCTCAACTTCGCGGCGGTCCACCGGTTAGGCGTCGTCTTTCTGTGCGAGAACAACGAGTGGGCCATCTCGACGCCGCTTTCCGCTCAGATGGGCCAGCCGGACCTCTATAAGCGCGCAGCCGGCTACGGGATGCGCGGCGCCGTCGTAGACGGCTTTGACCCGGTCGCCTGCTACGGCGCCGTCAAGGCGGCCATGGACGGGGCGCGCTCGGGCGGCGGCCCGACGCTGGTGGAGGCGAAGTGCTATCGCTTCCTTGCGCATACGACCGACGACGACGACCGCACGTACCGCACGCGCGAAGAAGTGGCGTCCCGGCGCAAGGACGATCCGGTTCCGAACTTTGAGCGCTTGCTGCTCGAACGCGGCATTCTAACTGAAGAGCAGGCAGCCGCGTTGAAGTCTTCAGTCTTGGCCGAGGCGAACGAAGCGACCGACGAAGCCGAATCCATGCCTTATCCGGCGCCGCAGGATCTGTACGCGAACGTGTACGGTGAAGGCTGGGAACCGTGGAAATGAATTGCACGAACCTCAGGATGACAAAGCAGAATGGCTAAAAGCGATACGCAAGTTCGCAAAACCCTCGAGCGCCATGGACTCTCCGACGAGCAGCTGAAGGGGATCTTCCGCAACATGCTGCAGCAGCGGCAGCTCGACAACCGCGGCTTTCAGCTCAACCGGCAAGGCAAAGTGCCGTTCGCGCTGGGCAGCGAAGGGCACGAAGCGCTCCAGGCGGGAGCCGCGATGGCGTTCGAGCGCGGCAAAGACGTTCTCGCGCCCTATTACCGCGATTTGGGGCTCGCGATCGGCATCGGCCTCACGCCATACGAAATTATGCTTTCAATTTTTGCGCGTGCCGAAGATCATAACGGCGGCCGTCAATTCCCCAATCACTACTCCTCGAAAAAAGCCGGCCTGATGTCGTTCAGCTCGATTCTTGCGGCGCATATTCCGCATGCGGTCGGGGCCGCATACGCGATGAAGCTGCGCAACCAACGCGGACGCGCCGTGCTGGTAACGTGCGGCGACGGCACGACGAGTGAAGGCGAGTGGCACGAGTCGATGAACTTCGCGGCAGTTCACAAACTGCCGCTGGTGATGCTGGTAGAAAACAATCAATGGGCGATATCCACGCCGCTCGATCAGCAGATGGGTCAGCCGAATATCTACAAACGCGCCGAGGGCTACGGCATGCCGGGCGAACAATTCGACGGATTCGATCCCATCGTGACGTATGACGCGGTCAAGCGCGCAATGGACCGCGCGCGCGAGGGCGGCGGCCCAACGCTGGTCGAAGGCGTGTGTTACCGCTTCCTCGCGCACTCGACGGACGACAACGACATGACGTACCGCACCAAAGACGAAGTCGTCGAACACCGCAAGTCGGATCCCGTTCCACGCTTTGAGAGCGTGCTTTTGGAGGCGGGCGTCATGACGGCGGCGGACGTGGAGGCGATGCGCAAAGACGTCCTGCGCGAGACGAACGAAGCGACGGACAAAGCCGAAGCCATGCCGTTCCCGCAAGCCTCCGATCTCTACAAACATCTCTACGAAGGGGCTTGGGAACCGTGGCAGTAGCGAGCGCAAAATCGCAGATTCTCAACAACGTCGAAGCCGTGCGCGAGACGTTGTACGAAGCGATGAAGGCCGACGAACGGACCGTGATCTTAGGCGAAGACGTCGGCAACCGTGGCAACGTTTTTCTTATCACGAAAGACTTCATCAAGGAGTTTGGGCCGCAGCGCGTGATCGACACGCCGATTGCGGAAGCCTCGATCGTCGGCATTGCGGTGGGGATGGCGATGGAAGGCCTCCGGCCGATTGCCGAAATACAATTTGCCGATTTCATCTATCCGGCGTTCAATCAAATCGTCGGTGAGGCCGCCAAGACGCGCTATCGCAGCAACGGTGAATACACCTGTCCGATGGTGATCCGCACGCCGTACGGCGGCGGCGTACGCGGCGCGCTCTCGCATTCGGTCTCCATCGAAGCGCTGTTCTATCACGTTCCCGGCTTAAAAATCGTCGCGCCCGCGTTTCCTTCCGACGTGAAGGGGCTGCTCAACGCCGCGATCGACGATCCCGATCCGGTGCTGTTCCTCGAGCACAAGAAAACGTACCGCCTGATCAAAGGTGAAGTGCCCGACGGCCATTACACGATTCCGATCGGCAAGGCGGACGTAAAGAAAGAAGGCACGCAGCTCACCGTGGTTTCGTACGGGCTGTACGTGCATTGGGCGCTTGAGGCCGCACACGCGCTCGAAGCCGAAGGCATGTCGGTTGAAGTGATCGACCTGCGCTCGATCCGTCCGATGGATAGACAAGCGATTCTGAAAAGCGTACGCAAGACGCGCAAGCTGCTTATCGTGCATGAAGACAACAAATTCGGCGGCGTCGGCGCGGAGATCAGCGCCATGGTCGCCGAAGAAGCGCTCTTCGATCTGGACGCGCCTATCCGCCGTCACGCGGCGCCCGACGTACCGGCCATGGGCTACGCGCAGCCGCTTGAGGAAGAGTATATGTCCTCGCCCAACGAGATGGCCGAAGCGATGCGTGAGATGGTGCGCTTCTGATGGCGACCACGATCACCATGCCGCAGCTCGGTGAAACCGTCACCGAAGGCACCGTCGAACGCTGGCTGAAAAGCCCCGGCGACACGGTCGAGAAGTACGAGGCCTTCGTCGAAGTTTCGACAGACAAAGTTAATTCGGAGGTTCCGGCGCCGGTGACCGGAACGATCCGCGAGATTCTTATCGCCGAAGGCACGACCGTTCCGACCGGCACGGCGATCGCCGTTATCGACGAAGTGGCCACCGAAAAACCGGCCGACTCCACGCAGCAGGTGCGCGACAAGCTGGCGGAAAGCGCGAACGACGAGCCGGTTCCGGGCTTCAACATTCCACAGACGCCCACGAAACACGTTGAGGCGCCCGCCGCCGCACCGGTGCATACCAACGGCAGCGGAGCGCAGCACGCCGTCAACGGCAACAGCATGGAAACCGCCTTGCGGGGCGTTTCGCCCGCAGTGCGCAAACTCGCGCGCGAACACCGCATCGACGTGCGCGCCATTCAAGGCAGCGGCGCCAACGGGCGCGTAACGGCCGGCGACGTCCTGGCCGCGGCACGAACGGCACCGGCAGCGCAACCCGCTTCCGGTCCAAAGCCGCCGGCCGCTGCGCCGCGTCCCGATGGAACGAGCACGTACGGCGAGCCCGTGCCCGGCACGCTCATTCCGCTCAGCTCGGCGCGCCGCATCATCGCCGAACGCATGGTCGAGAGCAAGCACACCGCGCCGCACGCCTGGTCCATGGTGGAAGTGGACGTGACGAACGTCTGGAAGTGGCGCGCGCGAGAGAAAGACCGCTTCGAACGCGAGACGGGCTACAAACTCACGCTTCTTCCGTTCTTCATACGCGCGGTCGTCGAGTCGCTCTCGATATATCCGTTAATGAACGCGAAGTTCACCGCCGAAGGCATTCGCGTCGAGAAAGACGTGAACGTCGGCATCGCTATCGGTCTGGCCACGAACCTGATGGTTCCCGTCGTCAAAAACGCCGACAAACTTTCAATAAAGGGCATCGCGCTTGCATCGGGGGATCTGATCGATCGCGCCCGGCGCAGTAAACTGGGCGCCGACGATCTGCAAGGGGGCACGTTCACCGTCAACAACAACGGCGCGAACGGCTCCTATGCCTCCGCACCGATCATCAACGGCGGACAAGCCGGGATCGTCACGATGGAGACCGTCGTGAAGAAGCCGGTCGTAACGGCTGACGACGCGATCGCGATCCGTCACATGATGAACGTGTGTCTCTCGCTCGATCACCGCGTCGTCGACGGCTATGTCGCGAGCGGTTTCCTTGCCGGCCTCAAAAAGCGTTTAGAGGCGATGGGACCGGCGGGCATACTCTAACGCCGGCATGAGCGCCGGACGGAGTGCGTGCGCTTTTCATTCTTAGCGCAGCATCGGCGTCGACGCCTGACCGACGGCAAAATTCAGCGCGTACACGAATGCCCAGAAGGCCATGATGCCGCCGAGCAAGACGAGCGATTCCGCGCGCTCGCGAAGGCGCGCGCTGCGCCGCATGGGAAGGTCTTTTGCGACCGCGTCAAGCGTGACCAGTTTGGATTCGGGGTCCTTCACCGTTGAAGTATTCCCTCGCCGGCCTCAGCCGAACCGTGATTCGTAGAGCGCGGCGTCCGCTCGCTCGATAACCGTCTGCGTGGTGTCGACGGGGAAGCTGAGCGTCATGCCGGTCTTCGCCGCGATTTCGGCATGCTCGAGAACGTGCTGCAGCCGCGCCACGATCGCTTGCGCCGAGGAGCGATCGACATCAACGAGCAGCAGCGCCAACTGGCGTTCGCCCGTGCGTCCCGAGAAATCGATCTGACGCGTTTGCGCGGCGGCAGCCGCAGCGGCGGTCTTCATCGACGCCGCGAAATCGGCCCCGTGCGGCTCGAGCTCGATGAGCACTAAGGCAAACGATTTGCGGCTGCGCGCGCCGCGCCCCACCTCCAAATCGAGCCGTTCTTCGAATGCCGCCCGGTTCGGCAGGCCGGTCAATGCGTCTGAACGGCCGAGCGCCCCGATTTCGCGGGCAAGCAAGAGCTTCTCACGCACCACGCCGGCAACGGCGCGCATGATCGCGGCCGGCTCATCATCATCTGCCGGTACGGCGCATGCTTTGAGCAGATTCTCGTCGAGTTCTTCGGGCGACGCCGCGCCGATCAAGGCGCGGATCGATGCGAGCAGCGAGGAGTTCATTGCGGTCGAACCTCGAACCGGGCACTGGGTGCAGATACGTAAGCATTTCCGGTTCGAGGCGGCGCACGTTCTCCCTTACCATCTGGGCAAATGCGCGCGGCTGCACGGCCATTCGTACCGGCTGGAGGTCGCGGTCCGTGGTGCCCTGCAAGCCGCCGGGCCCGCAACCGGGATGATCGAGGACTTCGACATCGTGCGCGCACAGGTGCGCGAGGCGGTGCTCGACGCCCTCGATCACACCGCGCTGAACGACCTTATCGAGAACCCGACGTGCGAGCGGATCGCCCTCTGGATCTGGGAACGCCTGCGCACGCCGCTGACCGGACTGGACGAGATCGTGCTCTGGGAAACGGCCACGTCATGCGCCGTCTTGCGGCGGAGCGACTTTCCGTAAGACGGTGCTGCAGCTCGCGGAGATCTTCTACAGCATTCAAGGGGAAGGCACTTTTGCCGGCACACCCGCCGTCTTCGTGCGGCTTGCAGGCTGCAATCTCTCGTGCCGCTTTTGCGACACGGACTACTCGCTCAAATTCCTGGCCTCTGCCGATCACGTGCTCGCGCGGGTAAATGAGGCCGGCGGCGGCTGCCCGATGGTGATCCTGACCGGCGGCGAACCGCTCGCGCAAACCCAAGTGCTGGAACTGATCGATGTACTGCGCGCCGGGGGAAAACGCGTGCATATCGAGTCGAACGGAACGGTCTACGCCGATCTGCCCGCGGACGTTTGGCTGACCGTTTCGCCGAAAGAACGCGTCGACGCGCGCATGGCGGCACGCGCGAATGAGGTGAAACTCATCGTCGAGGAACGCGTCCCCGAACGCCATCTGCAGCTGTTCAACGATCAACCGCAAATTTTTCTTCAGCCCGAAGGCAATAAACCGGGGAATGTTGCAGCCGCGCTCGCGTACGCAAAAGCGCATCCGCAGCGCTTCCGTCTCTCATTGCAAACGCACAAGTTCATCGGGGTCCCGTAGCGGTGATTCTGATCGCGTGCGCGGTTGCCAAAGAGCTCGGTGCGCTGCGCCCCCGCCCGCACGTCGAAGTGCTCGCCACGGGCGTGGGGGTCGTGGAAGCCGCCGCGAGCGTATCGCGCGCGCTTGCGCAAAGCACCTACGACCTGGTGATTAGCGCCGGCATCGCGGGTGCGTTCGAGGGCGCCGCCGATGTGGGCGAGAGCGTCGTCGTCTCCGATGAAATGATGGAGTTCGACCGCGAGGACGGCACGCCGATCGCACTGCCTGACGGCGCGGCCGTCATCGATCGGGCTGCCTCCGATCTGACGCTGGTCGATCGCCTCGCCGAGCTGGGCTACCGCAGCGTGCGCGGCATCACCGTCGCGCGCGTCACGGCGACCGGCGCATCGGCTGCGCGGCTGCGCGCGTTCGGCTGCGGCGTCGAAACGATGGAGGGCTACGGCGTGCTTCGCGCAGCGGAGATCGCAGGCGTTGCGGCAATCGAAGTTCGGGGAATATCCAATATCGTTTGCGACCGCGCTGCGAACCGCTGGAATTTCTCGGCGGGAGCGTCCGGCGCGGAAAAGGTTTTAAACGCTTTGCTCTCACTCGTTGCCGCGGATGGATAAACCGCTCGCGCTCGCCTACTCGCCTTGCCCCAACGACACATTCATCTTCGCCGCCTGGACGAACGGTTTGCTGCCCGATGCGCCGGCGGTGCGCGCCGTTTTGGAAGACGTCGAAAACCTCAATGCCTCGGCGATCAAAGCCGACTACGAACTCACCAAAGTCAGTTACGGCGCGATTCCGATGCTCACCGACAAGTACCGCATCTTACGCGCCGGCGGCGCACTTGGGCGCGGTTGCGGTCCCCTGCTGATCGCGCGGCCGGGCGCCGGCAAGAGTGCGGCGGACTTTCATGACAAGATGGTCGCCATTCCGGGCGAGATGACGACGGCATTCATGCTGCTTCGCTTGGCGATGGGCATCCGTCCGCAAACCGTCATGATGCGTTTCGACAAGATCGTCGAAGCGGTGGAAAGCGGCGTGGCCGACGCCGGCCTGATCATTCACGAGTCGCGTTTCACGTACGAGCAGCATGGCCTGGTACCGGTTCTCGATTTGGGTGAGTGGTGGGAAAGCCAAACGGGCCTTCCGATACCGCTGGGGGCGATTCTTATCCGTAACGATCTCGACGACGATATGGCCGCGCGCGCGAACGATGCAATCCGCGCAAGTCTACGTTTCGCACAGGAGAACGAGGCGCAGATCATCGGGTACGTGCGCGAACACGCGACCGAGATGGACGATGCCGTTATGCGCAAACACATCGGCCTGTACGTGACGCCGTTCAGCGAAGACCTCGGCGAGGAAGGAATGCGAGCCGTGCGCGAGCTTCTCAAACGCGCGCACGACGCAGGTTTTTTACCGGAGCCGCCCGAGGCGCGCTTTGTTTAGCGCCATCGTTTTTTCGGTGCTGGCGGCGCTTCTGCCGCCGGCTCACGTAACGCTGGGCGATGAAGTGTTCCTGCAATCCGCCTGGCACGATCTGCATGGACGCTGCGTCGGCGTCGTGACCAACCAAACGGGCGTGACGTCGCGCTTAGAGAGTATCGTCGACGCGATGCGCGCCAACCCGAAGATTTGCCTGCGGGCTATCTATTCGCCCGAACACGGCTTGCGCGGCGATCGTCCTGCTGGAGCGTACGTTTCTTCCTACACCGATGCGCGCACGGGTCTGCCGGTGTTCAGTTTATACGGACCGCAGCGTCATCCGACCGCACAAATGCTCTCGGGCGTTGACGTGCTGCTTTTCGACATCCAAGACGTCGGCGCGCGTCCGTACACCTACATCTCAACGATGGCGTACGCCATGCAAGCGGCAAAACAATTCGGCAAAGAGATTTGGGTGCTCGACCGCCCGAATCCGATCGGCGGAACGATGGTGGAAGGCCCGGTGCTGGACGCGCGCTACAAGTCTTTCATCGGGCTGTATCCGATTGCGATGCGTCATGGAATGACCGCGGGCGAGCTCGCGCGCCTCTTCAATGTGCAGTTTGGGATCGGAGCGCGCCTGCGCGTTATTGCAATGAAGGGCTGGCACCGCTCGATGCTCTGGCCCGATACGGGCCTTCAATGGGTACAAGCGTCGCCCAATATGCCGGAGTGGACGACAGCCGTGGTTTACCCGTGCAGCGGCCTCATCGACAATGCCGGCCTAAACGCCGGCATTGGCACCACAAAGCCCTTCAAATACGCCGGCGCAAGCGGCCTCGACGCCGTTTCCTATGCGCGCGCGCTCAACGCGCGCGGCATACCGGGCGTGTATTTCCGCGCGGCGTACTGGTCGCCAATCCTCGGCGCGCAAAGCACGCCGCCGGAGTACGGCGGTGTCGAGCTCGACGTGTTCGATCCGCACGTCTTTCCGGCAGTGCGCACAGCCGTTGAATTATTGACCGCCGCGCGCGATCTCGCACCGGGAGATATCGCCGTGCGCGATAAACAATTGGCAACCGATTGGGGCACCGGAACGCTCGCAGCCGGCTTGGAATCGGGTCTTTCTGCGCAAGCTATCGTCGCGCGCTGGCAGCCGGGCCTTGCGCGCTTCATGCAGACGCGCAAAAAGTTTTTGCTCTACCGCTAATCCAGGCCGCTGCGCCGCACGCGCAAATAGTTCAGCTGCCACAGATGAATGAACCGCTGCAGCTCTTCCTCGGATTTCTGCTCAAGATCAATGAATGCCATGCCGTGAGCGAACTTGCGCGAAGCCATCGCAAAAAACGTCGCAAGCACTTTGCCGCGCACGATCATCGGCGCGAAACCGGGCGGATGCATTTTGATCGTCTCCGGCCGTAAGCCGAACGGACTTTGCTCGTACATCTCCTTTTCGACGCTCATGTTTTCCAGAAAATCGTCGGGCAGCTGGAAGTCCAGCGTGAGCACCGAGCCTTTGAGGAAATCCTCATCGCTGCAGAGGCGCAGGCCGCCGGCGCTCAGGTCGTTCGCTTTGGCGTTGCGCCTGCCGCGGCGCCCGTCGAGCGTGTACCGCACGTCGAATTCGACCGGCATACGAAACGCCGAACGTTTTTGGTTGCTCGCTGCCGCCTTGATCGGCGGTTTTTCGGCTTTCTTTTTCTTAAAAAAGAACACGCTGGTTGAGCCCCTTACAGGCACGGCGTACAGTTCCTTCTAACTGTTCCAAGCGTGATCGTCGAGCGTTTAAGAGAAGCCCTGGGCACGGAAGCGGTCAAAACGCAGCCCGAAGATTTGGCCGTTTTTTCATTCGATGCATACTCGCAAGGACAAACGCCCACCGCCGTCGTTCTGCCCTCGACAACGCGGGAAGTCGCCGCTGCGGTAAAAATCGCGAACGACTGCGGGGAGCCCATTGTGCCCCGGGGTGCAGGTACCGGTTTGTGCGGCGGCGCGATTCCTGCGCGCGGCGGCATCGTCTTTTCATTTGCGCGAATGAACCGCGTGCTGGAAATCGACGTGCGCAATAAGCGCGCGCGTGTGCAGCCCGGCCTCATCAATCTCGAGCTGTCCAATCGCGTTCGCGCCGACGGACTGTTTTATGCCCCGGACCCGTCCTCGCAAAAAGCATCGACGATCGGCGGCAACATCGGCACCAACGCCGGCGGGCCGCACTGTCTCTCGTACGGTACGACGGTCAATCACGTGCTCTCGCTCGAAGTCGTCGATCCGCAAGGCGACGTCTTCATGACGGACATCGACGAGGCCGGTTACGATCTCACGGGTGTGCTCGTCGGCAGCGAAGGCACCTTGGGCGTGACGACGTCGGCTTGGGTGCGCCTGATGCGCGCGCCCGAGGCCGTGCGCGTGTGGCTTGCGGCCTTCGGCGACGTCGATTCGGCTTCTGCAGCGGTCTCCGCCATCATCGGCGCCGGCATCCTTCCCGCGGCGCTTGAAATGCTCGACCGGCTGGCGTTGCAAGCCGTCGAGGCGGCCTTTCATGCCGGATATCCGACGGACGCGGGCGCCGTGCTGCTTATCGAGGGCGCCGGATTCGAAGACGGCCTCGACGCCGACGAAGCGGAAATCGCACGGCTGGTTCGTGAAGCCGGCGCGCTTTCATGGCGCTCCGCGCGCGCGCAAGCGGAACGCGATGCGTTATGGGCGGGCCGCAAAGGCGCGCTCGGCGCTGCCGGGCTTATCGCGCCGAACTACTACATCCAAGATGTCGTCGTGCCCCGCACGAAGCTTCCTGCGGCACTGCGGGTAGTCAATGCCGCCTGCGCGGCGCGCGGCATCGAAACGATGAACGTCTTTCATGCCGGAGACGGAAATCTGCATCCCCTGCTGATGTATGACCGAAGCAACGCGCGGCAAGTGGGCGCCGTCATCGACGCGGGCAACGAGATACTGCAAGCGGCGGTGGATCTTGGTGGAACGATCAGCGGCGAGCACGGCATCGGCTACGAAAAACGCGAGACGCTCACAAAGATCTTCTCGACGGACGACCTGGCGACGATGGCGCGCGTGCGCGACGTGTTCGACCCCCGGCGCGCGCTCAACCCGGAGAAGATCTTTCCCGCCGGCATCGGCTGCGCGGAGATCGCGCGGTGACGGCCGCCTTATCGGCCAAGCTGCGCGAGTGCAATGAAAGCCGCACGCCGGTCAATATCGAAGGCGGCGCGACGCTGCGCGGCATGGGCGCTGCGCGAACCGCCGCGACGGGCATCTCCACCGCAACTCTCGATGCTTTCATCACGCACGAAGTGCACGACCTTACCTGTTCGGTGCAGGCCGGCATGACGCTGCAGGCGTTCTCCCAGACACTCGCGCAGGCGGGCCAGTTCGTGCCGCTCGATGCGCCGCTGCGCGGCAAAGCAACGGTCGGCGGCACGTTATCCGCCGGATGGCTCGGGCCCCGCAGGCACTATTACGGACGCCTGCGCGACTTCGCGATCGGGTCGCAAGTGATTTTGGCGGATGGCACCATTGCCAACGCCGGCGGCATGGTCGTGAAAAACGTAAGCGGCTACGACATGACCAAGCTGTACATCGGTTCGTTCGGCACGCTCGCGCTCGTTACGCAATTTAATTTTAAAACGCTACCGCTTCCCCGAGCGCGCCGCGTGCTGATCGCAGCACTTCCGGAGAGCACGCGCGAGCGCGCAACCACGCAGGTAACGCAACTTGCCGCTGCGCCGGCGGCGGCGCTTTGTGTCGAAGGCTTCCGCAAAAGCATTGAAGGCGAGGACGGCGTCGACGGCCGTCTGTTTCTGCTTCTGGAGGGAACGCAGCGGTCGATCGACCGCTCGACGCGCGAGATACGGTCCGCGCTTGGCCGCGCGGGCGTTCCGGAGACCGCAATCACCGACACGGGCGCCGATCGCCTCTTCGAGCGCCTGCTCGATGCAGCGCTGCTGAGCACCGCAGGACGCACGTTGACGTACCGCTCGCTCGGAACGCCCGAATCGGCGCCCGCGCGTGCACGCGCGCTTCGCGACGCGGCAAACGCCGAGGCGCTCTACACCGATGTGTTGCTCGATATCATGAACGGCGATGTGTTCGTGCGCGTGAGCGAGCGTGAAAGCCGGGCATTCGCGCAGAAGATCGAGGTCTGTCACGACGCCATACGCGCGGTCGATCCGCGCAGCGTCATCGTTGCGGGCGAGGCGCCCATCCGCGAATCGCTCGATCCATGGGGCGCGCCGCCCCGCGCGATTGCACAGATGCGCGACCTCAAAGCCCGGTTCGATCCGAACGGCATCCTGAATCCCGGGCGCTTCACAGGCGGCATTTAACGCATGCTGGACGAGGAGATACGCTGGGCGGTGCGGCGCGTGCTGCTGGATCCGCAGCGCTTGCGCGTCCTGCTGTCCGGCGGATTCGATAACGTTGTGGCGCTGCGCGTGTTTTTCTCCGTGATCGTCCCGGAAGCTCGTGCGGCGCTTGCGCGCCTGCAGAGCCTTGCCGAACGCATCCCGGACGATTCGCTGCGCGCTAAAGCACTGCACACGCTGCAAGCCAAAGCGTATCATGTGGCCGGCGCGTGCGTTTTGGCGGCCTTTCTTCCCAGCGGCGCGCGCGAGCACTATATCGGCATCGTCGCTCCGCTGGAGTCGATCTACGACTTCCTCGATACGCTCTGCGACCGCGAACCGCAGCTGGACGCGCGTGCCTCGCGGCAATTGCATCTTGCCCTCTCGGACGCGCTCGATCCGTACGGCACAGAACACGCGTATTTCCTTTACGGTCCGGACGGCGATGACGGCGATTATTTGAAGGCGCTCGTGCGCCGCGTGCGCCATTCCCTTAAACGGCTGTTCGATCACGAATTGCTGCTGCCCGTCTTCGCCGGCGCGGCGCGCCTGTATACCGAAACGCAGACGCTCAAACACCTTCCGGCGGGACACCGCGAAGAAGCGTGCGCGGCGCGTTTTTCTCAAGATGCGGCGCGAAGCGGGCTTTCCTGGTTCGAATACGCTGCGGGCGCCGGGTCGCAGTTCCACGTTTACGGCGCGTTATACGCCGGGTTCTGCAGCCGCTTCGATCGTGCCGGCGCGACGTACGATGCGTATTTTCCGGAGCTCGCGGCGGTGCACGTGCTGCTCGATGCCTTCATCGACCAAGCCGAAGACCGCGCGCATGCGGAGCTCAACTGGCTGGCCTGTTATGCAAATGGCGAAGCATTCGCAGAGCGGATGGGCGAGCTCGCGCGCCGCAGCAGCGCGAAATTTGCGTGTTTACCGCTGCCCGGCGCTCACCGGTTCGCACTGCGTCTTATGAGCCTGTTCTACTTGACGCACCGGAAAATTCGCGTACAGCACCTCGAGCCTCAAGCCGATCGTTTGTTACGCGTCCTGGCTGCAGGAACGACTTGATCATGCCCTCGTCATGCTTGGCCATCTCGCGGTAATATTCGGGCGAGTCCTCGAGCGAACCGCGGTGGGTAATAACGAACGACGGATCGATCTCGCCGCGTCGAATGCGATCCAGTAACGGCCGCAAATAACGCTGCACGTGCGTCTGTCCGGTGCGCATCTGCAAGCCCTTTTCGAAAACCGTTCCCATCGGAATCTTGTCGATAAAGCCGCCGTACACGCCCGGGATGCTTACCGTTCCGCCGCTTCCGCACGCCTGGATCGCTAGACGCAGTACATGCGCGCGATCGAACTGCAGCTTGACGGCTTGTTTAGCGCGATCGGCGGCCGCGTCCGGCGTGTGCCCGTGCGCTTCCATGCCGACGCAGTCGATGCACGCGTCGGGCCCGCGCCCGCCGGTCAATTCGAACAGCGCATCCAGAATGTTGACTTCATCGAAGTGCAGGACGGTCGCGCCGGCATCTTGCGCCATCTGCAGGCGCTCCGGAACCCGGTCGATCGCAATCACCCGCTCGGCACCGAGCAAAAACGCGCTGCGGATCGCAAACTGTCCGACGGCGCCGCAGCCGAACACGGCCACGACGTGGCCGGGCGTAATGTCGCAATTTTCCGCCGCCATGTATCCGGTCGGGAACACGTCGCTCAGATACAGCGCTTGTTCGTCCGAGACGCCCTCGGGAACGCTCAGCGGCCCCACGTCGGCATACGGCACGCGCACGAACTCCGCTTGTCCGCCGGAATATCCGCCGAAGAGGTGTGTGTACCCGTACAGGCCCGCACAGGAATATCCGTAGAGCCGTTCGGCGAGCGACGCGTTCGGATTCGAGTTCTCGCACAAAGAGAACCGCTTGCGCACGCACGGCCCGCAATTTCCACACGAAATCGTAAACGGCACGACCACGCGGTCGCCTTTGCGCAACGTCGTGACGCCCGGGCCGGTCTCTTCAACGATGCCCATGAACTCATGCCCCAAGATATCGCCGGGCTTCATCATGGGCATGATGCCGTTATACAGGTGCATGTCGGAGCCGCAGATCGCGCTTGCGGTTACGCGCACGATCGCATCCCGCGGATTGAGGATCTGGGGGTCCCGCACGCGCTCGACGCGCACGTCGCCGCGCCCGTGCCAAACGACTGCCTTCACGATGCAAACCGCCTTCCTGTAGCAATCTCTCCGGCTTCGAGCAGCGATTTCGCGCGCCGCAAGATGTCTTTGGTGGCATATTTTCCAATGCCGCGCATCGTCAGATAGATCTCGGTGCCGCGCCGGCCGGGTGCGGCGCGCACCTCCAACCGTTCGATATTGCCAAGCAGCTTGCCGGTGGTAAGCGCTTCGATCACGTGTTCCCGCGATTCGATGAATTCTTCGACGCGCTCGCGCGGCGCGAGCACGGTCGCCGCTTGCGTTACGGGCTTTCTGAGGCGGGCGCGGGTGCGGCGCGTAAGATACGTCATCGTCAAACCCGCCGCAGCGCCCGCGGCAAGCAGCACGGCGGACGTTTTTCTCTCATCCATGGCGCCCACTTTCCCGCGAAAACGGGTAACCAAATGGCATGCGCCTGCCCCGCAACTCCAAGACCGTACTGTTCGCGCTCGCCGGAATAGCCGGCGTACGAATTGCTTCCCGCTTGCTTCATCGGCGGCGCCTCGACGGACAAGTGGTGTTCGTTACCGGCGGTTCGCGCGGCTTAGGTCTCTCAATTGCACTCGAATGCGGGCGGCGAGGCGCGCACGTCGCGCTTGCCGCTCGAAACGAAGCGGCGCTGCATCGCGCCGCGCAGCAGGTGCGCGAACGGGGCGGGCAAGCGCTGCCGTTGGTCTGCGATGTGCGCAATCGCGACGAAATAGAGCGCTCCGTGCATCGCGCGCACGAACACTTCGGGCGCCTCGACGTCCTGGTCAACAATGCCGGCACGATTGCGGTTGGGCCGATGGAAGACATGACGCAGGAGGATTACCGCGACGCACTGGACACGCATTTTTGGGCGATGTACTACGCAGT
>JBHEMM010000015.1:44041-50309 GCA_046262595.1 Vulcanimicrobiaceae bacterium
CTCATCCAGAGCCTGGGCCAGGTGGGGTGAACCCGCTGCTGCTCGTCGGCGCGGGGGCGCTCCGGGCGGCTGGCCACTGGCGCCTGGCGCTGCTGCTGTATCTGCCCTCTGCCGGGTTGGCGCTGATCGCCGCGCTGCCATTGTTCGCGGCGCGGCCGCGTGGGCGCATCGTCAACGTCACGTCGATTGGGGGCAAGATCAGCGTTCCCCACCTGCTGCCTTACAGCGTAAGCAAGTTCGCCGCCGTCGGCTACTCTGAAGGTTTGCGTGCTGAACTCGCTCGGCGTGGCATCAGCGTTACGACGGTATGCCCGGGACTGATGCGCACCGGCAGCGCGCGCAATGCAACCTTTAAAGGGCAGAACGAAAAGGAATACGCTTGGTTTGCACTCTCGGATACGCTGCCCGCCGTCTCAATTGCCGCTTCTTCCGCCGCGCGCGCGATCGTTGACGCCGCGCTGCAGCGCCGCGCCGAAATCGTGCTTACGGTGCCGGCGAAAGCGGGTGTGCTGCTTCACGGCCTCGCGCCCGGCCTGACGGCGAACATGCTCGCATTGGCCGCCCGCCTCTTACCCGGCCGCGGCGGCATTCAGACGCGCGCCGCAAAAGGTTTCCAAAGCGAATCGCCGCTCACGCGTTCCATCCTCACCGCGCTGGGCCGCAAAGCGGAGCGCGACTACAACCAGCTCTAGGTTTTACGCGATCGCTTCTTCGATCGGAAATTCGAGCGCTTCCAAATATTTCTCGGCGTCCATCGCCGCGCGGCAGCCCGAGCCCGCAGCGGTAATCGCCTGCTTGTAGCGCACGTCGAACACGTCGCCGGCGACGAACACGCCTTCGACGTTCGTCGAAACGCCGTCGGCAGAGAGAATATATCCGGCTTTGTCGAGATCCAGCTGGCCTTGAAAGATTCCGGTGTTCGGATCGTGCCCGATGGCGATAAACAACGCGTCAGCCGCAAAGTCGCAGCGCTCGCGGTTCACGGTGTTGCAAAGCCGCAGCGCTTGCAGCGTCTGCTCGCCGAGCGCTTCTTCGACCACCGTATTCCAAACGAATTCGATCTTCCCGTGTGCCATTGCGCGATCCGCCATAATCTTGCTTGCGCGAAGCTGGTCGCGGCGGTGAACGACGGTGACTTTGCGGCCGAACCGCGTCAAAAACAGCGCTTCTTCCATTGCAGAATCTCCGCCGCCCGCGACGACGATGTGTTTCTCGCGAAAGAAGGCGCCGTCGCACGTTGCGCACGTTGAAATGCCGCGCCCGCGCAAACGCTCTTCTCCGGGAATATTAAGCCAGCGCGCGCTTGCACCCGTTGCCGCGATCACGCTTTTCGCTTCGTACACCGCATCGCCGGCGTGAACCGTGAGCGGACGTTTGTGAAAATCCACGAACGTCGCGTCGGCGTTTTCGATACGCGCGCCGAAGCGTTCCGCCTGCTCGCGGAATTTGATCATCAGATCCGGTCCCATAATTCCCTCGGGGAACCCGGGATAGTTTTCGACCTCGGTCGTAAGCATCAACTGTCCGCCGTACATGCCGCCCGCGAGCACCAACGGCGCGAGATTCGCGCGCGCGGCATAAATGGCGGCTGTCAGGCCGGCGGGGCCCGAACCGATGATGATCAGACGTTCCATGACTCGCATCGTTCGACCGTCCCGGCGGCGCTTCCGGTTGCAAGGAGCCCCCATGGCACTCGAGGATGACTTTTGCGATGTCCTGACCAAAGCGATGCGCGGCACGGGCGTGGCGCTCGCGCCGCTCGCGCGCGCGACGGGCCTGGCCCCTGCGGACCTCGCGGCATGGGCGAAAGGGCGCGGCACGCCGCCCGGCGATGCCGCGCGCGCCATCGCGCGCGTGCTGCGTTTGGACCCGCAAAAGTTTGCAGATGCGGCAGCCAGCCGTTGGCATCCGGAGCCGATCGCGCTGCCCGACGTGCGGCATCACCCGCAGCATCCGCATCCCAGCAACGGATACGTGTTTTTCCTGGACGGCGGTAAACGGGCGGCGCTGGTCGACCCGGCAGGGATTCCGGGCAACTTGCTGCGGATTCTGCGTGACGGGCAGTATCATTTGGAGTACGTCTTGATCACGCACAAGCACGCGGACCATTGCGACGCGACCGCGGAGATCGCGCGCAATTTCCCGCAGGCGAAGGTGGTAATGCACGGCGCCGACGCCGCTGCTATCGGCGAGCTCGCGGAAACGGCTTTACAGGTCAAGGACGGTGAAGAGCTGCCCTTCGGCGACGTGCGAATCCGCATGCTGCACACGCCGGGGCACACCGACGGCTCATCTTCTTACCTGTTCAAGTCGACGCTCTTCACGGGCGATACGCTGTTTGCGGGAAGCGTCGGCGGCGCCTATGGCGAGGCCAGCACGTACGGCGATCTGCTCAACGGCATCCGCTCAAAAATCTTCACGCTGCCGGATGAAACGGTGTTTATGCCGGGTCACGGACCGCCGAGCACGATCGCATGGGAAAAGGCCCACAATCCGTTTTTTTAACGAACAATAACGAGTGAAACCGGCGGCGCGCCGGGCGCCGAGACCCGCACGCGCACGCGGTGCGCGGCGGCCGGATCGGTTCGTACGAATCGCAGTTCGATCCAGCCGCCCCCGCGCGCGTTCAACTGCAGCGCATAGGCAAAAGGTGAGCACGTATGCGCGTCGCAGAACGAGGCGATCCAGCCGTGCGGCAGCCCTTGGGCGAGAAGCGGAACGCGCTCATGAGCAGCGCCCGTCACGTTGACTTTGTAGGTCAGGCCCTTCCACGGCATAACGGTCAGAGCCGCGGCGAGCAGCGGTGCTATCATGTGCGCAGTTTATACCCCGCGAGCGTCATGCGCAACGCGATTCCCAGCGCGATTACCATCAGAACGCAGATAACGCTCACAGAAAACGCGAGATGCAGGTAGCTTTGCCCGGTGTAACTATACCGGAAGGCGTCGATCGTGTAAAACATCGGATTGAGCAGCTCCAGCCGGCGCAAGGCGGGCGGCAGCAACTGCGCCGAGGTGAAGACGCCGCCGATGAACACCAGCGGCGTGATCGCAAACGTGGTGAGAACCGCCAAGTGGTCGAACTTTTCCGCCATCAGCCCGAAGATCAGGCCTAATGCGGAGAACAGCACCGAAACGACGATCATGACGAAAAAATACAGCGGCCAATTCGCCGGTACGGTATGAACGAAAAAGATGCCGAGCACCATGATGATGTTCGCGATGACCAGCGCCCGCGCCAAGCTGCCGATGATGTAGCCGAAGACCATCTCCGGGGCGGAGATCGGGGCGACCAGCATCTCTTGAATCGAATTCATGAACCGCCCCTGGAAGATTGAACTGCTGCACTCCCCATACGAAGAGTCGATCACCTGCAGCATGATCAGTCCGGGGATCAAAAACTCCGCGTACGAAACGCCTTGGACGTTCTTGATGCGGCTGCCCAGGGCCAGACCGAAGATCGTCACGTACAGAATCGTCGTGATGACCGGCGGCCAGATCACTTGATTGATCACCTTGAGGGTGCGCACCATCTCACGCTTGACGAGCGTGAACATCCCGGTCCAATTCGTCATCGCGTGAGTTCCAAGAAGACGTCTTGCAGGCTGCGTCCTTTCACGTTAAGCAGCTGCGCCGTCGTCTCGAGTGCGACCAGTTTGCCGGCGCGAATGATACCGATGTTGCGGCAGAGCTGCTCGGCTTCTTCCAGATAATGCGTCGTCAGGAAGATGGTCATACCGTCCCGGTTGAGCGAGCGCAGCATGTCCCAGAGTTCCAAACGCAGCTCCACGTCAACGCCGGCCGTGGGTTCGTCCAGAATGAGCAGCTGGGGCGAATGCACGAGCGCGCGCGCGAGCGTCAGCCGCCGCTTCATGCCGCCCGAAAGTTTGAGATAATCTTGTCTTGCTTTCGAGGCCAGCCCAAAGCGCTCGAGCAACTCGTCCACACGCGCGTTCACCTGACGCGGCTTGAGGCCGAAGTAACCCGCTTGATAGATCAAGATATCGCGAATCGAAAGATAGCGGTCGAAATTGTACTCTTGCGGAGCTAAGCCGATGAGACGCCTGGCAACCCTCCACTCCTGCTCGATGTCATGTCCGAAGACGCGTATGCTGCCCGCAGTAAGGCGAGCGAGGCCGACCACTGCGTTGATCGTCGTCGTCTTACCGGCGCCGTTCGGTCCCAAGAACCCGAAGAAATCGCCCGCTTCGACGCGCAGCGATACGCCGTCCACGGCAGTAAAGCTGCCGTAGCGTTTGACGATTGCGTCGATTTCAACGGCGGCGCGCGCCTCTAGGGGACGATCGTTTTTAATTTCTTGTACCGGTGGCGGCGAAGGGTGGCGATAAGGTCCGCACTGCCCGGAATCCCACAATCGGCAAGTTGGGTTGCAACTTTCTTCACATCGAAGGCGACGCGCCGGTGTTTCACTTCCCAACCGCCGGCGCGCTGCGTCAAAATGGCGTAGCCGGCCCGCGCATCGCCGTCTTTAGGCAACCCGGCGGAGGCGGCGTTCACCAGCAGTTTGCCGCGCCACATGCGCGCATACGGCAGATGCAGATGCCCGAACGCGATTGCGGCCGCCCGCTCGTCCACAATGAGGCGCTCGAGCGTCTCCTCGTCCGCATCCGGCCATAGATGTTCGTCGTCGCTTTGCGGATTGGCATGCACCACGAGCAGTTCGTTGCCTTCCGTACCGAAACGCAGCGAAAACGGCAGCGCGGCCATCCATGCCAGCCATTTGTCGCCCAGCTCCGCGCGTTGCCAGACGGCCTGCTGCCGGTCGGCTTCGTCCCACTCGCCGTGCGTTTCGCTCGAACACAGAAAACGGTCGGTGTTTCCGCGTATGCACTGCGCGCCGATCTGCTGCAGACGCTGCAAAACCTTTTTAGGACGCGGTCCGTCCATACAGTGATCTCCGGCGGCGATGATGGCGTCGCTGCCGCCCTGCTGCGCCAGATCCGCAAGACAGGCGTCCAAGCCGGCTAAGTTTCCATGGATATCGGAAACGATCGCAATGCGCATCGGCCTAGCTGCGTTTGAGATCGGCGACGAGCATCGATGGGGTCATGCCGGTGCGGCTGAAGTCATGCAGGTCGATCGCTTCCACCGTCATTCCGGCGCGGCGCATCACTTCGTTCGCACGCGGAAAGCGCATATCGGCAAGCACGTGACGCTCGCCCAAGTTGAGCACGCCCGCACCGAGCTCGTCTCCGGGCGGCGTCGTGTACGTCGCGAAACCGGAAAACGCACGGCGGTCCAGATAGCGGTCCGACGCGGCGATAATGGCGTCGGCCGCCAAAACACCGGCCACGGAACGCAGGTTGGGAACGCCCTGCGCCAACGGCACTTCGATCGTATTGAAACCGTGCGCGCGCGCAATCTGCGCGAAACCGGATCGTCCCAGCGCGTTGCTGCGCGAGCTGCGTCCGATAAACGCGGTGCTGCCGGCCATCAATACGTCGCTGCCGTCGAGCAGGCCGGGCGCGCTCAGGTGTCCGGCAATGGGAAAGTCGCGTTTTTCGAACTCCGCCTCGAGCCACGCGGTCTCCGGGCGGCGCAGCATGGAGCTCGGGCGCAAAAGAACGGCGCCGTTTTCGAAAACGATCGTGTTGTCGGCGACGCAGCTGGCGTACGGGTCGTCCGTGTGCGCGTCGAGCAGCGTGACGTTGCAGCCGTACTGCATGAGCGTCTTGATAAGAATGTTTTGCGCGGACACCGCGCGTGAATGGATGGCGTTCGGCTCTCCCGGCAGCGGTTTCGCGCGCTCGATGGCCCGCCCCGGCGCGACCAGCAGCACTGCGCGCAGCGGTGCCGTCGGGCTCGCAACCAGGCGCGGGCCGTAGGAAAGGTCCGGGCTGTTGATGGTCATTCGCCGCCGGCGTTCTGCAGCGCACGCAGCGCTGCGGCATAAAGAAGCTGCTGTGCGCGCGCATAGGCCTGGGGCGCCATTGCGGCGCGCTGCGTCGCCAGTGCATCAGCGCGCCGCGAATACGCGATAATACGCGCGCTGCGCTCGACGTCGGCATCGGCTGCGCTTTGATCCGTGCGCTGCAGCAGCGCGGCAATCCGCGCCCCTTCCGCGCTCGCCGTTTGGACCGGAACGGGAACGGCAGTGAACGGCGCAGCGTCCGGCGTGCCTACAGTCGGTCGTGTTGCAAAGTGGGCCTTCGTCGCGCTCTACGGGCTGGCGGTCTTGCTGCTGGCGCCGGCGTTGCTGTTCGCCGCCGACCGACCGCTGGAGCGATCCGACCAGGCCGAGCCCTCAC
>JBHEMM010000016.1:0-15321 GCA_046262595.1 Vulcanimicrobiaceae bacterium
GTTCTTCTTCTCGTCCCTCTCGATGGAAGCGGTGGGACGCGCGGGCGGCAAAGTCGTCGAGAACGTGCGCGAGCAGTTCGCGGGAAACCCCGGCATCATGGCCGGTACCTCGCGTCCCGACTATGCATCCACGGTCGACATCGTGACGCGCGCGGCCCTCAAAGAGATGATCGTGCCGGCGCTCATTCCCGTCGGCGTTCCGATCGTCATCGTCGTCCTCGGACGCCTCAACGTGTTTCCGGGCATCAGCGCCGCGCAGGTTATGGGCGGCATGCTGATGGGCGCGATCATCACCGGTCTGTTCCTGGCCATTGCGATGACCAGCGGCTTGGGACAACGCCAAAAAGTACATCGAAGACGGGCACAACGGCGGAAAAGGCTCCGACGCGCATAAAGCCGCGGTCACCGGCGACACGGTCGGCGATCCGTACAAAGACACGGCCGGCCCGGCGATCAACCCGATGATCAAGGTGCTGAACATCGTCGCGCTTCTTCTAGTCGCGTACCTTATCCACTAGAGCGCGACCGGCGGAGAACAAGCGGGCGGTCCCTTGCGAGAGGCCGCCCGATGCGTTTCCGTTACGCCGCTAGAGGTAAAACAGCATTTATATGAACCGCATCGTTGCCGCCGCGCTTGCGGCCGTTCTGGCGCTCACTGCAGCGGCGCCCGCACTTGCCTACTCCGACGAGGAGCAGCAAGAGCTGCAGATTGGCCAGCAAGTCTATCAGCAGCTGCAGCAAAAGGGCGAAATCGTGCGAAGCTCGCCGGATTATACGACCCTGAACTCGATCGCCGCGCGCATTAAGCCGGTCGCCGATCGCAACTATTTCGTGCCTTTTCACTTCATTCTGGTGAACGAGAAGTCTCCGAACGCATTCTCGGTTCCCGGCGGCAACGTCTACGTAACGACCTCGATGATGCGTTTCGTGCACAACAAGGAAGAACTCGCCGGCGTGTTGTGCCACGAGGTCAACCACGACATCCATCACGACGTCTACAATCTGTACGCCAAAGAGCAGCGTCTCTCACTCTACGCAGGCCTTGCCTCCATCCTGTTCGGACGCAATAGCGACATCGTCAATACGGGAATCAATCTCGCCGCGAACCTGCAGGCGCTGCACTTCTCGCGCGACGTCGAACACAGCGCCGACCACGGCGGCGCATACACGTGCGCGCAAGCCGGCATCACCCCGTACGCAATGATTTGGCTCATGCAGCAGTTCGAAGCGAACCCCAGCGGCACGCCGCCGGAATTCCTCTCCGATCATCCCAGCGACAGCCACCGCATCGGCGCGCTGCAGTCGGAGTTTTCTTCCGACCCTTCCACGTTCTCGCGTTTCAATCAGAATATCGCCTGTTCGACGCCAATCGGCGTAGCCGGATGGAACGATCAATACCAAGGCGGCTGCGGACGCCGTCAGCAAACCGGAGCCGCGCCACGGTCCCGTTCGCGGTCCGGCGCACGCCCGATCGCGCCGGTGGCAGCTTCGAGCAAACCGAGATGCCCGAGTGGCTGGAAGTTCTGCTAGGCGACGCGCATTAAGCGGCGGCTACGGCCGTCAACGCGGTGTAGCGCTGATAGATGATGACATACGAAACGATTAGCGCGCTCACCGCAAACGCCAGAACGCCGTCGCCCGCGAGCGAAGCCGCCGGGCCCGAATGCGGCGCGAGATACCGCACCAGCGCGCGCAAGCCGAACGCGACCAGCCACACGAGTACGATGAGCGGCGAGCTCCGGACGTCGATCACACCACGTTTCTCCGTCGCGCGCACCTCGCTGTGCCGGCCGCGTACCCAGCCGAGGGGAATCCCCGCGAGCGCGCCGGCGAGCAGTGCCGCGCCCACTTCCCACGCGGGCGCGGGAACGGCGCCGAGCCGCGAGGCAGCTGCGGCGCCCCCCCAAACGCTCAGAGCCGTCAGCGCAACCAGGAAGATCGGCATAATAGCTAACCGAACAACGCTCATGCGCTGCGGCCGCGCCATGCGGTAGATGAAAAGGCCGATCACGGCGGCGTAGATCAGAACCGTCACATTGAACGGCGGCGCTGAATGCATTTTGCGTATCCTTACTTACTTGACCATGACATCTTTTAGCGGCTCAGTACCGGTTAATTCGATGACTGCCGGCGCTTTCGTCATCGCGTAATGCGCGAGCCCCGGGGCCAGCGATATGAACGAACCGGCCGGGAACGCCGTCAGTTTTTTGGCATCGTATTTCTTGCCGACACCGGCGTAAAACACGCCCGAAATGACGGTCACGTTTTCACGGCCCGGGTGGTAGTGGGCCGGGAAAACCCAGTTTGTCCCGGTCTTCAAGCGGACGGCATAAAAGCCGGGCTTGCTGGGATTCCCGTACAACACCGCCATTGAGAAGCCGCCCTGCTGTTTGACCCAATGCTCTTGACCCGGCATGACGAAGACGGGGCCGGCCGCTGCCGTGACCGCCGCCGCCCTTAAAGCAACCAGCACCGCAAACGCCAAAAAGTAGGAACGCATAAGACCTCCATCGGTAAAGAAAAAGGAGCGTACGCGCGTACACTCCTTTCTCCGGGCCCGGATTCCTGTTACTTGACTTCGACGCTCGCGCCGGCGTCTTCCAGCTTCTTTTTGACGGCCGCGGCTTCGTCTTTGCTTACGCCTTCTTTGACCGCTTTGGGCGCGCTTTCCACGAACGTCTTCGCCTCGGTCAGTCCCAGGCTCGTGATTTCGCGAACCGCTTTGATCACTTTGATTTTTTCCGCTCCTGCGGCGGTGAGCACGACGTCGAACTCTGTTTTTTCGGCAGCGGGCGCGGCGGCGGCCGCGGGGGCGGCCATCATCATGGCCGGTGCTGCGGCGCTGACGCCGTATTTTTCTTCGAGCTGCTTGACGAGATCCGCGAGCTCCAGAACGGTGAGTTTATCGATCGTTTCAATGATTTCGGCTAGTGCCATGATGCATGTTCTCCTTTAAGCGGATGCCGCGGCTTCTTTTTGCTCGCGGATCGAATTGAGCACGCGGACGAGTCCGCTTTGGTTGCCCGAAAGCACGGTAACCAGACCGCGCAGCGGGCTTGCAATCGAACCGGCCAGTCTGGCCATCAGTTCTATGCGTGAGGGAAGCGCTGCAAGCACTTTGACCTGCGCTCCGTCGACGATGCGGCCTTCGATATACGCGGCCTTCACTTCGATGGGTTTGACGTCGTCGGAGAATTTCTTCAAGGCTTTGGCCGGTGCTACCGGATCTTTGCCGGCGAACACGATGGCCGTTGGGCCGCGCAGGAATTGCTCGAGTTGCGCGCCGAGCTCTTTGCCCGCGGCAATCGAGAAGAGCGAATTCTTGGCCACTGCGTAGGTGCTGCCGTCCTTGCGGAGCTCGACGCGCAAGCGCGTAATGTCCTGGACGGTCAGACCCGCGTAATTGGTGAAAAACAAATTGCCCGATTGTTCGAGGCGCTCTTTGAGCTCACCGATCGCGGCTTCTTTTTTTGCGGTTGGCATAACATACTTTCAAAAAAGAAAAGCGTTCGACTCCACAGGGGAGGAACGCCAACCGGATCCGCTGCGATGCCGCAGCCTGACAGTCGTGAACGTCCTGGGCGATACTGCGGCCTTGCGGCCGGAAATTAAGGGCGCGAGCCCTATCGCTGTCTGTGGAGCCTGGGCGAGTATAGCAGACCCAGCTGCGCCACGCAACGGGTGAGCGCCATAGGTGCAAACCGCCCCTGCTTCTTGAGCTTGCCGCTCCCTGCGCCATTCCGTTCCTGGAGGCGTTTTTTACGCGTGCGTTTTAACGTGGGCCGGGTCGACTTTGACCCCGGGACCCATCGTGCTGGTCAGCGTGATGCTGCGCAGGTAGGTGCCTTTGGATGCCGCCGGTTTCGCGCGCACGATCGCATCGAGCAGAGCCTGCACGTTTTCATTCAGCTGCTGTTCGCCGAAGCTCGCCTTGCCGACGATCGTGTGGATGATGCCCGTCTTATCCAAGCGGTACTCGACTTTACCGGCCTTGATGTCGCGGATCGCCGCGCCGATGTTCGCCGAAACGGTGCCGGCTTTCGGGTTGGGCATTTTTTGCGCGAGGACGCGGCCAAGCTCTTTGCCGACGGAGGCCATCATATCCGGCGTCGCGACCGCGATGTCAAAATCCGCAAAACCGGCCTTCACCTTGTCGATCAGGTCCTGCTCACCGACGAAATCGGCACCCGCAGCCTCGGCTTCTTTGCCTTTGTCACCGCGCGCAAACGCGATAACGCGCACCGTGCGGCCGGTGCCGTGCGGCAGAAGGACGGTGCCCCGCACGTTCTGGTCGCTCTTTTTCGGGTCGACGCCCAAACGGATATGCGCTTCGACCGTTTCGTCGAACTTCGCGTTTGCATTCTTCTTGACCATCGAGACCGCTTCGCCGGCCTCGAACAGCTGCTTACCGTCGAACGTTTTGGCCGCACTGATGAAACGCTTGCCGTGAACACGCGCCATTATGCTTCCACCTCGACGCCCATCGAACGCGCGGTGCCGGCGATGATGTTCTTGGCAGCGGCCATATCGTTCGCGTTAATGTCGGGCATCTTCACTTTGGCGATCTCTTCGATCTGCGCGTTCGTGAGTTTGCCGACCTTGTTGCGGTTGGGCTCTTTGGAACCGGACTCGATCTTGAGCGCTTGTTTGATTAAGAATGAAGCCGGCGGCGTCTTCGTGATGAACGTGAACGTGCGGTCTTCATAGACGGTGATTTCCACCGGAATAATCATGCCCGCTTGCGAGGCAGTGCGTTCGTTGTACTGCTTGCAAAAGTCCATGATGTTCAAGCTGTACGGTCCCAAAGCCGGGCCGATCGGCGGCGCGGGCGTTGCTTTGCCGGCCGGAATCTGCAGGCCGATTTTGCCTGTGACTTTCTTTGCCATGTTTTCCCTTCGTTCGTGAGAACTGCCCCTCGATAAACCGCGCGCCCGGGGTCGCCGCGCGCGGAAGCTTGCTAGACCTTTTCGATCTGGTAGAACTCGAGCTCGACCGGCGTTTCGCGCCCGAAAATCGATATCAGCGCGCGCACTTTTTCTTTCTCGGGCTGAATCTCATCCACGATGCCCGTGAAGTCGAAGAACGGCCCGGAGGTGACCTTGACGCGATCGCCTTTTTTGAAGTCGATCTTGAGCTTGGGCGTTTCGATCCCCATCTGCTTAAGAATCGTCTTCACTTCTTTGTCTTGCAGCGGAACGGGCTTCTCGCCGGCGCCCGGGCTGCCCACGAAACCGGTCACGCCCGACGTATTGCGCACGACGTACCAGGACTGGTCGTCCATGTCCATCTCAACGAGCACGTAGCCGGGAAACACTTTTTTCGGTGTGATCTTGCGCTTGCCGTCTTTGAACTCGACTTCGTCTTCCATGGGGACGAGCACGCGGAAGATCTTGTCCTGCATGTTCATCGAATGGATGCGGCGCTCGAGATTGGCCTTGACTTTGTTCTCGTAGCCGGAATACGTGTGAATCACATACCAGTGCTTGCGATCGTCTTTGCCGGCGCGGACCGGTGCCGCATCGGGAAGCGCGGCCTCGGCCTCGGCGGCTCCAGCCAAATCGTTGCTGTGCGCGGCCTCGGTCAGGGCCTGCGCCTCCGACTCGTGGGCCGGCACTTCGGCAAGCACGTCGTGCTCGTGGAGTTCGTTTTCGGTCATTTCGCTATCGGATGCACGGCGCTGAAAACCCACGCGAAGAGCTGATCGCACGCAAAGGTGAAAAGTCCGATGACCACCACCAGCACAATGGTAAGGATTGTCGCGGAAACCCACTCGTCGCGCGTCGGCCACGTGACGCGTTTCAGCTCGAGCCACACGCTCCGGACGAAATCCGAAGGGTTCTGGCCTGCTAATCGTTTGCGGGCGTCCGGCGAACCGCCGGGGGCCTTTGTCATCACGTGGTTACTCCTGAATATTGGCAGGGCGGACAGGACTCGAACCTGCAACAACTCGTTTTGGAGACGAGGACTCTACCAATTGAGCTACCGCCCTACGGACGCTTATTTGGTCTCGCGGTGCGGTTTATGGCAACGGCAGAACCGGCAATATTTACTCAGCTCCATGCGCTCCGAGGTCTTCTGCTTATTTTTTTGCGTGTTGTAGTTGCGGCGCTTGCACTCCGTGCACGCCATCACAACCATCACGCGATTTTCTTTCTTAGCCACGTTCCTCTACCGCTCGACTACCGCTCAACGTAAATATAACGGACCCGAGGCCCGTTATGAGACGCCCTACTATAGCACAGGGCGCCAAAACGTTTCAAGCATCGAAACCGCCGCCCGCCGGAACCGCCTCATGACCGCAGAGCCTAGCAGGCGCCCGGCCGGCGCCGGGCCGTTGAACTTGCGCCCGGCCAGAATCGAACTGGCAACCCCCGCCTTAGGAGTGCGGTGCTCTATCCAATTGAGCTACGGGCGCATTCGCGGAGTTTTCGCTTAGGCAGGAGTAGCGGCCTCGCGAGACGGTGAAGTGACCCGGTGATGCATATGTCCGATCGGGGTTCAACGGATTACGAGCTGCTCGAAAAGCAGCTCGTGGGACTGCTTGAGGACGAGCGCAGCTTTCTTGCCAACGCGTCGAACTTCGCCGCCTTCGTGTTCACCTCACTGCCGGCAATCAACTGGGCCGGCTTTTATTTTCCTCATCCCGATGCGCTCGTGCTCGGACCGTTCGGCGGCCGCCCGGCGCGTTCGCGCCTGCCGCGCGGCCGCGGCGTGTGCGGCAAAGCATTCGCGGCCGGCCGCACGATCGTCGTCGACGACGTCACGCAATTCGACGATCACATCGCATGCGATTCCGCCTCGCGTTCCGAGATCGTCATACCGCTTCTCAAGGACGGCGCGATCTACGGCGTGTTCGATCTCGACGCGCCGATCGAGTCGCGCTTTTCCGCTGGGGATCGCGCGGCGCTCGAGCGGTTCGTACGGCGCTTTTTGGAATTCACGCCGGTGCCCGAGCAGTACCGTACGCCGCTCGAGGGCGGCGCGCACATCGGCGAGCGTATCGATATTCAAACCTGCCGCGATCATCACACGGTGCTGCAATATCTTCTCGAGGACCTCGAGGCGGCGACCGATCCGCAAAAGCTCGCCGAGCTGCTGTCCCGCTTCAAAAACGTGCTGCTGGCACATCTTCGCCTGGAAGACGATTGGCTCTACCCGCGCCTGCTCAAAAGCGAAAACGAGATCGTCCGACAGAAAGCGCACACGTATCGCGAGGCGATGGGCGGCCTCCGTCAAACGTTTTTGACGCTATGGACGGCATGGTCGCCGGCCGGTGCGATCGCGGCGGATCCCCGCGCGTTCCGTTCCGATTGGACGGCATTCGCCCAGCGGCTGGGCGAACGAATGCACGCGGAAGATACGGATCTTTACCTCGCGGCAAACACGGATCTCAACTGACCGCTGCGACGAACCGCGCTTGTTGGAATGGAGCCGTTGACGGGGATTGAACCCGTGGCCTCGTCCTTACCAAGGACGTGCTCTACCACTGAGCTACAACGGCGTTCCACTGCTGGAGCGGGCGGCGGGAATCGAACCCGCGCTGTCTGCTTGGAAGGCAGAAGCACTACCACTATGCAACGCCCGCGAACCTCTGGTGGGCAGGGCTGGATTCGAACCAGCGTACAGCGTTAGCTGGACAGATTTACAGTCTGTTGCCTTTAACCACTCGGCCACCTACCCAAAGGAAAGCCGCCGCGAACGGCGGCTGAGCAGGGTACGATGCGCTCGCGCCCGAGTCCTACCCCGGGCGTTTTAATCGAATTCTGAGCGCGCTTTCAGACGACGCTCATGAATCCGCCGCTTGCCAAGACTATAACGTGATCAAGCATCTTCTTTCTCACGCTATAGGGAGCTTCGCAATGAGCATTTTACGGAAGTATCTGGCTTTGGCGGCCGTCGTTTCTTCGCTGGGACTGACCGCTTGCGGCGGCGCAGCGCCGGGCAGCACGCTGCCCGTCAACGGCAACAGCACCACGCAGCCGGCCGCCCAGCAAACGGAAGACGCGATCGACACGGCAAACGCCGTCGGCGCGCCCCTTACCGATATCAGCACTTACAACGACGCGATTGCCGGGCCGGCGTCGTCCGGATTCGTCAAGGGCGCAGGCCCCGCTGCAAATGCGGCCGGCTCCGGCGCCTGCACGAACGGCGTCGAGTTCTTCGTTCCGGACAAGAACGCGGACGCAAACTCGACCGAACGCATCGCGTTCTACGACGACGCGTGTACGCAGATCGCACGCGACGCCGTCCGCATCGTGTCCGCCGGCGCGCCCGGATCGGAAATCGTGCAGAGAACCGTTCATTTGTACGCGATGAACGAGCCGTCCACGCCGGAAGCGGTTCGCGCGGAGTCGGTTGTCTACTCCAACGCGCAGTTCGACCAGTACGGATATCCGGTTCTCTCGTCGGGTTTCGACCGCGTGCATACGGGAAGCTTGACCCTCGGCGGAGTTCGCACGATCGACGCTGACGGCGAGCTTTCGGTAAGCGCGAGCAGCAGCAACGTGTCGAACTTCTGCAGCGATTCCGCTGGCTTTAACGCGACCGGGAATCTGAGCGCGAACGAAACGTTCGGCTGGCAGAGCTCGAATCCGGGCGGCACGCGTACGGTCAACGGCGACGGCAGCGTGACGTGGTCGCTGACACGCACCGGCACAGCGTTCACGGCTGCTATCGGCGCACTTTCCATTCAAACGGGCGCGCAGAACACGGCATGCCCCGTTTCGACGCCGATGTTCACGCTTGCGGGCGGTTCGGCGAAAGGCACCTACACCATCCCGATCGACGCGACGTACAAACACGGTATTCTCACGAACCTGACCATCGCAAATGCGGCACTCGTGAACGGCGATACGCTGAACGTCTCCACGAACGGCGGCGTCGCACCGAGCGATCCGCACTTCATCAGCGGTACGCTCAGCAGCGGCGCCGGCACGATCGCAACGTTCAACGTCGACGCGTTCGGTGACGGATCGCTCGTCGTGAAGGCGAGCGGAAAAGTGTACGCGATGATCGACTGGCACGTGGTGAAGGCGGCGTCGTAACGAGCCGGACCACACCCGGGGCGAAAAAGAAAGTGCGGCGGCCTACGTTGCCGTCGAGCTTTCTTTTTTTTCCTGGCCTTCTTCCAGATCGATCAGATCGGTCCACGTACGGGCCGAGTCGTTTCCCGGATCGATGCGTTCGAGTTCGTCGCAGAACTGACGGTGTTCTTGTTCCCCTTGCGGCTCGTTGTTCTCAACCCACGCGTTCATGCGTTCGATCTTCTCGCGCTCCGGCCGCACGAGCTCGTGAATCCACTCCAAGATGCCCGCGTCATCGCGCGCAGTGCGGACCGCGTCTAAGAACTCGTCTTCCGTAACGCCGAGTGTGTTGAAGAGCTTGAGGTTGAAGCGGCAGCCGTAGTACACGTAAGAGCCAAGCGTTCCGCCGAGCTGGGCGCGCGCCTTATCGACGGCGCGCGCTAAAATCGAGATTCCGTCGAGTTGCTCGCGGGGGCTGCGAGGATACTCTTTTGTGAGGTTCATGCCCGCCATGTTCCCGCTTTTGCGCGCCACGCGCGCCCGATAGGACGAAGGGGTAGCAACAAGGGGCGAACGCGCCTTGGGGAGCGTACGTTAGACCGTCGTACGGCACAGCGGGGTGTCGTATGGTGTTCTTGCCGGTCAGCGACCGGCAAGGAGGACCTATGTACGAAGCACCTCACGTCATTGCAACGTTCGACGCCGGCGAACTCCTAGGCGAAGCTTATGGGGGCAACCCCGGTTGCGGCAATGAAGGCAATGGCTTACCTGTCGGCAACGGCAGCTGTCACAGCGTCGTGTGACGCACCTGGGGCGCATCAGAAAGGTGCGTCCCACAGTGCGGCCTCTGGCTACTTTACCCTAGGCCGCATCGGCTTAGCGTTTCAAACGCGGGACGCCTTGAGCCAAGCACTCGCTTGCCGCGCCTTCGCGCCGCTAAGCTGCCGCACGACGCTGCCGGCCGAACTGCATCATGCGGAAATTTTTCCGACCGCCGCAGGGCTGACCGGTCGTTTTAACGGCGTCGAGCGCCGGTACGCGATGGCCGGCGATCCGTTCGGCGCGGCATTCGACGCCGTGCGCGACGTCTTTGCGCAATTCGCCGCAACGGCGTCTGGTGACGGCGCGTATCACGGCGCGACCGTTGCAATCGCCGGCGCAGGAACCGTACTTCTCGGCGACGCAACCGCCGGAAAAACGCTGCTCGCACTCCATCTCACCGCGATGGGCGGCTGCTTTTACGGCGATGAAACGTTTTTGTTCGACGGCGAGAACCGCGTCGTGCGGGCGATGCCGCGCCTGCCCGCGCTGCGCGAACCAGCCCTAGCGCTTTTACCCGACCAAGCGATGCGTCGAGCCGTCGAGGGGGCGTTGAACGTCGCTGCGCGCCCGGGAGGACGCTTGTACTACGCGCTCGAGCCGCACGAGCTCTGCGGCATTGCGCCCGACCCCTCGCCCCTGCCGCTGAAAAACGTTATTCTGCTGCACGGCCGTGCACGCCATACGCGGTTGGAGCGTCTAACGGTAAACGGCTTGCTCGCCGCGTTCGTGCGCCGCTCGTACGTTAAGCCGGCGGATCTGCGCGCGCTTGGACGGATACGCGCCGCATTGCATGGCGTGCGCGGATACCGTTTGATTGCCGGAGCGCCCGCGCAGACAGCACAACTGATCGTAAAGGAGCTTACGCGATGCACGTAATCTCCGCGCGCGAACTGCAACGCGGAGGCGACATGGCGCATCTGCGGCAAGGCGCGCCGCAATCGGTTGCGCTTCGCATCGCGCAGATTGGCGTCCGCATTGAAACCGCCGTTCCGGGCCTTGCTGCGGAACTTGCATTGCGTTATGCCGGTCATTTGGACGAGCGGGCGCCGGACTTCGTTTACCGCATCTTCCCCTCACCGCAAGGTTACGCGTTCTGGTGCGATCACGACGGCGCGTGGCAATGGAAAGCCGGTTCTCTGCCGCTGGATGCGATCGCATTTCTCGCCGATGCCGCTATGCTCTCGGCGCTCGTGCACTTCGATCCGCTTCTCGCTTCGGTGCATGCAGCCGCCGTCGCCGCGCACGGCTGCGCTGCGGCCATCGCCGGAGACTCGACTGCCGGAAAAACAACGACGCTGCTGGCGTGCGCGCGCGCCGGACTGCAAGTCTATTCGGACGAACGGGCGTTGGTGCGCCAAGGGATCGTCCATTCATTTTTGCGCCGCTGCTCGGTGCGTCCGGACGGGCGCAGCCGCTTGCTGGCCGACGACGACGCCGACGCACTGGCCCACGCGATGCATGCCCGCGGCGATATTGCGCTTGCAGCGGTGTTCGGTGAAGCCGCTGTCGCACCGCCGCTTGCGCTGCGTGCACTGTTCGTGCTCGACGGCTATGCGGCGCGGCCGTTCATCGAACCGATCGACGCAACCGCGGCGCTGCCGGCCGTTTCGCGGTGGTTCGACACTTGCGGCGGCGCGATCGAACGCACCGCGCGTGCGCTGGGCCTGCTGCGTTCCCTGCACTGTTTCCGTTTGACGCTGGGTACGCCGCGCGAGAGCGCTCTTGCCGTGCGTGAAACATTAGAGCAGCTCGCATGGCGTTAACCGGCAACGCAAGCGCAACGACGAGAGCCGCATTGGTCCGGATGGCCGCAAATGCTGCCGCTCACGCGCGCGTCGTGATGCGCGGCGGCAGCATGGCTCCCGACCTGCGCGAAGGAATGACGTTAGAGATCGCTCCGCCGCCCGAACGCATTCGTCGCGGCGCCATCCTTGTATTCTGCGCCGGCGCGCGTCTGGTCGCGCATCGCGTCGTTCGGGTTGAAGGTGCGGTCGCTGTCTGCTCGGGCGACGCGCAGCCCGAATGTATTGAGCGGGTGCAGCGCGGCGAAATCGTCGGCGTGGTTCGCGCAGTGTTCACGCCGGGCGGCGCCCGCGTCGACAATCTGGCGTTTCGCATGCGCGGCAATGCGCGCTCGCTTTCTCACCGCGTCCGTGTGTTTGCATCGCGAGCGCTTCCCCACCGGCGCACGCGTGCGTATGCGATGCTCGTGCGCGCGATGTCCTGCGCGGTCCGCAGCGACGATGCGGGGCTGCAGGCCGCCGTTGAAGCGGCGGCGCCGTGGCGGCTTGAAACCATTGCGCGGCGCCACCGTTGCGCTGCAGCGCTGTGCGCCGCGCTGCGGCGCACCGGCGGCGAGCACGCGGCTGAGCTCGCGCGCCGTCTAAGCGCCGATGCGTGGGCCGCAGCCGGACGTGCCCGGCGGTTGCGTTCCCAATTAGAAAGCGTTCTCGCCGTGCTGCGCGATGCCGGGATCCCATGCGCCGTCCTCAAAGGCGCCGCGCGGCTGCTGCAAGGAGACGAGTGGAGCGAACGCACCGAATCGCAAGACCTCGATCTGCTGGTGGCCCCGCATGACGTCGAACGCGCCGCTTCGGCGTTGCGCGCTTGCGGTTACGCCCACCGCTGTTCGCAGGCGGAACTGCAGTATTATTCGGCGGCGCATCACCATGCCGAACCGCTTTACCCGCCGGGCGAAGGCGTGCCGGTCGAGCTGCATCGCTCGCTCGAGCTGGCCGAACTCTCGCTTCCGAAGACGTGGAACGATTTGTTTGCGCTCTTTACGCCGCTGCGCGAGGGCGTGTATGCGTTGGGACCGGCGGGCAACGCGCTGCACCTCGCCATTCACGCGATGCGCCGCCCCGCGCTTCGCGAGATCGTTTTGCTCGCACGGCAGTTGCAGCGTCTGGATGCGTATGACACTGCTCGTCTGCGCGGCATTCTCGCACGCGAGCACCGCTTTGCCATACGTCTGCACGGTGCCATCGCGTTCGCGGCGCAGCTTGCCGGAGTACCCTGGAACGTGTCCGCGCGCGCGGAGCACTATTCGCGATGGATGCAAGCCCGCGAAGATTTGCCGCTGCCGATGCGAGCACGCACGCACTGCCTGGACGAATATTTCGGCGCGCAGGAAGGCGCCGTACAGGCTGCCTTTGCAGCAGCCTTCGAAGGCGCAACGCGCGCGCGGGGCCGGCAGACCGTCCGCGCTATCGCACGCCTGGGCGCGGCATGCGCGAGCGCGATTTACCTGCGTCTCACGCCTGGATAAGTCCCAACAACTCGAACTGCTGCAGAACCGCCGTCACATCTTCGAGCGCGCACGGCGCGGCACCGTCTCCCTCGAGTCTTTTTGCGATCGCAGCCGCGTCCGTACGCCCGTCGCATGCCTGTAGAACCACGCCTGCTGTACGGTTGAGCACATGGATCTTTCGGACACGCGTATCGTGAACGAGCACGTCGTCGCCCGTGTCTTGAATTTCCAACGCTTCGCTGCGTTCAGGTGACGCTTTCATGGTGTGCGGTTCCTTTTAATAAGCGGAGAGTGAGCCGTCGCGCTTTGCGTGCGTGATAGCAGCGTGCAGCGCGTAGATGCCGGCGGGCAGTAAAATGAGCGTCGCGGCGGCAAGCCACAGCGCATCGCCCTGAACGGGAGAAACGCCGCCGCCCGCCATGGCGGTGCGCGCGCCGCGCAGCGTATGTGTGAGCGGCAGCAGCCAAGAAACGTATTGCAGCGGTTCGGGCAGCAGCGCGACGGGGAAGAGCACCCCGGTCAAAAGGGTTGCGGCACTGCCGACGAAAAACGTGGAAGGCGCACCTTGCTTGAACGCAATCACGGCAGCGGCGCCGAGCGCACCCATGGACGCTGCGCACGCCCCGCCGAGCGCGAGAAACAGCGCGAGCAGCGGCGCATCAACTTGCGCGATCCGTAAGCCGAAAATCATCGCTACGCCGATATACGCCGCGCCTTGCAGCAGCGCAAAGCAGATGGGCCATGCGGCCGAAGCGAAGACGATCGCGAGTACGGGGGCGGGGGAGCCAAGCATCGGCTCGAGTGTTCCGGCAACTTGGTCCCGGCGCAACGCCGCAGGAACGCACTGCAGCGCGACGTTGAGCACCAGCATGAAAGCCAGATTCACGACGACATAGCTGAAATAGTCGATGTGGCGGCCACCGGCGTCGAGTGCGGCGTGCGGATTCACGATGCGCGCGAGGAAAGCGAAACCCGCAACGGTAAGCGCTACGCTTGCGAAAGGCGTAATCAGCGTCGAAGGATACGAGAGCGCTAGTCGCACGTCGCGTTCCACGAACGCACGCAGCAGTGTCACCGGCTCGCCTCATGCACGAAGAGATCTTCGGCATCGGGTGCACAGGACGTAATCGATTTCACGCGGCTTTCGCCGTGCAGGATCTCTCGCAAAAAGCCGCTCACGCTATCCGGCTGCGCTTGCACGTCGGCGATCATTTCCGCACCGGCGGAAGACGGCCGCAGTTCGATATCGCCGAACCGCGAGGCACGCAGCGCGAGCGTTGTGTCGATGCGATCGAAGTCGACGCGATAGCGCATCGTTTTGACGAAACGGCGGCTCAGCGCCGCAGGCGTGTCTATTCCGATCGTGCGCCCGCCCGAAAGCAGCACGATGCGATCGCAAACGTTCCACGCCTCTTCGAGTAAATTCGTCGCAAGCACAATGGTCTTGCCGGCACGCTTCGCGAGATCGTCGCGCACGAACGTGCGGAGCATCTGCGCGTGAAGCGGGTCGACGGCGCGCGTCGGTTCGTCCAGAAGCAAGATTTGCGCTTCATGCAGCAAGGCACGCGCGATGGAGAGCCGCTGACGCGTGCCGGTCGAGCAGCGGCTGTAACGCCGCCCGCCCACCGCGGTCAGATCGGTGATGGCGAGAACCGCATCGACGCGCGCCTTCAAGGCGCAGCCGTGCAAACCGTAGAGCCGCGCAAAAAACTCGAGATTCTCGCGCATAGAAAGACGGAAATAAAAGCTCCGGTCCGCGGCACTGCACAGTCCGACGATGCGCTGCGCCGCTCGCGCCGTCAGCGGCGCACCGTCGAAGAGGATTTCGCCACGGTCGGGTTTGAGCAGTCCGGCGATAGCGTGCAGAATCGTCGTCTTTCCGGCTCCGTTGGCGCCGAGCAGACCAACGACTTCTCCGCGCTCGACGGTAAAGCCGATATCTTCGAGCACGGGCACGCGCTCGCCCGGGCGCAGCCAATGCCCCTTGCGAAATGCCTTTCCCAGCCCACGAACGTGCAGCACGCCTTGAGCATACTTGACGCGCGGTGTCCTACTTAAGCGGCCAAGGGGCCCATGCCTTAGTCTTTTAGCCCTCCGGCAGAAACGATCGCGCTGTGCAATTGCAGCAAGCGTTCCTGCGCCGGTATTCGGGGCTCGCGTCGCTGCACGCGGAAAAGGACGAAAAACAGCATAAGGGCAACTGTGCTTTTCTTGCCGACGTAGCTC
>JBHEMM010000016.1:15331-26650 GCA_046262595.1 Vulcanimicrobiaceae bacterium
TCAGTGGCCAGAGCGTCGATTTTGTAAGTCGAGGGTCGTGGGTTCGACTCCCACCGTCGGCTAAACGCCCGAGGCCCATGCCAAACGGCCTCGAACAAGCAACGGCACGATGCAACCGATCAAACCCAAGTGGCTCAATGCGGGCCTGGTCCTGGTTTGCGAGCGCTGCTACAAAGAACGCATTCCGGAAGAAGATCCGCAGATCGCCGCGAAGATCGGTGAGTTTAATCTGCGCGACTGGCTCAAGAATCGCTTAAAGAACGACGGACACTGGGGCAACGTGCGCGCGATAAGCACCAGTTGCATGGACGTCTGCGCGCGGGGCCGCGTCACCGTCGTCGTCGATGGCCAGACCGGAACGAAGCCGGCGCACGCATTCGTCGTGGATGCGCTTGCCGATCGCGAGGCGCTATATCAAAGTATCGTCGAGTTGCTGGCTCATCCGCGCGACGACGCAGACGGCCAAAGCTAAGCAGCCGCGATCGCCGTCAATTCAAAGCGCGCGCCGAAAAGCAGCGGCCCGGAGCCTAGGAACGCGCGCGCGGGCAGCGGTCCGGTGAAATACGTGCGGTAAACGCCGTTGAACGTTTCGTACAGCGAAACGTCCGGCGTGTAGACGGTCACCTGCACCAGATCGCGCATGCGCAAGCCGCACTTTTCGAGCACCTCGCGCAGGTCGTCCATCAGCAGCCGCGCTTCCTCGGCCGCGTCCGCCGGCGGCAAGTTCGTCGCGTCGTCCAAACCGATACGGCCGGCAATATAGTACGTGGCGCCCGCCCGCACTGCGTCGCTGAACGGCAAGTTGCTGCGGCCCGGCCGCTCGAAGCTCAAGAATTCCCGTTTCATCGGGGCTCTGTATGACAGGAAATGCACGCTTTCCGGTTGAGAGTGCCGCTATGAGCACAAGAGGCATCGACGCGACGTTTTTCCAGGTGAAAGATATGAAGCGCGCGCGCGCGTTCTACGACGCGATCCTAGGCGTCGCGCCGAACGTGATGAGCGAAGAATACTGGGCGGAATACACCTTTGCCGACGGCACCACGTTCGCGGTAGCATACAATCCGTCGGCGCCGTGGCGGGGCGGATCCGGCGTCTTGCTCGGCGTGGATAATCTGGAAGAAGCGGCACGGCGCGCGCAAGAAAACGGCGGTACGCTTACGGGCGTTGAGTTCGGCGGGAAAATCTGCAAATCAAAAGAGTGCATCGACACCGAAGGCAACTATCTGTACCTGCACGAGCGCTTTTAAGCGCCGCTTATGGTAATTCGATCTCCGAGAGATTCTTTTCGATCTTGCGTTTCACGCGCTGCAGTGCGTTGTCGATCGACTTGACGTGACGTCCCAAGTCGCGCGCCATCTCTTGGTAGCTCTTGCCTTCCAAGTATGAGAGCAGCACCTGAGACTCGAGCTCCGAGAGATTTTCCTGAATGCGCTCTTTGATGTCTTGCGAGACTTCCTGATTGATCACGAGCTCTTCGGGATCGGAGGTCTTCTGTGAGGCCATCACGTCGAGCAGCGTACGTTCGCTGTCTTCATCGTAGATCGGTTTGTTCAGCGAGATGTACTGGTTGAGCGGGATATGCTTCTGCCGCGTCGCCGTCTTGATCGCCGTGATGATCTGACGCGTGATGCACAGCTCGGCGAACGCCCGGAAGCTCGAAAGTTTGTCCGCCTTGAAGTCTCGAACCGCCTTATAGAGCCCGATCATGCCTTCTTGGATGATATCTTCGCGATCCGCGCCGATTAAAAAATAGCTCTTCGCCTTGATGCGGACGAAGTTCTTATATTTGTTGAGCAGAAACTCCATTGCGAGGTTGTCGCCGGATTTAGCCGTCGCGACAAGGTCCTCGTCCGCCCGTTCGTGGTAGTCGAGTCCATCCGACGCAGGATGGGTCATTGCCATTGCTACTTGCCCTTAACAGACGTGCGGCGCAAATCGCGGGCCCCGCGGGGCCTCGTCGAGCCGACGCACCCGCATAGTATAGGAGGGTGGTCCTTGGGCGTCAAGGATAAATTTGGCAGGCCTCACGAGCGTCCCGAAGTGCAGGGCCCGGCTATGCAGGCGGGCGGAATCTTCCTCGCGGCCGGGAAACGGGCGTCATGCTTTCCTCGTATGTTTTAGCCGCGGTGGTGCAGACGGGCAACGTGAAGCCGATCCGCTCTATGCTTTTCGCGTTCCATGCCTCTGGGCAAACCGAGGGTATTTCGCACTACGGCGGCATAGAAACCGGCCTGCCGGGCGTCTCGACGAATTATTCTTTGGGCGGTTACGACGGCACAATCGCCGTGGACGTTCTCGCGCTCGGGCCCGAAAAATCGCTGGTCCTGCGCATCACGCAGTCTGTTCCCCTCGCTCACAGTCTGGACGTTCCCGCCGGCGAGTGCGCGGTCTACCCCGACGGGCAGGTGAAATTCGATCCGGGGGCCGTGAAGTTCAGCACGCCGGAACTCACGCTCACGCGTTTTTTGGGCCGCACCTTTGTGAACGCCGATGCCATGGATGACAAGAATCATTGGGCCGTCGATTTGGCCACCGGCCGCGTAAACGTGCGCTCCGATTTTACGGTGACGAGCAACAACAACGGCGTGGTGTCGATCGATGAAAAACGCGTCTTAAAGGACGGGAACGACGAGTCGGACACCACAGGCCGGATCAGTTACGATATCAAACGCATGGTGCCGCTTTCGATTCACGAAGAAAGCGTCGAAATCTACGGATCGGGCAGCGTGCGTACGGGGGTGGATTACACCCTTAAGGCAGACTCGCTCGCTCCGCGCTGACGCACGGCCTCGTACAGCAGCACGGCAGCGGCCACCGACGCATTGAGCGACTCCGTGCGGCCCAGCAGCGGAATCCGCACCAGATAATCGCACTCGCGGGCGACCAGCGGGCTGAGCCCTTCTTCGCCCCCGATCACGATTGCGGCGTCGCGCGTGAAATCGGCTTGCGTGTAGGCGATGCTTTGCGGTGCGATGCCGGCGCCCGCGACCCAAACGTTCGCTTTCTTGAGCTTGCGGATCGTCTCGGCGACGTTCGCGACCCGCGCCACCGGCAAGTGCGCCGCTGCTCCGGCGGCGGCTTTACGCACCGTTGCGTTGACACCCGCCGCCCGCCGCTCGGGCATGACCGCCCCGTGCGCGCCGGCGCACTCGGCGGTACGGATGATCGCGCCGGCATTGTGCGGATCGGTGATATGGTCGAGCACGACGAGCAGCAGCGGTCCGCCTCGCGGACGCACCAGTAAATCTTCGAGCGAAGCGTAATCATACGGCGGCCCGAACGCGATGACGCCTTGATGCGCCTTGTACGGAAATTGGCTGAAGTACTTGCGGTCTTCCGTGCGCACGCGGATCTCGCGCTCGCGCGCGGCTTCCATGATTTTGCGCAACGCCGGATCGCGGCGGCGCTCCTGCGCGACATGAATGTGGCGCAGCTGCTCGCCCGCCGCGAGCGCCTCTTCCACCGCATGCACGCCGTAGACGACGTTGTCGAGATCTATTTTTGCGCGGCGAGGCTCCATGCGGTTCCATCTTTCGAGTCCTTGAGCGCGATTCCGCACTCGAGCAAAATGTCGCGAAGACGGTCGGACTCCGCCCAGTTCTTGCTTTGGCGTGCCCGCGTGCGCAGCGCGATGACGTTTTCCAGTGCGGCTTGCGGCGATTCGCTGTCGAAAGCCGCCTGCCCGAGCGCCGCGCGCAACCGCGAGGCGAAGTCGGCGGGAAGTTCGGCAGACGGCTGCGCGAGCCACGCTTCACCGGCCTGGATGCCGAGCAACTGCAGCGCATAGGCGAAAGCGCCGGCGCTCGTTCCTTTGTACGCCAGCAGTTCGGCGAGCGCGACGGCGGTATTGAGATCTTCATCCAACGCCGTTTCCATCCGAGCGATCAAACCGCCATCTTCCTGCCCCGGCGAGTGCATCAGTGCGCGGTAGGTCTTTTTCAGACGCTCCAGCGTTACGGCCGCCGCGGTGACCGACTCTTCGGTAAAGTTCATCACTTTGCGGTAGCCCGTTTGCAGAAACAGCAGGCGGATCGCCTGCGGATCGTGCCGGCCGAGCAGTTCCTCGAGCGGCTCGAAGTTGCCTAGCGACTTGCTCATCTTCTGGTTTTCGAACAGCAGCAGGCCGCCGTGCATCCAATATTTCGCCATCGGCGGGTGCTGCATGAGCGGCTCGCTTTGGGCGACTTCGTTTTCGTGATGCGGGAAGATCAGGTCGGCGCCGCCGCCGTGAATCTCGAAGCCTTCGCCCGGCGGGTCCAGCAGGGAACGCGACATCGCCGAGCACTCGATATGCCAACCCGGCCGGCCGTCGCCCCATGGCGAAGGCCACGTCGGCTCTCCCGGCTTTGCGAATTTCCACAGCGCAAAATCGAGGGGATCTTCTTTGTCCGCGTCCACTTCGATGCGCGCGCCCGCTTCGAGTTCCTCAATGTTGCGGTTCGCGAGCGCACCGTAACGTGGAAACGCCGAAACGCGGTAATAAACGCCTTCCTTGGATGCATAGGCGTAACCCTGGGCGACCAGCGCGGCAATCATCTCGACGATCGGCCCGATAAATTGGGTCGCGTACGGTTCTTCATCGGGTTCCAAGACGCCCAGGCGCTTCATCGATGCCTTAAACCCCGCGTAGTAACCGGTGACGATGTCGTACCAATGTTCGCCCGTCTCACGGGCACGGTTGATGCTGCGATCGTCGATATCCGTCACGTTCTGCACGTAGTGGACGCGAAAACCTTTGTGCGCCAAATAACGGCGCAGCACGTCGAAAAACAGAAACGAACGGGCGTGACCGAGATGCGCTTGCGCGGAGGGCGTGAGCCCGCACATGTAGATGCGCACGCGCCCGGGCTGCAGCGGCTCGAACGGCTCGACGCTGCGCGTGCGCGTGTTGTAAATCTTCAGGCTCACGCCGTCATATCACCCACGACCACGCTTCTTCGCCCGTCTCGTCCTGTTCGATGTCAGCGATGCGCGCTTCGAGCTGCGACAAACGGCGCTCGAACGCGTTGCCCGTAACGCCTTCGTCCTGAACGCGTACGTGGACGCCGCTGTGCATCACGATGCGCGCGGGTACGCCGACAACGGTCGCATCCGGCGGAACGTCCTTCACGACGACCGAACCGCCGCCCACCTTTGCGTTGTCGCCCACCGTAATCGCGCCGAGCACCGCGGCATTGACCCCGACCGTCACATTCTTTCCAAGCGTGGGATGGCGCTTTCCGTGCGAGAGGCTCGTGCCGCCGAGGGTGACGCCTTGATAGATCGTACAGCCGTCGCCGACTTCGGCCGTCTCGCCGATGACGACGCCCATTCCGTGGTCGATGAACACGCCGCTGCCGATCTTCGCCCCGGGATGAATCTCGATCCCGGTTAAAAACCGGTTCATATTCGAAAGCCAGCGCGGAAGCAGCGGCAAGCCGGACGCATGCAGCGCGTGAATGATGCGGTGCAGGACGAGCGCGTGAAACCCGGGGTACGAAAGAATGACATCGAGCGGCCCCCGCGCTGCGGGGTCGCGTTCGAGCGCGGCGCGAAGATCCTCAACGATTGCCATCGGGGCGTTCTCCCCGTATGGGCTCGAACGGTTCGCCGCCCGGGCCGTACTTAATCGGATCTAATCCGCGCCCGTGCAGCAAACGCGAGTTCACTGCGCCCAAACGGATCAAGATGCGATCGTGCCCGAGCAGCGGAAAAAGCAACTCCAGCGGCGGGCCGTCCGTTTTTCCGCTCAGCGCCATGCGAACGGCGTAACGCGCGTCGCCCGTGCTAACACCGAACTCCTGCGCCATCACCGCAAGATCGTTCTGGAGCGGCAGCCCGCGCAGTTCGGCTTGACTGTCCACATATTGACCGACGGTGTCCAAGAAAAACAGTACGTCGCGCGAGCGCAAGCGCTCCAGTTCGAGCGCCGGAATGATGCACGATTCTTCTCGCAGTTCCGCAACGCGCGCGCGCGCATCGGCCACAGTGGAGCATTGCGCACCGTACGCCTGCACAAACAGATCGATCCAACGCAGCGCCGCATCGGGAGCGGGGGTTTCGAGCACTCCCCATTGCTGCATCGCCGCAGCCAGTTCGTCGCGCGCGATCATCGTTCGTCAATCAGCGCGACGGCGTGAACCGCGATGCCGCTGCCGTCTCCGGTGTAGCCCATGCCTTCGCTCGTCTTCGCTTTCACGCTCACCTGCGAGACGGCAAGCTCCAACCGCTGCGCGATATTCGCACGCATCTGCTGCAGATACGGCGCCAACTTCGGGCGGTCGACGATGATGCTTGCGTCGACGTTCGTGATGTAGTAGCCCGCGCGCCGCACGTGCGCGGCGCACTGCGAGAGCAGCGTGAGCGAATCGGCGTCTTTCCAACGCGCATCAGCATCCGGAAAACGTTCGCCAAGATCGCCCAACGCCGCAGCGCCGAGCAGTGCGTCGCACAGTGCATGCGCGAGCGCATCGGCGTCGGAATGCCCGAGCAGGCCGGTCTCGTTCGGCACGTTCACGCCGCCCAAAATGAAGGTGCGGCCGGTCACCAAACGGTGTGCGTCGAAGCCATGCCCCACACGCATTACGACCGCGCCTGCAAAAGCATCTCGGCGCGCGTCAGATCGGCCGGCAGCGTGACTTTGAAATTTTCCGGCGATCCGGCCACCATGCGAACCGGAATGCCCACACGTTCGAGCAGCATCGCGTCGTCGGTTGCGTCAATTCCGTCGTGAATGCCTGCTTCGTGCGCGTCCAACAGTTCGGTTAACATCGCAAACTGCGGCGTTTGCGCGGACCAAAGCACGCCGCGCTCGAGCGTTTGCATCACGAGGCCGGCGCCGTCCACCATTTTCACCGTATCGACCACCGGAACGCCCAAAACCGCAGCGGCACGCGGGCCGGCGGCCGCCATACCCTTGCGCACGTCTTCGGGCTCGATCAAGGGGCGTGCGCCGTCGTGCACGAGCACCGCGTCGACGCGGCCGCGCAGCGCCCTGAGTCCTGCGTAGGAACTTGCTTGGCGCGTCGCCCCGCCCACGACGACTGCACTGTTCACCGCAACGCGCGCCATTGGTTCGATCCATTCGCGTTCCGTTACGACGACGATCTCCTTGATTTCGCGCATCGATTCAAAAACGCTGACGGACCAAGCCGCCAGCGGTTTCCCTGCAACGGGCAGCAGTTGCTTGGGACGCCCGAAGCGCGTTCCGCGGCCGGCGGCAACGATCACCGCGCCCCACGCGAGTATCACAGTTTACTGCTTCTGGGACGCGCGAAGATCATGCGTCCGGCAACGGTTTGCAGCACGCTCGTGACGACGACATCGGCGCTCTCGCCCAAAAGGCGGCGGCCCTGTTCGACCACCACCATCGTGCCGTCGTCCAGATAGGCGACGCCTTGATGCGGTTCTTTGCCCTCGCGAACAATTTGAACGTGCATCTCCTCGCCCGGGAGAACGACGGGCTTCACCGCGCCGGCAAGCTCGTTGATGTTGAGCACTTGCACGCCTTCAACACCGGCGACGCGGTTAAGATTGTAGTCGTTTGTGAGCAGTCTGCCCGAAAGTTCTTTCGCAACGCGAACAAGTTTCGCGTCCGCTTCGCGAACGTCGGCGTAATCGCGTTCACTGATCTCGAGCACACCGAGTTCCTGCAGGCGATTGAGCACCTCCAGGCCGCGGCGGCCGCGCGTACGCTTGAGCGGATCGGTCGAATCTGCAACGGCTTGCAGCTCGCGCAGAATGAAGCGCGGCAAAATGAACGGGCCTTCCAAAAATCCGGACTCCAAGATTTCGACGATCCGGCCGTCCACGATCACCGACGTGTCGATAATTTTCGGCATGCCGTGCGCGCCCGCCGCGCTGCCGGCGCCGAGCGGCAAGAAGTGCACGCGCGCGCCGACCCGAGCGCCCAGATAAGCGGCGAAGATGCTTATCAAAATGTAGAAGAGGATCGCGAGATAACTTCCCGCAGGCCCCATCGAGGCAACGAACTCAAAAAGGATGCTGCGGATCAAAAAAGCGACGAGCAAGCCTAAGATGAGTCCCACCGCACCGCCAGCGAGTTCCACCGGCGCAAGCCGTTCGATCGCGCGTTCCACGGCGTTGAGTTCACCCTCAAAGATCGTTTGGGCGAGCGGCGCGAGCAGCACGCCGGCGATGGCGCCTACGGCGGGCGTAACGATCGTGAAAGCGAGCTGCCACGCCTCGCTGGTGAAGTGCAGCGAAAAAAGGTGCAGATACGCCTCGCGCCCGAGCAAGAAACCGGTGATGCCGAAAATTACAGCAAACAAAAACCGCAGCAGTGCCGCGGCGATGCCGGGCCCTACGCGAGCGTTACGAAGGCCGCGCATACGTCGTTTGCGAGAAAACGGCCGCGGCGCGTGAGGCGCGCGTGCGTTTCATCGACTTCCAGCAGGCCGTCTTGCGTGAAACGCGCCACCGCGTTGGCATAGAAAGAAGAAAAGTCCAAACCGTAGCGATCTTTGAAGTGCTGCAGAGATACCCCTTGCGCGGTGCGCAGCGCAAGCATGATTGCCTCGCCGGCACGTTGTGCCCCTTTCAACTCCTCCGATTCACCCGGTATCGCCTCATTTTCTAATGCCGCTTTTACGTACTCGTCCAGCGACTTGGTGTGAATACTTCGGATGCCGCGCTGGTACGAGGCGGCCCCCACGCCCAGCCCGACGTAATCGCCGTTTGCCCAGTAGTTCGCATTGTGCGCGCTGCGGTGACCGGGCCGCGCGAAATTGCTGATCTCGTAGTGTTCGAACCCCGCTTCTTCGAGCGTGGCGATCGTGCGCTCGTAGAGTTCCGCTTCCGCGGCGTCGTCCATGAAGGCTTGCGGTTCGCGATCGCGCCAGCGTTCGTAAGGCGTCTGCGCCTCGACCGTCAATCCGTATGCCGAGATGTGATCCGCGCCGAGCCGGATCGCCGCGTCGAGCGAGTGCTGCCAGCTCTCGGGCGTTTGGCCCGGAACGGCGAACATCAGATCGACGCTTACGCTGCGCATGCCGGCCGCGCGCGCGGCATCGACTCCCGCTTGCACGTCGGCCGCGGTATGGCGCCGTCCAAGCGTTGCAATCTCCGCGGCAACGAACGACTGCACGCCGATCGAAAGCCGGTTGACGCCGCTGCTGCGGTACGTTTGCAGATCCGCCGCACGCACGAGTTCGGGATTGACCTCGATCGTCGTCTCGCGATCTTGCGGCCCCGGATACAGCGCGTCGAACAAAGCGAGCAGACCGGCGATCTCCTCAGCATCGTACGTATTGGGCGTCCCGCCTCCGAAAAAGACCGTTTCGAAAACGCCGGCGCACGCCCGGCTGCGCGCTTCAGACTCGAGCGCCGCAAGATAGCGTGCGGCGGCGCTGCGCTTATGCGGCCATTTCGCAAAATCGCAGTACGGACAAATGTAGGGGCAAAACGGTAGGTGAACGTACAGTGCAGTCATAAAGGCGTCTGCGCATCAATCTTGCGCGCAGAAGATACCAACTGCGCCCGGACCGCCATGGGTTGCGATGACAGGCCCCGCCTCGATGAGGGCGATGGCTTTGGGCGTTTGGCCGGCAAAGCGTTCACGCAGGCGCTGCCGCATATCGGCGGCCAGCTGGGGCGCATTCGTATGCATCACCAAAAAGCGCGCGTTGGGTATATCGTTCGCGGCGGCAAGCGTGAGATCGATCATCGTCTCCCGCGCTCGCGACATCGTGCGCACCTGTGCCTCGGCAACCACTTCTCCCTCGCGCAAAGCGATCACGGGCACGATCTTCATCAAGGTGCCGAGAACGGCTTTCGCTTTACCGATGCGTCCGGTGCGGACGACGTGCGAGAGGTCCGGAATGCAAGCGTACAGGTGCTGCACCGAACGTTGCCGCGCAAGCTCGTTCAGAATAGCGTCGATCCCGGCAGCGGATTTCGCCATTTCATGTGCGGTAAGCACCTGCATCTGCAATCCGCCGGCGACCGTTTGCGAATCCACCACCTCGATGTGCGTGCCGGGAAACTGCTGCGCGGCCGCGCGGGCCGCATTGATCGTTCCCGAAAGTTTGCCGCTGATCGTCACGCAGACGATGTCGCTGCCGGCGTGCACGTGCGGTCGAAACGCGTCCTCGAACATCGAGGCCGTGGGCTGCGAGGTATTCGGCAGTTCCTTTGCCGCCGCAAGCTTTTGGTAAAAATCCGAACGTGAAAGGTCGAGATAATCGCGATAGCTGCATTCGCCGAAACGCACGAACAACGGGACCACGTCGATGCCGAGTTGCAAAGCGCGCTGCGGCTCGATGTCCGACGTGCTGTCGGTGACGACGGCGACCGCCAACTACGCCTCTTTGGCCAAATGCGGCTTGACGAGCTCGGTGATCTTGCCGACGACGTCGCGATCGGCTTCGATGGCCGCTTGCCGCACCGCGTGTTTGACCGCATTGCGCGTCGCGCGGCCGTGCGCGACGATGCAGTTTCCGGAAAGGCCGAGCAGCGGCGCTCCGCCGTACGTCTCGTAGTCGAAACGTGTGCGCAGTTTGCGCAGTGCCGGAAGCATGAGGACGGCGCCGGCTTTGGCGAGCAGATTACCGCCGAGCACCGCTTCCTTGATCACTTTTTGCAAGTCGGAAACCAAACCTTCGCCCAGTTTAAGCACGACGTTGCCGACGAATCCGTCGACGACCACCACATCGGCGGCATTGTGGAACAGGTCTTTACCCTCGACGTTGCCGGTGAAGTTGATGGGCGCTTTGCGCAGCAGTGCGGCGGCTTCGAGCACTTGCGCATTGCCCTTGCTCGGCTCTTCGCCGACGGACAAGATCGCGACGCGCGGATTCGCGATGCCGAGCACCGACTTGGAATACGCCGAGCCCATAATGCCGAATTGTTCGAGCCATTCGGGACGGCAATCGACGTTCGCGCCGGAATCGAGCAGCACCATCGGGCCGTTCATCGCGGGCCACACGGTCGCGATCGCGGGACGCGCGATGCCGGGGATCGTGCGCAGCCGGATAAGTGCGATAGCCAAGAAAGCACCGCTGTTGCCTGCCGAAACCACGGCGTCGGCGGTGCCTTCCTTGAGCATGTTGACCGCCACGCCGAGCGACGTCTTCTCGGAGATGCGCAGCGCTTGCGCCGCGTGCATATCCATCGGCACGGACTCGGGCGCATGAACGACGGTAATCTTCTCGCTTCCCGGGCCGGTAAGCAGCGCGCGCACCTGCGGTTCGTCGCCGACGAGGGCGTGGACCTGGTGCACTTCGACAAGGGCCAGCGCAAAGACGACATCGCCCAGTCCTACCTGGCCACCCACGACGGCTCCGAGGGGACCTTGTTCGTGGGCCGGGCCCAGGAGAAGAC
>JBHEMM010000016.1:26660-48567 GCA_046262595.1 Vulcanimicrobiaceae bacterium
GTACCAAGATTTTGGAGTCGCTCGAAGCGCGAGACGCCCTGCGCGTCGAGAACGACCACTTCGCCATCGACGACGGCGTTCGTGGCGTCAAGCGCTCGCGCGCCGGCGACGATCTCCGCCGGCGCGTGATCGCCGCCCATGGCGTCGATCGCAATGCGCGGCTTAGTCATCGAGCGACATCCAATATTCGGCGTTTTTCTGTCCGCCGTAGTAGTACTCGCCGTCCGCCGCCGGAAAAGCCGCGCGCAGATCCACGACCAGACGCTGTGCGTCGCGCTCCTTCTGCAAACCGCCGTAATACACGGTGATCAAGCCTCCACTCGACGCTCCCATTGCGCGCAGCGCTGCCGCAGCCGCTTGGCCGACGGTCTCGCCGGGATAAAGCACACCGCCGTACGCCGCCGCCGGTTTTCCGCGTTGCACGCTCGTTCCACCGACGCTCGCGTCCTTCCCGGCAAAAAACACGTGCGCGCTTTTTCCTAGCGAGGCTGCCCCAAGAATCGCCGCCTCGTCCGGCTGCCGTTCGCCGCCCTGGCGGACGTTGAGCAAGCCGGCCAAGCCGGCGACGATATCGGCCGTCGCGATAACGAGGACGTCCCGCCCGCTCAAACGTGCCGCCTCTTGCGCCGCGAGAACGACATTTTTGTCGTTCGCAAATAAATAGACGGTATCGCAAAGGCACGCGTTGATTGCGAGCACGAGATCGCGCACGCTCGGATTCGTTTGCGCCGGCACCGTTACTTCGGCGCCGAGCTCGCGCGCGATTTGATCGAATCCCGCGCCCGGCACGACGAACGCCACCGAATATGCGGCGGGCCGATCGACGATCAGCACGTTGTGCTGCTGTTCCATGTTCTCCACTTTGAGGCGCAAAAGCTCGCCGTGCTTGGCAGCGGCCGCCTGCACTATTTCGGGATTGTCCGTGTGAATGTGCACTTTAATGGAGGGCGCTTCGCCGGCGACGATCAGTGAGTCGCCTTTGCCTTTGAGCAGTTCGCGCAGTTCGTGGTTGCTGCAGGCCGCTTGAGCCAGAATGAACTCGGTGCAGTACTTATGCGGCCCGACGGCTTGCTGCGCCGTAAAAACGCTGGCCCGTGCCCGCCGGCGCGGAAATGCGGTGGTCCGCGCCCTCGTGTCCGGAAGAAAGCGCAGCACGCCTTCAAGGAAATAGATGAATCCCGCTCCGCCCGAGTCCACGACGCCTGCTTCCTTGAGCGCCGGCAATTGGTCGGGCGTCCGGTCCAGCGCTTCGTTCGCGCTGCGCAGCACGCCGTTCAGGAACCGGTACAAATCGGGTTCGTGGAGCGCCTGCCGGTACGCCGAATCGGCAGCAGCGTCGGCGACCGATAGTATCGTGCCTTCGAGGGGCTTGACGAGCGCTTGCCGAGCGGCCCCGGCGGCTTCACGCATAGCGGTGGCGAGCATGAACGTATCGATCTCCGAGCGGTGCCGCACGTGGTGCGCGAAGCCGCGGAGCATCTGCGAGACGATCACGCCCGAGTTTCCGCGCGCGCCCATCAGCGCCCCGTGTGCCGCAGCGGCCGCAACCTCGCAGAGGCGCGCGTCATGAATCTTGCCGGCTTCGATGGCGGCCTGGCGGGCGGTCAGATACATATTGGTGCCCGTGTCGCCGTCGGGCACCGGGAAAACATTCAGATCGTTGAGGACGCCTTGGTATTTTCGTAGAAAATAGGCGCCCGCCGTCATGAACTTAGCGTAGGCGCGGCCGTCGAGGGCAAGCACATCCATCTCGAGCGTGGATTCTTAAGATATGACTGCGAGCCTTGTCGAAGGGAGCCGCCCGTGGTAGTCTACCAAGGTTGCCCCGCACTCCGGCGCGGGACAGCGTTGGTATTGAAGAATCGGAAAGGGAAAGCAATGGCGAAGCGCTGTGAAGTCTGTAACAAGGGTCCGATGGCCGGCAATAACGTGAGCCACGCCATGAATAAAACGAAGCGCCGCTGGCTGCCCAACCTGCAGGCCGTCAAGATCAACGACCGCGGCACCGCGCGCACGGCGCGTGTCTGCACCGCGTGCTTGCGCGGCAAAAAGGTGACGCGCGCCGTTTAAGGCGCGCGCCGTTTCCTTATTGAGGCCGTTCTTCGGTCTCATTCACGAACTGCTGCCCCGCCAGCATGCCCGTGTCGTCTGCGACGATCACCGCCTCGCCGGGACTTTCGTCCTCGTTTTCGTCGTCGTCCGCCGGCCCCGGCGGTTCGCGTTCTTCCATCGGCTCCTGCTTTCGTTTCGTTTCTAGTCCGCGTTCGGCATCGTGCCCGTGCCGCTCGTTCGCGCACCCGTGTATTCGCCGGTCTCGTCATCGGCGGTAAAGCCGGTGCCGCCGGTTGCCGTTCCCGTGATCAGCGAGTTGCTTGCGGTGCTTTGCGTCTCCATCGTTTGCGTGCTGTCGTTGAGGCGGCCGTTGTACTGCGTGACGACGGTGCGCACCGTGAGCGGGTCGCCGCCGTCGATCTGTACGATCGCGCCGCTCGCATACTGTGTGTGATTGCTCTCACCGCTGAAAAAGCTTTTGATGCTTTCCCAGAAGCTTTGGCCGTGCGATCCTTCGCTGCGCACGTCGACCTCGCAGCCTTGCGCGCGCAGGTCTTCCGCAGCCCGCCGGGCGTCGCTCTCGTTCGTGAAATACGCGCTCGTTCCGTAGTCGGAATTCATCGTGAACCCTCCTTCGGAGAAGTTTGAGTTCCTCGGCATCCTTGTTCCCGCCGGAGCGGCGCGGTACGCCGGACGAACGCCCGGCGTCTCGCTTGCGGAAAGGTCAGTACGAGAAGTGCACGCTGGGCAGCGAAGAGGCCGCCGGATAATTCGGCCCCCACTCAAACCAGATCACTTCGTGCGCATAGAGCGGTATCGCATGCGGATCGCCCGTGTACTGCACGTAGGTCGTGTTTGAAACAGTCTGATCACCCTCACCTTGATAGCGCGCTCCCGACGTATAAACGCGCGTTCCGGAAACCGGCTGGCCCCAAATATCGAGATATTGCCCGAGGGTGTGCAGCGAGGTCGTGCGTGAGGCGGTTGAAGGGTCCTCGATATGGACGACGCCCGAAGCGTCGTGCGTATGCAGGTAGTAGAAACACGACGCCGTGCTGACAACGCCGCCGGAATCTGCGCCGGGATTGTTCATACCGGTGCCGTCGGGAAGCGCCTCCTCGCTGCCGTTATTGATCAGGCCAACAAAAACGTGCACGTGGTAATGGGCTTCGTCCATGGTCGCGAGGCACGGGATGCCGTCGATGGTCTGACCGCTGCCGCCTGAGGAAGAATCGCCGTCGGCCGGCGTAAAGACGTTGTCCAAGCCGTTTACCATGCCCGACGAGCCGGCAACGCTCGCCGGCAGCCCGGCGCCGCCGCCGTTCCCGCCGCCGGGGGGAGTGAAAGATGAGCCGCCGCCGCCCCCGCCGCATGCCGCAAGCAGCGCTGCGAGCATCAAAGCGGAGACTGCCGGAAGGAGATTTCGCATGCCCCCATGCTACGCGGGGGCGCACGCCGCGGTTAGTGCCGTCAGGGGCAGTCCGTTAAGGACTTGCCTCCTTTTGCGCGTGCAGCTGTAATTGCTTTAAGGCGAACAGCGTGCGGGCAATTTCCTGCGGCTCCAACGTAATCAAATACTCCAGCCGCACGTGCGAGCTATCAATCGTCTTGACCAGCACCGCGCACAACACGGGGCCGCGTTTCGAGGGAGCGAACGAGAGGCTTAGCAGTCCGCCGGCCAGCAGGAAGCTTTCCGAAGGGCCGTTACCAGAACCAATCTGCGCGAGATAATCGCGCACTTCAAAAAGTTCGTAGAGCTCGATCCGCATCTCGAAAGCAGCTTCGACCTCCCCGGCGTGCGCGTTCACGCGGCAGTGCATGAGATCCAGGCCCGCCGGTTCGGCGCGTTCGGGATGCACGTAATCCAGAACGTCTATCTGCACGTGCGGGCCCGCTTCCGGGCCGAACCGGATGGCCAACGGCGTGAACATCAGCTGTAAATGATTTTATGTTTCGGCGGCGCGAATTTCAACCGCGGGCCGTCCAGAGCCGTCGATTTAATCGATTCGCTTTCCACCGTGGAACGTTCGCAGAAACGCATCGTGCGGTCGTCGTCGATCTGATATCCGAGCGGACGCCACTTCTCCAGGGCCGCAACGGGATCGACGGTCGCGCCGCCGTATCGGCTCGTGTTTGCCACCGAACGCGCGCATAGCGTCGTGGAGAGCAGCGCCGCCGCGAACGGCGAGGCGCCCAGCGCCATGAAGATACCCATGGCTCCCGCGAACGTATCGCCCACGCCGTGCGCGGGAAACGTCGGATAAAACGGCGCGAGAATGCGGTGGTAGCTGTAGCCGTTGGTGAACAGCACTTTCAGACGGTGCTTCTCCGCATCGCGTTCGTAGGAGGTGATCGCGACGGCTTGCGGCCCGAGATCGAACATGCCGTTCAAAAACGAATGTTCGGTCGCTTTTTCATCGCCCGTCAAGCCCAGCAGCACTTCCGCCTCGAACCGGTTCGGCGTGACGATCTGCGCCAGCGGCACCAGCGCGTCGCGGATCGCGCGCGCCGTTTCCGAACTGACGAAAAGGCCCTTTTGGTAATCGCCGATCACGGGATCGAGCAGCACGACGCCCTTATAGTCCGAGAGCTGGGTGGCGATGATATCCACTAGGCTCGGCTTGGGAACGTAACCGATAACGAGCATCGCCGGACGCTGACTGATCAAGAAGGCCACGTCTTTGCGGAACTGCTGCGGCTCGGCGATCCAGCTCGCCCGGCCGGAGAACGCACTGTGCGCGCTTGCGTACGCGGTAGGCGCGCTCACGACACGCGCGCCCAAGCTGTTCGCAATCGCGCACAGCGCTTGGTTTCCGATAAAGCCCATGCCGACGGCGTTCTGAATGGAACCGACGAGCGGGTAGGTTTGGACGTCGTCGCGATTCACGTTCGGCCGTTACGCTTTCTAAGGGACATCGCGGAAGTGATCGTAGCCCGCCGGCACGAGCGGCGTTTCGCTCACGCCGTTAATCACCGCCGCCCCGCTTCCCTCGCGGAATCGGCCCACCGCAATCAGTGGCGAGCCGAAGTGCGCTTGGAAGCGGCGCGCGAGATGGGGGAACGCGCGCTTTGAAACGGCCGCAAGCAATTCAAAATCCTCTCCGCCGGCCAGCGCGAACGCATCGGGGTCGGCGCGGAGCTCCGCTGCGCACGCGCGAGCGGCAGCGGCCACCGGAACGGACTGCACCACCGCGCCGCACTGCGAGCGTTCGCACATGCGCGTCAAATCGGTTGAAAGCCCGTCCGAGATATCCATGAGCGCGTGAACGTGCGCGCTGGCGGCGAGCCAGCGGCCTTGCGCCAAACGCGGTTGCGGCCGGCGGAACGCATCTAATGCGGCCTGCACGTGGGCAACGGGGGCCATCCGTTCGCCGGCGTAATGCAGACCCGCGCGGCTGCCACCCAGCGGCCCCGTGACCGCGGCGATATCGCCCGGACGCGCTCCTCCCCGCCCTTTGACGTTAGACGCACGCACTTCGGCGACAAGCGTGACGGCGAGAAACAACTGCGCGGCCGCTGTGAGGTCCCCGCCGGCAACGGTGCAGCCGAACTGCGCGCCGCAATCCGCCAAACCGGCGTACAGCGCAAGCACATCGTCATGCATCGTTCCGGCAGGCACGCCTAAAGCGACGGTGGCGAGAACCGGCCGCGCACCCGCTGCCGCAACGTCGCTTAAATTGCTCGCCATAGCGCGATAGCCGGCGTCGTGCAAGGTCATCAAATCGCGCCGAAAGTGCACGCCTTCAACCAGTGCGTCTGTCGTGATGACGCTGCGGTGGGAGCGCGAGGGTTGCCAAACCGCCACGTCGTCGCCGATTGGGTTGAGGGCACGGCGCGGCGCGTTCGCGCCCTCGAGCAGCCCCCGCATGCGCGCGATCAGCGCGTCTTCGTCAGAAATTCGCGTGTCTTTTGCCCGCATTCTCCGCCGTCGAAGATTGCCGAACCGGCGACGAGCACGTCCGCTCCGGCGTCCGCAATGGATCGCGCATTCTCCAAATTGACGCCGCCGTCCACTTCGATCTCGAATAGCGCGCCGCTGCGCTCGCGCAGCCGGACAGCTTGGCGTACTTTTTCGATTGCGTGCGGTATGAACGCCTGTCCGCCGAAACCGGGATTGACGCTCATGACGAGCAACAAGTCGAAGCTGCCCGCTAAATCTTCCACCATCGCCACGGGCGTCTGCGGACAGATCGATATGCCGGCGCGCGCGCCGCCCGCACGAATGTGCCCGAGCAGCCGGTGGGCGTGCGGCGTGGCTTCGAGATGAAACGTGATGATATCGGCGCCGGCGTCGCGGAAGTCGTCGACATAACGCTCCGGCTGCACGATCATCAAGTGCGTGTCGAACACGAGCTTCGAGTGCGCCCGCAGATCCGCTAGCACTTTCGGTCCCCACGTTATGTTCGGAACGAAAACGCCGTCCATAACGTCGATATGAACGTAGGATGCGCCGCCGCGCTCGATCGCCGCAACCTCGCTCGCGATGCACGAGAAATCCGCCGAAAGAATCGAGGGCGCAAGTTTGATCACGCGTGCACGCGCGGGCTCTTGGGAACAGCCTTGTGCTCGTACGCGTTCGGCGGCTCTTGCCCGACCTTGGTTTGCCCCAGCAGCGTATCGTTCACGAAGAAATAGATCGCCGAGGTGCCTATCGTCGTCACGTTCAAATCGAACTTCTGCCCCGGCTGCGCGTAGGTGCTGAAAAGATCGTAGCGCCCCGTCTCGTCGCTGACGGAGAAGCGCACCCGAAGCGGATGCATCTGGCCGGGCTCGGCCGGAGGCACCGCCGCCAAGACGTGCGTCTGATGAATCAAACGCCCCGATTCGTGGACGCCGGCGCTTACGTCGAGCGATACGACGTCGTATGCGCCGATGATCGATCCGGCGGCGGGAATCTGATGCACCACTTCACCGTGATGCGGGCCGTTCGGGCCGAGCGGCGTCCACACGACCTGGCCGATCTTGATATGCTCCGAGGCGGCAAGGCCGCGCGCTTCGTCGATATTCAACCCGGTAAAGGCCGGCACTTTGACCGACGTCGCGCCGCCTTTGCTCACCAGCACGGAAACCGGCGAGCCTTCCGTTACGCTGAGCGAAGGTTCCGGTTTTTGCGAGATGATATGGTCGGGCGGAATGTCTTCGCTCTTGATGTAGGTGATCTTCGCAAGGTCGAGCCGCGAATGCGCAAGGTCGAGCTTCGCATCGCGCAGCGATTGATAGCGCACGTCAGGCATGATCATCGTCTGCACGCCGTCGCTCACGACGAGTGAAATCTGCCGCCCCGCGCGCACGTGCAGCCCGGCCTGCGGCTGCTGATTCATCACAACGCCTTTGGGATACACGGGACTTGGTGCGTGCCCCGCAATCGTGCTTCTCAGTTTCATGCGCGCGATTTCGTTCACCGCATCGGTTTGCGGCAAGCCGACGAACGAAGGGACGGTCACCGTGTTGGGGCCGGGCAGCAAAAACTCTTCAACGGAGTGGCCGAACCACACCAGCACGCCGACGAAAGCGGCAAAGACGAGCGGGAAAATCCAGTCGCGAGGAACGTAACGCTCGATATCCGTCAAACCAGCGCCTCGAGCGCCGCGTCGCTCACGTCCAAGTTCGAGAAAACGCGCTGAGCGTCTTCATGCTCGTCGAGCGCTTCCAAGAACGCGAGGGCGGAAGCGAGATCCTCGCCTTGCGGCGCGGCCTTTTGTTTGGCGCGCACGCCGAGATACAGCTCGGAGATCTTGACGCCGGCACCGCGCAGTGCGTCGCGAACGTGCGCGAGATCGGCGGGCGCAGTATAAATTTCGGCCGGTTCTCCGTACTCCAGATCGATCACGCCCTCCACCAAAGACGCTTCGGTCAACGCATCTTCCGAGCGGCCCGCCGGATCGACGACGAGCACGCCCACCGGATCGAACATCCATGCGACGCTGCCCGTCTCGCCGAGCGTACCGCCGTGTTTGCTGAACAAAAAGCGCAGTTCGCCGGCCGTGCGGTTCCGGTTATCCGTCGCTGCGTCAACGACGACGGCGACGCCCGCCGGACCGTAACCCTCGTACCGGATCTCTTCGATCTCTTTTTCGCCCGAGCCGCCCGCGCCGCGCGCGATCGCGCGCTTGATGTTGTCTTGAGGCATATTGTGCTCGCGCGCTTTTTCCACGGCCATTTTTAAACGGTAATTCGCTTCAGGGTCCGGCGAGCCGGACTTAGCCGCGAGAATAATCTCTTTGCTGAGCTTGGTGAACAGGGCACCGCGCTGGGCATCAGCCTTGCCCTTGCGCAGTTTAATGTTGTGCCACTTGGAATGACCGGACATAGGCCGGGAGCCTTCGCGGCTTAAAGCGTTAAACCCACTTATCACCCAGCCACATGCGGCCGTGCCACTCGTTCCAGTGCAGCGGAACGCCGGCGAGTACCGGATAGAACCAGACGAAGGCGAGGACGACGGCGGCCACGTACCCGCATACCCCGATCCTGGCAAGGATCCGCGCCTCATCGGATTCCCCGTGCATCTGCCACAGACGCTGGAGAACGATCACGTTGCACAAGATAATGATGGGAACGTTCACGTAAAAATGATAAGCGAACGTGATGCGGGGCGAACGCGCCCACGGCAGCCACTGGAACAGATAAGCAAGAACGAGCAGCGCATAGCCCTTGTTTCGCTCACGCCAGGCCAGCCAGCCGGCCAGCGGAACCGCGATCAATCCGGCCCACAGGATCAGCGGATTCGGAAGCGAGATGATCTCCGCGACGCAGCACGCGCCTTCAACTTGCGTCTGCGCGCCTTGGCGGAAATCGTGCCAGTAATACGCAATCGGCCGCAAGTCGAGCGGCCACTGCCACCACTGAGAAGAGTATGGATGGGTGGCTTTGAGTGTGTCGTGATACTGGTACATCGAATACTGACGGTACACGAGATCTTTGAGCGTGTTGATCCCGCCGGCGCCGTTGATGTGGCGCAGAAGGTCGGGGACCCACGCGCATAGGTACACCGACATGCTTAAGAACACGATTGCCGCAATACTGACATCCAAACGGAAGCCGAACGGGTTGCCCCACAGCTTCGTCTTGCCCTCACGCCAAAACCGTTGCGACCACACGGCGGCAATTGCCACGAACGATACACCATACGCCATCACGCCGTACCATTTGCTCGCGACCAGCGCCCCGAGCAGCACGGTAAAGGCGACCAGCCAGCCTGTCGCGCGGCGTCCGCTTTCGGCCTCTCCCTCGTCATCGGTGACGAGCCCGGGCGAATACACGGCGCTGCCCTCGGGCGTCGCGTACGACACGGTGCCGTCGCGACGGTACGTCATCGTGGCCTCTTCATCGCGTACGATCAGATCTTTTCCGACGATGCGCCCGTCGGGCGCGATCATGCGCGCCGTGCCGGTGCCGCGAAAGATCTGCGTGCCCTCGGCGTAAGTAATGAACCGGCCTTCCGGCGGCAGCATCAAGCGCGGCACGAGCCAAAGCCGCAGCAGCAGATACCAGCCGCTGGCGAAAAAGAAACCGAACACGACGATCGAGGCGGTCGAGTAAGTCTGCGCTCCGCCGGCGAGGTTGGCCAGACCGCTGGCCGCAAAGCCCAGAACGAGCGCGCCGGCAAGCGAAAGACCCGCGCGCCGGACGGGGTTCGGTTCATTCGCCCGCTCGACCGACTGTAACGCGATCCAATACCGGTAAAATGCGTACAGCGCGCCGAGCGCAAAGACAACCACGATGCCTTCGGGCGTGGCGATGCGCGACTGCACGAAGTGCATGCCGTCCGCGATCAGCATCACCGCGGCAAATGCGGCGAACAGGCTCGAGCGCGTCAAGCGTTTCGCGAACACGTACAGCAAGCTCACCGCAAGCGCGCCGAAGACGACATCCAAGAAGCGCCAGCCGTACGCGTTATCGCCGCCGTGCAAACCGCCGAACAGCATCGTGGAAAACGTGATAATGAGCTTCGTGAGCGGCGGATGCGTGTTCTCGTAAATATACAGGCCCTTGAGATACTCTTCCGCGGCACGCGCGAAATAAATCTCATCGAATACTTTCTCCGCCGGCTTCCAATAATTGACGTACGAGACGACGAAGGAAACCGCTCCCAGCGCCGCGGCGAGCACATAATCGATCGGCCAGAGCATCGAGCCCAAGCCTTCGCGCGGATTGAACCAGGCGCGAGCCCGCAGCCAAACCGGAGCCTCGCCCCCGGTGGCCGGCGCTTCGTCGGTCTGTCCCAGAAAGAGAAAGCCGAGGATGAAAAACGTCGCCACATTGAGCAACGAAACCGGGTGCGTGACCCACGGCCAGAGGTCCTGGGCGTTCGTGATCGTCCGCGACCCGTGCGTTACGACGTCCAGGTATGTCATCGAATAGAACAAGTTGACGAAGAGCGTGAACGAAAAGATAAGGGCGGCGGCGACGTAGCGCCGCGCAAAAGGAACCGCCGCGATCGTGAAGATCAGCCCCTCGTACACGTACCGTTCGTGCATACGCGTCGAGATCATGAAAAATGCGAGCGAGAGAAGCGCGGCGGACTCAACGAGGGCGCGCGGCGTGCGCGTTTGCAAGTAGCGCACGATCGTGAGCGCCGTCGCTGCAGCCAGCAGCACGATGCCCCAAACGTATTGCGGCAGGAAAAAGATCGGCAGCGAATCTTTTTGCCAAAAGCCCGGCGGAACGTCGCCCTGCCACCAGCGTATCGACCACAGATTGAACGCATTGACCGAGTTGTAGGCATAGACGTTCTTGCCGAACTCGTATTTGTGATAGAGCCAAACGAAGGCATCCGCGGCCGGGTGGAACGGCAGCGTCAGCACGAAGACGAGCAGTACGCCGAGCGCCATCCCCACGCCCGTCGCGTTCAGACGTTCGCGCAGCCGGTCGCGTGATGCAAATGCAAAAGCGGCGAACAGCGGAATAAGGACGGCGGCCTGCGGCTTGATCAGCAGCGAATACGCGAGCACCATCCACGCAAAGGCGATAAAGCGCGCGCTAACGGCGCCTTCAGCGTCTTCCGAGCGCAGCAGCAAATAGACGCCCACAAGCGCGAGGCCCGCCGAGATCGAGTCCACTTGTCCCCAGGATGCGCTGATGAAAATGATCGCCGGATTCAAAAGGAACAGCGCGGCCGCGCCCAATGCGGCGCGCTCGCTCGCGAAACGCCGCACCACCGCGAAAAGCAATGCGCCGTCCGCCAAATCGACCAAAACGGCGGGCAACTTCACCAGATATTTAAGCAGATCGAGGCTCGCATGCGGCCCGAAAAGCGCATAGACGTGGCCGACGATCCACAAAACGTAAAAATAACCGGGCGGATAATCCGCAAAACTCGTCGAGCCGTAAAACTGCCAGAGCGGATGCGCGGTCAGCGTGAGCGCCCAGGCTTCAAACGAGCTCACGTCGTTCGCGAAGCCGTTTTGCCCCATGAACAGCAGACGAATGATAAAGCCGGCGCCCAGCAGCACCCAGAGCGCGCGTGGAGCGGCCGTCTCGAGCTTCGTCACCGCGGCGCCTCCATTGCCAGCGTTTGCAATAGAAAGTCACGAACGGCGGGCGCGGGATGGCGTTCGACGACGCGCAGATGTTCGGCGATCACCGAACGCGCGGCCTCTTTGGCGCCGAGCTCGTTCAACGCATCGATCACGAGCGCCACCATCTGCGGATCCAGCGCCGCGCCCTGGGAATACGTGCGCGCGATGCGCTCGCGCGCAGCGCACGGCGGCCCGCTCAGCGCCCACACCACGGGAAACGTCCATTTGCGGCGCGCCAGGTCGTTGCCGCTGGTCTTGCCTGTGGCGTCAGCGCTGCCCCAAATGCCGAGCACGTCGTCCTGAATTTGAAAAGCCAAACCGTACGCGCGTCCGGTTTCTCGATATTGCCGTACGGTGCTCGCATCGCTCGGCGCGCACAGCGCGCCGAGCTCCGAAGACGCACCGAACAGCGCGGCCGTCTTAGCGGCAATCATGCCGTGATACTCATCGAGCCCTACGTGCGCGCGGCGTTCGAATGCCAAATCGATCGACTGACCGTCGCACATGGTGGCATGCGCTTCGTGCAGCGCGCGCACCATTTGCAGGACGCGTTCGTCGGTATGATGCGCGTCCGCCCCCATGAGAATGAGAAAACTGAGCGCGCAGAGCGCATCGCCGGCGTTGAGCGCCTGCGGAATGCCGTAAACCGCCCAAAGCGTTTTGCGGCCATGGCGCAACTCGTCACCGTCTTCGATGTCATCGTGAACCAGCGAGTAATTGTGCAGGATCTCGATGGCGGAGGCCGCGTGCGCGGCGTGCTCCACGCTCCCGCCCTCGGCAAGTGCCGAAGCCAAAAGCAAACGGGGACGCAGGCGCTTGCCGCGCCGCGCCGGCCCATGCGCGCCGTAACCGAAGTGATACTGCAGCATCTCGGCAACCTCTGCGGAGCCGCGGTAACCGCGTATCGAGTCCTCTAAGTGCCGTTCGAGCGAGTCGTTATGTTCGATGAGCCGTCTCCGGGAGCGAGCGGATGGTGCGCAAAACCGTTTGCGTGAAGTTTTCGAGTTCCTCGCGCAAGGCTTTGCGATCGCGCGGCAAGCTGAGCGCTTTGCCGAAAATGACCTCGAAACGCGCAAAGCGGGCCGCGTTTGCCGTTCCGGACACGCACGCGGGCAGCACAGGCGCCCCCGAAAGCGATGCTAAGAGCGCAACGCCGTTATGCACTTCGGCCGCGCCTTCCCGGTTGCGCGTGCCTTCCGGAAAAATGCCGATGGCGCCGCCTTCCTTTAAGACTTGCACGGAACGCTTGACCGCCGCAACCGCCGATCCTTTGCGATCGACCGGATAGGCGCCGACAGCGGCAATCGCCGGGCCGAGCACGGGAATGGCGAACAGCTCCTGCTTGGCCATGTACTGGATGCGCCGCGGGCACGCGCTTCCCAGCAGCGGCGGGTCCAAATACGAGACATGGTTGCACGCAACGATCAGCGGGCCGCTCGAGGGCACATTCGCAGCGCCGTAAACGCGCAACCGCCACACCGAGCGGAACAGACCGTTCAGCGTAAAGCGGGCGGCGTCGTAAAGCGGATCGTTCACGCCGGCACGATAGCGCAAATGCGATCAACCACTTCGCCGGCGGTGAGATCGCTCGAATCGATGAGGTGAGCGTCGGGGGCGTTGCGCAGCGGAGAAACGGCCCGGTTTTCATCCAAACGATCGCGTTCCTCAATTTCGGCGGTCAGCCCAAGCTCGCTCACCTCCACGCCCGCCGCCACGAGCTGAGCGCGCCGCCTGGCGACGCGCGCTTCGACCGATGCCGTTAAGAAGATTTTGCACGGCGCGCCCGGGAGAACGACGGTGCCGATATCGCGTCCGGCCATGACGACGGCTCCCTGCGCGGCGATATGGCGCTGCTGCGCCACCATCGCCTCGCGGATGCGCGGGTGCGCGGCAATCGTCGAGACGACCGCTGTCACTTCGGGCGATTCCAGCTGTTCTTGTTCCAGTTCACGATCGCCGGTGAAGATGCGGAAGCCCAAATGCGCGTTAAGGTCGAGCATGACGCGGATCGGGTGCTGTTCGAGCAGACGGATGAGCGCGTTTTCATTGTCGACTTCGGTCAAGGTGTGCACGGCCAAGTACGCCAGCGCGCGATACATCGCGCCCGTATCCAGATACAGCACGTTCAGGCGGCCGGCCAGGCTTCGCGCCACGGTCGTTTTACCGGACGCGGCGGGGCCGTCGATAGCGATTTGCAGCGGGCTCGTGGGCACGGACGCCTGTTTTTAGCATGAGCGTGCCGCCGCCCTGGCCAACTGCGGTACCGTGGCTAAGGCGCGCTCGGTTTACTTCTGCTCCGGCTGCGGCTTCGAATCGGCGCGCTGGCTGGGACGCTGCCCGCAATGCGAAGCGTGGAACTCCTTCGACGAGCGCCCGATGCGCGTTCTCGCCGCGCGGCCCTCAGCAAGCGCGCCGCTGCGCGCTGACAGCGCTCCGGTCGCACTGCGCGATGTCGACGAAGACCGCTTGCGGCGTACGCAGACCGGATTACGCGAATTCGACGCCGTCATGGGCGCAGGCATCGTCCCGGGCAGCCTCACGCTGATCGGCGGTCCGCCAGGCGCGGGAAAATCGACGCTGCTGCTGCAGATTGGTGTTCGCATTCCCGGGCGAGTCATCTACGTGTGCGGCGAAGAGTCCGCCGCCCAGGTGAAACTGCGCGCGCAACGCCTGGGTGTCGAGGGCGATCTGCTGCTTTTTGCAGAAACGAATCTGCGCGCGGTTCTCGATCAACTCGAAAAACAGCTTCCCGCCGCACTGATCGTCGATTCGATTCAAACGGTCTGGCTGCCCGAATCGGAGTCGTATGCCGGCAGCGTGACGCAGGTCCGTGACTGCACGCAGGCCCTCATGGAATTTTCCAAACGTACCGGGTGCGCGAGCTTTTTGGTCGGGCACGTCACCAAAGACGGCGCGATCGCGGGGCCCCGGCTGCTCGAACATCTCGTCGATACGGTGCTGTACTTCGAGGGCGAAGCGAACGGCGACTACCGCATCGTGCGCGCCTACAAAAACCGTTTCGGCAGCGTGGACGAAATCTGCGTCTTCACGATGCAGCACGACGGCCTTCATGAAGTGAGCAATCCCTCCGAGGTCTTTTTGAGCGGGCGCGCCAGCCGTGCGAGCGGATCGTGCATCGTGGCAGGCATTGTCGGCTCGCGGCCCGTCCTGGTCGAAGTGCAGGCGCTCGTCGGCGAAACGGGATACGGCACGCCCCGGCGCTTGGCGAATAACGTCGATCAGGCGCGTCTGGCGATGATTCTTGCGGTGCTCGAGCGGCGCGCCGGCCTGCAGCTAGGCACGCACGACGTGTATGCCTCGGTAGCCGGCGGACTGCGCGTGAACGAACCCGCCGCCGATCTCGGCATCGCGCTCGCCATCGCGTCGTCGTTCCGCAACCGCGCCCTTGACGCGGACGCGGCGGCGTTCGGCGAGCTGGGTCTTTCGGGCGAAATACGCGCCGTCAACGCGGCGTCGCGCCGCATCGCCGAAGCGAACAAACTGGGATACCGCACGCTGTACACGCCGCAAAATTGCCCCGATATCGCGCAAGCAATCGCACTCGCGCTGGCATAGTGCTGCTCGAATGCGTTCCGAACATCTCCGAAGGGCGCGACCTGTCGATCGTGCAGGCGTGCATCGAAGCGGTCGAGGGTTGCGGCGCGGCGGTCCTGCACCGCACGAGCGATCCGGTCCATAACCGCAGCGTGCTGACGATCGCGGGCAGCTACGGCGCACTTGCGCAAGCCGTCATCGCGCTCGCCGCGGTCACGTTGGAACGGATCGACCTGCGCACGCACTCGGGGGTGCATCCCCGCATCGGTGCTCTTGACGTGCTTCCGTTCATTCCTTTGCGCGGCGCTGAGATGGCCGATGCCGTGCGCCTTGCGCGCTCCACCGGGCAGCGCATCTGGGAGGAGTTGCGCGTTCCGTGCTTTTTGTACGGTGAAGCGGCGGCAACCCCGCTGCGCCGAAATCTCGCGAACGTGCGGCAAGGCCAGTTTGAAGGCTTGGATACGCGTTTCGAGCTCCCGGACTGGCGGCCGGATTTCGGCGACGCCGGCAAGCACGTTTCAGCCGGAGCCGTCGCGATCGGCGCGCGTGGGCTGCTCGTCGCTTTCAACATCGAGCTGCAAACGGGCGATTTGGAGATCGCGAAACGCATCGCGCGCGCGCTTCGAGAGCGCGGCGGCGGATTTCGCACGCTCAAGGCGCTCGGTCTGCGTTTAGGGCCGGATGTGGTTCAGGTTTCGCTCAACGTGACGGATTTCCGCGCGACGCCGCTGTACCGGATCGTGGAGAGCGTGCGCGAGCTCGCCGCAAAGGCCGGCACGCGGATCCGGCGCTCGGAATTGATCGGCTGCTTACCGCGCGCAGCGGTTGAAGAGAGCGCCGCTTATTACCTCGGACTCGCACCGCTTGGAGGACTGCCCGATGAAGGTTGAGGACCATCCGCTCGTAGACGACGTCAATGCGATGCACGCAAAAAGCCTTTCGGCGACGGAACGCGTTTGCCGCCGCATCGCCGAGGCGACGGGATCGCCTATCGCACTGGTGCTCGCCATCGTCGTGCAGATCATTTGGCTTACGCTCGGCGCGTTCACCCATCTGGACCCGTTTCCGTTCGTCTTTTTACTGACGTGCTCGAACGTGCTGCAACTGATCCTCATCTTCGTCATTGCCGTCGCGCAGCGGCAGCAGACGATGCACGACGAGCTGCGCGCGGAAGCGGACCACGACTCGATTTCGCGCTTGCTTTACCACCAACAGGTGCAAAACGATCTGCTTCTCCGCTTGGCGGACCGCGCGGGCATCGACACCGGGGACATCAAAGAAACGATACTCTCACTTCGCACCTCGGTCGTGTAGTATTCGCCGTGCAACCCTTGTCAGGCTCAACCTGTTGTCATCGGAGATGTTCGTGAAACGTTTGCTCGTGCCGCTCTTCTTGCTTATGGTGCCGCTGCTCGGCGTTCGCGCGCAGGCGCAAACGTTTAACGGCATCGGCGACCGCGGCGTGTACCAAACCCGTCTGTCGAACGGCCTTCAAGTCATCGCGGTGGAAGACAGTGCGGCGCCGGTGGTGCATACGTCGGTTTTTTACCGCTTCGGTTCGCTCGATGAGACACCGGGGAAAACGGGACTGGCGCACGGCCTGGAACATATGATGTTCCGCGGCACGCCTTCGCTCTCCGCCGGCGGCCTGGATGATATCATGGCCCGTTTGGGCGCGCAGATGAACGGGACGACCGCTTACGACGACACGACGTTTCTACTGGACATGCCCAGCGACCGTTTGAATATCGCGCTGCAGATCGAAGCCGACCGCATGCAGCATCTCGCACTTCGCGCGGCGGATTGGCGGATAGAACAGCGTGCGGTATTGAACGAAATCGACGGCGATTATAGTTCGCCGTTTTATAATTTGCTCGCGCGCGTGCGGGCCGCGGCGTATCCTGATGCACCCGCCGGACGCACGCCGGCGGGCGTCCGCAGCGACGTCGCGCGCGCGACTGTCGCCGATCTGCGCCGCTACTACGAAGAATGGTATGCCCCCGACAACGCCGCGCTCGTCGTGGCGGGCGACGTGCGGCACGACGCGGTCTTCGCGCTTGCGCGCCGCTTCTTCGGCGCAATCCCGCGGCGCACTCTGCCGGCGCATGCGGCGCTTCATCCCGTGGCCGCAACGGGCAAAACCGTCGAAGCGGAGTTCCCTTTCCCGTTCGAGGTCCTCGATCTCGCATACGCCGTTCCCGGTGACACCGAACGCGGCGAACCGGCGATCAGCACACTTGCAGCGCTGATTCCGAATCAGCGCGGAGCGTTTTATCAGGCGCTCGTGCAAACCAACATCGCGCTGGAGATAACGGCGAACGCCGATACGCAGCTGCGCGGCGGGTTGATGCACGTGTTTGTGACTTTGAACCCCGGGCATACGGGCGCACAGGCCCAGCAAGTGTTCCAAGCGACGATGGATGAAGCGCTCAAGAATGGGTTCGGCGACGACTTGGTTGCCGCCGCAAAACGGGCGACCATCGCCGATCGCGTGTACAGCGGCGACTCCATCAGCGGTTTGGCCGACTTGGCCGGCTACACATACGGGATTGTGCGCGAACGCAATTCGGATGAAGACGCACGGCTGGCGGCGCTCACGGCGGGCGATGTGCTCAATGCAGCCCGCAGATACCTTTCGAGCCCCAACGTCATCGGACACCTCACGCCGAACGATCGTCCGGCATCCGGTTCGCAGAAGACGAGCGCAGGAAACGCTGATAATTTCAGCGGCCGCGCGCCCAGCGGTGCGGTGGTTATCCCGGCGCAATTCCGCGCGGAGTTGCAAACGCCGAGCGCAGCACGAAGCAAACTGGACCCGGTGCGTTTTACGCTCGCAAACGGCCTGCACGTACTCGTGCAGCCGAAGACCGATCGGCAGACCGTCTACATCAGCGGAACCATTGTATCGTCGCCGCAGTTCGTACCGGCCGGAAAAGAAGGCATCGCGCGTTTAGCATCGAGCCTGGCGAACTTCGGATCGGCACAATACGACTTCAGCCGGCTGCGCAAAGTCACGGACGACATGGGCGCTTCCGTCGACTTGGGGGAAACGTTCGGTGCACATGGCCTGGCGCGGGACTTCGATACGCTTTTAAGCATCTTGGCCGACGGTGAAGAACACCCGTCATTCCCGGAGCAGTGGCTCACGCAGGAGCGCTCGCAGATCGCGAACAGCGTCAAGAGCGAGCAGCAACTCTCGAGCGTCCTCGTCGAACACGTCTATCTTTCGCGGCTGCTGCAGCCCGCCGATCCCGCGCTTCGTTTCGAAAGCGCCGATACCGTATCGTCTATAACGCGCGAGGACTTGCTTGCGTACACCGGCCGGTATTGGCGTCCCGACTTGACAACGATCGCGATCGTCGGCGACGTGACGCCCGCACAGGCACGCGCCGCGGCGGAAAAAGCATTCGGTACGTGGCGCCGCCAGGGGCCGGCGCCGCGCCGGAGCGAACCGGCACTGCCCGCCGCACACGCGGGCCGCGCCTATATCTCCACTTCCTCAACGCAGTTGTTCGTGCAGCTCGGCCAGCCGGCGGTCGCCCGCAGCAGCGCGGATTTCGATGCATTCCGGCTGCTGACCGAAATGTTAGGCGGCAGCGGTTACTTCCAGTCGCGGCTCTGGCAGGAGCTGCGTCAAAAACGCGGACTGGTCTACAGCATCGGCACGGAGATGAAAGCCGACGCCTCGCGCGGCGATCTGGAGATCGCGTTCAGCGCATCGCCTCAGAACGCGCCGGCCGCAATCGCACTCGTGCGCAGGGAGATGAACCGGCTGCGTTCGGCGCGCGTGAGTCCAGCCGAACTTGCGCAAGCGAAGCTGCGCCTGGTTTCCGAGGCGCTTCTCAATGAGGGGTCGGCTGACGGCCAGCTCGATGAAGTGCTCGCTATCGGGAACAACGATCTTCCGGTGAACTATTTTGCCGCGCTCTCGCAGCGTTACGCCTCGATAACGGCCGCGGATATCCAACGCATCGCGATGAAATATCTGCGTCCGAACGCCCTGATTGAAGTTTTCGCGGGACCGCCCGGGCCATGGGGCGGGACAGGATTATGAGCGGCATTCAGACCGTCAATCCGGCGACCGGCGGCGCCATCGAGCGCTTTGCGTACATGACGGAAACGGCGATCGATGAAAAACTCGAAACCGCTGCACAGCGGTTTGCCTCGTGGCGGAACGCGCCGTTCGATCTTCGCGCCAAAGTGCTGCGCGATGCGGCGACGCTGCTGCGCTCGCAGCGCGATGCGCTCGCCGATACCGCCGTCCGCGAAATGGGCAAACCGGTAACGCAAGCCCGGGCCGAAGTGGAAAAGTGCGCATTTGCCTGCGACTATTTCGCCGCCCACGCCGCAGAGTTCTTGAGGGAAAGAGACGTCGCATCGAACGCCGCGCACAGCTACATCGGTTTTCGGCCTCTCGGCGTCATTTTCGCCATCATGCCCTGGAACTTTCCGTACTGGCAAGCTTTTCGTGCCGCCGCGCCGGCATTGATGGCGGGCAACACGATGGTGCTCAAACATGCGGATTCGACGACGCGCTGCGCGCTCGAGATCGAACGCATCTTTACGCAGGCCGGAGCACCGCCGGGCGTTTTCGCAACGCTGCTGATCGATCACGATCGCGCGGATGCGCGCATCGCCGACCCGCGCATCGCGGCAGTGACGTTGACGGGCAGCGAACGCGCCGGCGTTGCCGTCGCTCAGGCCGCCGGCAAAGCGCTCAAAAAATGCGTGCTGGAACTTGGCGGCTCCGATCCGTTCATCGTCTTGGCCGACGCGCAGCTCGATCAGGCCGTCGAGTTCGCCGTAAAGGCGCGCTTTCAAAACAACGGGCAGAGCTGCATTGCGGCGAAGCGCTTCATCATCGAAGATCCGGTCTACGACCGTTTCGTCAAGAGTTTCGCGCAGGCAGCCGCGCAGCAGCGGGTGGGCGACCCCGGCGACGAGACGACGCAAATCGGTCCGCTTGCGCGGCGCGATCTGCGCGACGCGCTCGCGGCGCAGGTGACGCAAAGCGTCGTGGACGGCGCACGCATCGTCGCCGGCGGCAAGGTGCTTGAGGGCCCCGGTTTTTTTTACGAGCCCACCGTGCTCGCCGACGTCGAACCCGGCGCTGCGATGTTCGATCAGGAAACGTTCGGACCGGCCGCGGCGGTGATCCGTGCGCTCGACAGCGGCCACGCACTCGAACTTGCCAATGCCTCGGCGTTCGGACTCGGCTCGAACGTTTGGACGCAAAGCATCGAGAGCGCGCGCGCGATGGCAGCGCGCATGGAGTCCGGAATGGTGGCGATCAACGGCATGGTGGCGAGCGATCCGCGCCTGCCCTTCGGCGGCGTCAAACGCAGCGGTTACGGACGCGAGCTCTCGGCGTTCGGCATTCGCGAATTCGTAAACATTCAGTCCGTGTGGATCGGTCCGGAGCAGGCGGCACAAACGCCGCCGCTTGCTACGCCGGCAATCCGTCCGTGAAGTGCTTGATCCGTAACAGGCCCTCGCGCACGGTTCGCGCCGGAGAAACCCACGAGAGCCGCAGCCAGCCGTCGAAGCACGCGCCGAACGCAACGCCCGGGATCGCGATGACATCCTCCTTGTCGGCAAGAGCGTGCGCCGCTGCCAACGACGTTATGCTCGGCGGCAGTTTCACGCACGCGTAAAAACTGCCCTGGGGAACGATGTGCGGCATGCCGCTCTGGGCGAGGGCGGCGCAGACGGCGCGCCATTGCTCTTCATACCACTGCGCGTGTTCGCGCAGTGCGTTCTCTCGAAAAATGTGCAGCGCAACCGCTTGAGAAAACGTGTCGGCGCACGATGTGAGCCACGCGTGCACTTTCACCAGTTCGCGCATGAGCGGCGCCGGCGCCATGGCCCACCCCAGGCGCAAGCCGGTCAGCGCGTTGCTCTTGCTCACGCTGTTCGTGACGATCGTGTGCGGGTAGACCTGCGCAAAAAGGCCGGCATCGCGCACAAACGTTTGTTCGCGGTAGATTTCGTCGTGTAAGATCCAGACCGGCTCGCCGCCGCGCCGCAGCAGGCCGGCCGCAAGTTCGTGCACCTGCATCCGGTCCATAACGCGCGCCGTCGGGTTGCAGGGCGAACAGATCACGATCAGGCGCGTTTGTTTTCCGACCGCTGCGAGAATGCGCTGCGCGTCGAAAGCGAAAGCGTCCGCTTCGTGCATCGCAACGGACCGGACGGCAGCGCCTTCCAAAGCCGCCATCTTGGCGTAAGAGGGAAACGCGGGTTCGACGACCAGCAACTCGTCTTTAAGCGGATCGAGCAGCGTTTTAATCGCGGCGTACGTCGCCTCTTGCGAGCCGGTGGTGACGCAGACGTTCTCCGCTGCGCCGAGTTGCGGATATGCGTAGTGCGCCGCGATTGCGGCGCGAAGCTCCGCGTCGCCCGCGTTGAGCGTGTAGCGTAAGCCGTGCTCGAGCGCATGTGCCATTCCGGCCTGCAGGTGTGCGGCTTGCGGCGCAAGCGACGGTTCGCCCAAGCCCAAGTCAATCGAGCCGCGTTTGCGCTTTTGCGCGATCTCGCGGATCAGCGAGCCCGAGATCGATCGCACGCGCGGATTCATCAGACAGCGATATCTTATTCGCGCAAAACGGCATTGAGCGACGTCTTGCGGTCGGTCGATTCGTTGCGCGTGCCGATGATGAGCGCGCATGGAACGCCGAACGTTCCTGCCGGGAATTCTTTGGGAATCGTTCCGGGAATCACGACGGCGCGCGCGGGGATCCGTCCTTTACCGGCAAGCGGCTCGCGTCCGCGCACGTCGACGA
>JBHEMM010000017.1:0-16427 GCA_046262595.1 Vulcanimicrobiaceae bacterium
GTCAACAACTTCCCCCGGCTGAACACCCGGCATGAAGGCCTCCCAATCCAGCACGTGCTGCCGCCGCTGCGGCTCGATCAGCCGGATGCCGTCGGCCATGTAGATCACGGTCATAACTGCGCGGGCGTCGTCAGACCGGTTCGCACCCGTATGATGGAACGTCCAGCCGGAGTGAAAACTGACTTCGCCTGCGTCGTACGGCTCGGTCACATCTTCGTATTCACCTGATGCCAGAGCGGCGCGCAAGCGGCGCTCGCTTTCATCGCCGATCTCCAAATCGCGCCCCGCGGTTAAGCGGTGGCTGCCTCGGGCAAAGGCGAGCGGTCCCATCCTCAGCGGCGTCGCCTGCAGCGGCACCCATGCGGTGATCGTGCGATCGCTTGAAAGCGGCCAGTAAAATTGATCGGCGTGCCAAGGCGTGATGCCGCCGCCCGGTTCTTTATACAACGCCTGATCGTGGTACAAGCGCACGCGCGGCACCCCTAGCAACTGCGCTGCAATCGAAGCGAGCCGTTTGCCGAACACGAGTTCGCGCGCCGCATCGTTCGTGCGCCAAAGATTGGTCACTTGCAAGAACGCCTGGTGATACGTGTCACGTTCCGGCAGCGGCGTCGTGACGGTGTTGCGGCGAAGAACTTCGCGAGCAAGCGAAGCGCCATACTGCGCCAGCACCTCTTCATCGAACACATGCTTGATTTTGACGAAGCCGTCGGTTTCATATGCCTGCACCAACGCCCGGTCGAGCGTTAGCGGCTCGTCAAGGCGCTTCCGGGCCGTCGTCTTGCCGCTCATTTTCCGGCATGAGAACGCATCCTCACGCGCGCGATCGCATCTCGGATTGCCGCGAGCACCAGCTGCGGCTGATCGAATTGGATGTAGTGCCCGCTGTGCGGCGCTTCGATGTACTTGGCATCGCTGGAGAGCGAAAGCCACGAACGGTGAACCGCCTGCCAGCGCAACTCCTCGTGGGCCGAGCTGCCGCGGTGATGCATCGCCACCAAAATGCGAACCGGAATCGAGCCGTAGTTGCGATGTTGGCCCATGAGCCCGCGCATGCCGGCCGTCGTGAAGTTGACGAACTCACCCGCCGAGGCAGCGTACTGTTTCGGGCGCTGCGCTTCAGAGATGAGCGTCCGGTTCAACGCCGGCGAGAAATCGAGCGGGTCGGGCAATCCGCGGAAGAACTGGCCCGGGCAGGCGTGCACTTCTTTCGGGCGCGCCGTGCGAAAGTGGCGCTGCGCCAATACCATGCAATGCTGCAGCTCGCTTTGCGCCTTTGCGATCTCCACGTCATTCTCGCGCTGCTCCTTGGGCGTCATCAAGCGCACTTCGTCGTCGGCGGACGCGTCGTCGAGCACCAAGCCGGCAACGTCTGCGAGATACCTGTCGGCATAATGCCGCACGTTGATGCCGCCAAACGAATGCCCGACTAAGATGTACGGGCCGCGCTCCCCGCTATTGTGCAGCAGCGCGTGCAGCTCGCTGACGATGCGGGCCGTCGTGCGCGGCATCGGTCCCGGATCCGATAAGCCGTTGCCGGCGCGATCGTACGTGCACGTGCGCGTCGTTCGCGCAATTGCCGGCTGAATGGTGACCCATGCCGGCGCCCAGTCTTCGAGACCGGAATCGAAGACGACCGTTGGCGCGCCGCGTCCGATGCAATACATATTCAAGCGGTAGCCGCCGACGTCGACCATCCGTCCGGCATGCAAATACAATGCGCTGCTTGCAATGTTGACGTTGTTGGGTGAAGCAGCCGCCGTGGTAAGCGTCCCGGCAAGCAGAGCGAAAGCGAGAAGCAAACGCAACATCAGCGCCGCTTTACTGCGTTCCGAGTCCGTTGCCGGAAGGCGCTTGCGGCGCGATGATCGTGTGCGTGATCTGCGCGTTCGCGGGCGACGACGCCGTTACGATGGCCGTCATCAGCTTCGTTCCCTTCGCACTCGTTATGGAAAGCATGCCCGTGCCGTTCTTTTTGATCTTCGTCCAACGAATCGCGATGTTGTTCGCATGACCGCGCATTTTTGATGTGATGTCGACGGATTTGTTGGGCCATTGAACGGTCGTAATCGGCGTGCCGTTCGCCCAGACTTCGAACTGCACGCCGTTAAGCGCGTACGTGCGCGCGAAAAACTTCGACCCCGGCCCGGACGTGAGCGCTTGATCGGGCGCGGCGGTCGAGTTGGCTTGCGCCATCGTCGTTCCGGAGGGCGCCGGCGTTTGTGCCGCGGTGGAACCGCCGGTATTGCTGCACGCCGCCAATGCGGCGAGCGCGCACAACGTCAATGCGCGAAAAATGAACGATCGTTGCATGCTTGCACTCTTTCCGCCCGGCACCGGGACTAAACGCGTGTGGGCCCGGTAGGATTCGAACCTACGCGCAACCAGTTATGAGCCGGCCGCTCTACCGCTGAGCTACGGGCCCCCGTGCCGATCGAAAGCAGCGCTTCCCCGGATAACGCGACGCCGAGCCCAGCTCTTCCTCGATCGCCATGAGACGATTGTACTTCGAAATGCGCTCGCCGCGCGAGAGGGACCCGGTCTTGATCTGTCCGGCGGCGGTTGCAACCGCGATGTCGGCGATCGTCGTGTCCTCGGTTTCGCCCGAGCGGTGCGAGATCACCGTTGAATAGCCCGCTTGGTGCGCCATTTGTACCGCGTCGAGCGTTTCGGTGAGCGTGCCGATCTGATTCACTTTGATCAAAATCGCGTTGGCAATGCCCTCGCGAATGCCGCGCTGTAAACGCGCCGTGTTCGTCACGAAGAGATCGTCGCCGACCAGCTGGCATTTGGAACCGATCGCGCCCGTGAGCTGCGCCCAGCCCTGCCAGTCGTCTTCCGCCAAACCGTCCTCGATCGAAACAACGGGATATTCGGCGATCAGCCGTTCGTAGAAAGCAACCATCTCCGCGCTGCTGAACGCGCGATCTCTGCCAAGCGGATAGTACTTGCCGTCTTCAAAGAATTCGGTCGCCGCGGAATCCAAGGCAATCGCGACGTCTTTGCCGGCGTCGTAGCCCGCACGCTTGATTGCCTCGAGCAGCACGTCCATGGCTTGATCGAGCGTGTCCAACCGAGGCGCATATCCGCCCTCGTCGCCGACGGTCGTCGGCTGTCCGCGTTCTTTGAGCAGCTTGCCGAGCGCGTGAAACACCTCGGAGCCGCAGCGGACCGCTTCGCGAAATGAGACCGCACCGCACGGAACGATCATGCATTCTTGAAACTGCAGCGCGCCGTCGGCATGTTGTCCGCCGTTGATCACGTTCATCATCGGCACGGGCAGCGTCGCAGCCGACGGACCGCCAAGATACCGGAACAGCGGCAGCGATAAACTGCTCGCCGCGGCGCGGGCGACGGCAAGCGAAATGCCCAGCAGCGCGTTCGCACCGAGTTTGCTCTTGCCGGGCGTGCCGTCGAGCTGCACGAGCTGCTCGTCGATCGCGCGCTGCGCGGTTGCATCGAGCCCTTCGAGCGTCGGCCCGAGAACGTCGTTGACCGAAGCGACGGCTTTGAGCACGCCTTTACCGTTGTAACGCCCTTTGTCGCCGTCGCGCAGTTCGACCGCTTCATGCGCGCCGGTCGAAGCGCCCGAAGGAACCATCGCTTCTTCAACGGATCCGAAGCTCGTCGCGACGCTCACGGCAAGCGTCGGGTTCCCGCGCGAGTCGAGCACTTCGCGTGCATGAACGCCTTCGATGAGCGGCCGGCCGCCGCCGCGCAGCGATTCGATCGACACGGTTACTTCTCCAACATCCAGCGCTCGAGATCGTGCTTGCGCGAAGCAAATTCGTTCGCTTCAAAGAAGATCGCGAGTTCGCGCTGCGCGCTTTGCGGCGAATCGCTGCCGTGCACCAGATTGCGCCCGATGGTGGAAGCGAAGTCAGCGCGAATCGAGCCCGGAGCGGCGTTGAGCGGGTTCGTCGCGCCGATTAACTGACGGCATCCGGCGATCGCTTCGTCGCCTTCCACGCACATGGCAACCAGCGGTCCGCTGGTGATGAAATCGACCAAACCTTGAAAAAACGGTTTGCCTTCATGTTCGCCGTAATGCCGCCGCGCGCGCTCGCCATCGAGCTGCATCAGCTTCATCGCGGAGATCACATAACCGCGGCGCTCGAGACGCGCAATGATTTCACCGCTCAGGCCGCGCGCGACGGCATCAGGTTTGCACAGAATAAGCGTCCGTTGTATTGCCATAACGCGGCTTGAGGTACGCGCCGGGGGCAAGCGAGGCCTGCACCGCGAAAATGCCGCGCGTGAAGCGCTTCAATCGCATCGTGCGCGTACCGGTCACGGGCAGCACCAACGATGACGTCGCCAAGATCTTGGGCGAAGAGCAGGCGCGCGGCCTGGCGCTCGTGGCCGGCTATCAGGAACGCGGTTCGGGGCGGCGCGGGCGCGCATGGATTGCGCCGCCCGGTACGGCGCTGACGTGCACGCTGGCGCTGCCGGATCCGCTTCATGCGAGCGCGCTGTGGAGCGTGCCGTTCTGGGCAGCGCTCGTGACACGCCGCGCGCTGCTCGAAGCGGGCATCGAGCCTGCACTCCAGTGGCCCAACGACGTGCTCGACGCGCAGGGGCGAAAGCTCGGCGGCATTCTGTGCATTTCGCGCACAGCGGGCGAGTATGCGTGGGCGGCGTGCGGCATCGGCATCAACGTGGTGCGGCCGGCTGATGAAACGGCATACAGCGGCTTGGAATCACCGCCGGCGTTCCTGAACGACGATGTCGAGGACATTTCGATCGATACGATGCTGGCAGCGCTCGTGCAAGCGGCGAACGAACTGTACGGCTTATTGGAACAGCCCACGCAACTGACGCATCAATGGGAGCGCGCGGCGCGCATCCCCGGAACGCGCTACCGCATTCTACCGGATAACGAAACGCAGCCCTATGAAGCGGCTGCGCTGCGTTTGCTGTCCGATGGGTCGCTGCTGGTCGATCGCGGCGGCGCCCAGATTCCGGTGACGATGGCCGATGTGCGGGTCTTGCGCGCTACTTAACGACGCCGCCTAAGGAGATGTTCGCGGTCTTAAGCGCGGTAACGGCCGTGGCTTCGACACCGCCCTCGATGCTCAAGCACAAATTAGACGCCGTATTCACCGCCGCCGGTTTCGGAATCATCTTCGCGGTCACGCCGGCGTCTTTGAGCGCTTTCGTAGCGATCATCGTATCGGCGTTACTCGAGAAGAACAGAATGACGTCAGCCACATGCCACCTCTACTTCGTGGGCGCGCCGTGTACCAAGGTGTCCAATCCGGAAGCCACGTCTTTCAATTCGGCTACGCGCGCAACGGCTTGCTGAAGGCGGCTGCTCATCTCTTGCGAGAGCGTGTCGATGACGATCATGTCGCCCTGCAGCTCTTCGTTGACGGCTTTGAGCTCGGCGATCTTCGGCGACGCGCCCACGCCCAATTCGCCGATGAGTTGACCGGCGCGTTCGACCGCCGACTTCGTCGCCGCCACGTGATCGCCGGAAACTTCGCCGCCGACGATGGCGACGCCCAGTTCCGTCGCCGCCGCGCTGACCTGTTCGCTGCGCGCCGCAATGGCGTTCGAGAGACGCTGCACGACGGGGATAGCGATAATGAGTGCAAGCGCCATAGCGAGCAGGCCCCACAGAACGAACGTTTCCGTCATGTGATTGATGATCGTGGTGATCTGCGCCATCGGCATGCCGTACCACAGCGCGCCGATGACCGTATTTTGATCGTCGCGAATGGGGCTCAGACGCGCCAGATACTCCGTGCCGCCTTCGGTGTCGGAGCCGACAAACGCCGTGCCGCTCGAGAGATTTTGCGAGGTGTATGCGCCGACTTGCGCATCGATGTGACGCGTCTGGTCGGCTTCGTTGATGGTGCTTGCGATGATGGTGTCGCCGTCCAACACAGCCGTTGATCCGCCCAGCGCCTGCGAGCTCTGGTCCACCAAGTCGTAGTAGTGGTTCATCAGCACGCCGCCGTAAATCGCGCCCAGGGTCCGTTCACCCGCATCGCTCATCGGCGCGGCAGCGATAATCGCCAGGCCGTTGTGCACCATCTCCACCGTTTTCTTAGCGGCGTCCTTCACGTCGGTGTCGACTTGCGCGGCCAAACCCTCGCCCGCCAGTTCGCTCGAGGGAATCAGCGCCGACGTGCTCACCGTTTCGCCTTGAAGCGCGCGCTGCACGTATTTGTTGCTGCCGAGCGACGCACCGGCGGCGCCGCCGTTACCGCGCGCAATCACTCTACCGTTGACATCGACGATTGTCAGGAACGAAAGCCCCGACGTACGCGCGATGTTCGAGAGCTGGTCCTGCAGCGCCGGCCCGTTTTTGGACTGAAGATTCTTGCGCAGCGCCTCCGAGACGGCATCTTGAGCGATGAGCAGGCGGACCTGATCCTTGCGCGAGTCCCAATAGCCGTTGAAAGCACTCGAGCCGCTGCTGACCTGAGATTTTCCCATGTCCGTCAAATCGCTGGTAAGCGTGATTCGCGCCGCGACGACGCTGATCAAGAAGAAAAGAATGATGGCACCGACGATGGTGCCGAGCAACCGGACGCGCAGGCTCATACCGTTTCCCTTTCAGACTCGGTTTCGTTCACTTTGAATTGCGCCAGGCGGCTGTCGATACGGCCGGCGTATTCGTTCATTTGATTGACCGATCCGAGCATGCGCTGCGCGGCGTCGGTGACTTCTTTGTTGACGTAGGTGAGCACTTCGACCGACGAAGCGTTCTGCTGCGAGATCTCCGCGATGTTGCGGAACGCCGCATTGACCTCATCCGAGTGCGTGGACATCTGCTGCGTCGCTTCGACGTTCAGCTGGACGGAGCGCGTGATCTCGCCGATCGAGCGGATCACTTGGTACGAATTACTGCTCATCGCGCGCGCGACCGACGAAATTTCGGCAATCTGCTGATTCGCTCCAAACACCGCTTCCACGATGGAGCGCAGTGCGCCGGACGCGGAATTCGTACTGTTGACGCCTTCTTCCACGCGTTCGGTCAGGCGTTCCATGGCCGCAACCACTTCATTGATCACGTTCTGCGTGGACATGATGTGGCCGGCAATCTCTTTGGTGGCCTGCACGCTGCCGTCCGCGAGTTTGCGGATTTCCGTGGCAACGACCGCAAAACCGCGGCCGTGTTCGCCGGCGCGCGCGGCTTCGATCGCGGCGTTGAGCGCGAGCAGATTTGTCTGCTCCGCGATGCGGTCGATCACTTTGACGATGTCGCCGATTTGATCGGAGTTGCTGCCGAGCTGTGCGATATCGCCCGCGAGTTCGGTGATCGTCGTGCGGATCGTGTCCATGCCTTCCACGATCGTGTGGATGGCGGAGTCGCCGCGTTCGGCCGTTTGCGAGGTTTCCGTCGAAATGGAAGAAAGCGAATCCACCTGCGCCGTCACCTGCTCGATCGACGTTGCCATATTCGTGACTGCGAGAGAAGTCTCGTCTAGACTGCGCGTCTGCTCTTCGGCGGCGGCGGCGATGGCATCGATCGTTTCGGTCAGCTGCGCCACTTTGTGCGTTGCGTTCTCGACGATGCGCGACTGCTCGTTGATGCCGTCGTCGAGCTGGCCTTGCGCGACGGCAGCGCCTTCGATCACCGCGAGCGCCGTGGAGGCCGTGGTTGAGAGCTCGCCGCCCGCGGAATCGAGCTGTCCCGCATTTTGATGCAAGTTTCCAAGAAACTCACGCATCCCGAAGATCAGCTTGTTGAGCGCGATCGCGAGCTCCGAGAGTGCGTTGTCGGAGGTCGCCAAATTTTTCGTGAAGTCGCCTTGCGAGACTTCGCGGATTCCGGAGGCGAGGGCGGAGATGGAGCCTTGGAGCCCCTCGGCGCGCGGCAGGGCCACCCGTCCGCCTCCGAAGAGCGCCGGAAATTGGCGGCCGAGGTCGGCCTCGGCCGGCGCCGCCTCCCCTGCGAACAAGATACTGACCGCGGCTCCGAGGCCCCCCAGCAGAATTCCGGTGCCCGCTGCGCCGTGAAGATGCTGATGCGAGCGGACGCCATAGTCGATTCCGCCGGCAGCAAGCGCCAGAACCGCGCCCGCCGGAAAGCCCGCCAGCGCCGCCGTGAGCGTCACGAGAGCCAGCAGAACGAGTTCGAAGGCCGGCAAACGCGCGCCATACCACGCCAGGACGAAGCACAAAACCGCCGCGGCGAGCGCGAGTGCGATGCGGGGTGCGATGCCCAGACCGCAACGCCAGGCGGCCAGTCGAGTTTGGATCAAACGAATACCTCAGAGCCCGCCGCTAAAGGCGGTGGCCATACCAAGTCTTACGGTAAAACCTTAAGAATATTTTAGTCGTAGCCGCCGCAGGCTTGAACGCTTCCCCAGTAAGCGTGCAGACTAGTTCCGGGCCCGGCTCCGTTTGTCGCAGACGTCGCAGAAATGCGGCATCTTGTTGTCGGTTTCGAAGATCGAGTTGGAATAATACATCGCGCAGCGCCCGTTATAGCAATGCTTCAAGCCGCCGGCGTGGCCCAGTTCATGGACCGCTTCTTTGAGCGTACGCTGAAAAAGCGTATTCGCGTCGGGGTCCTCGCCGTAAAATTCGCTGCGCAAACGGTGCAGCGAGACGACCGCCACGCGACGCTGTTCGTCGGCATCGCCGAAGATGTAGCGATGCGAGGTCTTGTAGAGATCGAAGCCGGTAACCGCTAAGAGAAATCCCTCGCCGTCGGGGTACGTGCGCAGCAGCCTCGCCGTCAGCGTCGCCAAAAACAGCTGGCCGCGCGTACTGTTCACCGCGCTTTGCGGAAGCGCCAGCGCGCGTTCGACACGCGCCCGGTAGAGAAAGCGCTCTTCCAAGCACAAGCCGAGGCGTGAAAGAAATCCGGGATCGATCGCATTGACCGGAACGATGCGTAAAAGCGTGTCCATCCTCGGGTGGTGTTTTTCGACACCGGACCGAAGCTGCCCCGCATGGTGATCGGAATGGGCATCGATCTTGCCGAGGTGGCGCGATACAACTTCGACGCGGCGCAGCGCGAATGGTTCGCGCGCAAGATCTATACTGCCGAAGAGTTCGCCTACGCAATGCGCAAGCGTAACTGGCCCGAACGCTTGGCGGGCTTTTATGCGGCCAAAGAAGCGACGCGCAAAGCGTTCGGACATGCAATCCCCTGGCGCGAGATCGGCATCACGCACGAACGCAGCGGCAAACCCGCGATTTTGCTCTGCGGAAAGGCTGCGGACCTGACCCAGCGCCGCGGTGTGACCGCCATCCATCTGACGATAACACACACCGTGAATATGGCGGCGGCCGTAGTGATATTGGAAGGCGCATGATCGTTCTCACGCCAGCGCAAATGCGCGATGCCGATGCGGCCGCCTGCGAGCGCGTGGGCGCGACGGCGCTCATGCGCGGGGCCGGGGCCGCCATTGCGAGCGCCGTTCGCCGGTTTTCCGGCGGCTCACGCATCGCCGCTTTCGCAGGCCCAGGGAACAACGGCGGCGATGCCTTTGCGGCGCTTGCCGATCTTGAAAACGTTTCGCGCACGATCTACGCGCAGACTGCGACGGCCCCGAGCGAGGCGCGGGCGGACGCCGAAGATCGCGCGGCAAAGGCCGGCGTGCGTGTGCTGCCATTCCCCGAAACGCCGGCGGCGATGCGCGAGGCGGTGAACGGCTGCGACGTGGTAATCGTCGCGCTGTTCGGCACCGGTGCGCGCTTGCCGCTGCCGCCTGCGCTTGCGGCGCTGATCGACGTGCTCAACGCCCATGACGCCCCTTGCATTGCGGTCGACGTACCGCCCGGATTAGACGCCGAAACCGGCGCGGTTCGGGAACCCGCGCTGCGTGCCGCCGCGACCGTCGCCATCGGCGCGGTAAAGAGCGGTCTGCTTTTGGCCGATCGGCGGATCGCAGGCGAGATCATCGTCGCGCCGATCGGTTTTCCGCAAGATTTGCTTGCTGCGCAGGAACGCACGTATGCCGCTCTCGATAACGCCGAATTCCTTGCGCTTTTGCCGGCGCGCGGCGCGAATGCGGACAAGCGCAGCGCGGGTGCGCCGCTCGTTATCGCCGGCTCGGCGCAGTTCCCCGGAGCGGCGGTTTTATGCGCGATGGGCGCCGCGCGCGCCGGTGCGGGGTACGTCACCGCAGCGGCGCCCAAAGCGGCAGCGCAGAGCTTGCGCGCGCATTTGATCGAGCAGGTCGTCGTAACGATCGACGAAGGCGACGCCGATCGTGCCGTAAGCGCGCTGCTCGATCTTTCGCGGCGTTCCGGCGCGATCGCCGCCGGTCCGGGCTTGGGACTGGACGATCGCACCGGCGCGATCGTCCGCGGCGTTCTGGCCCAGACGGATCTGCCGTGCGTCGCCGATGCAAGCGCGCTCTTCCATCTCAGCAAACATCTGGAGCCGCTGCGCGGCAAGCGGATCGTGCTTACGCCGCACGCCGGCGAGTTCGCGCGTCTTTCAGGCAAAGGAACGATCGCGCCGGGCGAGCGCGCGGCGCGTTTACGCGAGTTCGTCGATCGCACCGGCGTCACGACGCTGCTTAAAGGCGAGCCGACGCTGATTTATGACGGCGTCACGATGCACATCAATACGACAGGAACGCCTGCGCTGGCGACTGCGGGAACGGGCGACGTCCTCACCGGCATCATCGCTACGCTGCTGGCGCAAGGCCTTTCACCGGCGGATGCGGCGCGTGTGGGCGCATACTGGCACGGTTTTGCCGGAAGGCATGCGGCAAAATCGCGGCCGCGCGGCGTTATCGCGCGCGACGTTTACGAGGCGCTGGGGCCGTGTTTGCTTGCGCTCTCTGCGTCATCGCCGCCGTCTTCTTGGCGTTCGTAGATCTCTCGCGCGAGCGGATCGAACGGCTTGACCAGCGGACGCCGGTTAAGCAGGCGGTACATCCGTCCCAACGGCCCTGCTGCGGGACGCGCCGCATACGAAATGACGCCGGCGGCCGCAAGCGCGAGCACCGCTAGACCGATGTAGAGATGCGGATCCATTACGGTTCTTTGCTTGCGAAAAAGCGTAGTTCGGGTTCGATGCGTCCCTCGCAGATCCGCAAAAGCCCGTAGGAGTATTGAGCCTGACGCCGTTTGTCGGTGGGCGATCCGGGATTGAAGAGCAGCCGCTTTTCGCGCCACTCGCACAGCGGAACGTGCGAGTGTCCGAAAAGCACCGCATGCACGTCTTCGTTTTTGAATTGCGCGAACGCATGATCCGGCGTTCGCTCGCGTCCGGGCGCGCCGTGCCCGTGCACCATGCCGATGCGCACGCTGCCGAACCTCAGAATCTTCTTCCGGCCGAAGCGGCGCAGCAAGTCGAATGAATCGTTGTTGCCGGCGATTGCCTGCAGCGGCGCGATCGCCTCGAGTTCGGGAATGGCGCTTGCATCGAGCATGTCGCCGCAGTGCACGAGCACGTCGACCCGCGCCGCGCGCATTCCCTCGACGACCGCTCGGGGCAAGTGCTTCCCCATGTGCGGCATGTGCGTGTCCGAAAGCACGCCGATCGTCAGTGCGCTCACGTTTGTACCATTTCGCGCAATGCGTCTTCATCGAGAATGCTCACGCCGAGCTCGCGCGCCTTCGTCAGTTTGCTTCCCGCGTCGTCACCGGCGATCACGTAACTCGTTTTCCTACTCACGGTGCCGCTGACTTTTCCACCCGCCGCGGCGATCATTCCGGCGGCTTGCTCGCGTGTGAGCGAGGGCAGTGTACCGGTCAGCACCACCGTTTTGCCGGCCAAAGCTCCGTCGGGTTTGCGTTCGCGCTTCGGTGCCGTCATCTGCACGCCCGCAGCCTTCAGGCGGGCGAGAATGTCGCGGTTCGCAGCCTGTTGGAAAAACAGGTGCACGCTCGAAGCCACCTCCGGGCCAATGCCCTCACTGCGCTGCAGCTCCTCCGTTGAAGCGAGCCCGATGCTGTCCGCATCGCCGAAATCGTCGGCCAGCATCTGGGCGGTCTGCACGCCGACGAACCGGATTCCCAAGCCGGCCAGCAGGCGAACCAGGCCGCGCGTTTTGGAACGCTCGATGCTGCGCAGAACGTTCTCAATCGTTTTCTGCCCCATGCGCGGCAAAGCCGCAAGCGCGGCACCGTTCACGTCATACAGATCGGCGATCGTTTTAACCAGTCCGCTCCCCGTGAGCTGCTGCGCCAGCACGTCGCCGACCCCTTCGATGTCCATCGCGCCGCGCGAGCAAAAATGCCGCACGCGTTCGAACACCTGCGCAGGACACGACGCATTCGTGCAGCGCGACATCGCCTCGCCTTCGGGCCGGTCCGCATCGGCTCCGCATACCGGGCAGCGCAGCGGCATGACGAACGGCGCGAGTTTCTTCTTGCGTGCGCTCACGACGGGTCCGACGACGCGCGGTATGACGTCGCCGGCGCGTACGACCAGCACGGTGTCGCCCACGCGGATATCGTTGCTGCGAATGTAGTCGGCATTGTGCAATGTCGCGTTCTGCACGGTGACCCCGCCGATTTTAACCGGCTCCAGCACGGCGTTCGGGTTCAGCGTGCCGGTGCGGCCCACCGTGATGACGATGTCGAGGAGCTTGGTCGTCGCTTCGCGCGCTTTGAACTTATACGCAATGGCCCAGCGAGGGTCGCGACCGGCCGCGCCAAGGCGCTCCTGGAGCGCCAGATCGTCGACTTTGACGACGACGCCGTCGATCTCGTAGTCCAATTCGTCGCGTCCCGTTTCCCAGCGTTCGCAATACGCGCTCACTTCGGCGATGTCTTTGCACAGCGCGACGTGCGGATTGACCGCGAATCCCAGGACCTTCAGGCGCTGCAGCGCATCCCACTGCGTTTGCAAACCCGGCGCATCGAGCGAGTATGCGAAAAACGAAAGCCGGCGTTCGCGCGTCAGTTTCGGATCCAGCTGGCGGACGCCGCCCGCCGCGGCGTTCCGCGGATTGGCGAATGCCGGCAGACCCTCGCGTTCGCGCCGCGCGTTAAGCGTTTCGAACCGGCGCTTGGACAAGTACACCTCGCCGCGGGCTTCCAGCGTCGCACGCTCGCCGCGCAGGCGCAGCGGGATGGCGTCGATCGTGCGCAGATTCGGCGTCACATCTTCGCCCGTGCGGCCATCGCCGCGGGTGCCGCCGCGCTCGAAGAGGCCCTCGCGGTAGCGCAGGGCGGTTGCCAAGCCGTCAATCTTCAATTCGACGGTATACGCGGGCTGCACGCCCACGAGCTTGCGTACGCGCTCGTCGAACGCTTGCAGCTCCGCTGCATTGAACGCGTTCCCCAAGCTGAGCATCGGCTTTTCGTGAACGAAGGGGCCGAACTGCGCCGAGGGCTCGGCACCGATGCGCTGCGTGGGCGACTCGGGCGTGCGCAGTTCGGGGTAGCGGTCCTCGAGAACGGCCAGCTCGCGCAGCAGCGCGTCGTACTCCGCGTCGGCAATCTGCGGATCGTCTAAAACGTAGTAGCGGTAGTTCGCGTCGTCGAGCGTCGCGCGCAGTTGCGCCGCACGCGCCGGCGGATCGGCCTGCTTCACGAAGCCGGAATGCGTTGCTTTCGCGTCGGAGTCATGATCTGAATCGGATAGCCGTCGGGATCGCCGATGATCGCGATGCGCCCGAACGGCTCGTCGTACGGATCCTGAAATACCGGCACGGTGAACGTCGCGCAGTCGGCGATGAACCGGTCCACGTTCGGGACGCTGAAACCGAGCTGGAGCGAGCCGGGACGCACGGCGACCAGTTCCGTTTTGGGATGCAGCACGAGCGTCGCGCCGCCCTCGAGTTCGAATTCAATCCAATGCGGCGCACGGTTACTTTTCAGTTTTAGGCCGAGCACGTCACGGTAGAAGTCGCGCGAGCGGTCCAAATCCGCGCAGACGAGCATCGCTACCCAAAAGGTCGTCACTCCGGGTCTATGCTTCGACCGCTACCCGGCCGCCTTTCGCTAAGTCATCTAAAACGCGCATATTTTCGCTTTCCATTGCGTCCAGGGCAATCGCGTCGGGAAGGTGGTGTCCGACCGCACGCTGGTCGACAAGCACCGGGCCTAAATACGTGCCGGTGTATGAGGCCTTGTTTGCCGCAAGCTGCTCCGGGGTGCCGGTTCCAACCACCGTTCCGCCCTTGTCGCCGCCTTCGGGCCCGAGGTCGATAAGGTAATCCGCGGTCTTGATCACATCCAGATTGTGCTCGATCACGAGCACGGTGTTGCCCGTTTGTACCAGGCGCTGCAGCACTTCGAGCAGCTTATGAATGTCGGCAAAATGCAATCCCGTCGTCGGCTCGTCCAAGACATAGAACGTTCGGCCGGTCGAGCGGCGCGAGAGCTCGGTTGCCAGTTTGACGCGCTGGGCTTCGCCGCCCGAAAGCGTGGTTGCCGGCTGGCCCATCTTGATGTATCCCAGGCCGACGTCGCAGATCGTGCGCAGCTTGTTGTGAATGCGCGGAATCGCCGAAAAGAACGCGTTCGCTTCGTCCACGCGCATCTCGAGCACGTCGGCGATCGTCTTCCCCTTATATTTCACTTCCAGCGTCTGCGCGTTGTAACGGCGGCCTTTGCACACCTCGCACGGCACGTAGACGTCGGGCAGAAAATGCATCTCGATCTTGATGATGCCGTCGCCTTGACAAGCCTCGCAGCGTCCGCCTTTGACGTTGAACGAAAAGCGCCCGGGCGTATAGCCGCGGATTTTTGCATCGGGAACGAGCGAAAACAATTCGCGGATCAGATCGAACGAGCCCGTGTAGGTGGCCGGGTTGCTGCGCGGCGTCCGTCCGATAGGCGATTGATCGATCACGACCATCTTATCGAGTTGATCGGCGCCGCGCACCGCGCCGTATGTGCCGCCCGCAGGCTGCCCGTGCAGGTGCTGATTGAGCGCTTTCACGAGAACCTGATTGACGAGTGACGATTTCCCGCTGCCGCTCACGCCGGTGACGCAGCCGAAAACGCCTATCGGAAAATCGACGTCGACGCCGATCAAATTGTTCGCGCGCGCGTTTTTGACTTTGAGCCACCCTCGCGCTTCACGCCGGGTTTTCGGAATCGGGATGAACCTGCGGCCGGAGATGTATGCGCCGGTCGCAGAATCGGGATGCGCGATAATCTGTTCGAGGTTCCCGACGGTCAGGATGTGGCCGCCCTCCGCGCCCGCGCCTGGGCCGATGTCCACCACGACGTCCGCCGTACGGATCGTGTCCTCGTCGTGCTCGACGACGATCAACGTGTTGCCCAAATCGCGCAAGGTGCGCAGCGTTGCCAGCAGACGATCGTTATCGCGCTGATGCAGTCCAATCGACGGCTCGTCCAAGATGTAAAGCACGCCCACGAGCGAGCTGCCGATCTGCGTTGCCAAGCGGATCCGCTGCGATTCGCCGCCGGAAAGTGTCGTTGCCGGGCGCGAGAGCGTGAGATAGTTCAGCCCGACGTTCGTTAAGAAACCCAAGCGAGCGCGAATCTCTTTGAGCACCTGATGCGCGATTTGGAATTCGCGCTCGGCGGGCGCGAAATCGTTGAAAAACTGCTCGCAGTTCTCGATGGACATGCGCGTGAGCGCGTCGATATTCGCGCCGCCGATCGTGACGGCGAGCGCTTCGGGCTTCAGACGCGCGCCTTTGCATTGAGGACACGTCGACGCGGACATGTATTTCTCGATGTCTTCTTTGACGTAGTCGCTCGATGTTTCGTTGTAACGGCGCTGCAAATTATTCACCACGCCCTCAAACGAGGAACGGTATTCCCAGACCTTGCCTGCGCGAGACTCATAGGCGAAGTTCTGCTCCCGATCCGTTCCGTATAGGATCACGTCCACAACCTCGTCCGACATTTTTTCGATCGGCGTCGACGTTTTCACCCGGTATTTGCGCAGCACGCGTTCGAGCTGCTGCAGATAATACGGATTCATCGAGGGGAAACGCCCGCTGCCTATGGATTTGCTCCACGGGACGACCGCACCGTCATCGATCGATTTACTCCGGTCCGGAATGACCTTCCACGGATCGATCTCGACTTTCTCGCCCAAGCCGGTGCATCCGGGGCACGCGCCGTAAGGCGAGTTGAACGAGAAGAGGCGCGGCGCCAGCTCTTCGAACGAAAGCCCGCAGTAAACGCACGCGAAAGCCTCGCTGAACGTCAGTTCTTTTCCGTCGCCGAGCAGCGCGGTAACGATGCCCGTGGATAAGCGCAGCGTCGTTTCCACGGAATCGGCCAGGCGCTTGCGGATGTCAGGCTTGATCACGAGGCGATCCACGACAACTTCGATCGTGTGCTTGCGCTTTTTGTCGAGCACGATCTTCTCGCGCAGTTCTTTCGCCTCGCCGTCAACGCGCACGCGCGCGAAGCCCTCTTTGCCGATCTCTTCGAACAGCTTGGCGTACTCGCCCTTGCGTCCGCGCACGAGCGGCGCGAGCAGCTGAACACGCGTTCCCTCGGGCAGCGCCATGATCGAATCGACGATCTGCTCGCTGGTTTGCGTGCTGATCTCGCGGCCGCAGTTGTAG